>JAJDVW010000121.1 GCA_022825925.1 Pseudomonadales bacterium | reverse complement strand
TGCGCGGCGCATCCGGATCTGCTGGTAAGCTCGGTTGACCCGACGGAGATCACGCTGGTGGCCGGCGGCGCGGCGGTGCCCGTAACGTTCACGATCCTCAACGGAGGCGGTGGCCCGGCGGACTCGACGACGGCGACCATCCTCGTGTCCAACGATTCGACGATCACGACGGATGACAGCCAGATCGGCAACCGCGCCGTGCCCGGTCTCGCGGCCTCCGATAGCACAGCCCTTGGCTTCGGCTTGAACGCCAGCGCAGACGCTTCGGCGGGAATTCTGTACGTCGGGATGTGCGTGGAGCCGGTGTCCGGGGAAACCGACACCGACAACAACTGTTCGAGCGCCGTCACGGTGACCATCGTGTCTTCGACCGTCGCTGGCTCTGAGCGAGGAGCCGACGTGTCGTCCACGCCCCGGCTGGTCGTTACCGAGGTCCGCGACGCAGGCCGATGACGGGGGGCCGCCAAGGGGGAGACGGAGCGCGGGCCGGCCGGAACGCACTGCGGACGGCCCGGCGCCTCCGTTCACGCGTCGCTTCACTGAGCACAAGCCACCCAGGGCCCGTCGGGTTGTAGTCCCCGGCTACCCATCCGGCCACTTCGTCCGCAAGGCGGGCGGAGTACCGTCTTCTCGGACGTTGTCGATCCGTACGACTGCCGAGCCGTCGGGTCGCAGCGCCGTGAGGCCCGATCGCCAGATCCAGGACGCCGGTGACGAGGTCCTCGCTTTCCAGCGATCCGATGCGCAGGGCGCGCACCGGGGCCCGACAACCGCAGAGCGAAAGTAGCGCGTCTCCCGGCTACCCGGCGAGGCGCGCGCTCACCAGCCGGTTCATGCTGACGCCCTGCTCGGCCGATGCCTCTTGTGTCCCGCAACTTGTATCTCGCGCCCTTCACGCCCACAATTTTCCGCGCATCACGTGATACGAGGACCCACGCGAGGCCCCCCGGAGCCCATGACCAACCGCCCGCCCGTCCGCGCCGCGCCTGCTGCAACCGCGCTCCCGACACCACCGCGCGCGCGTCTCGCCACGCTGACCCGGGTGGCCGTCACCCTCGCCCTCGCCGCGGCGCTCGCCCCTGCCGCCGCCTCCGCCCAGGCCGAGGCCACCACGGGAGTCGTCCGCGGAACGGTGCGTGACCCCGCGGGCGCTCCCGTCCCGGGCGCCGTGGTCCGCATCGAACACCGGGAGACCGGGTTCCGCACCACGGTGGAGACGACGGCCGAGGGAACGTTCGCGCGCACGCTGCTTCCGCTCGGTACCTACGATGTGACCGCGACCGCGCCCGACGGGTTCGGGACCGACCGCAGGGAAGGGCTGGTGCTGCGGGTCGGCGAGACGCTCCTGCTCTCGCTGGGGCTCGCACCCGTGGAACTCGAGGGCATTACCGTCACCCGCGAGCGCGACGTCCTCCTCGACACCGAAGACGTCACCAGTTCGCAGCGCTTCTCGGAGGAGGTCGTGGACGGCCTGCCCTCGAACGGCCGCAACTACCTGGACTTCACGCTCCTTACCCCCGGCGTATCCATCTCGCAGGGGCCCGACGGAGACGAGCTCAACGTCAGCGGCCAGCGCGGCATCTTCAACAACTTCATCGTCGACGGGGCCGACTTCAACAACGCCTTCTTCGGCGAGCAGAGGGGCGGTCAGCGTCCCGCCTTCACCTTCAACCAGGACGCCATCGAGGAGATGGTGGTGGTGAACCAGGGCGCTACCGCCGAGTTCGGGCGCTCGGCGGGTGGATTTGTGAACGTCGTCACTCGCTCGGGCACCAACGACTTCACCGGGACGGCTCACTACTACGGCCAGTGGGACGCGATCTCGGCCGCGTATCCGGAGGGGCGCGGCGGCGGCAAGCCGGAGTTCGGCCGGGGGCAGTTCGGGTTCACCGTGGGCGGGCCGATCGTGCGCGACCGGGCCTTCTTCTTCCTCGCCTACGACCAGCAGAGCGCTACGGAGACCAAGCAGCAGCAACGGCTGGTCAACAGCGACGCCAACCTGCACAGGCTGGACAGCTTCCTTCAGTCGCGCTGGCCCGGGCTCTTCGATGATGAATTCGGCCCCATCGAGCGCACCGACGACGCCCGCGCGCTCATCGCCAAACTGGACATCAGCGCCGGCGAGCGGCACCAGGCCTCCTTCAAGTACAACTATACCTGGTCGGAACAGGTGAACGGCACCTTCGATGTCGATTCGTGGGGGCTCTCATCCAACGGCATCGAGCGCGACTACTCGCACGCGGTCAACGCGAGCCTGCGTTCGCTGCTGGGCAACACGGTCTCCAACGAGTTTCGCTTCCAGTGGGCCGGCGAGGACCGGCCGCGCTGGTACGGGGGACCGCTCATCCCCGGCGCGCGGCTGCCCGGACCGCCCCAGTTCCAGCGTCTCGGCGGGCGTCCCTTCCCGGACATCGGCATGGACTTCGCCGACGGCTTCCGCATCGGCCTCCCCTACTTCCTCCCCATCGATCCGAGCTACGACGACCGTGTGCAGTTGGTCGACAACGTCTCCTGGCTGTCCGGCGGGCATCTCTTCAAGGCGGGCATCGAATACAACCGGACC
>JAJDVW010000102.1 GCA_022825925.1 Pseudomonadales bacterium | reverse complement strand
AAGTAGCTGTTGCCCATGCCGCCGCCCGCCGCTTGACATGCGCGCACCCTAGCGCCGACGGGCTATGATGTCAAGCGCAAGGCCCTCCCTCAGACCCTCCCTCAGTCATCAATGAAGGCGCAGGGGGGGCGAGTAGTTACGTCAAGGCTATGAAAAGCGGAACCACCGCATCCGTGACAGCCGTGTTGCATGACTTTCTCACGCCAAAACAGTGGCTTATGGATCGTTCTTGGAGACGGACAAAGGAAAAGCTCCCGGCTCGGCCCGCGATGGAGGGCCGGGGCGCTGTGCAAAACCGCCAGCACGCGGCGGCGGATTCGCCACTGGAGGCCACGGGAACCCCCGCGGGCCAGCAACCACGCGGCTTTCCGGCGTTTTCGGGTGCGCCGGCGCGGTGCCCGGTGCGTTACCGGGCGGGAGTTTCGGGCTCCGGCGCGGCGGCCGGTGCCGCTGCCCCGACGACCATCAGGCGGTCCCGGACATCCTTCACTCCGGGGACGCCACGGGCGATTCCGATGGCGCGCGTACGCTGTTCCTCGGTGGCCACCTGGCCGGTCAGGACGACGACACCCTCCCGCACGTCGACGTCGATGGGCCAGCCCGGGACACCGCGCGCGAGGACCAGTCCGCCCTTCACGCGCGCATGGATCGCCGAGTCGTCGGTCACCTCCCCCACCGTGCGCCCCTCCTCGGAGGCCAGGTAGCTCCTGCACGCGCCGAGGGGCAGGAGCGCCGCGAGCACGAGCAACGTCGCCGCGGCACGGCACGCACCCCACCCAAGCAGAGGAGCGGCTCGGCGACGCGACGGACGCGGGACACCGGACCGACTACGCGCGGTTCGTGGCGTGCGCACGGAGACTCCGGGGTAGCGGGAAGAACCGGCGCGACCTTAACATTCCGTGCGAAGGATCAACAACGTGATCGATGCCCAGGCTGCACAGAATGCCGCCTGCGAACACGCGGGTGGCGCGTCTCCTTGCCGGAGTCCTGATCTGCGGCGTCCTCGGCGCCGCCGCGGACGACCGCATGCACTTCGTGATCCCGGTCGCGCCCGGCGGCGGGGTGGACGGGACCGCCCGGGAAATCGGGCGCGCCCTCGACACGCTCGGAATGGCCGGCACGGTGTCCTTCGAGAACGTCGGGGGCGGCTCCGACCGGGCCCTCGGCCTGTTCGTGGAGAACGAGGCGCGCTTCCGCAACGCGCTGCTCGTGCACTCGACACCGCTCGTGATTCGCAACGTGCAGGGACTGTTTCCGCTCGGCTTCCGCAACCTGACGCCCATCGCCGGGCTCGTGGCCGACTACGGCATCTTCGTCGTACGGGGGGACGATCCGGTGGATGACTGGAAGACGGTGCTGCAACGCCTGTCCGACGACCCGTCGGGCCTCATCGTGGGGGGCGGTTCGGCGCGCGGCAGCCTCGATCACATCGTGCTGGCACTCGCGCTCGGCGCGGCCGACGTCGACGCCCGCCGCGTGCGCTACCTCCCCTACGACGGCGGCGGCAAGGCGATGCTCGCCCTCCTCGGCGGCGAGATAGACCTCCTCTCCACCGGACTCGGAGAGACCCTCTCGTTCACCCGCTCGGGGCAGGTACGGGTGCTGGCGGTCACGGCGCCCGCGCGGGTGAGCGCCATCGGTGACGTCCCCACCCTCGTGGAACTGGGGTATCAGGTCAGCTTCGCGAACTGGCGTGGCGTGTTCGCGCCGCCCGGAACATCGGCCGAGACGCGCGCCGCCCATATCCGCCGCCTGCGCGCACTGGCGGCGTCCGACGCGTGGCGGGCGGCGCTCGACCGGCACGGCTGGCAGGCCCTCGAGGTGTTCGGGCCCGGGTTCGACGCGTACCTCGAGGACCAGGAAGCCGCGCTGCGGGTGACGCTGTCCGAACTTGGGTTCTCCCGGTGACGCCCCGACTGGTCCCGCTGGCCATCCTGGCGATCGCCGCCGCCTACCTGTGGGCGGCCACGCGCGTCCCGCTCGATCCCTGGTCCGCGGACGAGGCGGTCAACGCCCGCACGTTTCCCCTGGCCTGCGGCGCCCTGCTCGCCCTCTTCGCCGCCGGCCTGTCCCTGCGCGGCGTTTCCCTCACGGCCGGACCCGGACGCTACGGGCCCCTTGCGGCGATCGTCGGCTGCATCCTCGCCTTCGTCGTCGCCATCCCCTGCATCGGCCTCTGGCCCGCGCTGGGGCTCTTCCTGTGCGCCGCCCTCGCGGTGCTCGGCGAACGGCGCCGGCCGGTGCTCCTGGGCGCGTCCCTCGGAACCCCTGCCCTGGGATGGGTACTCGTCGAGGCGTTGCTCGGCGTCTACATCCATCCCGGGAGCCTGTGGGGCTGACCCCGGGAGCCGACGATGTGGGAAGGCATCGCCGCTGGGCTCGCGACGGCCATGGACCCCGCCAACCTGGCCTGGGTCGCGCTCGGCTGCGTCGCGGGCACGCTGATCGGCATGCTGCCGGGACTCGGACCAATCACCGCCATCGCGCTCATGATCCCGGTCAGCTACTCGATGGAGCCCGCGGCCGGACTCATCATGATGGCCGGCGTCTACTACGGCGCCGTGTTCGGCGGTTCGACCTCCTCGATCCTGATCAACGCGCCCGGCGTCGCGTCGACGGTCGCCACGTCCTTCGACGGCTATCCGATGGCGCGGGCCGGCCAGGCGGGACGCGCACTCGCCCTCGCCGCCTACGCGTCGTTTAGCGGGGGCGTCTTCGGGGCCCTGGCGCTACTGCTCTTCGCCGGAGCGCTCGCCTCGTGGGCGACCGCGTTCCAGTCGCCGGACTACACGCTGATCCTGATCCTCGCGCTCTCGAGCATCGCGGCGTTCGCGGAACGGGGCCAGGTGGCGAAGTCGTGCGTCGCCGCCCTCCTCGGCCTCATGCTCGGCACGGTGGGCGCGGACCCCGAGAGCGGCGTGCCCCGGTTCACCTTCGGGCGCCTGGACCTCATGGACGGGATCTCCTTCATCCTGGTCGCGATGGCCACCTTCGCGCTGGCGGACGCGTTTCACCTGCTGACCCGCGGCAGCGACGGCGACGAGCCCCGGACCGCCGCGGGACGCCATGTGCGCCTCGCTCCCGGGGACGCGCGGGCCATCGTGCCCACGGTGGGACGGAACTCCGTCCTCGGCTTCCTGGTGGGGGTGCTGCCCGGGGCCGGCGCGACGCTCGCGAGCTTCTTCGCCCACACCTTCGAGAAACGCTTCACGCGCAACCCGGCGTGCGGGGTGGCCGCGCCGGAGTCCGCCAACAACGCGGCCTGCATGGGCTCCTTCGTGCCCCTGCTGACCCTGGGCATCCCGGGGTCGGGGACCACGGCGGTCCTGCTCGGGGTCATGCTGAGCCTCGGCATCCAGCCGGGGCCCCGCCTGCTCGCGGTCGATCCCGGGGCGTTCTGGGGCGTCATCGTGTCGATGTTCGCCGGGAACCTGGTGCTCCTCGCGCTCAACCTCCCGCTGATCCCCTGGCTGTCGCGGCTGATCCGCGTCTCGCGGCCGGTACTGATCCCGTTCGTGGTCGCGTTCTCGCTGGTCGGGGTCTACCTCACCACCCTGAACGACTTCGACCTCTACCTGATGGTCGGCCTCGCGGCGGGCGCGCTCCTGTTGCGCCGGGCGGGTTTCCCCCTGGCGCCCCTCCTGCTCGGGTTCATCCTGAGCGGGATGCTGGAGGAGAACCTGCGGCGCACCCTCTACCTGGCGGACGGGTCATGGACGATCCTGGCGGAACGCCCGCTGACGGCGGTCCTGGCCGTCGCCTGCGTCCTGGTCTGGATCGCGCCCCTGGTGCGGCGTCTGCGACCGCGCCACCCGTCCGACGGCCCCGCCGGGCCGCCCCCGGGCGCGGCCTCGGGGGCGTCCTGAGCCGGGCGCGCGCCCGTTCCGCCCCCGGCGCTATTCGGTTAACATCGCCGGTCACTCACGCGGGAGACCGCGCCACCGGGGAGCCACCCGTCGTGCGCAAGTACTCACACACCACCGACGACGGCGACGAGCAGATCAACCTCACGCCCATGCTGGACGTGGTGTTCATCATGCTGATCTTCTTCATCGTGACGGCCACGTTCGTCAAGGAGGTCGGGCTCGACGTCAACCAGCCGGAGGACGACAAGCCGAAGACCATCGATCCGGACAAGCGCAGCATCGTCGTGCGGATCACCAGCCGCGACCGCATCGTCATCGCGCAGCGGGACGTCGACTGGCGCTCGGTGCGGGCGAACATCGAGCGACTGCACGCGGAGAACCCCGAGGCGCCGGTGATCATCCAGCCGCACCCCGACTCGCGCACCGAGAGCATGATCCACGTGATGGACTCGGCGCGTCAGGCAGGGGTATTCAACGTCTCGCTCGCGGGGAACTGACGGCGCAGCCAATCCGGGGCAATCGGTCCGCTTTCTCCTCCCGGGCCGAAGGCTCCCCTTGATCGATCTCCGCTCCGACACCGTCACCCGCCCCTCTCCGGCCATGCGCGAGGCCATGGCCGGGGCCGAGGTGGGCGACGACGTGTATGGCGAGGATCCCACCGTCAACGCCCTCGAAGACCGCGCCGCCGCGCTGCTCGGCTTCGACGCCGCGCTCTTCGTCGCGAGCGGCACGCAGGCGAACCTCTGCGCGCTGCTGAGTCACTGCCAGCGCGGCGACGAGTACATCGCCGGGCACTCGGCGCACACGTACCGGTTCGAGGGCGGGGGCGCCGCCGCCCTCGGCGCGATCCAGCCGCAGCCCATCCCGTTCGAGCCCGATGGCACCCTGGATCTCGCCGCGGTGGCGGCGGCCGTCAAGCCCGACGACTACCACTTCGCCCGTACCCGGTTGCTGTGCCTCGAGAACACGCAGGCCGGCAAGCCGCTGCCCGTGGATTACTTTCCCCGGGCCCGCGGGTTCTGTGACGCCCGGGGGCTCTCGCTGCACCTCGACGGCGCCCGCCTCTTCAACGCGGCCGTGGCCTGCGGCGTCGAAGCCGCCGACATCGCCCGTCACGCGGACTCCGTCGCCTTCTGCCTGTCGAAGGGGCTCGGGGCGCCGGCCGGATCGCTTCTCGCCGGGAACGCGGACTTCGTGCGGAGCGCGCGTCGCTGGCGCAAGGTGCTGGGCGGCGGCATGCGGCAGGCCGGCGTCCTGGCCGCCGCCGGGCTCTTCGCCCTCGAACACCACGTGGACCGGCTGCGAGAGGATCACGCGCGGGCCGCGCGCCTCGCCGAGGGCCTGCGCGGGATTGCCGACGGCGCCTACGCGCCGGACATCGCCTGCCACACCAACATGGTCTTCGTCGGACCCGACCTGGCGACGCGGGAGGCGGCCCTGTTTGAACGGGGCGTCCGCATCGAGGGCGAACGCTGGGTACTGCACCTCGACATCGACGACGTGGACGTGGGGCACGTACTCGACGCGGTCAGCTCGTTACCAGTCCCGCGATAGCCCCGGTCATGCAGGCGACGATGGTCCCGGAGATCAGCGTCCGGGGCGCCAGCCGCAGCACCTCGACGCGCCGCTCCGGCACCAGCGCCGACAGCCCGCCGACGAGGATGCCGACGCTGCCGAAGTTCGTGAAGCCGCACAGGCCGTACGTGAGGATGAGACGCGCGCGGTCACCCAGCTCCCCCGGTTCGGCGGCCCCCAACTGAATGTAGGCGATCAGCTCGTTGAGGACGACCTTCACGCCGAGCAGCGTCCCGGCGAAGGACGCCTCGGCCCACTCGACGCCCATCAGCCAGGCGACGGGCGCGAACGCCCATCCCGCCATCCGCTCCAGCGTGAGCGCGCCGCCCGAGACGCTCAGGCCCGAGAGGACGTGGTTCACGAGCGCTACCAGACTGACCAGGACGATCACCATGGCCCCGACGTTCACCACCAGGCGCAGCCCGTCCATAGTGCCCCGCGAGATCGCATCCATCACGCTCGCGTAGCGGAGTTCGTCCGCGAGCTCCGCTTCCCGGGCCGTCCCCTCCTCCGGGATCATGACGCGCGCCACGACGACGGCGCCGATCACGTTCACGACCGAGGCGATCAGCACGTGCCCGAGCGCACCGTCGATCACGTCCGTGAGCAGGTTCGCGTACAGCACCATGATGGAGCCCGCAACGGTCGACATGCCGCAGGTCATCACCACGAAGAGCTCCGAACGGGTCAGCCGCGCGAGGTGCGCCCGGATCGCCAGCGGCGCCTCGATCATGCCGAGGAACACGCTTGCCGATGCCGCGAGGCCCACCGCGCCGCCGACTCCGAGCGAACGCCGGAGCGCCCAGGAGAAACCCCGGATCACCACGGGCAGCACGCGCCAGTACCAGAGCAGCGCCACCAGGACGCTGAACACCAGGATCTGCGGGAGAATGCGGAACGCGAAGATGTAGGGCGCGTTCTCGGCGGTGAGCGCGAACGGGACCTCGCCCCCTCCCAGGAAACCGAACACCAGCGACGCGCCCGCCGTGGTCGCCGTCTCGATGGCGTCCACGACGTGGTTCAGCACGAACAGGCCCTCCCGCGCGACCGGGATTCGCAGGAGGACGAAAGCGATGGCGAACTGTATGGCGAGCCCCGCCGCGACGGGCAGGAGCCGCACGTCCCGACGTCCCTCGCTCAGGAGCCAGGCGAGACCCAGGAACACGAGAATCCCGAGGACTCCTTGCACCCGCTCCCGTCCGCTGCTAAGTACGCCGCAAGTATGTCACGCATCCTCGTCACCGGAACCCTGGCGATCGACTACACGGGGCGCTATGCCGGCCGCTTCGAGGACCTGCCCCGGCATCGAGGGATCAACCTGTCGATCGAGCTTGACCGGATCGACCGCCGGTTCGGTGGTTGCGCGATGAACATCGCCTACGGCCTCGCCCTGCTCGGTGACGACCCGGTCCCCTTCGTCTTCGTCGGAGACGACCACGACGCCGACTACGCGGAACATCTCGAAGGACTGGGTATCGACGGCAGCGGCATCGTGCGGGTCCCCGGCGCGGTCTACTCGTCCCACGCCTTCGTGTTCACGGACCGCGACGGCAACCAGTTCACGGGTTTCCATCCCGGCCCCGCCCGGCTGCCGGACTTCCCGGAACGCCTTGCCGACTTCGCCCGGGCGCGCGACTTCGACTATGCGGTGGTGGCCCCGGACATCGCACCGAACATGATCGCGGCGGCACGGGTCCTGAACGCCCTGGAAGTCCCGTTTCTCTGCGACCCCGGGCAATGCCTGACCGACTTCGCGGCGGCCGAGGCGCGCGAACTCGTCGCGCTCTCCCGGGAACTCATCGTCAACCGCTTCGAGTACGACACCCTGAAGGCGTATTGCGGCGCCGACCCCGCCGCCGATCTCGACTGCCTGGTGGTCACGACCGGCCCCGGGGGATCGTCCTGCGGCGAGGTGTCCGTCCCCGCCGCCCCGGCGGCCCGCGCCGTCGATCCGACGGGGTGCGGGGACGCCTACAGGACCGGCTTCGTGCATGCCCGGCTGCGCCACGCTCCCCTCCTCGAGGCGATGCGGGCGGGGGCCTGCGCGGCCGCGATCAAGATCGAGACCGACGGCACGCAGCGGCACCGCTTCGACGACTTCCCGGAGCGCTATGCCGCGGCCTGGGGGCATGCGCCTGGCTGGCTCAGCAAAAGGCGGCTCGGCGAAGCCGGGAGCCAACGCTCGTGATCCCGGGCAGGGTCATCCTCCTCAACGGTTCCTCGAGCGCCGGCAAGACCACCCTCGCCCAGATGCTGCAGCAACTGCTGCCCGAGCCGTACCAGTTGATCTCCCTCGACCAGTTCCGGGACGGTCTGCCGGCGCGTTTCCGCGGCCTCAACTCCCCCGAGGGCACGTCCGGCGCCCGGGGGCTCAACGTCACGCCGGTGGAGGCCGGCGGCCGGCGCGTGACCGCCATCCGCTTCGGCGACGTCGGGGAGCGCATGCTGCGCGGCATGCGGCGCGCCGTCGCCACCTTCGCGCGCGAGGGGGGCAACGTCATCGTCGACGACCTGCTCCTGGACCGGGCGTACGTGCTGGACTACGTCGAGTCGCTGCGCGGCCTGTCGGTGACCCTGGTCGGCGTCCGCTGTCCCCTGGAGGTCGTCAACGCGCGGGAAGCGGCGCGGCCGGGGCGGTTTCCCGGCACGGCGGAGTCCCACTTCCACAGCGTCCACGCGCATTGCACCTACGACGTGGAAGTGGATACGGGATCCACGCCGCCGCGCGCCTGTGCAGAGCGGGTCGTGCGGGCGATGGACGCCGGCGGCGGCGCGTTCGAACGGCTCGCGGCCGGGTTCCGTTCGTGAGATCGCCGCGCTTGCCTCTCCGGTCGCGCGCTTCAACCAGATACGGCGAGTTCAACTTCGCCCGTTACCCCGGACTGTTCGCGACCGCCTGCGCGAAGCGCGTCGCCGACCCGGCTGCCGGGGCGCGCCGAAGGGCGGGACCCTACTCGACGACCGACGCGAGGCGTTCCGTCGCGGAGGCGAAGTCCTCCATGAAGTCGTAGACCACCGAGCGCACGGACAGGGTCTCGTTCATCAGGCCGACGCCCTGCCCCACGTAGTAGTTCGCGAGCCGCTTCGCGCCCTCGTGGTCTCCCTCGGCCAGCCTGTTGATCTTGCGGAACGCCGCGCCGGCCAACACTCCCTGCAGGGGCATCGCCAAGGGTTCCGGGCGGCCGTCCGCCGTCCACGCGTCCGTCCACGCGGAACGCAACTGCCGCGTGTACTTGCCGGTCCGGCTCTTCGAGCGCACGGTCTGGCGCGAGTTCGCGGCCAGCATCTTCTCCTTCACCACCGGCAGCGTCTCCGCCTCCGCCGTCGTCAGCCACACGGACCCCGTCCACGCGCCGTCGGCGCCCATGGCCATGCACGCCGCCATCTGCCGCCCCGTGACGATGCCGCCCGCCGCCAGCACGACCATGCCGGAGTCGCTGATCGCCTCGAGCACCTCGGGGAGGAGCACCAGGGTGGAGACCTCGCCGCAGTGTCCCCCGGCCTCGGTCCCGGCGACGATGATCACGTCGATGCCCGCCTCGACGTGCTTGATGGCGTGTTCGCGCGCGCCGGCCAACGCACCCACCGCCACGCCCGCCTCGCGGGCGCGGGACATCATGAAGCCCGGGGGCACGCCGAGCGCGTTGACGACCATCCCGACGGGGTGGGAGAAGGCCACGTCGAGGATCCGGCTCGCGCCCGTCTCGCGCATGTTGTCCCCGACGCCGTCGCGCACGGTTTCCTCCCAGAGGCCCGTCGTATCGATGTCGTGCTTGGCCAGCAGACTCTCGATGTAACGCTTGTGCTCGATGGGGATTCGGTCCTCGAGTTCCTCCCGGGTCAGCCCGCGCTCCTTGCTGTCCATGCTCGTCGGCACCAGCAGGTCCACGCCGTAGGGCTTGCCGCCGACGTGCTCGTCGATCCAGTCGAGTTCGATCTCCAGCGTCTCCGGCGTGTGGCCGGCGGCCCCGAGTACGCCGAAACCGCCCGCGCTGCTGACGCCGGCGACCACGTCCCGGCAGTGACTGAAGGCGAACAGCGGGAAGTCGATGCCGAGCAGTTCGCACGCTTTCGAGTTCATGGCGGGGCCCGGTGGAATGCGGCCGGCTACCGTAACACAGGGCCCGCGCCCGGCATCGAAGCCCACCCCCACCGGAGCCTGAACAGGAGCTGACCGCGGGCCGTTTCGCGTGCCCGCGGTTCCTTGTCTCCGCCGCCCCGTGGGCCTATCGTGCGCCCATCGCGCCCGTGCACGGACCCCGCTCGACATGTCGCAATCTCGCCGCCCGCGCCCCGAACGCCCGCCCTGGGGCCGTCACTGGATCCTGCTCGCGCTGTGCGCCTTCCTGGCGACCGGCTGCGGAGGTGGGGGCGGCGGAGGCGGGGGCGGCGCCGCAAGTCCGCCGCCGGAGCCCGACCCGCCCCCGGTCGACACCGACAACGACGGCGTGCCCGACGACACGGACACCGACGACGACGGCGACGGGGTGGCGGACGCGGAGGACGCGTTCCCGCTGGACCCGGCGCGGACCGTCGACCCCGACGTGTTCCCGGACGCCGATCAGTACGAGGACCTCTGCGCGGCGCCCCGTTCCGGCGCCAGCAGCGTGACTGGCCGCGCGTTCGAAGACCGCCAGGGGTCGGCGCACGACGAGAAGCTCTGGCTGCGCTCCTGGAGCGACGACCTCTACCTCTGGTACGACGAGATCGAGCACGTCGATCCCGTGGGCCACGGCGTGCTCGACTACTTCGACGAGCTGCGCACCTTCGCGCGCACGCCTTCCGGCAACGCAAGGGACCAGTTCCACTTCACCTACGAGACGGAAGTGTGGGAGCAACTGGCGCAGTCGGGCGTCAGCGCCGGTTACGGCGCCGAGTGGGCGCTCATCTCGCGCAGCCCGCCGCGGGAGATCGCCGTGGCCTTCACCGAACCCGGTTCGCCGGCCACCGAGGCCGGCATCGCGCGCGGGGCGCGCATCGTCGCCGTCGACGGCGTGGACGTGGAGAACGGCAGCGACGTCGACACGCTCAACGCCGGCCTCTTCCCGGATGCGGTCGGCGAGTCCCACGACTTCGAGCTGCGCGACCTCGGCGCCGAAGAGACGCGGACGGTGACCCTCACGTCCGCGGAGATCGTGTCGCAGCCGGTGCAGCACGGTCGGATCCTCGAGACCGACTCGGGGCCGGTCGGCTACATGCACTTCCGCACGCACATCGCACCGGCGGAGCGACAGCTCGTCGACGCGATGCGGCAGTTCGAAGCCGCGTCCGTGGTCGACCTGGTGGTGGACCTGCGCTACAACGGCGGCGGCTACCTCGACATCGCCAACCAGCTCGCCTTCATGATCGCGGGTCCGTCCGCGGCGTCGGGACGGACCTTCGACGAACTGCGCTTCAACGCGAAGCACACCGATTTCAATCCCGTCACCGGCAGGGCCCTCACGCCCACGCCGTTTCACGAGACCACCCTCGGGTTTTCCGACGGATTGCCGGCCGGGGAACCGCTACCCGCGGTGCACCTTGCCCGGGTCTACCTGCTCACCACCCCCGGGACCTGCTCGGCAAGCGAGGCGATCATCAACGGCCTGCGCGGCATCGACGTGGAAGTCATCCAGGTGGGCACGACCACCTGCGGCAAGCCCTATGGCTTCTATCCGGCGGACAACTGCGGGACGACCTACTTCACGATCCAGTTCCAGAGCGTCAACGCCAAGGGTTTCGGCGACTATCCCGACGGCTTCTCCCCGGCGAACCTCGATCGCATCGAAGGTGTGGAGGTGCCGGGATGTGCGGTCGGGGACGACTTCGACCACCCCCTCGGCTCGCCCGACGAAACGATGCTCGCGACCGCGCTGGCCTACCGGGAGACCGGCGCGTGTCCGGCGCTGGAGGGTGAGGTGCCGCCGGCGGCGCAGTCGCGCCCCGGACTCCCGGACGACGGGCAGGCCATCGGGCGGCCCGGTCCCGGGGTGTCGGCGCCTCCGTGGTTGCGCGGCGCCTGGATCACCGACCGGCATTGACGGCGCGAGCGGGTTGCGCGAACGGCCATCGCCTGCATAATGCGCCCCCATGTCGAGCAACAACCAAGGAGGTGATCTGTGATATCTGCGGTTCTGGAGCGGCTGAATACGTGAGCCGTCCGCAAGCGGATTCGGCCGCGCCCGCTAGTAGGGCGCGCAGCTCCTAATCCGGGGTGGGGGCGCCAGACGGCGCCCCCACCGAATTGCCCCCTCCCCCCTTGCCATGGAGCATCAGGGAGGGCGCATCACCACACCCACCGGTCCCGGCCCTCGCGGCAGGGCGCCCGCGTGTTGCGCGCGGCATGGACGTTACCGGCGTACCACCCAATCACGAACACCAGATCACGAAGAGGAGGCCCCCATGAAGCTGGCGGTCGAGTTCCCTAGCGTCGCCTATCGCGAGGGCGGCGCAGGCGTCGTGCGGCTCGCGCAGGGCATCGAGGAGATCGGGTACGACCAGCTCGACATGTTCGACCACGTCATCATGGGGTTTCCGACGGAGAGCCGCGAAGCGCCGATCTACCCGCCCAAGATGCCGATCATGGAGGCCCTGATGACGCTGAGCTTCGTCGCCTCGGCCACCTCGCGCATCGGGCTCGGCACCGAAGTGCTGGTCCTGCCGCAGCGTCAGCCGGTACTCGTGGCGAAGCAGGTCGCCACCCTGGACACCCTGTCGGGCGGTCGCGTTCGGCTCGGGGTCGGGGTCGGCTGGCAGGAGTCCGAGTACGACGCCCTCGAGGAACCGTTCCACAACCGCGGACGCCGCATGGACGAGGCGATCGCGGTCCTGCGCGCCTACTGGGGCGACACGCAGGTCGACTACGCCGGCGACCACTACTCCTCGACCGCGATGGCGATGGAACCGAAGCCGCCCCAGGGCGGCGCCCTCCCCGTCTGGATCGGCGGCGGCGCCGAGCCTGCGCTGCGGCGCGTGGGCGAACTGGGCGACGGCTGGCTCGCCAATCCCATCACGGATCCCGCAGTCGCGCAGAGGTGCCGCGACAAGATCAGCCGCTACGCCGACGCCGCGGGCCGTGACCCGGGGTCCATCGGCTACCAGCAGATGCTCGCCCCGCCTCCCAGGGACGCCGCCGGCAAGGCGTTCTACGCGGACCCGGACCAGGTCGTGCGCCGCGCGACCGAGGTCGCCGACATGGGCTTCGAGTGGGGGGCCCTGAACGCGACGGCGATCTTCCAGGCCGGCGCGCGCAGCGTCGACGCGATGCTCGAGCGGCTCGCCGCGCTGCACGATGCCATCCGGGGCGCCCTCGGTCCCTGACCGCGCGCGCATCCCGACACGTCGCCGGTGTTCGACGACCGTTACGATCCGGACAGCGCGCCGTACCCGACGCCGGTGGGCCACATGCTCCACCATGGCCGCCGGCGCGAGGTTGCCGACGACGGCGCAGAAACGAGCGCTTCCGCGACTGCGCTATTGCGCTCCGGCCGTGGACAGGTTCGTCAGATGTCCCGTCGGACTCTCCAACAGGCTCTGGACCAGCACGCCCGGCGCCGCATCCACCGACAGCCGCCACTTGCCCGCGCCATCGCCCAACGGCCAGCGGTCCCAGTAGTTACTGAATGTCTCGTCATACGTCCCCTCGTCCGGGTATTTTTCTTCAAGGTCCAGGTAGAACTGCGAACGTACACCCGCTTCCAACTCCGAGGCATTCAGCGTCAGCGCCGCACCCGCGGGAACGGCGATCCACGTTGCGCCCCTGTGCGGAGGCGCCCGCCCGTGGTCGTCGGTTGCCCCC
>JAJDVW010000012.1 GCA_022825925.1 Pseudomonadales bacterium | reverse complement strand
GGCTTGGGCGCCGCGCCGAGGCCGACGCCCTGGGCGCAGCGGCGCCCGACGGCACGTGACGGAGCCCACGCCCGAGGTGAGGACGCGGTGCCGCCGGGGCGCGCCCCGGCCCGCGTTTCTCGGGCTTGTGGCCGGTGTGGTTCGCGGCGCTCGGGGCCAGTGGGTTCGCGCTCGATGTCGCGTGCTATCTTGCCCGGCAATGGCTGGACCTGGACCATCGCGTCGCGCGCGCTCGCTCTGATGTTCGATCGCCCGCGTGCATGGCGGCCGCGCAGGTTCCGAGACGATCGCCCGCGATGACGGCGGCGACTCCGACCTCCCGGCATGCCGCCGCGCAGGCCGTGCTCTTCACCTGCACGGTCTTCCTGGGCGCGGTCCTGCTGTTCTGGGTCCAGCCGCTGTTCGCCAAGATGGCCCTGCCCCTGCTCGGGGGGGCTCCGTCGGTGTGGAACACGGCGCTGGTGTTCTTCCAGGGCACGCTGCTGGCGGGGTATGCCTACGCGCACGGGCTGGCGCGCTGGCTGGGCGTGCGCGGCCAGGTGGCGGTGCACGCGCTCGTGCTCTGCGCGGCGGGGCTGACGTTGCCCGTCGTGGTCGGCGCGGACCGGGCGCCGGACGCCGCGGCGCCGCCGGTCGCGTGGCTCATGGCGCTGCTCGCGGTCTCCGTGGGCGCCCCGTTCCTGGCCGTGGCCGCCACCGCGCCGCTCCTGCAGCGCTGGTTCTCCCTGGGTCCGCATCCCGCCGCGCGCGACCCCTACTTCCTCTACGCGGCGAGCAACGCCGGCAGCGTGGCGGTGCTGCTCGCGTTTCCGTTCGTGCTCGAGCCGCTGTTCTCCACCGGCACGCAGTCGTGGGCGTGGACCGCCGGGTTCGCGGTCCTCGCCCTGGCCATCGTCCTGTGCGGGATCGGCGTCGCTGCGCGGGGGCCGCTCTCCGCGTCGGGCCCCGCGCCGGGGCCTCCGGCGCCCGCACCGCCGGCGCCGAACCTGACCGCGCGCGTCGCCTGGCGGCAGCGCGGGGTCTGGATGGCGTACAGCGCGGTGCCGTCTGCCCTGCTGCTCGGCGTGACGGGCCACGTCAGCACGGACATCGCCTCGGCGCCGCTGCTGTGGGTGGCGCCGCTCGCGCTCTACCTGCTGAGTTTCGTGAACGCCTTCGCGCGCCGGCCCTGGATTCCGCCGTGGCTGGCGGCGCGCGCCATGGCGTTCGGCATGGTGCTGCTGGCGGCCGTGTTCCCCTGGCGCGAGCCGGTGGGCATCTTCTTTCCCCTGCACCTCGGGGCGTTCCTGTGCGTGGCCCTCGCCTGCCACGGCGAGTTGGCGCGGCGGCGTCCCGAGGCCGGCCGGCTGACGGAGTTCTACCTGTGTCTCTCGGTGGGCGGGCTGCTCGGAGGCGTGCTCGTGGCGCTGGCGGCGCCGCTCGCCTTCGACTCGGTGCTGGAGTACCCGCTGGCGCTGGCGCTGGCCGCGGTGCTGCTGCCGCCGCGGGACCCGGGTGCGGATGCCGCGGCGGGCCGCTGGCGGCTGCGCCGCGGAGACCTCTTCATGGCGGGCGGCATCGTCGTCGTCGCGCTCGGTGCGCCGCGTGCGCTGGAGGCCGCGGTGCACACTTTGGCGGGGGGCATGTACGGCGTCCTGCTCGCGATCCTGGCCGTGTTCGCGCTCTCCCGGCAGGTGCGTCCGGCGGCCTTCGGTCTGTGCGTCGCGGCCCTGCTGTTCGCCGCCCTCGCCGTGCCGCGCGCCGGCGACACGCTCTGGGCCGGCCGCAGCTTCTTCGGCGTCTACCGCGTGACGGAACGGGCGGAACCCCCGATGCGCAGCCTCATGCACGGCACCACCAACCACGGCGGCCAGTGGATGCCGGAGGGAGGCGCGATCCGTCCCACGACCTACCACACGGCGGCAAGTCCGGCCGTCGAGGCGCTGGCGCGCGTCCGGGAGCGCTCGGCGGCGCCGCCCAGCGGGGGGGGGGGGGGCCTCGGCACCGGGGCGCTCGCGTACTGGCGGGAGTCCGGCGAGCGGTGGCGCTACTACGAGATCGACCCGCTGGTGGCGTGGCTCGCCACCGAGAGCGGCTACTTCGGCATGCTCGCCCGCCACGACCCGGAGGGCACGGTGGTGCTGGGGGACGCGCGCCTCAGCCTCGCGCGCGAGCCGGATGGCCGTTTCGACCTGCTCCTGCTCGAGGCGTTCACGTCCGACGCGATTCCGACGCACCTCCTGACCCGGGAAGCCATCGCGCTCTACCTGCGCAAGCTGCGGCCCGAGGGAGTGCTGCTGCTGCACGTCTCCAATCGGATCCTGGACCTGGAACCCGTGGTCGCCGGGGCGGTGGCGCAGCTGGGTCTCGCCGCCTGGAGCGGGCGGCCGCGCGACCTCGAGGAGACGGACAATCCGACCGCGGCCGGCTCGCAGTGGGTTCTGGTGGTCCGTGACCGGCCGACCGGCGAGGCGTTGGGATTGGGCGAGGACTGGGCGCCGTTGTCCGACGCCCGCCGGGTGGGCTGGCGCGACGACTTTTCGAGTCTGGTGGGCGTCGTGCGCTGGAGGGGGGCGCGCTGAGGGCGTCGAGGGGCCGGCTCGGGTGCGGGTCTCATGTGCGGGTCTCGGATGCGGGCGTAGCTGCAGGGATCGCCGCACGTTGCCGGGCTCTCCGGGAGCGTGCGCTCCGCCGGACTCTCGGTGCTTGTCTTGCGCCGCTCTTTCGTCCCCGGGTCGCCTCGGTGCGCCGCCGTCGTGTCCGGTCCTCCCCGGGGGGCAGGCGGCCGGACGTCTCAGGCGGCGCGGTTGTGCGCGATGGCCTCGCGCAGGCCCTGGAGGAGGCCTTCAAGATGCGCCATGCGCTCGCGCAGTTCGGTCTGGCCGGTCTCGACGCGCTCGAGGCGCTTGGTGAGCGCTGCCTCGACGCGTTCGATGTCCCGACGCAGGGATCGCTGACCGGTCAGCATCAGGCCCGCCATGGCGACGCCGACGGCGAGGATGGCGATCAGTTCGGGAGACATGGCCGGCAGGGTAACACAGGGGGCGCGACGCCCGGCCCGGGCCGCGTCCGGCGTCGGGTTGCACGGCCCGGCCGATGTCCGTCAATGCCGCCGTCAATGCCACAACGAAAGCGCCGCCCAAATGCGGTAGCCGGAGAAGAACGCCTCCCATCTGGCCGCGTCCTCGGCGCCGGAGGCGGCCGGGGCGCAGCGCGTCTGCTCGAGCTCGTCACAGACGCGAAGAACGCATTCGGCCCAACTCCCGGGCGACAAGACCACGGTCGCCAGATCTTCCGCCAACGCGTCGACATGGCGCATCCCGAACCGTTCCAGGTCGAAGTCCCGCAGGAGGTCGTGGGGGTGCCGCCGCTGCCGGACCAGTGGCCGCCCGAAGGAAACGCCGCGACCGAGGTGGTCGGCGACGCGCTTGACCAGCAGGCTCGCGAAGATGTCGTCGTAGCGGCCGACATGGGGCGACAGGAAGAACGCGGGCAGCGCCTCGCGCGCCAGCATCGTGTTCTGGGAGTTGAACGGCGAGCGGGCACCGGGGGCGAGAAAGAAGTTGTGGCCGAGCCGATAGCCGGTCACCTCCACGGGATGCGCAAGGCGCGTGCTGGCATCGATGTCCGGATCGCCCAGCCAGAACCCGGCGGCTACCGCGACGGGCAGGGTCAGCGGCGTCCCCGTCAGCGGCTGCGCACCGTCCTCGAGGCTGGAGCGGGCCGCCATGCCGTAGCCGCGGGGTACGAACTGAAAGTTGTTGGCCGTCGACAGAAAGCGGCAGATATTGAACCACTCTCCCGGTCGTCCGTACGCCGGGAGGGTCCGCGCGGAGGCAGGGGATGCCGCGCCGGGGCCGAGCGTTTCGGCTTGCGCGAAGTAGTCCGAGTCGGCCAGGAAGTTGTCGTCGTCGATGGTCACGACCGCGTCCGCGCCGTCGCGGGCCGCCTTCAGGACGGCGACGTTGCGCCGCTGCACGCAGTTCCATGGCAGGTGCTCGCGGAGCTCGGGCCATGGCGACAGGAAGCGGTCCTGGGCCCTGGGGCTCATGTACTCGCACTCGACGCCCGTGCGCCGGCTTACCGAGGCGCAGCACGCGACCGCGGCGGCGTCCGTCCGCAGGTCTCCGGCGACATAGATCTTGACGGCCCGGCCGTGTCGCCGCGCGTCGAGGGCATAGCCGTGCAGCGCCTCGGGCACGTGAACGGTGGTGGTGACCAACGCCGTGGAGCTCATCCGGCGGTTCCCCCCGGGGCGGCCAGCAGGGCCCGCAGCGGCCGGCAGCGGGTCAGCAGGCCAATCTTGAAGTAGCGCGGGTATTCGCGGAGCGACATGTGCGACGCGCCTTCCCGCCGCCGTCGCCAACCGGTCGGCACCTCCGCCACCCGGGCGCCGCCCCGCAACGGCTTGACCAGGGCTTCGAAGAAGAACGCGTGGCCGGTCTCGCGCCAGTCGTAGCGGTGGAGCTCGGCGGCGCGGTAGAGCCGGAACCCGAAGGTCATGTCCGTCAGCCGTTGGCCGTACAGGACCGAGAACGCGGTTTGGAACAGCCGGTTGCAGATGCGCTTGAACCAATGATAGTCGCCGAAGCTCGCGCCGCTCAGCCGGCGGGAAGCCGTCACCACGTCGGCGTCGCCCCGGCCCATCCGGCCGATCATCGCTTTGACCGTCCGGGGATCCGTCTCCAGATCGGATGCGATCATGAGCAGCCACGGCGCGGGCATGCGGGCGATGCACTCGCGGACGGCCCCTCCGACGCCGGGCAGCAGCGCCTGTTCGTGATGCCGCACGATCTCGGGATAGGCGGCCTCCAGCGCCTCGGTGACCGCCCGGCATCCCGGTGTCGCGTGCGCGGCCAGGACGATCAGGACGTCCGAGATGGTGTCCGGGTTCTCGGCAAGCAGGGCGTCGACGGTTTCGCGCAGCGACCAGGTCTCGTCGACGGCCGTGACCACGACGCCGACGTTGCCGGCGAGGGCGGGAGCGTCGCGGCCGGTCACGTCAGCGACCCACCATCGACTCGATCCAGCGATAGGTCGGAACCAGACCGTCCTCCAGGGGCGTGGACGGTTCCCAGCCGAGCGTCTCGCGCAGCAGCGTGTTGTCGGAGTTGCGGCCACGCACCCCCTGGGGTCCCTCGATGTGGTTGATCGACAGGTTCTTCCTGCCGCTGATGTCGATGATCAGGCCGGCGAGGGCGTTGACCGTGACCAGTTGCTCGGACCCGAGGTTCAGCGGGCCCGGATGATCGCCCCACATCACCCGGAGCAGGCCCTCCACGCAGTCGTCCACGTAGCAGAAGCTGCGGGTCTGCAGACCGTCGCCCCAGACATCGATGCGGTCGCCGTCGCGCGCCATCGCCACCTTGCGGCAGAGCGCGGCCGGCGCCTTCTCGCGGCCCCCGTCGTAGGTGCCCAGGGGCCCGTACACGTTGTGCAGCCGGACGATCCGCCCGGCGATGCCGTACTCGGCCGCGAAGTACCCGAGGGCGCGTTCGCTGACGAGCTTCTCCCACCCGTAGGCATCCTGCGGGGCCGCCGGGTAGGCGTCCGGCTCCCGGAGCGGCGTCGCCTCCGCATCGGTCTGCCTCGACTCCGGATAGACGCAGGCCGACGAAGCGAACAGATAGCGCGAGGCCCCGTTGCGCCGCGCCGCCTCCAGGGTGTGGAGGTTGATGAGCGCGTTGTTGTGCAGCACCCGGGCGTGGTGGACCGAAAGGTATCCCATGCCTCCCATGTCGGCCGCCAGGGCGAATACGGCGTCGACGTCCTTCGTGGCCGCGAGGCAATGGTCCGCGAGGCGCAGGTCCAGCAGCTTGAACTCGTCCGCCTCGGACGGGGCGAACTCGGGTTCCTTGAGGTCGATGCCCCGCACCCAGTGGCCCTGTCTCTTAAGACGGCGGACCAGGTGATGACCGAGAAAACCGCCGGCCCCGGTGACCGCAATGCGCTCGTCGCCTTGCTTGCCTTGCTCGCGCTCGCCGCCTCCCATGCCGGGACCCTCCGGACCTTACGGCAGACGCGCCCGCAGGGCCGCGTCGATGCGCTCGTCCCCGATGAACCTGCAGAGCGGGTGCGCGTGGTGGGCGGGCGAGGAGGGCGCCGCGGCCCCGGAGGACGCGACCTCCGCGAACAGTTCCCGGAGAACTCCGCCCTCCGGGACGGCCGGCAATTCTCCGGCCGCTTCGTGGGACGCCACCCGCCGCGGCGGCAGGTGGTCGTACAGGCCCAGATTCATGCCGACCACGTGGCGCATTCGGGTCATGCCAAGCAAGGGTTCACCGCCGGTGACGTTGCGCAGAACCCCAAAATACTCGTTCAATCCCGCGTCCGCAAAGGCCGGAACGCCGGACGCCAGGGACTCCTCCAGCCCGTGGGGACGAGCGCGCACGAAATGACCGGGGCGCCACGAAACCGCGGGCAGTCGGGTCATCAGGCTGTCGGCCAAACCCCAAATGTCCAAGAAGTTCTGTGCCAATCCGGCTCGATAGGCGGTCGCCCCCAGTGAGCAGATGTGAAAGGTGTGGTCCGCCGGAAGTTCCTTGGCGAGCGATACTCCGAGTCGGGCGGTTACGTCGTCCGGATACGTCGTGCCGTTCGCGATCGCCCTCCACCACGCGACGACTCCCGTTTTCGGCTGCCAGGCTGCCCGTTCGTCTGCTATTCCGGTCGGGAAGGACTCGAAGTCGAACACCGGCTCGGCATAGAGGAGCGGGCTCCGGAGCGGGGCGTGGGGCCAGGCGACGATCCACGCCGCCAGCGCGAACTGCAGACCGACGCGCAGACGCCTCTTTCCTTCGACCCGCCCTTCGACCCGCTCGAGGGAGGGCCGGACCCAGCGAAAGGACATGCCGACCACCACCGCCACGACCGTTGCGTAGGCTACGGTGAAGAACCGTCCGCCCATGTAGTCTCCACCGGCGAAGAAGACGTAGCACAGTACGCACAAGACGCCGGCGGCGATCACCCTTGCGGGAGCGCTCCCGAGCCACAGGAGCTGCGAGCCGATCAACATTGCCATGGTCGCCGGATCCTTGAGCAAGGAGAACTTGTAGTAGTCGAGCGCCGACGCCAAACGCCAAACCGCGGGATGTGCGTCCGGCAGCTTGTTGTAGGCGGACGACGGCAGCGGAAAGCCGAAGTAGACGAGCGAGAACGCCGTCCATGCCAATAGCGGCGTCAGCATCAACGCGCTCGTCCGGACGAGTCCGCGCCATCCCAGCCGCGCGCGGTGGTCCCACAGGGCCCATGCGGCGAGCGGCCACGCCAGCAGGACGAAGTCGTGGCGGTACAACGGGGCGAATGCGATGAGCGCGACAAAACAGTACCAGTCGCGCGGGGCCGGGGCGCGGGCGACGGCGGCCGCGCGACGCAGCCCCGGGTACAGGCGCAGCCAAACGAGGACCAGGGCGGCCGCCAGGGCGTGTCCGAGGGGATTCTCCTGTCCGAACCAGGAGAAGTCGAAGTACGCCTTGCTGGCGAACAACAGGCCCACGCCGAACAGCCACCCGAGCGCGTCCCGCCGCGCCAGGAGCCACAGGAGCCACAGGAGCGCCGCGTTGCAGGTCAACGCGAACAGCCCGTGCATCGCGAACGGGTCCGACGTGAGGAAGCGCAGTGGCAGCAGGATGAAGAAGTACGATACGGAAGTACTCAGGAAGATGCGTTCGTACCCATTGAATCGAATGCCGTTCCCCGCAAGTAGCTGCTCGATCTGGCGCAGGACGATGAAGTAATCGTCCGACAGCCATGCAGTCTTCAGCAGGGTGACGAGGTAGAGGATCGCCACGGCGGCGATCAGCAGCCGGGTCGGCCACCTGGTCGGCAGGGCGGGGAAGCACATGGGGCGCAGGGGTGAGGAATGTTCGCCGGGGTTACGCGGAGGCGACCTCGAGACTCGACATCGACAGGACGTTGTGGATGCGCGACGGCTTGTTGACAAGCCGCCAGATGACCTCGTTCAGGAAGTCGAGGACATCGGGCGGCACCGTCGTGTTGCGCATCACCGGATGCAGCCAGATCATCTTGTCCGGATCGAAGTCGGCCGAAAGATGGCCGCCCGCGATCGCCATGTCGAAGAGCGCGGTGCCCGGGAACGGCACGGCCAGCAGGAAGTTGGCCTTGTACATGCCGGCGTCCATGTGTTGCTTGGCGAGCAGGATCGTCTGCTTGATTTCGGCCAGCGTCTCGTCGGGCCAGCCGAGGATGTAGTTGCCGCCGACCGTGATGCCGAACTTGCGGGCGGCATGGATGATCGAAGCGGTGTCGGTTCTCGTCAGGTTGAGCTTCGCCGTCGCGTACTTGTCGATGATGCGTTGCGAGCCCGACTCGAACGGCAACGTCAGTTCCTGAAATCCGGCCCGCGCGAGGGTCTCGAACAGTCCCTCGTCCGCAACGAGCCGACCGGCCTTCGGACGGCACATGTGCACGATGTTGACGCCATTGGTGTCGCTCAGCTTCAGGCCCCGATCCGCGATCGCGTCGATGATCCTGACGGCGCGGGCCCGCTTGGCGAACAGGGAATCGTCCTCCAGGAACACATGCTCGACGTTCAGGGACTGGAGGACGTCGAACTCCTCGAGCACGCGGCCCAGCGACTTCATGCGGAACTGTCTGAGATTCCCGGTGTGCGAGCCTTCTCCCTCCCGGGAGATGTGGCAGAAGGAACAGTTGAAGGGGCATCCCCGCGACGTCATGACGGATGCGTAGCGGACCTTGTCTTCGGGGTTGAATCCCCCGCCGTGGGGGCGGGCGATCACCGAGTACTTCTCCAGGGGCGCCAGATCCCAGGCGGGAAACGGCAGTCGGTCCAGATCCTGTACGACTGGCCCCGCCGGAGTTGTGTGGACTCTTCCGTCTCGCTTGAATGCGACGCCCGGAATGTCGGAGAAGTCGCGGCAGCCGCGTCGAAGATGTTCGCCGACCGCCAAGATGGTGTTCTCGCCCTCGGACAGGCACACGAGATCGGCCCCGGCGTTCAGGAACCAGGGCGCCATGTGGCGGGCGTTCGTGCCGCCCACCAGGACCGGCTTGCCGGGGTACACCGCCTTGAGGCGCCTGACGACCTCGGCCGCGGTGGACGCCTGGGGCGTGTACGAGTTCGACAAGCCCACGACATCGAAATCGCGGGCCGCCTCCGCGATCTCGGCGAGCGACATGCCCACCCGCACGGTTCCGTCGCCGGACTTGCGCGCACGGTAGAACGAGTCTTCGAGTCTCGTGTCCGGGCGCCCCACGTGCGCGTCGAGGATCTCGACGTCGTGCCCATGCGACCGGAGCGCTCCCGCGAGATACAGGAGTCCGAGGGAGCCGTCGGGTTTCGCGCTGTCTTCCGGCTGGAACTTCGACGGCGGGTAGAGGAGAAGGAATCTCATTCCTCCCCCCCCGGGAGGTCGGACATGGGCAGGGCCAGATAGTTGTTCGGAGACACCTGCACGGTCGAGTATCCGAATGCCTCGATCCGCGCGCGCGTCGCGTCTATTCGATCCCGGACCTCCGGGCCGGCGGTCTGGTAGTCGTGGCCTCCCATGATCTCCACCACCATCGTGGGTCGGTTACGCCGGATGGTCTGCGCCGCGCCGGCGAGAACGTCGTCCTCCAGCCCCTCGACGTCGATCTTGACCAGGGAGACGCGCTCGAAGCCGAAGCTGTCCAGGCTGCGAAGTTCCGCCGCGCCGCCGCCGGCTCCGACGCCGGTGCCGCCCTCGTTCCCCTCGCGCGGAGGGTCCATCTCGACAACGCGCGCTTCGCTCGAGCCGATCGCGAACCGCATTGGCACGACGTTGGTGATGCCGTTGAGCATCAGGTTGTGGTGCAGTTCACGATAGAGCTTGCGCGGTGGTTCGAAGGCGTAAACGCGGCCCCGCGACCCACCAGACGCGAGAGCGGGATGGCGTGCGTGCCGATGTGTGCGCCGACCTCCAAGACCACCGTGCCCGGAAGCACGTGTTCTTCGCACAACTCGAGGATCCGGTGCTCCCACTGATACCCGCCGGCCACCACGCGCTTGATCATGTCCTCCGGGTCGTCCAGCAGGAACCAGCCCGCTCCCGGAACGTGGTGGGGCGTGTAACGCAGCAGGGGGAAGGCGTTGACGAACTCTCTTGTCTCCTCGGTGTCGTGCAGTACCCGCGGCGTCGAGGAAATCAGCGGCAGCGGCTCGTACGGTTTCGGGGGGGGCCCGCTCGCACTGGTTCATCAGCACGGTCAGCACGACCACCGTGGCCGCGAAGCCGCGCCACACTGCCACGAATGCTCTCTTGGTCCGGTGCGATTCGGGATCCTTCATCCTCCGCAAGCCTATCCCCTATGGCCTCATCGTACAGGAAAGAGCCGTGCGGTCCCCGCGCGCGCAGTCATTCCGGCGCGGGTGAGTGGGTACGACCTGCCACAGGCGGGCTGCTCGTGCCCCCGGACGGCGCCGGATCGTCCGACGTCAGGGCGAAGTGCGCGAGCGACGGGATGGGAGAGCAGTAGGCTCCGGCATCGTCCATGCTGAGGACGCCCGCCTTCAGCATCGATTCGATGCCGTCATCCAGGGTGGGGAAGCGCTCCTCCCAGTCCCGCCGTTCGCGTTCGGGGGCTTGCGCCATCGCGTTCGCTATCGCGTCCCGCGGCGCCCCTTCGTAGAGCGGCGTGCCATCGCCTTCGATGCGCTGATGGAACTCGTGAACTGCGCTCATGTGTCCCCACTGCATCGTGGGCCCTGCATTTTACCGTCGGCGGGCGTGTACGGGTGTGCGCACGCGGTTCGCGGCAGAACCTGGGCTGTCGTCCCGAAGCGGGCGCCCGGACCATCCGCTGGCCGGCGCCTCGTCCGGACCACCGGCTGGAGTCAGGCGGCGTGGTTGTGCGCGATGGCCTCGCGCAGCCCCTCGAGCAGGCCTCCGAGGTGCGCCATGCGTTCGCGCAGTTCCGTCTGGCCGGCCTCCATGCGGTCGATGCGGGCGCCGAGCTGCTTGATCTCCCGGCGGAGGGACCGTTGCCCGCTCAGCACCACGCCCGCCATGGCGACGCCGACGGCGAGAATAGCGATCAGCTCGGGCGACATGGTCGGCAGGGTAGCACAGGCTGGATTGGCGCAACGCCGACGGTCCCGATCCGCTTTGGGGCGCCGGCGCCTATCCGTCGCCGCGGAGTGCTGCGCGAGAAGCGGCCTCGCCGAGCGCGACGCGAGGCGGCGTCCGTTGCAGACAAATCTCGACCGCTCGGCATGAGCGCGGCGGCTTGGTGCGGAAGATCGAAGTGCCGGTGAACCGCATCGCCGGTGAACCGCATCACCGAGGATCTTGACGGTCGGCGGTCCGTCGCCGGCGATACCGCGCGGGCCGCCTCCGCCACGGTATCGCCGCCCACCTCCAGGACGTCGTGCGAGTCTCATGCAATCCCGTCGCAGCGCGCGAGCAGTTCCTCCAGCGTGCCGCAGTCGATGATCCACTCGCCGACGGTGGCGAGGAGGTCGGTGCTGGCGATGTCCGCGAGCACCGCGCCGAGACGTGCGTCCGCCCCGGCGCCGAACTTGCGCGCCGCCTGCCGCCGCAGCAGCGTCCGCTCGGCGGCGACGCCCCGTTCGATGCCTTGTTCGATGCCTCGTTCGATGCCTTCGTTCCGGAACTTGTCCCGGATGGCGCGCCGCCGGGCGGCGAAGTACTCCTCCAACTCCCCCGCCTCGTGCAGCCGGTCCACTTCCGCCATGTCCTCCGCTCCCATGTCGAATCCGAGCCGCCGCTCCGCCGTCCGCCGCGCCCACAGCAGGGCCACCTCCAGCAGCGGGCGCAACTCCGGCGCGTCGAGCCGCGCCCGCAACGCCGCCGCCTGCGCGGGCAGGCGCTCCAGCGTCGGGTTGCACAATCCGGCCAACAGCGCCGCCGCGTTGTCGTGGCGGAGATCGTCCGCGTCGAGCCGCGACG
>JAJDVW010000139.1 GCA_022825925.1 Pseudomonadales bacterium | reverse complement strand
ACCTCCAAACTCCAACTGCGCTGCGCTACACTCCGTTCCCATGAGGCTGCGTCTCCTCGTTCCGTAAGTGTCTGTCACAACTGCATTTTACAACGGGAACGCGGCCTCAACTACTTCCCTGGTGAGAAATCCGGGCTAGCGCCCCTCTCTTCGTCGTCGCAGGCCAACGAAAGGTAACGAAAGGTACGCGCGTGTTGGCTTCGAGCACCCTCACCGATACAATGCGTCGCCGTCCAATCGTCGGTCGCCGTTCCAAGCTGATGAGGCCCCTAGACGACTACATCAAGGTCCAACTCGAACGTTACCTCGAAATCATAGGCGACGAAATGGACTCGGACGCTATTGCACTCGTGAGTCCTATTCTTCCTGGAGTCGACCTGCGTCTTCGCGACGCCGTCGAAGCCACGCGAGACAAACACGACTCCGCGGTCGTCATTCTAGACACTCCCGCCGGCGTGGTGTAAGTCGTACAAAGAATGGTGACGGCCATCCGACATACCTATTCGTCCGTGATCGTGGTCGTACCTGATCGCGCAATGTCGGCAGGCACGATATTCGCATTGAGCGCTAATCGCATTATCATGGACTACTTCTCCTGCCTCGGCCCAATCGATCCGCAGATCGAGCGCGAAGGAAAGCTCGTTCCAGCCCTGTCATATCTGAATCAGTTTCAACGCCTTAACGAAAAAGCCAATGCCGGCAATCTAACCACCGCAGAGTACGCCCTTCTAAGCAAGCTGGATTTAGGCGAGTTGTATCAATTCGAACAGGCCCGAGAGCTGTCAATCGAGCTACTGATAGAGTGGTTGTCCCAGTACAAGTTCAAGGACTGGAAGAGAACAGAGTCCAGCAACAGCCGCGTCACCGTGTCCATGAAGAAGGAGCGAGCAAAAGAGATTGCGGCGCTGCTCAACGATGCAGACAGGTGGCACTCGCACGGAAGGGCAATCGACATGCAAACCTTGCGCGATGAAGTAGGGCTGAAGATAGAGGACATCAATGACACACCGAAATTCAGCGGTCACGTAAGGGAGTATTTCAATCTCCTGAAGGACTACATGACAAGGGAGGAGCTATACTCCTTCATTCACACTAAGGACTACTTTTGATGACGGCACCAAAAAAGACCCATGCCGGTCCTCACGATGAGGTGATCGGGCGCAATCCGAAAGTAGATGTCGTGACCGTCGACGGCTTTCGCAGGCTCGAGGGCGAACTTGCGAAACTCGGTGTTGTAGTTAAGCCGGTCTATCGTATCGACCCTCCATTGGGCTCGTCCCGATTCATGACCCACAATCGAGCACCCTAGCGCACCGGTGCCCGCCACGCTCACCAAACACGAGGTCGTTTCGTCCGACGCGGAGCGCCTGATCCTCGTGAACTCGCGGGACGACCCGGTCGGCTTGCTGGACAAGAGCGCCTGCCATGACGGCGCCGGCGTGCTCCACCGCGCGTTCTCCCTGTTCGTTCTCAACGGCTCGGGGGAACTGCTGCTGCAGCGTCGGCACGCTTCCAAGCGCCTCTGGCCGGACTACTGGTCGAACACGTGCTGTTCGCACCCGCGCGCCGGCGAGGAGATGGACGTTGCGGTGGCGCGCCGCCTCGGCGAAGAGGTCGGGCTGACCTCAGACCTCCGGTTCGCGTTCAAGTTCGAATACCGCGCCGAGTTCGGCGACGCAGGGGTCGAGCACGAGCTCTGCTGGGTGTATGTCGGGGAGACGACGGACACGCCCGTGATCAACACCTCGGAGATCAGCGAATGGCGTTGGGTCGCCCCCGCGGATCTTGACCGGGAACTGGCGGAGCATCCGGACGGCTTTACGCCGTGGCTCCGGATCGAATGGGCGCGGCTGCGTGACGAGGGCACGATCCCGGACTGACGCCGTCCGGGACGCGCCGGTTCGTCAACGCAGTTCCATCCCGTCCATGTCCCCGCGTTCCCGCCACTCCCTCAGCAACGCGTTGAACGCGTTGATGCCCGGCGCGTAGGGCGAGTTCTGCATGTTGCCCTGCGTACCCTTGCCTTCGCGGTTGTAGTAGCCGGGCGTGCACTGCTCCAGGAACGCCGTGGCGCCCGTTCCGGCGAGGGAGACGATCTCCGCGACCCACCGGTCCTCGGCCTCCGCGGTGACCTCCGCCACCTGCTTGCCGCGTCGCTTCACCTCGTCGATGACGTAGGCCACGTGCATCGCCTGGTCGTCGAACATCGCGGTCATGTTCGGCGAGAGCCCGTTCTGGTTGATGCCGATGGTGAACCAGTTCGGGAAGCCATGGCTGCAGAGACCATGCAACGTCCGAAAGCCGTCGGCCCAGTGCTCGTACAGGGACCTGCCGCCGCGCCCGACGGTGTCGAAGTCGACCCTGCGGTGCGCGGAGGTGGTGATCTCGAACCCGGTCGCGTAGATGATGCAGTCGACCTCGTACTCGACGCCGCCCGCGACCACGCCCTTCTCGGTGATGCGCTCGACGCCCCGGCTGTCGGAGACGTCGATCAGCTCCACGTTGTCGCGGTTGAACGTCTCGAGGTACTCGTCGTTGAACGTCGGCCGTTTGCAGAACTGCCGGTACCAGGGCTTCAGGGCCTCTGCGGTCTCCCCGTCCGCCACGGTGCCGTCGACCCGCCCCCGGATCTCGTTCATCTTCTCGAAGTCGGCGATCTCGGCCCGCAGCGCCACCTCCTCCATGTCGAGCGCTTCGTCGGACTTGCGGGTCATCAGCGAGATGCCGATACGCCGGGCGATGTCCGTCCAGCCGTCGGCCACCAGGTCCTCGGTGACGTTCTGGCCGAACAGCACGGACGCGAAGTTCTCGCGCCGGGCCCGCTGCCAGCCGGGCTCGAGGTTCCGGTACCACTCCTCGTCCGTCGGCATGTTGCCGCGCAGGTCCACGGACGAGGGCGTGCGCTGGAAGACATGGAGCTTCTCGGCGTGCTCGCCGAGGAACGGCACGGACTGGATCGCCGTGCAGCCCGTGCCGATCACCGCCACGCGCTTGTCCGCGAGCTTCGTCAGGCCGCCTTCGTGATCGCCGCCGGTGTACTCGTAGTCCCAGCGCGCCGTGTGGAAGGTGTGTCCCCTGAAGTCGCCGATCCCGGGGATGCCGGGCAGCTTCGGCCGGTTCGCGGGTCCGGTCGCCTGCACGACGAAACGGGCGCGGATGTCGTCTCCACGATGCGTGGCGACATGCCAGCGGTTGTCCTCTTCGTGCCACCGGACCTCGGTGACGCGCGTCTGGAAGAGGGCCCGCTCGTACAGCCCGAAGTACTCCGCCACGCGCTTGCTGTGGTCGAAGATCTCCGGCGCGTAGGAGTACTTATCCTTCGGCATGAACCCGGTCTCCTCCAGCAGCGGCAGGTAGCAGTACGACTCGATGTCGCACTGTGCGCCCGGATACCGGTTCCAGTACCACGTCCCGCCGAAGTCGCCGCCCGACTCGATGATGCGGAAGTCGGTGATGCCCCGGTCCTTCAGCCGCGCCCCCGCCATCAGCCCGCTGAAGCCGGCGCCGATGACGGCCACGTCGATCTCGACGTCGAGCGCGTCACGGTCGAAGTCCGGGTCCGCGTAGGGATCGTCGTGGGCGTAGTGGGCGAACTCCGACGCCGCCTCGATGTACTGGTCCTCGCCGTCCTCACGGATCCGCTTGTCCCGCTCCAGGCGGTACTTCTCGCGCAGGGCGCCCGGGTCGAAGTCCAGGTCCGGAAACAGGTTGTGCAGTCGTTCGCGTTCGGATGCCATCGTGCGCTCCAGTCGTTACGGGGAAAGATCGTAACCCGGCGGGTGGGTTACGGTTAACTCGAACGGCCCCCCGCCTCAGCCGTCGGCCTTTGGGTCCACCGCCCGCAGGCGCCCGCGCCTCCTCCCGCCGCCGGCCGTCGTCGCGCGGTCGAACCAGGCGTCCGCGTCCACGTCGTTGTACGCGCGCATCGTCGCCTTGATCCGCGCGAGCGCCCCGTCCGGGTAGGAAGCCAGTTGCTCCACCAGTCGCTCGGTCTCCGCAACCACGTCCCCATCGGGGACGCAGGAGTACGCGGCGCCCAGTCGCTCGAGCTCCGGACCGAAGAAGCGGCGGCCGGTCAGCGTCAGCCTGGCCGCCAGCGCTTCGCCATGCCGCAACCGCAGCCAGGCCATGTTGTACGGCGCGGCCATCCCCTGCTGAACCTCTCCCACCTGCAGGAACGCCCCTTCGCCGGCGACCAGCAGGTCCGCGGCCAGGGCGACCGCCGCGCCCCCGTTGATCCCGTAACGCTCGAACGCGGCGACCACGGGCTTCGGACACTCGAACAGCGCCTTGTGGGCGCGCCGCCAGATGGCGCCGAAGCGCGGCAGCCACTCGGGCTCCGGGTCCGCGTTGAAGGCCTTGAGGTCGAGGCCGGAGCAGAAGGCGCCGCCGGCGCCGCGCAGCAGGATGCAGCGCACGCCCCCATCGGCCGAGAGATCCGCCAGGCGGTCCGCGAGGGCAACCCCCAGCTCCCCGTCGATGGCGTTGCGCCGCTCGGGCCGGTTCAGGACCAGTTCCGCCCAGCCGTCGCGCCCGACGACTTCCACTACGGCCATCTCGCGTTACCCCCCTTGTTCGACCGCCCAACCTACCACAGCACCAGCACCAGCCCGAGCACGACCAGCGCGGCGCCGCCGATCTCCGCCGGGCGCACGCGCTCCCGGAAGAGCACGACGCCGGCCCCGAAGGCGAACAGCAGTTCGACCTGCCCGAGCGCGCGCACGTAGGCCGCGGGCGTCAGGGCCATGGCGGAGAACCAGCCCGCGGACGCCAGCATCCCGGCCAGGCCCACCCACGTCGACGCGCGCCAGGACCGCGCCACCCGGGCGAGGGCGCCCCGGTCCCGCCACGCCAGGTACGCACCCATGCCCAGGGTCTGCACCGCCGTGGCCCCGAGCAGCGTCACCCCCGCGCGCACGTAGAACTCCCCCTCCGGCAGGGCGAGCGAAGCGGCCCGGTAGGACACCGCGGCCACCGCGAACCCCGCCCCCGCCCCGATACCCAGCCAGGCGCCCCGCCCGAGGCCCGCCCGGATCACCGCGCGCGACTCCGCGGCGCCGCGCATCGACAGGAGCACGACGCCGGCCAGGCTCACGGCGATGCCGCCCAGGGCCGGCGGCGTCAGCGCATCGCCCAGGATCACGAAGCCGAAGGCCGCCGTCTGCAACGTCTCGGTCTTCGAGTACGCCGTGCTGGCGGCGAAGTTCCGGTGCCCGAAGCTGCGCACGAGCGCCACCGTCCCCAGCACCTGGAAGAGGCTGCCGACGAGCACGTTCCAGAACCAGGTCGCGTTCGGGCGCGGTACGTCGTGCCCCCCGGGGGAGGCGAGCAGCAGGACGAACACCGCCGCGAACGGCAGGGCGTAACAGAAGCGCACGTAGGCGGCCTCCTCGTCGGAGAGCCGCTCGGTCAGCCTTTTCTGGAGCGCGGACCGCAGGTTTTGGCAGAACGCCGCCGCTACGGTGATCGGGATCCAGATATCCACGGCTGCCGGGCCGGCGGCCGCTCAGGACGCGGCGGCGGACCCGGCGAAGTGCCCGTACGCGCGGCGGAAGAACAGCAGCGGGCCGCGCTCCCCGTCGAGGACCTCGATGTCCAGCACCCGGCCCACGGCAATGGTGTGGTCCCCCGCGTCGTGCTCGGCCTCGAGGGCGCAGTCGACGTAGGCGAGCACGCCGTCCAGGATCGGGGCCCCGGAGGCGCCGGGCCGCCACCCGACGTCCGCCACCTCGCCGCTCCGGGCAAACATGTCGGAGACCGCCCGCTGATCCTCGCCGAGCACGTTGATGCAGAAACGCCCCGTCGCCCGGATCCTGGGCCAGCTCGTGCTGCTCTTCCCCGGGCAGACGGCGATCAGCGGCGGCTCGAGCGAGAGCGAGACGAAGGACTGCGCGGCGAAACCGGCCATGCCGCCCCCGGACGCCCCCGTAACGATGACGACGCCCGTGCAGAACTGGCCCATGGTGTCGCGGAACTCGCGACCGTGGAACTTCGTCATCGCTTCGTCGTGTCCCGAGATGCCCGAGGCGTCCTGGTCGAAAGCGGGCAAAGGTATCACGCCGCCGAAAGGTATCCGGTCTACAATGCCGCACCCATGGCCGAGGTCAGCGCGCCCTTCCCCGACGCCTCGAAACAGACCTTCGCGGCACTCGACCTGGGATCGAACAGCTTTCACCTGATCGTCGCCATCGACCAGGGCGAGCGGCTGCAGGTGGTCGACCGCCACCGCGAGATGGTGCGCCTCGCCGAAGGGCTCGCCGACCGGCAGGAACTCTCGCCCGCGACGTCCCGCCGCGCCCTCGCCTGCCTGGAACGCCTCGGCCAGCGCCTGCGCGAACTCCCGGCGCGCAACGTGCGCGTCGTCGGCACCAACGCCCTGCGCAAGGCCCGCAACAGCCGCACCTTCATCCGGCGCGCCGAGCAGGCCCTCGGACACCGGATCGAGATCATCAGCGGCCGGGAGGAAGCCCGCCTCATCTACCTCGGCGTGTCCCACTCCCTCGAGGACGACCGGGACTCCCGGCTGGTCGTGGACATCGGCGGGGGCAGCACCGAGATCATCCTCGGCCGGCGCTTCCAGCCCCGCCTCATGGAGAGCCTGTTCATCGGCTGCGTCGGACTGTCCGACCGGTTCTTCCCGGACGGCGCCATCACGGAGCACGCCATGGAGGACGCCGAGCGCGCCGCCCGGCAGGAACTCGAGGCCGTCGAGCAGATCTTCCTGGCCCGCGGGTGGCACACGGCGATCGGCGCCTCCGGCACCGTGCTCGCCATCTGCGGCGTCGCCGAGACCGAGACCGGCGCCAAGGAGATCACGGCGGAGGGCCTGCGCCAGGTCCGCGAACGGGTCCTCGAAGCCGGCCATGTCGAACGCCTGGAGTTCGAAGCCGTCGGGGGCGAGCGCGCACCCGTCTTTCCCGGCGGCGTGGCCATCCTGTCGGCGATCTTCGAATCCCTGCGCATCGAGCGCATGTCCGTTTCCGACGGGGCGCTCCGCGAGGGACTCCTGCACGACCTGCTCGGCCGCGTCCACGACGAGGACATCCGCGACAGGACCGTGCACAACCTGGCCGGGCGCTACCACGTCGACCGCGACCACGCGGGGCGCGTCGCCCGCACCGCGGGCAACCTCCTCGACCAGGTCGGCCCGGGCTGGGGCCTCGCGGACCCGGACCTCGCGGCGCTCCTGCGCTGGGGCGCCACGCTGCACGAGATCGGCCTCGACATCGCCCACAACCAGTACCACAAGCACGGCGGATACCTGCTCGACAACATGGACCTGCCCGGGTTCTCCCGTCCCGAGCAGCACCGGGTGTCCCTGCTGGTCCGCGCCCACCGCCGCAAGTTCCCCGTCGACGACTTCGCCGACGCCGGGGACATCCTGCGGCTCTGCGTACTGCTCCGGATCGCGGTGGTGCTCCACCGGGGCCGCACCGACGCCCCGCTGCCGTCGTTCGGCATCTCCGCACGCGACCGCACCGTGCGGCTGTGGCTGCCCGCGAAGTGGCTGCGGGCGCACCCGCTGACGCAGCTCGACCTCGAGCAGGAGGCGGAGTACCTGGCGGGCGCAGAGGTCGAGCTGCGGGTGTCGGCGCGGTAGGGAACGGGCTTGTCCCGGGGGCGGTCAGTCCGGCAGCGTCTCCAGCAGCAGTTCCTGCGCCGCCACCCGCTTGCCTGTCTCCGGCCGCTGTTCGTAGGTCCCGTCGGGCTTGAGTTCCCACTTGGTGGAGTCGGCGAGGTAGAGCTCGAGGTCGCGGGTCACCGCGCGGCGCAGCCGTTCTTCCTCGATCGGGAAACAGGTCTCCACGCGGTCGAAGAAGTTCCGCTGCATCCAGTCCGCGCTCGAGAGGTACACGCGCGGCTGGCCGCCGTCCTCCGACGCGTTCTCGAAGTAGAACACCCGGGTGTGCTCGAGGAACCTGCCGATCACCGAGAAGACGCGGATGTTCTCCGAGACGCCCGCGACGCCCGGGCGCAGGGCGCACATGCCCCGCACGACCAGGTCGATCGACACCCCGGCCTGCGAGGCGCGATAGAGGGCCTGGATGACGCCGGGCTCCACGAGCGAGTTCATCTTCGCGATCACGCGGGCCGGCAGGCCGTTCCCGGCGTTCTCGATCTCGGTCTCGATGTGGGCGAGCATCGTGCTGTGCAGCGTGAAGGGCGACTGCAGCATCTTCTTCAGGCGGCCGGCGCGGCCCATGGTCGTGAGCTGCTTGAACACCTTCTGCACGTCCTGACCGAACGCGTCGTCGCAGGTGAACAGCCCGTAGTCCGTGTACAGGCGTGCGGTGCGCGCGTGGTAGTTGCCCGTACCGAGATGCACGTAGCGCACGAGCTTGCGCCCCTCGCGGCGGATCACCATGCACATCTTCGCGTGCGTCTTGTAGCCGACCACGCCGTACACGACCTGCGCCCCCGCTTCCTGCAGGTGCGTCGCCAGCTCGATGTTGGCCGCCTCGTCGAAGCGCGCGCGCAGCTCGATGACGACCAGCACCTCCTTGCCGTTCGAGGCCGCGTCCACCAGCGCCTTGACGACCGCCGAGTCGGCGCCCGTCCGATACAGCGTCTGCCGGATGGCCAGCACGCTCGGGTCGCTCGCCGCCTGGCGCAGGAAGTCGACGACCGGCGCGAACGAATCGAAGGGGTGGTGCAGCAGCACGTCGCCTTCCCGGATCGCGCTGAACACGTCCGTCGCGCGCTGGATGCGCCGGGAGACGCGCGGGGTGAAGCCCGGGTATTTCAGGTCCGGCCGGTCGACGAGGTCCGGGATCTGCATGAGCCGCATGAGGTTCACCGGCCCGTTGCACGAGTACACGTCCATGTCGTCGAGATCGAACTGCCCCTGCAGGAACCGCTCCACCGGCCCCGGGCACTCCTCCGCGAGTTCCATGCGCACCGCGTCGCCGAACCGGCGTGACGGCAACTCGCCTTCCATCGCCCGCAACAGATCGTCCACTTCCTCCTCGTCAAGCAGCAGGTCGCTGTTGCGGGTGACGCGGAACTGGTAGCAGCCCGTGGCCTTCATGCCGGCGAACAATTCGTCCACGTGCGCGTGGATGATCGACGACAGGAACACGAACTCGTGCGGCGCCTCGGCGTGCGTGTCCGGCAGGCGGACCATGCGCGGCAACGCCCGGGGCGCCTGCACGATGGCCATCCCGCTGCTGCGGCCGAAGGCGTCCTTGCCGTCGAGGGTGACGATGAAGCTCAGGCTCTTGTTGAGCGGACGCGGGAACGGGTGCGCCGGGTCGAGCCCGATCGGCGTGAGGATCGGCTCCAGTTCGCGGTTGAAGTACTGCTTCAGCCACTGGCGCTGGCGCTTGTCCCAGCTCGCGCGCCGCCGGAAGCGGATGCCCTCCGCGTCGAGGAGCGGGAACAGCACGTCGTTCATCACCCGGTACTGCTCGGCCACGAGTTCGTGGGTCAGCTCGGCGATGCGGCGCAGTTGTTCGGACGGCGTGAGGTTGTCCGTGCCGCGGTGGGTTCCGCCGAGGGCTTCCTGCTGCTTGAGCCCGGCCACCCGGATCTCGAAGAACTCGTCCAGGTTGGAACTGGAGATGCACAGGAAGCGCAGGCGCTCGAGGAGCGGGACCTCGTCCTTCTTCGCCTGCTCCAGGACGCGCCGGTTGAACTCGAGGAAGGCGAGTTCGCGGTTTATGTAGAGGTCCGGGGCGGTAAGGTCTGCGGTCTCCATCGGGGATGTCGGTCCCGACAGTGGCCCGAAGGGTCGGGAGCCCGATTCTACACCCGCCCGGCGGGGCGGCTCAGGAAGCCCGACCGGTCTCGGCGGCAAGCCGCGCCTCCAGCTCGGCAACGCGGGCCTCGGCCGCGCGGCGGGTGGCTGTTTCCTGTTCGAGCGCGCTCTCGCTCGCCCGGCGCGCGTCCCGCTCGCCCCGGAGATCGGCCTGTTGCTCCCCATAGGTCGGCAGCGGCGCCCCGCTCGAGGCCTCCCGGAACCGCAGCGCCCCGCCTTCCAACCGCAGGTCCAGCCCGAGCACCGCGCTCGACAGCGTGCGCAAGCCTCCGTACACGCGGGCGGGCAGGGGACGGTAGACGCCGTCCGCCAGCGCCAGTCCCTGCAGCGGCGGGTCGAAGTACTCGTCCTTGGGATCGAACAGCCAGTACTCGCGCACCCCCATGGCGGCGTAGACCGCCCTCTTCGGACCGAGATCCTCCTTCCAGGTATTCCGCGACGCCACCTCCAGCACGAAGTCCGGCGCCTTCGGTTCCTCCCAGAGCTTGTAGACCATGCGACGGTGCGCGGGTGCGCCGAGCACCACGAACACGTCCGGCGCCACGCACTTCCGCGGGTTGCCTTCTTCGTAGTAGATCAGGAGATCGCCGGAGACGTAGATGTCCTCCCGGTCTCCGAAGTGTCCGCGCAGCGCGCCCACCGCGTCGAGGATCGCCCAGAGCTGCCAGTCGTTCTCAGCCAACGGCTTGCCGTCGGAACTGGGATAGAGCGGATCCTCCATCGACAGGGGACGTGGCTTCATGGAGACGTTCTGCCCTCCGACACGCTGCGGCCCAACGTAGCACGGGTTCGATACGGGTTCATCCAGGACCTCGCGGAGATTCTGAAGGCGCGCCGGGAGCACTCGAATCGGCCTGTTCCGCAGTCCTCGTGAGATTTCGCCCCGCCGCGCATGGGGACGACACTTGCGGCGGGGCATGGCTCCCGCCCTCGCGGGTCACCGTCGGGCCGCGCGGATCTCCCCGAAGCGGGAGAAGTCCTCCCGGATCATCAGCAGCGCCGGCACCAGGAACAGGATGATGACGCTCGCGAACACGATCCCGGTGGCCAGGCTCACCGCCATCGGAATCAGGAACTGCGCCTGCGTGCTCGTCTCGAAGAGCATGGGCGTGAGGCCGAGGCCCGTGGTGGCGGTGGTCAGGAAGATGGCGCGAAAACGGCGTTGCGACGCGAGCACCACGGCGTCCATCGGGGTCAGGCCCGTGGACCGCCGCTGCTCGTTGTAGCGGTGCACGAGCACCAGCGAATCGTTGATGACCACGCCGCCCAACGCCACGATGCCGAAGATCGAGATGAACGACAGGTCGTAGCCGAGCAGGAAGTGGCCGACGAACGCGCCCGAGGCGCCGAACGGGATCGCCGCGAGGACGACGAAGGGCTGGGCGTAGCTGTGCAGCACCGAGGCCAGCAGGGCGTAGATCACCAGCAGCGCGACGAGCGCCAGGCGCCCGAGGGACGCGATGTCCTGGGCCTGCTCGCGACCGAGGCCCGCCTGCACGATCTGCAGGCCCGGGTAGTCGGCCCGCAGCGGCGGCAAGAGCTCCGTCTCGATGCGGTCGATGACCTCGTTGGGCGTGGCGATCGCCGTGTCCACGTCGGCGGACACCGTGACGACGCGGCGCCCGTCGACCCGGTTGATCTCGGAGAAGCTGCGCGACTCGGCGACCCGCGCGACGGTCGAGAGCGGGGCCTCCGTGCCGTCGGCCAGACGGATGCGGACATTGAAGAAGTCGCGCGCGCTGCTGCGCTGCTCCCGGGGGTAGCGCACCATGACCTTCAGTTCCTCGCGCCCCCGCTGGATGCGGTGCACCTCTTCCCCGAAGAAGTGCTGCCGGAGCTGCCGCGCGACAACGGCCGGCGACAGTCCCGCCGCCTCGCCCGCGGCGGTCAGCTCGATGTCGTACTGGCGCTTGCCGAGGCTCACGGTGTCCTGGATCTCGGCCGTTCCGCGGATCCCGGCCATGCCCGCCTTCAGGCGTTCGACCGCCGCGAGGAGAGCATCGTCGTCCCGGTGCGAGAACTCGTACTCGACGTCGCCCCCGCCGAAGAACTCGGTGGTGAACGAGAGGCGCTCGACCCCCGCGATCGCGCCCACCTTGTCCCGCCACAGGCGCCCGAGTTCGCGCGCGGACAGCTTGCGGGCCGGCTCCCCCTCGAGCTGCACTTCGACCGTGGCCATGTGACTGCCGAACGCCGACGCCCCGGGGCCGCCCGGGCCGCCGCCGCTGGTCGCGATCCGCCCGCCGACGGTGACGTTGACCGTCCCGATGGAGGTGCCGCCCACGTCCCGGTCCACTTCGCGGACCGCCGCCGCGATGCGCTCGGCGGCATCCCGGGTGGCCTCGAACGGCGTGCCCACCGGGAACTCCAGCGCCGCGCTCATCTGCTCCGATTCCAGCGCCGGGAAGAAGATGAAGCGGACGGCGCCCGTCGAGACGAGGGAGAACGCCGTCCCGATGAGCACGAGGCCCGCCAGCAACGTCAGGTAACGGTGCCGCACCGCGCGCCGCACGCCGGCGGTGACGACTTCGTCGCGAAAACGCTTGACGGCGCGCCCGACGGCGTTCTGCAGCGTGTTCAGGGGCCAACGGCTCCAGCCCCCCGGGTGCGAGAGGTGCGCCGGCAGGATCAGGAACGCCTCCACGAGCGACATGCCCAGCACCGCGATCACCACGATCGGCACCTGGCCCAGGATCTGCCCGAACGTCCCGGTCAGCAGCAGCAGGGGCGCGAACGCCGCCATGGTCGTCAGCACGCCGATGAACACCGGCGCGAACACGCCGCGTACGCCCGCGATCGAGGCCTCCGGGCCCACGTGCTCGCCGGCCTCGCGCTCGGTGATGATGTTCTCGCCCACCACCACCGCGTCGTCCACGACGATCCCGATCACGATGATCAGCGCGAACAGCGACACCATGTTGACGTTCACGCCCAGGTACGGCAGCAGCAGGAAGGCGCCCATGAACGAGATGGGGACGCCCATGGCCACCCAGAACGCGAGCCGCAGGTCGAGCATCAGCACGAGGAACAGGAACACGAGCGCGAAACCGAGCGTCCCGTTGCGCAGCAGCAGGCTCAGGCGGTCCGCCAGGACCTCCGTCTGGTCCGCCCAGACCCCGATGTCGACACCCTCCGGCGGGTCCAGGGTCGCCATGCGCCGCTTGATCGCGTCCGCGACCTCGATGGCGTCCTCGGCCTCGGACTTCTGCACGCGCACGAAGATGCTGTCGCGGCCCTCGTAGCGGTTGATCAGGTCGACATCGGCGAACCCGTCCCGGATGACGGCGACGTCGGCGAGCCGCAGGATGCTGCCGTCCGGCGCGGCGCGCAGCACGATGTCCTCGAACTCCTCGCCCGTCTCGCGCTTGGCGTTGGTGCGCAACAGCAGATCGCCGGCCCCGGTGCGGATCTCCCCCGACGACAGGTTGAGCGACGACGCGCGCACGGCCGCCGCCACCTGGGTCATCGACAGGTCGTGGCGCCGCAGCGCCTCCTCGCGCACCTCGATGGCGATCTCGTAGTCCCGCGCGCCGAGCAACTCGACCAGCGACACTTCCGGCAACGCCAGCAACTCCTGCTCGAGCCACTCCGCCGCCTCCCGCAGGGACCGCTCCCCGCGTTCCGACGCGACCACGAGGGTGATGACGTCGCTGATGGTCTCCGCCACCACGATGTCCACCTCCTCCGCGTCGAGGGGCGGGAAGTCCGCGATGCGGTCCACCGCGGTCTCGATGTCGTTGCGCACCTTGATCTCGTCGACGCGGTCCTTGAGTTCGACCTGCACGACGCCCATGTTCTCCGAAGCCGTCGAGACCACGCGCTCGACGCCGTCGATCCCGAGCGTGGCCTCCTCGACGCGGCGCGTGATGCCTTCCTCGACCTCCGACGGCGTGGCGCCGGGATAGGGCACGGTGATGGAGACGATGCCGGGGTCGAGCGTGGGGAAGATCTGCGCCGTCATGCCCAGCGCCGAGAGGAGCCCGCCGACCAGCAGGACCGCCATGACGAGGTTGCCGGCGACGGGGTTGTAGGAGAACGCGGCGACGACGCCCCGGCGTTCGCGGGTCTCGGCCGCGCTGCGCAGGGTGGCCTGGTCGCTCATGGGGTGCTTGTCAGCCCGCTATCAACCGGGAATGCGGACTTCGAGCCCGTCGCGGCCCCCGGGCGCGGCGCCGATCACGACGCCCTCGCCGGGATCGAAGGCCCGGACCACGAGACCGTCCGGAGAGCGCCCCAGAACGGTGATGTCCTGGCGTTGCAGCTGTCCGCCGACCACGCGCCAGACGTGGCCTCCCGCCTGCTCCGCCGCGTCCGGCAGCACGAACGTGTCCGCCACCACGGGTCCGTGCACCGTGACGTCGACGAACGTGCCCGGGGCAACCTGCGCATCCTCCGGCAGACGAAGGAACAGCTTCGCGAACCGGGTGCGCGCGTCGAGCTCAGCCGACACCCGTTCGACGGTCGCCTCCAGTTCCATCCCGACGGCACGCACCGTCGCGGCGCGCCCCACGGCCGGCTCGAGCCGCGCCAGTTCGTCCTGCGCGACGGGCGCCACCGCCTCCAGGGAGTCGAACGCGAACGCCTGTCCGAACGGCTGGTTGGGGGACAGCATCTGGCCCACCTCCGCGCTCGTCTCCGTGACCTTGCCGGCGAACGGCAGCGAGAAGCGGGTACGCGTGAAGTCGAGCTCCACGACGGCGAGCCGCGCCCGGGCCGACTCGAGCCGCGCCCGCGCCTGCGCGATCTGGGGAATGCGGGCGACCAGCGGCGGGACCCGCTCTCCCGGATGCAGGATGGCGTAGTTCGCCCGCGCCGCGTCGCTCTCGGCGAGCCGCAATCTGAGGTCCGCCTCCGCGGACGCGACGTCGGCCCCGGCCTGCTCCAGCGCCAGTTCGAAATCGCGCGGATCGATCGTCACGAGCACCTGGTCCGCGGCGAACTCGCCGCCCGCCCGCAGGGACTCCGACACCGCGACGATGCGTCCGCCGACCTGCGGCGTGAGGGCGACATAGCTCCGCGGGTCGATGGTCCCCGTGGCCTCGACCTCGACGACCGTGGACACCGGAGCCGGGACCACGACGCTGACGAGCGGCGCCAGGCTCATGGCCGCGGCGCCGCCGGGTCCGCCGGGCGGGCGCACCGGGGCTTCCGCCGGCGACCGCGACAGCGCGACCGCGACGCCGACGAGGGCCAGGACGGCCAGGATCTGGAGGGGACCCACCCAGCGCCACCGGCGCGGGACCCGATCATCCGGTTGAGGGGGCGTCTCCCGTTCGTCGCCGGCCGCCGGCGCCGCGTCGGCGTACGTCGCGCGCGACTCGTCCGGGGCGGTGTGCGCCGCCACCGCGGATTGCTCCCCATCGGCCTTCCGGCCGAACAACCGGGGCATCCTGATCACCTTCATGCCGGGCCCGTGGTCAACCGCACCCGGTCGATTCTACGCAAAACCCCCGGGAAGCCGTCGGCACCCCCGAACCGCACCCCGACAAGCGGCCGGCCAGCAGCGGGTTATCATGCCGCGTCATGTTCCAGTTCGCCGACACGTGGCCGCGTTACCGCGGGAGAACGCAGCGCATCCTCGCGGCGTACCGGGTGTTCCTGGAGCATCCGAGCGAGGGGCTCCACCCGCAGCAGGTCGCCCGCAGGACCGGGATGTCCATGATGGCCGCCGCGGCCCTGCTCGACGGCGTACCCGACCTGTTCGTCAAGTTGCCCAAGCGCGACGGCCTCACGCGCTACCGCCTGAACAGCAGAACGACCGCCGCGGACCCGGAGGACATCGAGGCGTTCGTCTTGCGCTCGGCCCGGCGCGAGGGCTGGGTCCTCTACGCGGGGCTCGCGATGGTGCTGCTCGGCGTCCTCATGGTCGTGCTCCTGATGCGGGCGTCCTGACCGGCTCCGGACATGCCTGAATCCCTGTCGCCAGAACTCAAGCGGCTCCGCGACGACACGGACGCCCTCGCCCGCGAGGCACTCGCCCCCCTCGCGGCCGACGCGGCCGGCAACCGGACACGGATCGTCGCGGCGTCGAAGGAGGCCGGCCTGTTCGCGATGACCCAGCCCAGGGCCTTCGGCGGCACAGAGGCGACCACCCTGGCCCTGACGGTCGTGCGGGACACGCTCGGCAGCCACAACATGACCCACCTCCCGGTGTTCGGACCCGGGCCCGGCGTTCTCGCGGGCGCCGGAGAGCCGATCGCGAGCCGTTACCTCGGCCCGCTCATGGCGGGCGCGAAGCGCGGATCCTTCGGCTTCACCGAACCGGACGACGCCGAGCGCGCCACCTGGGGCCGCCTGGACGGCGACACGCTCACGGTGAACGGCCAGAAGTCCTACGTCACCGGCGGCGCGGACGCGGACTTCATCAACGCGCTCGTCGAGATCGAGGACGCGGGACCGGCCATGGTCGTGATCGACACCGACCTCAAGGGCGTACGTATCCGGGACCGCTTCGGCTCCCTGGACGGCACCCACCACGCGTACTTCGAGTTCCACGACGTGGCGGTGCCCGCCGCCAACATCGTCGGCAAGCCCGGCGACGGCCTGCCGCGGGCGCTGCGCCAGATCGGCGACACGCGCGTCGCCTTCGCCGCGGAGTCGGTCGGCCTCATGCGGTGGGTGCTCGATTTCGTGACCACGCACCTCGAGGCGCCCCATCGCAGCGGCGCGCCGCTCGGCGCGCGCGAAGGGGTGCGGCTGCGCTACGCCGACCTGCGCATCCAGGCCTACGCCGCCCGTTCGATGGTCTACCGAACCGCGCGCCTCGCCGACGCCGGCGAGAACGTCGTCAACGAGGGCATCGCGTGCAAGGTGTTCGCCACCGAGACGGTGGGCGACGTGGTGGACACGGCGATACAGCTCGTCGGCGGCAAGGCGCTGACGATCGGCCACCCCCTGGAGCAGCTCTACCGAAGGGTCCGGGCGCTGCGGCTCGCCGAGGGGGCGAGCGACATCCTGCGGCTCAATCTGGCGCGAGGGCGGCTGGATCTCAAGAAAGGGCGGATCTGACCCACTCGCACCCCGTAGCCCGAGCAAGGGACTATGCAAATCGAATACGCGATGTTAGATTTGCATACATGATCGAGCGCGAGGCGCGAGCCCGACTCACCCAACTGGTCGACCGCAACCCAGCGGTCGTCCTGGTCGGGCCACGTCAGGTCGGGAAGACGACCCTTGCGCAGGCTCTCGCCGCAGAACGTGCGGCGGTCTACCTGGACCTCGAACGACCCAGCGACCTCGCCAGGGTCAGTGACATCGAACAGTATTGTGCGGAACATGTCGAGGAACTGGTGGTGCTCGACGAAGTGCATCGCACCCCGGATCTGTTCGCCCCACTCCGCGGAATCATCGACGAACGCCGACGCGGCGGAACCCTGGCAGGTTCCTTCCTGCTTCTCGGGTCCGCGTCGCTCGACCTCCTCCGGCAATCGAGCGAGACCCTCGCCGGCCGCCTCGCCATCTGCGAACTGCACCCACTCGGCGTCTCCGAGATACCGCAGCGAGACCTGCGGCCACTTTGGTGCCGCGGAGGTTTCCCCGACAGCTACCTCGCGCCGAGCGCCGCCCGGAGTCTGGACTGGCGCCTGACGTTCATCGAGACATACCTGCAACGCGACATCCCCCAGTTCGGACCGCGAATCCCGGCCGAGACCCTGCGGCGTTTCTGGACCATGCTCGCCCACAATCAGGGGCAGACCCACAATGCGGCGACGCTCGCGCGGGGTCTCGACGTGAGCGGCACCACCGTCGGCAGGTATCTGGACCTGCTGGCGGACCTGCTCCTCGTGCGTCGCCTCCAGCCGTGGACCAGCAACCTCCGCCGACGCCTCGTCAAGGCGCCCAAGGTCTTCATCCGAGACAGCGGGATCTGTCACGCGCTGCTCGGCATCGAGACCCTCGACGAACTGCTCGGGCATCCCGTGGTCGGAGGTAGCTGGGAAGGGTTCGTCATCGAGAACATCCTCCGCGCCCTGCCCCCAGGCGCGTCATGGGGCTACTACCGGACGGCCGGCGGCGCGGAAGTGGATCTGATCGTGGAGTCTCGCGGCGAACTCTGGTCCATTGAAGTGAAGCGTAGTTCCGCCCCGGCCGTCTCGAAGGGGTTCCACTCGGCGTGCGAGGACTTGAGACCGACGCAGAAATTCGTCGTCCACGGTGGGCACGAGAGCTTTCCGCTGGCGCGGGACGTGCGGGCCGTGTCGCTGGCCGACATGATCGATCTGGCACGAAAACACGGACGCCGAGCTTCCGACTAGCGCCACCAAGCCATCGCCCGGAGGCGCCGCCTTTGGCCCCAACCCAGGGCCGTACCTCCCGCGTTATCCTCCGATGTAACGCGGAGGTCACGGACACCACCCGCATGAACGCCGACTCGCCGACCTTTTGATGCTCGCGGCCTGATTGCATAATTTGCATTCGCGCGGCCCGGCCCTCCACCGCGCGCCGCCAACAGGAGGCACGGCCCATGAGCTCAAGTCTCACGATCCGGGGCATCGATCCCAACCCTCGAGAGGACCGATCAGTTCTTCCCCGCACGCGTCATCGAGACCGACTCCATGCCGCCTGACATCAACCAGAACCCCGAACAGATGGCCCGCGACCGGATCGACGGCCGCCTCCGGGACGCCGGATGGCACGTCCAAGACAGGAACGCCATCGACTTCAAAGCCGGTCTCGGCATCGCGGTCCGCGAGTACCAGACCGATGTCGGCCCCGCCGACTATGTGTTGTTCGCCGACAAGCAGGCCATCGGCGTCGTCGAGGCCAAGCCGGACAACTGGGGAGCGAAGCTCACGACGGTCGAGGAGCAATCGGAAGGCTACGCCAACGCAAAGCTCAAATGGCTTTCGAACACCGAACCCCTGCCCTTCCTCTATGAGAGCACGGGGCAGGTCACCCGTTTCACGAACGGGCGCGACCCCAACCCGCGCTCGCGCGAAGTGTTCACCTTCCACCGGCCGGAGACATTCAAGGACTGGATGCTCGCCCCACGGTCCTTCCGCACCGGCATCGCCGCCCTTCCGCCGCTGAACCCCGCGGGCCTGCGCGACTGCCAGACTAGGGCGATCACCAGACTGGAAGCGTCCCTGAAGGCCGACAAACCGCGCGCGCTCGTCCAGATGGCGACCGGCTCCGGCAAGACCTTCACGGCGATCACGCAGGTCTACCGGCTGCTCAAGCACGCGAACGCCCGTCGCGTCCTCTTCCTCGTCGACACCCGCAACCTGGGCGAGCAGGCCGAACAGGAGTTCATGGCCTTCCTCCCCAACGACGACAACCGCAAGTTCACGGAGCTCTACAACGTCCAGCGGCTCTCCTCGCCCCACGTTGCCGGTGACAGTCAAGTCACTATCTCGACCATTCAGCGTATGTACGCCGCGCTGAAGGGCGAGGAACTGGCCGAAGGCGCGGAGGACGAGACTCCCGCGGAACGCAAGTGGCGCCGCAGGGAGCCGCTTCCCGTCGTCTACAGCGGCGCTCTCCCGCCGGAATACTTCGACCTAGTCATCATCGACGAGTGCCACCGGTCCATCTACAACGTCTGGCGACAGGTGATCGAGTACTTCGACGCCTTCCTGGTCGGCCTCACCGCCACGCCGGACAACCGCACCTACGGGTTCTTCCAGAAGAACGTCGTCAGCGAATACACGCATGAAGAGGCCGTCGCCGACAAGGTGAACGTCGGCAACGAGATCTACCTCATCGATACGGAGGTCACCCAGAGCGGCGGATCCATCAAGGCCGAGCAACTCGTCGAGAGACGGGAGCGGCAGACACGCGCCCGGCGTTGGGAAGTCCAGGAGGAGCGGGAGGACTACCACGCCTCGCAACTCGACCGCTCGGTCGTGAACGTCGACCAGATCCGGACGGTGATTCGCGCCTTTCACGACAACTGGCGGGAGATTTTTCCCGGCCGGGAGGAACTCCCCAAGACCCTGATCTTCGCCAAGACAGACAGCCACGCCGACGACATCATCCAGACCGTCCGGCAGGAGTTCAGCGTAGGCAACGACTTCTGCCGCAAGATCACCAACGCCGCGAAGAATCCGAAGTCCTCTCTCACCGCTTTCCGAAACGACTACGACCCGCGCATTGCCGTCACCGTGGACATGATCGCCACCGGGACCGACGTGAAGCCGCTCGAATGCCTGCTGTTCATGCGGGACGTCAAGTCCCGAAGCTACTTCGAGCAGATGAAGGGCCGCGGCACCCGCGTGCTCACGCCGGACGAGCTACGCAAGGTCTCGCAATCCGCCCGCGCCAAAACGCACTACGTGATCGTCGACGCGGTGGGCGTCACGAAGTCGATCAAGACGGGCAGCCGGCCGCTCGACACCAAGCCCTCCGTCCCATTCAAGGACCTCGCAACGGGATTGATGATGGGCGACCGGTCCGAAGAGACGGTGAGCTCGCTGGCGGGGCGTCTGTCGCGCCTCGACAACCAGTTGGGGGACGAGGACCAGGCGAGGATCGAACAAGCTGCGGGGAAGACGCTCTCCGTCATCGTGCGTGACCTGTTCGACGTCATCGACGCAGACAAGGTCGAGGCGGACGCCATCGCCGCGGGTCACCCCGAGCCGGACGAACCCGCCATGCAGGCCGCACGCGAAGAGCGCATCAAGCGGGCGGCCAACGTCTTCACCGGTCCCGTCATCGAACTGATGGACACGATCCGCCGTGATCGTGAACAGACCATCGACCACGACAATCTGGACGAGCTGCTGCGCACCGAGTGGGCCGGCGACGTGGCGGCCAACGCCGATCAGATCGTGGAAGACTTCGAGGCCTTTCTGAAGGAGAACCGCGACGAAATCGAGGCGCTCACGATCTACTTCGCCCAGCCCGCCCGACGGTCGACGGTGACCCTCTCAATGGTCAAGGACGTGTTGGCGAAGCTCTCGGAAGACCGCCCGCGCCTCGCCCCGCTCCT
>JAJDVW010000143.1 GCA_022825925.1 Pseudomonadales bacterium | reverse complement strand
CCCGGAACACCGCCGAGAACGCCGCCGGCCGCCGCCCCGACCCTGGCCGGCGCGGAAGTCCGCGTTCCGCTCCGATCCCCGCGCGGTCGCGCCGCCTGCGCCAAACCGGACCTCCCCCGTCCAGAAGCGTGCAATTGCCCTCTCCAAGCGGCGGTCTCCCGGTCGCCCGTGCCGACTGCTTGGTGCCGACTGTCTGGCTGCGGGCGCGCCCCGCGCCTTGCTACCATTGCCGCGCACGCGTTTGTGGACCCGACTCTTCCTTGTTTCGCCCGCTGGCCGTCAATATCGGGTTCCGCTACGCTAGGTCGCGGCACAACTTCCTTTCCTTCGTCAGCGTGATGGCCCTGGCCGGGCTGGCGCTGTCCGTGGGGGTCCTGCTCTACGTACAGGCCGTCGTCCACGGGTTCGAGCGGGAACTCGAAGAGCGGCTGCTGGGGGTCGTGCCGCACTTCACGCTGTTCGGGCGGACGCCGCTCGAGGACGCGGACACCGTCCGGGAGCGCATGCTCCGGGTCCCCGGCGTACGCTCGGCGGCCCCGGTGGTGGTGGCCGCCGGCCTGGTGGCGTCCGACGATCGCATCGTCGGCGTGGAACTGAAGGGGGTGCTGCCGGACCTCTACGAGCCAATCATCGGCGGCTTCGTGGACGGGGGAACGCTCGCGGACCTGCAAGCCGGGGCCTTTCGCGTCCTGCTGGGTCACGGGGCGATGGAGCAGCTCGGCGTGGCGCCGGGAGACGCCGTCACCGCGGTGCTGCCGAACGGGGGCGTGACGCCGTTCGGCGTCTTCCCGCGGCGCAAGACGCTGGCGGTCGCGGGGCGCGTGCGCACCGGTTCGCAACTGGACGATCGGGCGGCTTACCTCCATGCCGGCGACGCCCGACGCCTCCTCCGCCTCGACGGGGCGTTTCACGGGGTCGAGGCGCGCATCGACGAGGTGCTGCGTGCCCGCGAGGTGGGCGAGCTCGCCCGGCGCGTCGCGGGTCCGGAACACCTCGTGCTGTCGACCTGGTTCCGTACCCACGGCCCGCTGTACCGCACGATCCAGGTGACGAAGGGCATGATGTTCCTGATCTTCTCGCTGCTCGTGGCCGTGGCCGCCTTCAATCTGGTGTCGAGCCTGGTGATGATCGTGAACGAGCGGCGCTCCGACGTCGCCATCCTGCGCACGATGGGCGGGCGCTCGGGACTCATCGTGGTCGCCTTCGTCGTGCTGGGGGTGGCCATCAGCGCGCTGGGCGTGGCGCTCGGCCTGCTGCTCGGCCTGGGGCTGGGCGCCCTGACGGAGGACGGCTACGCCTGGATCGAGGGCGTAGCCGGGATCGAGTTGATGGGCGAGTACTTCGTACACCACCTGCCGGTCGAGTTCGCGCTGGCGGACGTCGTGCGCGTCGCCGTGACCGCGCTGGGTCTGGGCGCCCTCGCGACCCTGTTCCCGGCGTGGCGGGCGAGCCGCGTGCAGCCGGCGGAAGTGCTTCGCCATGAGTGATCCGGCGCCGCTCTCGTGCAGGGGACTGGTCAAGTCGTACGTGCAGGGCGCGACCCGGATTCCCGTGCTCGCCGGCGTTGACCTCGACGTGCCGGCGGGGGAGCGGCTCGCCATCGTCGGGCGCTCGGGCTCGGGCAAGAGCACGCTCCTCCACGTGCTCGCGGGGCTGCTGGATCCGGACGACGGGCGGGTGCATGTCTTTGGCGAGGAGATCACCGGGACCAGCCCGGCGCGGCGGGCCGCCCTGCGCAACGCGCACATGGGGTTCGTCTACCAGTTGCATCACCTGCTGCCGGAGTTCACGGCGCTCGAGAACGTGGCGATGCCGCGGCTCGTCACCGGCGAGTCGATGCGGCGCGTGGCGGCGGATGCGCGGGCCCTCCTGGCGTCGGTGGGTCTCGAGGAGCGCGTCGCGCACCGGCCGCACGAGCTGTCGGGGGGCGAACGTCAGCGCGTTGCGATCGCCCGCGCGCTGGCGGGGAGCCCTGGCGTGGTGCTGGCCGACGAACCCACGGGCAATCTCGACCGCGAGAGCGCGGCGCAGGTGCTTGCCGCCATGGACGCGCTGGCGGCCGCCACCGGGACGGCGTTCGTCGTCGTCACCCACGACGAAGCACTCGCACGCCGGATGGACCGCACGGTCTCCCTCGAGGACGGGGGCCTGCGGCCGTGACCGGCGCGAACGTGCTGTGGATGGCGGGGCGCTACCTCGCGTCGCGTCGCAATCCGCACGCGGCCTTCATCAACTGGGCGTCGTTCGCCGGCCTGACCGCGGGGGTCGTCCTCCTGACGGTGGTCGCCAGCGTGATGAACGGTTTCGACCGGGAGTTGCGCACGCGGCTCCTGGGCGTCGTGCCGCACGTGCTGGCGGTGCCGCCGGACGGTGCATGGGACACGCCGCCCTCCGCCTCTCCCGCGACCCCGCCCGCCGCCCCGCCCGAGGTCCTCTCGAGTCGCCGGTTCTTCGCCGGCTCCGCGGTGGTCGGGGTGCGCGGGAGCGTGCAGCCGCTACTCCTCTACGGGGTCGATGCGGCCGTGCCCGGCGGCCTGGACCTGGTGGCGCAACGCATGATCGAAGGATCGGTCGATGACCTCGGCGGCGGCGGCGTGCTGCTCGGCGCTCCGCTGGCCCGGTTGCTGGGCGTGGGGACGGGAGATCCGGTCGTGCTCGTGGTCACGCTGCCCCGCGGCTCGACGATCGAGCCACGCGTGGAACGCTTCACGCTGCGGGGCACGTTCGAGGTGGGCGCGCAGCCGGACTACTCGCTCGCGGTGATCGCGCTGGCGGACGTGCGGGCGCGCGGCATCGGCGCGGCCGGCGCGTCCGGCTGGCGGATGCAGCTCGCCGACCCGATGCGGGTCGGCGAGGTGGCGCGCACGCTGCGGGACGGCCTGCCGGCGGACTGGGACCTGCGGCTCTGGACGGACCGCTACGGCGACCTGTTCCGCGCGGTGCGCCTGGAGAAGACCCTGATGTTCGTCTTCCTCGCGCTGGTCATCGCGATCGCCGCGTTCAACATGGTGTCGGGGCAGACCATGCTCGTGAACGACAAGCGCGCCGACATCGCGATGCTCGAGACCATGGGGGCGCCGGCCCGTTTCCTGGTCCAGGTCTTCGTGGTGCAGGGGTTCGCGGTGGCGGTGGTCGGGGTCGTGGCCGGGCTGGCGGCCGGCGTGTCGCTCGCGTGGAATGCGGGACCCGTCGCCGGGGCCCTCTCGGGGGTGCTCGGCGGCAGCATCCTGGACGGCACGCCGTACGACGAACTGCCGGCGGAGGTGCTCGGCTCGGATCTCGCCCTCATCGCGGCGCTGTCGCTCGGACTGTGCCTCCTCGCGGTGCTGCGCCCGGCGCTGAAGGCGGTGGCCGAGAACCCCGCGCGCGCCCTCCACGCTGCCTGAGGGGTACTGACCGGCGCCGTCACGCGGCGGCGCGGTCGCTCCGCCGCGCGCGGCGCTCCCGCCACCTGCGGATCACGTGCAGACGCCAGAGCACGCGGGCGGTGAGCATCAGCGTGACGCCGCTCACCCAGCCGCAGATCAGGCTGCCGAGGAGGAGCGGCTGCCAGAGGTGGCGCAGGCTCCCCTGGAACCAGTCCCAGGACAGTTCGAACTCGCTGAACGCGACCTCGACGTCGAGCAGCCATGCGCCCAGCCGATAGGCGAAGAAGAACACCGGCGGTACGGTGATGGGGTTGGTGACCTGGACGAGCGCCAGGACGATCGGCAGGTTGCAGCGCACCGCGAGGGCGATGGCGACGGCGACGACGGTCTGACCGGGGACCGGGAGGAAGGCGCAGAACATCCCCACGAAGCACGCGTTGCCCACCGAGGCGCGGTGGAGGCGCCACAGGGCGGGTTCGTGTAGGAGATGTCTTATCGGTCGCAACAGCGACCGCTCGCGGATCGAGTCGGCCTTTGGCAGATACCGCTCGAAGAACCCGCGTGGCATAACCGCATTATGCCTGCTCCCCGGTTCGAGTACGCGTGCGCGGGCCGCTGATCGCCTTCTCGGCGGGCGTGCTGGCGGCCCACCTGCAGCCGGTCCCCGCGGTCGCGGCGGCCCTGATCGGCGCCGCGTCGGCGCTCCTGGTCTGCATCTCGGCCTGCCGGGCGCCGGCGGCCGTCGGCCTGGGCTTCGCCTGGGCCGGGTTCGCGATCGCCGCCGCCATGCCTTCCGCGGACCGCGGCGTCTGCGATTCGCCCGTGGCCCTGACCGTCGCGGTCGAGGGGCTGCCGGTGCGCGAAGGGCCTGCCGTGCGTTTCGAGGGACGGGTGCTCGAACCGGCCGCATGCGGGCCGCTGAAGGGGGAGCGGGTGCGCCTCGGGTGGATGGCGCCGGAGGCGCCACCGCCGCGCCCGGGCCAGCACTGGAGCGTGGAGGCCAAGGTCGAGCGGGCGCGCGGCCACGCGAACCCCTTCGTGTTCGACTACGAACGGTGGCTCGTGCGGCACCGCATCGCTTTCACCGGGTACGTCACCGCGGGCGCCCTCGCCCGGGACACGCGCGACCCGGTGGATGACTGGCGGATGCGCCTGCGGGAGCGGATGCAGGCGCGCCAGCTTGCCCACGGCGGCGCGATCCTGGCGCTGGCCACCGGGGACACCGCGCTGGTGCCGCCGGAGACGTGGCGGTTGCTGCGCGAGACGGGCACCGTACACCTGCTCGTGATCTCGGGCCTGCACGTCGGCATGTTCGCCGTGCTCGGCATGGGCGCCGGCAACGCGCTCGCCCGCCTGCTCCCGGTCACGCGGCGATTCCGGGCGCGGGCGGTCGGCGGCGTGGTCGCGGTGGCGGCCGTGGTCGGGTACGCCACGGCCGCGGGGTGGACGCTCCCGGTCACGCGCGCCGTGCTGATGGCCGGGGCGGGAATACTCGCGGCCACCGCGGGGCGCCGGGCGCGGGTGTCGGATGCCTTCGCCCTGGCGCTCGCCGGGCTGCTGGCGCTCGACCCGCTGGCGGTACTCGACACGGGTTTCTGGCTTTCGTTCGGCGCCGTCGGCGTGCTGCTCGCCTGGTTCGCGCCGCGGACTCCGCCGCGACCGGTCGAGAGCCCCGGAGGACGGACACGCCGCGCGGCGGCGCGCGGGCGGCGGCGGGCCGGGGAACTGCTCGCCGCCCAGGCCGTGGTGGCGGTGGGCTTCGCGCCATTGCTCGGCGGGTTCGTGGGCCACGTCCACGCGCTGGCGCCGATCGTGAACCTCGTACTGATCCCGCTCGTCGCGACGGTGGGGGCGCCGGTGTCGGTACTCGGGGGGCTGTTGCTGGCGGTGTTCCCCGACCAGGCCGGCCCGCTCCTGGCGGTGGCGGACCGGACGCTCGGGCTTGCCATGCTCGTGATCCGGGCCGCGACGGCCGTGGAGGGCATCCCGGCGGGTGTCGGGACGGTGGCCGTGCCGGGCGCGTCCACGCTCGCCCTGGCGTTCCTCCTGCCCTGGTCGCGGCTCGCCCACGCCGTGGTCGCGGTCGGCGTGCTCGCCGTCCTGACGCGGGTCGAGCCGCGCGCCGGGAGCGGCTTCGAGGTCACGGTACTGGACGTCGGGCAGGGTACGGCGGCCGTGGTGCGCACGCGGAGCCAGCTGCTGCTCTACGACGCGGGGCCGCGGTACCCGTCCGGGTTCGACATCGGCGAGGCGATCGTCGCGCCGTACCTGCGGCGCGCCCATGGCGGGCGGGTGACCGAGTTCGTGCTGAGCCATGCGGACATCGACCACGTCGGAGGCGCTCTGGCCGTGCGCAGGCTGGCGACTGTCCGTGGCACGTCGATAGGGGAACCGGTGCCGGGGATCGCGGGACGTCCCTGCCGGTCGGGGGACGGCTGGCTCTGGGACGGCGTGCGCTTTCGCGTGCTGTCGCCGGAGCCCGGTTACGGCGGCAATGACGCGTCGTGCGTCATCGAAGTGGACGACGGCCGGAGTGTCGCGCTCCTCGCCGGCGACGTCGAGCGGGCGGCGGAGCGGCGCATGGCGGTGCGCCCGGCGACATTCCTGCTCGTCCCGCACCACGGCAGCCGCACGTCCTCCACGCGGACGTTCGTGGACGGCGTCTGTCCCCGCTTCGCGGTGATGAGCGCCGGGTTCCGCAACCGCTTCGGCCACCCGCACCCGGAGGTGCTGGAGCGGTATCGCTCCGTCGGGGCGCACGTGCTGGAGACCGCGTCGCTCGGCTCCATCGCGTGGCGCAGCGACGCCCCGGGCGTCGTGCGCGTCGGGAGGGACGACCGCCGTTACTGGCGCGTGGACGGCCGGCCGGGGTTCTCCGAGAGGGTCGCGGCGGGCATCATCGAGCGCGCCTCGTGCCGGGGTGGGGGCGGACCGGCGGGCGGGCCTGCAAGTGAGTCGCGCGGGCCGTCGCAGTTCGCGCAGGTGGGGCCGGGAGTATAATCCGCGCGCTTTGTCCGACGAGCGGCGGCAGCGCATCTCGAGGCTGAGACGGATGCTGGAACTCATGCAATCCGGCGGCTGGCTGATGGTTCCGATACTGGCTTGCAGTGTCGTGGCGGCGGCCATCTGCATCGAGCGCGCATGGGTGCTGCAGGCGTCGCGCGTCGCGCCGGACGACCTGCTCGACACGGTGCGCGCGGCGGACTCCGCGGCCCGCTTCGGGAACGTGACGTCGGACAGCCCCCTCGGGCGCATTCTCCTCGCGGGACTGGCCAGCACGCGGGGCGACCGGGGCCTGATGGACCGGGGCCTGATGGACCGGGACCTGATGAAAGAAGCGATGGAGGGCGCCGCGGGCCCCGTCGTGCACGAGATGGAGCGCCATCTCACCCTGCTCGGGACGATCGCCGCCATCAGTCCGCTGCTCGGGCTCCTCGGGACGGTGATCGGGATGATCCAGGTGTTCACGACGCTGGTGGCCGACGGCGTGGCCAACCCGGGACTGCTGGCCGAGGGGATCTCGAAGGCGCTCGTGACCACGGCCGCGGGGCTCGGGGTCGCCATTCCGGCGCTGTTCTTCCATCGGTACTTCCTCCGCCGGGTCGACGAACTGGCGGTGTCGATGGAGCACGCGGCGAGCCGGCTCGTCGAGATGGTCTGCGGCGACCGCGACGTCGAGCCGCGCGCATGAAGTTCGGTCCCCGGCGGCGGCCGGAGGCGTCGATCGAGCTGACGCCCCTGATCGACGTCGTGTTCCTGCTGCTGATCTTCTTCATGGTGTCGACGTCGTTCGTGCGCGAGGCGCGGATCGCCGTGAACCTGCCGGAAGCCGCCGGCGATCCTTTGGATGGAGAGGGGGAGGGGGACGCGGCGCTTGCGCTGGCGATCGACGCCGCCGGCCGATACGCGGTCAACGGGCGTGCGCTGGCCGACGGGGAGGTCGCGACGCTCATCGGCGCCTTCGAGTCGCTGGCGGGACCGGACGGGGGGTCGCACCTCCTGATCGCGGCGGACGCGAACGCGACCCATCGCGCCGTGGTCCGGGCCATGGACGCCGCGCGCCGGGCCGGGATCGCCAGCATCGACATCGCGACGCGGACCCCGGAGCGATGAGCGCGGACGAACTGCACGCGGAAGCGGCGCAGACCGGCGACATGCGCCGCTACGCGCGGCTGCTCCGCTACCTCAGGCCGCATCTCGGCTGGTTCCTGCTCGCCGTGGTGGGCTTTCTGCTCGCGGCCGGTGGCGAAGCGTACTTCGCGCGCCTGCTCGGCGACATCGTCGACGCCTTCGAGTCGCCGGCCGCGCATCACGTCTGGCTGTTTCCGGCGCTGATGCTGGCCGCCGCCGCCGTCCGGGCGGTCGGCGCGGTCGTCGGCGATTTCCTGATGTCCCGCATCTCCTTCCGGATCGTGCACGTGATCCGCCACGAGCTCTTCGCCCGCCTGGTGACGCTGCCGAGCGCGTTCTTCGACCGCAGCGCCCAGGGCGCGCTGGTCTCCCGGCTGACCTACAACACCGCGCAGTTGCGCGACACGGTCACCGACGCCGTGAAGATCGTCATCCAGGACGGCGGGAAGGTCATCGTGCTGCTCGCCTTCATGCTGTACGCGAACTGGTTGCTGACGCTCATCTTCCTGGCGGTGGCGCCCGTGGTGGGATCGATCGTGCGCTACGCGTCGCGGCGCTTCCGCCGCATCAGCCGGCGCATCCAGCGCTCGATGGGCGACGTGACCCAGATCGCCTCGGAGACCGTCTCCGGCTACCGCGTCATGCGCACGTTCGGGGGAGAGCCCTACGAGCGGGACCGGTTCGTGGCGGCGAGCGAGCGGAACCGGCGGCAGAATCTCAAGATGGCGGCCACGAAGGCGGTCAGCACGCAGACCATCCAGTTGCTCGTGGCGATCGCGCTTGCGCTGCTCGTCGGGTTCCTCTTCCAGCCGGACCTGGCGACGGGCATGTCTTCGGGGGATCTCATCGCGTACCTCGGGTACGCCGGCCTGCTGGCGAATCCGATCAAGAAGCTCTCCGAGGTCAACGCCCGCCTCCAGCGGGGGCTCGCGGCGGCGGAGGACGTCTTCTGGCAGCTCGACCAGGCACCGGAGGCGGACAGCGGCGAGCGGACCGTCGAGCGGGCGGAAGGACGCATCGAGTTCCGCAACGTCTCGTTCCGCTACGAGGCAGCGGCGCGTGACGCGCTCGAAGGGGTGTCCTTCACCCTGGAGCCCGGGGAGACGGTGGCGCTGGTGGGGCGGTCGGGCGCCGGCAAGTCGACCCTCGCCAGCCTCATCGCGCGGTTCTACGACGCCACGGACGGCACGATCCTGCTGGACGGTGCGCCCGTCGAGGACTACACCCTCGCGAGCCTGCGCGCGCAGATCGCCCTGGTCACCCAGGACGTGACCCTGTTCAACGACACGCTGCGGCGGAACATCGCCTACGGACGCCTCGCCCGGGCGTCGGACGACGAGATCGATCGCGCGGTGCACGGCGCGCACGTCGACCAGTTCGTCGATGACCTGAGCGCGGGGCTGGACACCGTGCTGGGCGACGATGGCGTGCTGCTGTCGGGCGGGCAGCGGCAACGGGTGGCGATCGCGCGGGCGCTGTTGAAGGACGCCCCGATCCTGATCCTGGACGAGGCCACGTCGGCCCTGGATCCGGAGAGCGAACGCCACATCCGCGACGCGCTCGACGCGGCCATGCGGGGACGCACGACGCTGGTGATCGCCCACCGCCTCTCGACCATCGAGAACGCGGACCGGATCGTGGTGCTGGCGGAGGGGCGCGTCGCGGAGATCGGCCGCCACGCGGAGCTCATCGCGGCGGGTGGCGCGTACGCGCAGCTCTACCGGTCCCAGTTCGCCAACGGCGACGAGGCGGAGCCGCCCGCGCCGCCGGCGGCTCCGGGGCCGGCCGTTCGCGAGCCGGCCGTGGCGCCCCGGACGGCGCTCGAGCGGTCGTGGTACGGCCGCCGCTGGTGGACGATGCTGCTGCGGCCGCTGGCGACGCTGTTCGCGGCCGTCGTCGGATACCGGCGCCGGCGCTTCCGCGCCGGGCGGGGCGTCACCTGGCGCGCGCCGGTCCCCGTGGTGGTGGTGGGGAACGTCACGGTGGGCGGCACCGGCAAGTCGCCGCTCGTGATCTGGCTGGCGAACTGGCTCCGCGCACGGGGCGCCTCGCCCGGCGTGGTCCTGCGCGGCTACCGGCGGCGCCGCCGGCCGCGCGTACGCTACCCCCTGCTGGTGACGGCCGGAACGGCGGCGTCCCGCGCCGGGGACGAGGCGGTGATGATCGCGCGGGCGACCGGGGCTCCGGTGGTGGTCGCCCCCGACCGCGTGGCCGCCGTCCGGCACCTGCTCGACCGCACGTCCTGCGACGTCGTGCTGTGCGACGACGGGCTGCAGCACTACGCGCTCGAAAGGGACCTCGAGATCGCGGTGCTGGACGGCGACCGGGGTGTCGGGAACGGCTGTTGCCTGCCCGCCGGACCGCTCAGGGAACCGGTGTCCCGGCTCGCGGAGGTGGACCTCGTCATCGCCAACGGCGCCGCGACCGGGCTGGCGGCGCCGGAGTACACGATGGCCGTGCGCCCGGTCGCGTTTCGCAACCTGGCCTCCGGCGCGACGGTGGCCCCGCGGCGCTTCGCGGAGGACGTGACGAATGCCGCCGGAGGAGCGGTATACGCCGTGTCCGCCATCGGCAATCCCGCCCGGTTCCACCGCACGCTCGCCGAGCTCGGACTCGCCCCGGTGGAACGGTCCTTCCCGGATCACCATGCGTTCGTCGAAGCCGACTTTGCCATCCCGGAGGCGGTCCCGGGGGCCGTCCCGGAGGGGGCCTGCGTCGTGGTGACGGAAAAGGACGCCGCCAGGATCGCGGAACTGCCCAACGTGTCGGACGGCTGGTGGGCGCTCGAAGTGGCGATGGAACCCGACGCGGACTTCCAGGCGGCGGTGGCGGAGGCATTGCGGTCGCGCGGCGTCGACGTGTGACCGGGTTCTCGGTCGTCATTCCCGCGCGTTTCGCGTCGACCCGGCTGCCCGGCAAGCCGCTCGAGGACATCGAGGGGATGCCGATGATCGTCCGGGTGGCGGCGCAGGCGGCCCGGTCCGGGGCCGAGCGCGTGGTGGTCGCCACGGACGACCGGCGCGTGTTGTCGGCCCTCGCTGCCGCGCGCGACTCGGTGCCCGTGGAAGGCGCCATGACGGCGTCCGACCATCCCTCGGGGTCGGACCGGACGATGGAGGTGGCGGAGCGCGAGGGTTGGCCCGACGACCACGTGGTGGTGAACGTGCAGGGCGACGAGCCGTTGATTCCGCCGGCCGTGATCGACCAGGTGGCAGCGCTGCTGCAGGCCGCCCCGTCGCGGGACGTGGCGACGCTCTCGGAACCGCTCGAGACCCTGGAGGACGTGTTCGACGAGAACATCGTCAAGGTCGTCGTGAGCCGCGGCGGCCGGGCGCTGTACTTCTCGCGGGCGCCCGTGCCCTTCGCGCGTGGTCGCTTCGATGGCTGGCGGGAGGGCCGGCGCGGCCCGCTGCCGTCGGACGCCGGCGGCTGGCGCCGGCACGTGGGGATCTACGGCTATCGCGTCCGGGCCCTGCGCCGTTTCGTCGCGCTGCCGCGCGGGGCGTTCGAGGCCACGGAGTCCCTGGAGCAGTTGCGCTTCCTGGAGAACGACATCGACATCGTCGTGGGCGACGCCGTCGCGCCGGTCCCCGGCGGGGTCGACACGCCGGCGGACCTCGAGCGCGTCAGGGCCGTCCTGCGCGCCCCGACCTGACCGCGCCCGTCAGCGTGGCGCCATCCGGATCCCGGCGTCGATGCGGATCGTCTCGCCGTTGAGGTACGGGTTCTCGACGATCTGCCGGACGAGCAGGGCGTACTCCGAGGCGTCGCCCAGCCGCTTCGGGAACTGCGTCATCTCGATCAGCGGGTCGCGCACGGCCGGCGGGGCCCCGATCATCATCGGGGTCTCGAAGATGCCGGGCGCGATCGTGCAGACGCGGATGCCCGAGCGTGACAGGTCCCGTGCGATCGGCAGCGTCATGCCCACGACGCCGCCCTTCGACGCGCTGTAGGCCGCCTGGCCGATCTGACCGTCGAACGCCGCCACCGACGCCGTATTGACGATGACGCCGCGCTCGTCGTCGTCGTTCTTCTGCATCTGGGCGGCGCAGCAGCGCAGCGTGTTGAACGTCCCGATCAGGTTGACCTGGATGACCATGCTGAAGGCCGCCAGGGGCAGGGGCCCGTCCCGCCCGACGGTACGGGCCGCCGCCGCGATGCCGGCGCAGTTCACGTTGACGTGGATGTTCCCGAACCGCTCGGCGACGGCGCCGATGGCGGTCTCGACGGAGGCTTCGTCGGTCACGTCGGCGACGCTCGGATGCGCGGCGGGCCCGAGTTCTTCGGCCGCCTGGTGGACGAGCGCCTCGTTGCGGTCGAGCAGGACGGCCTGGCCGCCGTTCGCGATGACCATCTCCGCCGTCGCGCGCCCGAGCCCCGACGCGCCTCCCGTGATCACCGCCACCTTGCCGCTGATGTCCATGCCCGTTCTCTCCGTGTCCGTCCGGCAACGTAGCCGTGGCCCGCGATTCTACGCGTCTCCAAGCGTCCAGGCCGTCGCGTGGCTGGAATGCCCCGGACGCGGATAACATGTCCGGGTGACGTATGCCCCACCGCAGCACGTGGCGTCCGCCGGGACGACTCCCGCGGGGCTGCGCGAGTTGCTTCATGTCCGCGCTTTCCTGCCCCGCGCCGTGGCCGACGACCTGTTCCGGCACTGCCTCGCGGACCTCGACTGGCGACGGGAGCGCGTCCGGCTGTTCGGGAGGGAGGTGGCCGCGCCGCGCCTGAGCGCCTGCTACGGCCAACCCGGGCTCGCCTACCGCTACAGCGGCGTGACGCGTCGCTGCGCGGCGTGGACCGCTCCGCTGCGGGAGGCCGCGGAGACGATCGGCCGGCAAGTCGGTGCGTCCTTCAACTTCGTGCTGGCCAACCGATATCGGGACGGCTCGGATGCGGTCGGCTGGCACGCCGACGACGAGCGGGGGATCGCACCGGTCATCGCGTCCGTGAGTCTCGGCGCCGAGCGGGCGTTCCGCGTGCGGCCGAGGGAGGGCGGCGGCTCCACCGCGGTGCTCCTCGCGCACGGCGACCTCGTCCTCATGTGGGGTCGATGCCAGCGCGACTTCAGGCATGCCCTGCCGCGGACCCGCGCCCGGGTCGGCGTGCGGGTCAACCTCACGCTCCGCCGGGTCCACCCGTCCGGCGCCGCCGCCGAGGCCGGCGCCACTTGAGCCGCGTCCGCCGTTCGGTCTCCCTCCGCCTCGCGAACAGCCTCCGGGTGGAGAGCGTGGCCGAGGAGTACGTGGAGGCGTCGGATGCATCGGAGCTTTGCGCTGTCCTGGGACGCGCCCGGCGCGACTCGGTTCCGGTGACCCTCCTGGGCGGAGGGACGAACGTGGTTCCCCTGCGCCGCATCGACGGGCGCGTGGTGCGCATGGCGAGCCGCGGCATGTCGTTCCGGCGCTGTCGTGGGGGCGTGCGCGTGACCGCCGCGGCCGGGGAGTCCTGGCATCGCCTCGTTCGCGAGTGCCTCGGCCGGGGCCTGGCGGGCCCGGAGAACCTCGCGCTCATTCCCGGGACGGTCGGCGCCGCGCCGATACAGAACATCGGCGCTTACGGGCGGGAGCTCTCCAGGTGGGTGTCCGGCGTCTCCGTCGTCGACACCGTTTCCCTCGAGACGAGCGTGCTGGACGCGTCGGCCTGCGCCTTTCGCTACCGGGACAGCGTCTTCAAGTCGGAGGAGCAGGGCCGCTACGTGGTGACCGCCGTCGCGCTCGACCTGCGGGACGACCCGCCCGAGTCCGGGTACCCGGAACTCGCGAGGGAACTGGCCCGCCTGGGGCGCGCCCCCTCGCCGGCGTGGGTGGCCGAGGCGGTCATCCGCCTGCGCCGGCGCAAGCTGCCGGATCCGCGGCAGGTGGGCAACGCCGGCAGCTTCTTCAAGAACCCGACGCTGACCGTCGACGCGTTCGACCGTCTGCGCGGCCGGTTGGACATCCCAGGGTTTCAGGACGGCGCCCGCGTGCGGGTCCCGGCGGCGAGACTGATCGACGTCTGCGGCTGGAAGGGCTATCGGACCGGGGACGCCGGCGTCTGGTCACGGCACGCGCTGGTGCTAGTCAACCACGGAGGGGCGAGCGGGCGCGAGATCCTCGACCTGGCGTACCGGATACGCGACGACGTCGCGCAGCGGTTCGACATCGAACTGCACCTCGAGCCCACCGTGCTGGGGCGCGGCTAGCGCGACCTTCGGTCGCGTTGGGAGTTTCGCTGGCGCGAAACTCCTACGGCGCGAGCTCCTGGAGCAGCCTGCCGGCCGCGCCGCCGCATCCTCCGGTCAGTCGCTCCCCTCGCTCGCCGCGGCTGCGGCCCTGCGCCGCTTCTCCCTGGGGTCGTTGGACGCCCTTCCCGGTCCCATGTCCGTCCTCCGGGGAGAGGGCTCCGGCTCGCGAGCCGAAGCGCTCTGGGCGTCGGCTCCGGACGGCGTGTCCCCACCGGCCGGCGGTGTGTCCACCGTCCGCGTGGTCGGCGACGCCGTCTCGACGGACGCATCCGAGGCAGGGCGTTGCCTCGGGTCGTTGGTGGCGCGGCCCTGCGGGCGGGGCTCGTCGGTCACCTCTGCCGTGGCGGCCTCGTCCGCCTCGGCGGCGAGCATCGCCGCGGCGATGGAATCGGGCTCGGCCTCCGCCTCCGTGGTCACGGCGGCTGCGGCGGGCTCCGGCCGTGTTGCCGGCGTCGGGGCGGACTCCCGGCCCCCACCCTCGACCGCGGAGCGGTCGCGGCGCGGTTTCCGCTTGTTGGGTCTGGACTGTGCGTCCGACCTTTGGTCCGGAGCGCCTGAAGCGCGATCCTCGGCCGCGCCCTGCTGGTCCGCCGGCCCGCGGCGGCGCCCCCGCCGGGGGCTGCGGCCTTCGGCCTGTTTGGCCTGGGCCGGGTCGTCCTGTCGGCGTCTGCCCTCACCCTGTCCGTGTGACCGCGAACCGGCCTGGTCCCGATCCCGGTCTCGATCGCGGTTCCTGTCCCGATCCCGGTTGCGGTTGCGGGCTTGTCTCTGGCCGTTCTCGCTTCTCGACGCGCTGCCGTTGCCGCGACCTGCCTGTCGCTCCTGACCGCGCCGCGATCGGCCGCGACGCTCCTGGTCGCCGCGACGTTCCTGGTCGCCGCGACGTTCGCGACGCTGCTGCCCTTCCGTACGGCGTTCGGCCCGGTTGCCTCCCTGGGCGCGCGCCCGGTCGTCCGAGCGCTGGCGTCCTTCGTCGCGGGATCGCTGGCGCGGGCCGTCGGAAGTCTTCCGCGGCCGCTGTGCGGCGCCGTCGTCCGCGTCGCCGCTGAACAGGTTGGAGAACAGCCTGCGCAGTGCGCCGGGACGCGACGGAGTCGGCGCCGGCTGCGCCGGCGCCATCGACTTGACGGCGGCCTCCTGCGCCCGGGCCTTGCGGCCGTTGTCACGGTCGCGCGGCGCGGGCATCTCCACGTCGCTCGCCGTGTCCGCCAGTTCGTAGCTCAACACGGCGGCTTCCGCCTCGGCGTCGTCCTCCCGAATGCGCTGGACCTCGTAGTGAGGCGTCTCCAGGTTGCCCGCCGGCACGATCACGAGGTGCGTGTTCGTGCGCTTTTCGATGTCCGCGACGTCGCTGCGTTTCTCGTTCAGGAGGTACGCGGCGACGTTGAGCGGCACCAGCGCCCGCACGATGGAACTGCGCTCCTTCAGCGACTCTTCCTCCATCACGCGCAGGATCGACAGGGCGAGGGAACGGATGTCCTGAATACGTCCCTGCCCCCCGCAGCGCGGGCAGACCTCGGTGGTCATCTCCACCAGCGAGGGGCGCAGGCGTTGCCGTGACATCTCCATCAGGCCGAACCGCGAGATGCGCCCGATCTGGATGCGGGCCCGGTCCGCCTCCATGGCTTCGCGCAGGCGCGTTTCCACGGCGCGCTGATTCCGGGTGCTCGACATGTCGATGAAGTCGATGACGATCAGGCCGCCCACGTCGCGCAGGCGCAACTGCCGGGCGATTTCCTCGGCCGCCTCGAGATTGGTGTTGAGGGCCGTTTCCTCGATGTCCGCGCCGCGGGTCGCCCGCGCGGAGTTGATGTCGATCGACACGAGCGCTTCGGTGGGGTCGATCACGACCGCGCCGCCGGACGGCAGCTTCACCTCGTGGTGGAAGGCGGTCTCGATCTGGGTCTCGATCTGGTAGCGGCTGAACAGGGGCACATCGTCGGAGTAAAGCCGGATGCGGTCCTTGTAGCCGGGCATGACCTGGTCGACGAAGCGGGAGGCTTCCGCGAACGCTTCCTCGCTGTCGATGAGGACCTCGCCGATGTCGGCCCGGAGGTAGTCGCGAATGGCCCGCAGGACGACGTTGTTCTCCTGGTAGATCAGCGCGGGCGCCCGCTGCTCGCCGCCCGTGGTCCGGATGGCCTCCCAGAGCTGCAGCAGGTAGTCGAGGTCCCACTGCAGTTCCTCGGCGCTACGCCCGACGCCCGCGGTGCGGACGATCACGCCCATGCCGTCCGGAATCTCGAGCCCGCTCAGCGACTCGCGCAGGTTGTCGCGGTCCTCGCCCTCGATGCGCCGGGAGATGCCCCCCGCGCGCGGGTTGTTGGGCAGGAGGACCATGTACCGGCCGGCCAGGCTGAGGAACGTGGTCAGCGCCGCGCCCTTGTTGCCGCGCTCCTCCTTGTCCACCTGGACGAGGAACTGCTGGCCGGGCGTGATCAGGTCGGCGATGCTGGGTCGCCGACCCTCCGCGTCGGCCTGGTCCGCCTTGTCCGGCTTCGTGAACAGTTCCCGGGAGATTTCCTTGGCGGGAAGGAATCCGTGGCGGTCGGAGCCGAACTCGATGAAGGCGGCCCCGAGGCTCGGTTCCACGCTGGTGACCTTGGCCTGGTAGACGTTGCCTTTCTTCTGCTCCCGCCCGTGACTCTCGATGTCGAAGTCATAGAGGCGTTGGCCGTCCACGAGGGCGACGCGGACCTCTTCGGGCTGCGTCGCGTTGATGAGCATGCGTTTCATGGTGCAGTAACTCCGTGGTTACGGCGCGAAACGCGCTCGAGTCCGAAAGCGTCGAGCGAAGCGTCGGCCGGCTGGGCGCCGTCCCGGGGTTCGGGAAGGCGGGCCGGTTTCCGGACGCAGGGTCGCAGGCAGGCGTCGGGCGGCCGGGCGTTTCGCCTGGTCGTGCCCTGCCTGTCCAGGGTTGGGGCGCCTTGCCGCTAGGGGCGGCGCCGGCTGCGAAGAAACTCGTTGGCATGCGTGTCGGGCGGCTACCCGGCGTGCGAGGCCCGGAGGCCGGCGGCACGAACTTCAGTGCCTTTGCACGTCGCACTGCCCCGTGGGGCGTGCCCGGATGCGCCGAACTGCGCTTGCTCCTTCGGCGATGATCGAGCGCGGCTGTTGCCGTCAATCGTTGTGTCGAACGTTTTGTCGAACTCAAAGTGCGGTAGTCAGATTCCGCGGTGGGCGGCCGCGAGGGCCGCTTGCTTTCGGTCTTGCAGGCTGTGCGTCGCCAGGGTATCGAGCCTGGACACACGCTCCGCGCACTCGTCGCGCGCGCCGGTTGCGTGCCTTGCCGAAGCGCGTGCACTATAGCATCGGCATTTAAGTCTTTCAAACGGTTGGACATTTCTGAACTCCCGGGGCAGGGGTCCAGGACTCCGGTCAGCCATCACACGGTGCGCGACAGGGCGGGACAGCGCCTCGACAACTTCCTGCTGGCGACCCTGAAGCGGGTTCCGCGCAGCCGCGTGTACGCGATGGTGCGCAAGGGCGAGGTGCGCGTGAACGGCGGGCGCGCGCGCCCGGACAGGCGCCTCGCCGAAGGCGACGTGGTGCGCATTCCGCCGGTGGCCGTGACCGCCTCGCCGGCGGTGGGGCCGGCGGCCGAGCGGCTCGGCCCGTCGATTCGCGCCGGGATCCTCCACGAGGACCGCCGCCTCGTCGTCCTGGACAAGCCGGCCGGCATCGCGGCGCACGGTGGCAGCGGCGTGTCCGCGGGTGTGATCGAGGCACTGCGGGCCATGTATCCGGAGCAGCGGTTCGAACTGGTCCATCGGCTGGACCGCGATACGTCGGGATGCCTCGTCATCGCGAAGGACCGCCACACGCTGCTCGAGCTGCACCGGGCGTTCCGCGAAAGCGCGGTCGGAAAGTCCTACGACCTCGTCGTCGAAGGACGCTGGCCACGGCGCTTGCGCACGGTCCGCGACCGGCTCCGGCGGTACGCGTTGCCGAACGGGGAGCGCCGCGTGCGCGTGGATGCGGAGGGGCTGCCGGCGAGGACGGACTTCGAGGTCGTGGAGGTCGCCGGGGCGTGCACCTGGCTGCGCGCCTTCCCGCGCACGGGGCGCACGCACCAGATCCGAGTCCACGCCGCCACCCGGGGGTACCCGATCCTGGGAGACCGCAAGTACGCGGACCGCGGCGGCATGGGCCGGGCGGCGCGACGCCTGATGCTGCACGCGTCATCGATCGCGTTCCGGCTCGACGGGGAACCGCGCCGCTTCCGCGCGCCGCCGGACCGGCGGTTCGTCGAGACGTGGGAGAGCATGGGCTAGTGCCGGAAGAAAGCGACGTCCTCCGCCCGCAGCATGCGTCCGAGTTCGATGAGCGGGAGCCCGATCAGCGCTGTCGGGTCCCGGGTTGCGAGTTCGCGGCAGAGCAGGATGCCCTGGCCCTCGGACTTGATGCCGCCCGCGCAGTCGAGCGGCCGTTCGCTGGCGACGTACCGTTCGATCTCCTCCGACGCCAGGTCACGGAAGTGCGCGTGGGTTTCGTCGATGTGCGCTTGCCGGTTGCCCGTTTGCGTGTTCAGGACGAGCAGGGACGTAAGGAACGTCACCGTGCGCCCGGAGAGCGAGGCCAGCAACGCGACGGCCCGCTCGTATGTGCCGGGCTTGCCGAGCGTTCGGTCGCCGTCGACCGCCACCTGGTCCGAAGCGATCACGATGGTGTGCGGCCGGCCTTCCGCGACCGCGTCGGCCTTCGCGTTTGCGAGCCGCAGCACCAGGTCGCGGGGAACCTCGCCGGCGCCCGGTGTCTCGTCGACGTTGGGGGACGCGATGTCGAACGGAATGCCGAGGCGTTCCAGGAGTTGGCGACGGTAGGGAGAAGACGAAGCGAGGACGATCCGCATGTCGCGTCAGTTTGTCGGAACTCGCGCGTCCGCCGCAAGGCGCGATTGCCAACACGCCACACCTGCCTCCATCGTTTTGACACGCTCCGGGGCCACACCGATAATGCGCGGCGCCATGGGCGCTGGACACTCGTTCCTGCTGGATCCGTGGGCGCTGGCGCGCTCCGGGAGTTCCGGAAGAAAAAGCTGGGCGGGCATCGTGCCCCTGCGGGCGTTCGATCGCCTGGCGGCGCTGGCGGGGTCCGGTGCGACGGCCGTCGAGGTGCGGCTGGATTTCGGGCTGGACGACGAAGGCAGATGCCGCGTGCGCGGGAGCGCGGGATTGCGGGCCGGAGTGCCGTGTCAACGATGCGCGCGCACCGTGCCGCGTGCGGTGGAAGCCGATATCGACCTGCTCGTGCTGACCTCGGAGGCGGAGGCGCGGGCGCTGACTCCCGGACACGACACCTGCGTGGTGACGGACCCCAGCGTACCGGTCGCGGCGTTGATCGAGGATGATCTGCTGCTGAGCTTCCCGGAGCACGGCTGCGAGGATCGCGACGCGTGCGAGCACGCGGCAATCGTAGCGCGGGCGGGGCCGCCGGGTCCGGACGGGGAGCCGTCCGGTACACGCCGGGAAAGCCCCTTCGCCGTACTCGCGGAACTGGCCGCGCGGCAGGACCAGGGCGGCGGTTGATGGCCGCCGGGCCGACGACGATGACCGGCACGACGACAGAGACGACGACAGATTAAGGTAGGCTGAGACATGGCCGTACAGCAGAACAAGGGCACGCGGGCGCGGCGCGGCAGTCGACGCGGGCACGACACCCTCTCCAAGCCGACGTTGGCGATCGATCCGACGACCGGCGAGACCCATCGGCGTCACCACGTGACGCGGGACGGGTTCTATCGGGGCCGCAAGGCGGTCGACGTCTGACCGCGCAGAGCCGCCGATTCACCGCATCGCCGTAGACACGCTCGGCGCCGACGCGGCGCCGGAGGTGCTCGCCCTCGGCGCCCTCGACCTCGCGGACGCCGGCGGCGTCGAGTTGACGCTGGTCGGGAATCCCGGACCCCTCGAGAGGCTGGTCGGAACACGTTCGCATCGCGTGGTGGGCACCGCGCGCGCCATCACCCATGACGACTCGGTGCGCGACGCGTTGCGGGGCAAGGTCGACTCGTCGATGCGCCGCGCGATAGCGCTCGTCGCTTCCGGCGAGGCCGACGCCGTGGTGAGCGCCGGCAACACCGGGGCGCTGATGGCGCTGGCTCGCCATCTCCTGCCGATGCTGCCCGGCATCGACCGCCCCGCGATCGTCAAGCCATTCGTCGGGCGCGGGGGAGCCAGGTGCTGGGTGCTCGATCTCGGCGCGAACCTGTCCTGCACGGCCGAACAGCTACACCGTTTCGCGCGCATGGGAGCGGCCGTGGCGGAGGCGGCGGGGGACGTGGCGGCGCCGCGGGTGGGACTCCTGAACGTGGGCGTGGAACACAGCAAGGGTCCGCGCGAGGTGCGCGCCGCGGCGGAACGGATCGAGGCGGACGAGGGGGTGTCGTTCGCGGGGTTCGTCGAGGCCAACGAGCTGTTCGACGGCAGGGTCGATGTCGTCGTCTGCGACGGCTTCGCCGGCAACGTCGCCCTGAAGGCCACCGAGGGCGCCGCCGCGATGGCGCGGCACCTGCTCGGGAGCGAGCTTGGCGGCGCCCGGTTCGCGCGCGTGCTCCTCGCGCGGAAGCTGCGCCGCCTCGCCGCCGCGTACAATCCCCAGGCTTACAACGGAGCGACGTTCGTGGGACTGCGGGGCGTAGTGGTGAAGAGCCACGGGGGCGCGGACCGTACCGGCTTTCGCGAGGCGGTCGGCCAGGCGGTGCGCGATCTGGAGACCGACCTGATCGGCAAGATCACGTCCCGCTTTGCGGGAACCCGCGCTTCGCAAGAGGACGCTACGCGTCGCGCCGACGCGGACACGGCAAGGGCAGGCAAGGAATGAGTCTCGGTTTCGTATTCCCCGGACAGGGCGCGCAGGCGGTGGGGATGGGTAGTGAGTTCCTGGACAGCGACCCGGCCGTCCGGCAGCGGTTCGACCAGGCCAACGAGACGCTCGGTTTCGACCTGGTCTCCGTGATGCTGGAGGGACCGGCGGAGCGGCTCGCCGAGACCGAAGTGACGCAGCCGGCGCTCCTCACGGTGGGCGTTGCCCTGTGGGACGCCTGGTGCGGGCGGGGCGGGCCGCGGCCGGCGGTGCTCGCCGGGCACAGCCTAGGCGAATACACCGCGTTGGCCGTGTCCGGGGCACTGTCCTTCGTCGACGCGGTCCGGCTGGTCCATCGAAGAGGGCGCTTCATGCAGGAGGCGGTTCCGGTCGGCCAGGGCGCCATGGCGGCCGTCCTCGGGCTGGAGGACGAGACGGTCGCCGACTGTTGCGCGGGCACGGAGGGCGTGGTGGCGCCGGCGAACCTCAATGCCCCGGGCCAGGTCGTGATCTCCGGGGCGGCCGCGGCGGTCGGCCGGGCCGTGGACGCCTGCAAGGAGGCCGGGGCCCGCCGGGCGGTGCTGTTGAACGTGAGCGGCCCGTTCCACTGCGAACTGATGCGCCCCGCCGCCGAACGTCTGCGGACGGCGCTCGATGCCGTGGAGATCCGGCAGCCGGAGATCCCGGTCGTGCACAACGTGGACGCCGCCGTGGCCGCGGGCCCGGACGAGATCCGCCGGAAGCTGGTGGACCAGCTCGACTCGCCCGTGCGCTGGAGGGAGTGCGTTCTGGCGATGCGGGAGCGCGGGGCCGACCGCCTCGTGGAATGCGGGCCCGGGAACGTGCTCGCCGGTCTGGCGCGTCGCATCGACCGTTCGCTCGAGGTCGCCGGCGTCGGTACGCCGGAGGCGATGGAGGCCGCGCTCCCATGACGGAGACGCGCGTCGCCCTGGTCACCGGGGCCAGCCGGGGCATCGGGCGCGCCGTGGCGCAACGGCTCGCGGCGGACGGCCACCGCGTCGTCGGCACCGCGACGACGGAAACGGGCGTGGAGAGGATAACGAAAACGCTCGGCGCACGCGGGTCGGCGGTGCAGCTCCGCCTGGAGGACCCTACCTCCGTCGAGGTGGCCCTGCGGCAGGTCGAGGACGCCGTGGGCCCGCCGCTCGTGCTGGTGAACAACGCCGGCGTCGCGCGGGACGGACTGCTCATGCGGCTGTCGCCGGACGCCTGGGACGAAGTGGTCGGCACGAACCTGAGCGGCGTTTACCGGCTCACGCGGCCGCTGCTGCGCGCCATGATGCGCGCGCGGTGGGGCCGCGTCGTGAACGTCAGTTCCGTCGTGGGCCGCATGGGCAACGCCGGACAGACGAACTACGCGGCGGCGAAGGCCGGCATCGAAGGCTTCACGCGCGCCCTGGCCCGCGAGGTCGGGGCGCGGGGCATCACGGTGAACGCCGTGGCCCCCGGCTTCATCGAGACCGACATGACCGCGGCGCTCGACGAGACGCGCCGGGCGGCCATGCTGGAGGGCATTCCCCTCGGCCGGATGGGCGCGCCGGAGGACGTGGCGGCCGTCGTGTCGTTCCTCGTCGGGGAGGGCGCCGCCTACATCACGGGCGAGACCATGCACGTGAACGGCGGATTGCACATGGCCTGACCGCTGCATACACTAGGCACCGCTCCACGCGGGAGGATCGACGAATACATGAGCAGTGTTGAGGAACGGGTCAAGAAGCTGATCTGCGAACAACTCGGCGTCAAGGAAGATCAGGTCAAGGACGAGGCTTCGTTCGTGGAGGACCTCGGCGCCGACTCGCTCGATACCGTCGAGCTCGTGATGGCCCTCGAGGAGGAGTTCGAGACCGAAATCCCCGACGAGGAGGCCGAGAAGATCACGACCGTGAAGGAGGCCATCGACTACATCCTCGCGAACCAGTAGCGTCGGTTCGCCCTGCCTCCCGTTTCCCCCGGGCGCACCTCCTGCAACGGCGACCCCGTTTCGCGAGGTTCCGGATACACTCGAGCCGGCATTCGATGTCAGGCCACTGTCAGGTAGACCTCAGGTGAACCCGTGGAGAAGCGCAGGGTAGTCGTCACCGGGCTGGGCATGCTCTCTCCCATCGGCAACACGGTGGAGGAGTCCTGGGCCAGTGCCCTGGCGGGAAGAAGCGGCGCTGCCGCGATCGACACGTTCGATACCGAGAAGCACGGCGTGAAGATCGCCGCCACCGTCAAGGACTTTGACGTGGCGGAACATCTCGACCGGCGGGAAGCGCGGCGTATCGATCCGTTCATCCAGTACGGGCTCGTCGCCGGCGTGCAGGCCGTGGAGGACGCCGGACTCGCGGACCTGTCGGAGGCGGCTCGGCTGCGAACCGGCGTGGCCGTGGGCTCCGGGATCGGGGGCATCAACACCATTGAGGACATGCACTCCACGCTGTTGCGCGGCGGCCCGCGCCGGGTGTCGCCGTTCTTCGTCCCGGCCAGCATCATCAACATGATTTCCGGCAACCTCTCGATTCGCTACGGCTTCGGAGGGCCCAACGCCGCCATCGTGACCGCGTGCGCGACGGGCACGCACAACATCGGCTACGGCGCGCGCCTGATCCAGTACGGCGATGCCGACATCATGGTCGTGGGTGGCTCGGAGCAGGCCACTTCGCCCTTGACGGTGGCCGGATTCGCGGCGATGCGTGCGCTCTCTTCCCGCAACGACGAGCCCGAGCGGGCGAGCCGCCCGTGGGACCGGGACCGCGACGGGTTCGTGCTCGGGGACGGCGCCGGGGTGATGGTCCTCGAGGAATACGAACATGCCGCGGCGCGCGGCGCCCGGATCTACTGCGAACTCGCCGGCATCGGCATGAGCGGGGACGCGCATCACATCACGAGCCCGCCGGACGACGGCGCCGGCGCGGTTGCGTCGATGAACAACGCCATCCGCGACGCCGGACTGACCCCGGACGACATCGACTACGTCAACGCCCACGGGACTTCCACCCCCCAGGGCGACGTGGCCGAGACCCAGGCGATCAAGGCCACCTTCGGCGACGATACGCGCGTTGCGATCAGTTCGAGCAAGTCGATGATCGGGCACCTGTTGGGGGCGGCCGGCGCGGTCGAAGGCATCTTCACGGTGCTCTCGTTGTACCGGCAGACGGCGCATCCGACCATCAACCTCGAGAACCCGAGCGAGGAGTGCGATCTCGACTACATCCCGGAGGGCGCACGCGAGATGCGCGTCGGAGCGGCGCTGACCAACTCCTTCGGCTTCGGCGGGACGAACGGCTCCCTCGTCTTCACGCAGGCGTAACCTCCCTTTCCGTTCCCGGCGCTGGTTCCGGGCCCCGGTGTGCTCCCCGACGGTGGCGGGTAGAATCGACGGCATGTTCCGCGGCGCCCGGAAACGACCCGCCGTCGTATGGACGGCGGGGGCAGCGGGTTTGGTCCTGGCCGTGGCCGGCGTGGGTGTCGGTGCATGGATGGGGGCCATCCTGGCCTGGGCGGACCGGCCGGGGGCGCTGGCGGAGCCCGTGGTCTTCGTCGTGCCGCCTGGCCGTCCCCTCGAGGGCGTCGCGCGAGACCTCGAAGCGCATGGCGTGATCGACGACGGCCTCCGTTTCCGCTGGTTCGCGCGGCTGCGCGATGCCGCCGGCGCCATCCGCGCGGGTGAGTACCGCTTCGCGCCCGCGACCAGTCCGGCGCGGGTCCTCGAACGGATGGTGACCGGGGAGGTGGTCGTCCACCGGCTGCTGATCCTGGAGGGCTCCACGGTGCGGGACCTCCTGGCTCTCCTCGCCCACGCGCCCGGCCTGGAGCGGCGCCTCGCGGGGGCGACCCCGGCGGATCTGTTCGCCCGCCTGGGCCTCGGCGGGGGCCACGCGGAGGGGTGGTTCTTCCCGGACACCTACCACTACGAGCACGGGGATTCCGACGCCGACCTGCTGCTGCGCGCACACCGCAGGATGCGCGCGGTACTGGCGCAAGCGTGGACGAAGCGCGAGGCGGCTCTGCCCTACGAGGACGAACGTGACGCGCTGATCGTGGCGTCCATCATCGAGAAGGAAACGGGACTGCCCGAGCATCGGGCGCGTATCGGCGGCGTCGTCGTCCGCCGCCTGATGCTCGGCATGCCGCTGCAGACGGACCCGACGGTGATCTACGGGCTCGGGGCCGCGTTCGACGGCGACCTCACCCGCGCGCACCTCGAACTGGACGGCCCGTACAACACGTACACGCGGCGCGGCCTGCCGCCGACCCCGATCGCGTTGCCCGGCCGGGCGGCGATCGAGGCGGCCCTGCACCCCGCTCCGGGCACGGCGCTGTACTTCGTCGCCCGGGGCGACGGCGCGACCTGGTTCTCGGACACCCTGCGCGAGCACAACGAGGCGGTGCGTCGCTTCCAGTTGGGCGGGAAACCGTGAAGCGCGGCCGCTTCATCACGTTGGAGGGGCTCGACGGCGCCGGCAAGTCGACCAGCCTGGAGGCTGTCCAGGGGTTCCTCGCGGACCGCGGCGTGGAGGTCCTCGTGACCCGCGAACCCGGTGGAACGCCGTTCGCGGAGAAGGTGCGCGGCCTGTTGCTGGACACCCGGGAGGAAACGGTCGATCCCATGGCCGAGACGCTGCTGCTCTTCGCCGCCCGGGCGCAGCACGTCGGCGCCGTGATCGAACCCGCGCTCGCCCGCGGGCAATGGGTCGTGAGCGACCGGTTCACCGACGCGACGCGCGCCTACCAGGGTGGCGGGCGGGGCGTGGACGGCCAGGCGATCGAGGCGCTCGCGCGTCTCGTGCATCCGGGACTCGAACCCGACCTGACCTTCTACCTTGACGTACCGGTCGACCAGGCGCGCCGCCGGATCGGGGGGGGAGAACCCTTCGGGGAAGGGGGGGAAGGGCCGGGCGAAGAAGGGAAAGCGGCGCATCTCGATCGTTTCGAACGCGAGCGGGCGTCGTTTCACGAGCGCGTTCGCGTCGCCTACCGCGCCCTCGCGCGGTCGGCCCCGCGCGTCCGCACGGTCGACGCGCGCCTGCCGGAGGACGCGGTCGCGCGGCGGATCGTGTCCATGCTCGGGCCGTTCGTGGAGGAGTACCGATGAGCCTGCCCGGCTGGCTGGCCGAGCCCGCGCGGCGCCTGGACCGGATGGTCGAGGACGGCCGCGCGCCGCATGCCGTCCTCATCGACGGGCCGGGCGGTTGGGGGGAGAGCCTGCTCGCGAGCCATTTCGTGCTGCGGCTGCTGGGGGAGGGACGCGGCGTCGACGCGCGGACGCTGGCGCACCCGGACCTGCGCTGGGTCGAGCCCGAGGACGCGACGGTCAAGGTCGACCAGGTGCGCGGCCTGATCGGCTTCATGTTCCAGACGGCGGTCCGCAGCGGGACCAAGGCGGCGGTGCTGGAACACGCGGACCGAATGACGATCAACGCCGCCAACGCCGTGCTCAAGACCCTGGAGGAGCCGCCTCCGGGCAGCCATCTCGTCCTGGTCACCAGCGCGCCCCAACGCCTTCCGGCGACCGTGCGCAGCCGCTGCCAGCGCGTGGCCGTGCACCCGGCGGGAGGGGAGGCCGCCGCGGCGTGGCTGCGGGAACGCGGACGGGACGCACCGGAGGTGGGCCCCCTGCTCGTCGAACTGGGCGGGGCCCCCTACCGGGTGCTGGAAGCGCTGGAGCGGGACGAGAAGCCGATCTGGGACGTCCTGGAGGCGGTGGCGGCGGGTCGCAAGGGGGCCCTGGAAGCGGCGGCCGACTGGCGCACCGTCGACCTGCCGGAACTGTGCGCGCGCTGGCTGCGTCACGTGCACGGCATGGCGCGGACGCGGCCCGATCCCCGGCCGCTGCTCGACTTCGCGGTCCGGCTCACGGCCCTGCGGAGCGCCGCGCTCGCCAACAGCGGTCTCGCCCGGCAGGCGCAACTGGAGCGCGTGCTCCTGGACTGGCGCGAGGTATCGGCTCCCGCCTAGGCGAACCATGGCGGATGTCCGCTGGACGACCCGAGGCCGTCGGCGATCATGGACGGCTCCTGTTTCGAGGGAGGTCAGCGGATGACGGACCAGGAGGAACGCGGCAGCCTGCTGTCGCTCACGGTCGCCGACGAGAGCGTGCTGTACGCGATGTACATGCCTTTCGTACGGCACGGCGGACTGTTCGTCCCGACGACCGAACCGCACGACCTCGGCGACGAGGTGTTCCTCCTCCTCGGGCTGCCGGACGCGCCGGAGCGGATCCCGGTCGCCGGGCGGGTCGTCTGGGTGACGCCCGCGCACGCCCGGAACGGCCGCCTGGCCGGGATTGGCGTGCAGCTCGGCGCGGACGACGACCTCGTCCGCTCGCGGATCGAGGAGTGCCTGGGCCCGCTCCTCGAGGCCGACGGACCCACGCACACGATGTAGCGGGGCGGCCGGCGCCAAGGCGGGGAAGCGGCGCGCCGTCAGGTCAGGCGGCGCGCGAAGAAGTCCAGGATCGTCCGATATCGGTGCACGGCGACATCCCGCTCCTGGAGGCCGTGCCTTGCGCCGGGATAGGTCATGAGTTCGAACGGCGCCCCGCGTTCCTGCAACGCAGACAGCAGCTTCGTCGTGTGCGTGAACAGGACGTTGTCGTCCGCCATGCCGTGCATGAGGAGGAGCGGGCCGGAAAGCCCGTCCAGGTGCGGAAACACGGAGCTCCGCAGGTAGCGTTCGGGATGGGCCGCGGGGTCGCCGAGATACCGTTCCGTGTAGTGCGTGTCGTAGAGACGCCAGTCGGTGACCGGGGCGACGCTGACGCCGGCGGCGAAGACCTCCGGGGCCCTGGCGAGGCAGAGCAGGGCCATGTAGCCGCCGTAGCTGTGCCCGAAGACCCCGATCCGGTCGGCGTCGACCCAGTCGAGTCCGCGCAGGAACTCCGTGCCGGCGACCTGGTCGCGCACCTCGGGGTCGCCGAGATGGCCGTGGATCGCGTCCTCGAACCGCTTCGCGCGGCCGGCTCCGCCCCGGTTGTCGAGCTCGAAGACGCCGAATCCGCGCTGGGCGAAGAGCTGCAGCGGCAGCGGGCCCCATTCGCGCCGGACGCGCTGCACGCCGGGGCCTCCGTAGACGTGGACGATCACCGGGTGGCGCTCGCCCGCCGTTGCTCCGAGCGGCGGCGTGAGGCGATAGTGCAGGCGCTGCCCGTCCGCGGCCGCGATGCTGCCGAAGCGCGGCGGTGCGTGGTGGTCGAGGAACCGCCGATAGGGGTGGTCGCCGTCGACGCCGCCGTCGAGCACGGGATCGCGGGAGCGTTCGCTCCCCGCGAGGTCGAGCGCGTCGATGCGCACCGGCGTCGCGGGATCCGTCCGGGTCACCACGCACAGTCCGGAGCGCCGCCCCATGAACGCGTCGTGCCAGCCGTCTCCTTCCGTGAGGGCCTCTGCCGGCCGGGCCGTACGTCCGTCCAGGCCGACGCGGTAGACGTGCTGCGCCGTGGGGTCGCCGCGCCACCCGGTGACGACGGCCTCGCCGTCGTGCAGTCCGACGATCCGGGCGACGCGGTCGAGCCCGGTCGGCATGTGGACGAGTTCCCCGTCGAACCGGTACAGGTCGGCGCTTCCGCCGCGCTCGGAAGTCCAGAGGAAGGCGTCTCCGTCCCCGGTGAACACGAGGTTGTCGTGCAGGTTGACCCAGGTGTCGGCGCTCTCCTCGAACAGGGGCACGAGGCGTCCCTCGCCCGGCTCGTACCGGGTCGCCGCGAGGACGGTCTGGTCGCGGGTCTGCAGTTGCAGCAACAGGCTCCCGCCCGGTGCGAAGGCGACCCGGGCGAGATAGGCGTGGCCGTCGGCGTCCCACGGCACCCACTCGGAATCTCCGGGGACCCCGTCCTCGCCGACCGGGACGAGCGCCAGGCGTACCTCCGCGTTCGCGCCGCCGGCGTAGGGATAGCGCTGCGTCACCGCCTCGATGCGGTCCGCCGCGATCTCCGGGCGGCGGGACTCCGCCACGGGCACCGTGTCGACACGGGCGTACGCGAGCCACCGGTCATCGGGCGACCACCAGTGCCCCTCGAAGCGGTGCATCTCTTCCTGTGCGACGAACTCGGGCAGGCCGTTCGTGACCGTGCCCCCGCCGTCGGTGGTCACGCGGTGTCCCGCGCCGGTCTGCAGGTCGTGGAGGTGGAGGTCTCCCGCACGGACGGCACTGACGTAACGCCCGGTGCGGGAGAGCGTGATACCGGTCTGGCGTGTCTCCGGCGGCGTCACCGGCGACATCGCGCCTGACCGGAGATCGTGGAGCACGGCCTGCCCGCCGACCGCGAGGAGCACGCGGTGTCCGTCCGGATGCCAGGAGTACGCGGTGACCCCGCCGGCGAACTGCCGGCGCCGCTCCCGCTCGGCGCGCTCCGCCGCGGTCGGCACGCCGTCCTTCCAGGCCGCGGCGTTCACGCGTTCCTCGAGGCGCCCCGAGGCCCGGTCCCAGCACCACAGGTCCAGGCGTTCGCGGTCGTCGTGGGCCGGGCGCAGGAAGGCGACCCTGGAACCGTCCGGGGCGACCTTCACCTGGCTCGGCGGCCGGCCGCCCAGGGGCGGGTCGGCGAACAGGCGCCGGACCGGGAGCCGCGTCAAGTGCGCTGCTCGAGGCGCGCGAAGGCGTCGCGCGTCAGGTTCTCGACGCCGTCGGCGGTGACCGCGACGTTGTCCTCGATGCGGATGCCCCCGCAGGGCAGGAACTCCTCGACGCGGGGCCAGACGACGTCGGCCGCGGCGGGTTCCCCGCGCAGTCGGTCGAGGAGCAGGGGGATGAAGTAGATACCCGGCTCCACCGTGAAGACGTGACCTGCCTCGACGGTGCGCGTCAGGCGCAGCGCCGGGTAGCGCTCGGGCGGCGGTGCGGGCGTCCCGCGCGCGTCGGCGAGGTGTCCGCCGACGTCGTGGGTCTGCAGGCCGACCAGGTGGCCGAGGCCGTGGGGGAAGAAGGCGTCCGTGATCCCCGATTCGAAGGCGGTGTCCGGGCTGCACGAGACGAACCCGAACTCGTGCAGGAGACGGGCGACGGCACGGTGCATGCGCTCGTGCAGGCGTACGTAGGTGACGCCCGGCCGGACCTCGTCCACCAGGGCGCGCTGCGCGGCATCCAGCGCGTCGACCAGGTCGGCGAAGGCGTCCCGCGAGGCGCTGTAGGTCCGGGTGATGTCGGAGGCGTAGCCCAGGTGCCTGCCGCCGGCGTCGATCAGGAAGCTCCTGCGCTCGGCCGGCGGCGCGGCATCGTAAAGCTGGTAGTGCAGGACGCCGGCGTGGGCGTTCTGGGCGACGATGCTCGGGTAGGGGAGTTCCGCCTCGTGCTGCCGGCTGGCGCGCAGGAACGCGAGGTGGATGTCGAGTTCGCTCGCGCCGTCGAACCAGGCGTCCCGCGCCGCCAGGTGCCCGCGGGCGCCCATGTCCGTGGCGCGCCGCATGGCGTCGAGCTCGAACTCGTCCTTGCGCGCGCGGGCATAGTGCAGGGCATCGACGAGGTCCGACGGATTGACGGCATCGAGCGGCGCGTTGCCGTCCGCGCCGCCGGCCTCGCCGACCAGCACCGTCCGCTCTCCGTCGACCAGTCGGCCGAAGACGGCCGCCGCAAGATCGTCCAGCTCGGCGTGCACCTCGACGTCGAACTCGGCCGCGGCCCATTCCGGAACCGCCGGCGGCAGGTACCAGTAGTCCGCCGGCTGGTGGAAGAAGAGCCGGGGCCTGTCGGGGGGGCGGTACAGGAGGACGCTGTGTTCGGCCTGCGGCAGCGGCGCCCACTGGGCGAAGTTGGGGTTCGGGCGGAACGGCGGCGCGATGTCGTCCTGGAAGCGGTACGCGGCCGCGCCGGCCGGAATCACGGCGGCGTCGAACCCGGCGTCCTGCATGGCTTCGCGCCAGATCGCAGCGACGCTGGCGACGTGGCGGGCGTACCGCTCGCGGTCGAAGCCGCGGAGTTGGGGCCGGGACATCCGGATATGTTACCCGCCGGCGGTCGCGGGGCGCCGCGCGAGGCTCCGACGCGTCGCCGGCGGAGCGTTCTATGGTATACATACGCCGTTTTCACTGATGCCAAGGGAGGCGCAATGGGGGCTTATGCCTATGCCCGGCCAACGAGCGTCGAGGAGGCGGTTTCCGTCCTCGCGTCGGCCGCCGAGGCGGGCCAGCGGACGCAGATGCTCGCGGGCGGAACGGACGTGCTCGTGCAGATGCGGTCCGTGGACCGGGATCCGCGGACGCTGGTCGATGTCAAGCACATCGCCGAAACGAACCGGGTCGAGATCGGCTCGGACGAGGTGTTCGTCGGAGCGGCGGTCCCATCCGGCGTCCTGAACGAGAACGAAGAACTGAAGGCCATCTTTCCGGGCCTGCTCGAATCCGCCGACCTGATCGGATCGACCCAGATCCAGGGCCGGGCTTCCATTGGCGGCAACCTCTGCAACTCCTCGCCCGCGGGCGACACCATCCCGGCGATCATCGCGGCCGGCGGCGTGTGCGTGATCGCCGGCCCGTCCGGCACGCGCGAGGTCGCGTGCGAGGACTTCCTGACGGGCGTGGGCACGAACGTGCTCGGGGACACCGAGTTCCTGCTGGGCATGCGCTTTCCGCGCCCGCCGGCGCGATCGGGGGACGCATACCTGCGTTTCATCCCGCGCACCGAGATGGACATCGCCGTGGCCGGGGCGGGCGTCGCGCTCCACCTGGATGCGGACGGCAACTGCGTGCACGCGCGGGTGGCGATCGGGGCGGTGGCCCCGACGGCGCTCCTGGTGCCGGCGGCAGGGGAAGCCCTGGTCGGCACGCGGGTCGACGACGCGGCGCTCGCGGCGGCCGGGGCGGCCTGCTCCGCCGCGGCCTCGCCGATCACCGACAAGCGCGGCACCGTCGAATACAGGATCAAGGTCGTCGGCGTGCTGTGTCGCCGCGCGGGGGCCATTGCCCGTGACCGGGCACTCGGGAACTAAGGAAGAATCAGCAATGGCCAAAGTACACGTCACCACCAGCGTCAACGGCGAGGAGCGCGAAGTCCTCTGCGAGCCGCACCAGTCGTTGCTCGATGTCCTGCGCGACGAACTCGGCATGACCGGCACCAAGGAAGGCTGCGCGACCGGCGACTGCGGCGCCTGCTCCGTGCTGATCGACGGGCGCCTCGTCTGCTCCTGCCTGATGCTCGGCGTCGAGGCGGAAGGGGTGGACATCACGACCATCGAGGGCATCGCCAACGGCTCCGAACTGCATGTCCTGCAGCGCAAGTTCCTGGAGCACGCGGCGCTGCAGTGCGGCATCTGCACGCCGGGTTTCATCGTCGCGACGAAGGCGCTGCTCGACACGAACCCGGACCCGGACGAGACGACCATCCGGTACTGGCTCGCCGGCAACCTGTGCCGCTGCACGGGCTACGACAAGATCGTTCGGGCGGTGCAGGACGCCGCCCAGGAACTGGCCTACGAGGCCTGATACGGAATCACTGGAGGAGAGCGAAGTGGCAGAAGCGCACGACTACAAGGCGATCGGGACGAGTCCGGTACGGCCGGACGGTGTCGACAAGGTGACGGGACGCGCCAACTTCGGCGCCGACCTGAACCTGCCCAACATGCTGCACGGCAAGGTGCTGCGCAGCCCGCACGCGCACGCGCGCATCCGGAGCGTGGACGTGAGCCGCGCCCTGGAAATGGACGGCGTGTACGCGGCGATTTCCGGCGCCGACTTCCCGAGCGGCGCGGAGGGCGACATCCAAGGCGAGGGTGGCGGCACGGTTTCGGACTTGGCGCAGAACATCGTGGCCCGCGACAAGGCCCTGTACCACGGTCATCCCGTGGCCGCCGTGGCGGCGAAGACGCCCTACCTCGCGGAGCGCGCCCTCGACCTGATCGAGGTCGACTACGAGGTGCTGCCCCCCGTCCTCGACGTGGACGATGCGATGGCGGACGGCGCGACCCTCGTCAACGAGAACCTGCACACCAACGGCGACACGTCGCAGCCGGCCAGCAACGTCGCGGGCATCACGAAGTTCGAGCGCGGTGACGTGGACCAGGCCTTCGCGGAGGCGGACCTCGTCGTCGAGGGCGAGTACCGCACCCCCACGGCGCACCAGGGCTACATCGAGCCGCACGCCTGCACGGCGACCTACAGCGAGGAAGGAGCGGCCACGATCTGGTGCTGCACGCAGGGCCACTTCGACGTACGTTCGATGACGGCCAGCGTGCTGGGCATGAGCGTCGGCGACCTCAAGGTCATCCCCTCGGAAATCGGCGGCGGCTTCGGCGGCAAGACGGTCATCTACCTCGAGCCGCTGGCGGTGAAGCTCTCCGAGGTTTCCGGCCGGCCGGTGAAGATGGTCATGTCGCGCGAAGAGGTCTTCCGCGCCACGGGCCCGACGTCGGCGACCCACTCCCGCGTCAAGGTCGGTGCGAAGAAGGACGGGACGATCACGGCCGCGAGCGCGTGGATCGCCTACGAGGCCGGCGCCTTCCCGGGCGCTCCGGTGGGGCCGGGCTGCATGGCGATCTTCGCGCCCTACGACTTGGCGAACTTCCGCGTCGAGGGCTTCGACGTGCTCGTCAACAAGCCGAAGGTCGCGGCCTACCGCGCGCCGGGCGCGCCGCAGGCCATGTACGCCATGGAGTCCGCGGTCGACGACCTCGCGCGCGAACTGGGCATGGACCCGATCGACCTGCGGCTCATGAACGCCGCGGACGAGGGCACCCAGGCGCCATACGGCCCGACATTCCCGCCGATCGGCATCCGGGACTGCCTGCGGGCGGCCAAGGCCCACCCGAACTACACCACGCCGAAGGGCGAGGGCGTCGGGCGCGGCATCGCGGCGGGCTTCTGGTTCAACATCGGCATGCAGTCGAGCGCGGAAGTGCGCCTCTCCGAGGACGGCACGGTCACCGTGGTCGAGGGCAACCCGGACATCGGCGGGACGCGGGCGTCGATGTGCCTGATGGCGGCGGAGACCCTCGGCGTGCCTTACGAGACCGTGCGCGCCCACGTGGGCGACACGGAATCGACCGGGTTCTGCAACGTCACCGGCGGCAGCCGCACGACGTTCGCCACCGGCATGGCGGTGGTCCAGGCCTGCGAGGACATCATCGCGCAGTGCAGGCAGCGCGCGGCCGCGACCTGGGACATCGACGCGGACCAGGTGGACTGGACGGACGGCCAGGCGGTGCCGCAGCCGGGCGTCAACGTGGACGTGCAGCCGCTGTCGCTCGCCGACATCGCGGGCAACGCGGGACGGACCGGCGGTCCGATCCTCGGGCGCGCGAGCCTGAACGCCCAGGGGGCGGGAGCCTCGTTCTCGGTGAACATGGCCGACGTCACGGTCGACCGCGAGACGGGCAAGGTGGACGTCGTCAACTTCACGGCGATCCAGGACGCCGGCACGGCCATCCACCGCGCCTACGTCGAAGGGCAGATGCAGGGCGGCGCCGTGCAGGGGCTCGGCTGGGCGCTCAACGAGGAGTACGTCTACGACGCCGACGGCGAGATGGAGAACGCGGGTTTCCTCGACTACCGGGTGCCGGTGACGTCGGACATGCCGATGATCGACACGCACATCGTCGAGGTGCCGAACCCGTCGCATCCGTACGGCGTGCGCGGCGTGGGCGAGACGCCCATCGTGGCGCCGCTGGCCGTGGCGGCGAACGCGGTCCACGACGCGCTGGGTTTCCGCATTCCGGACCTGCCGCTGTCGCCGCCGAACGTGCTGGCAGCGATAGACGCGCGGGAGGACGCCTGACCAACGCTCGGGGCGCGTGAGCCGACGCTCGCGCGCCCCGGCGAGACGAGCGAAGGGATGGCAAAGGTCGTCTTTCCGGACCACCTGCTCTCCCACACGGGAGGGACCCGGGAGATCGCGGTCGAGGCGAAGAACTTCCGTGCGCTCGTCCGTGCCGTGGACAGCAAGTGGCCGGGCATCGAGGCGGTCCTCATGAAGACCGCGGTCGCGATCGACGGCCAGATCTACCAGGACGCGTGGCTCGAGCCGGTAGGACCGGACAGCGAGGTGTTCTTCATGCATCGCATCGAGGGCGGCTAGGGCGGCTAGGGCGGCTTGCCCTGGCCGCAGGGCCACATGCCCAGGCTCGTCAACCTCGGTTCCCTCTGCGTCGACCACGTCTACGGCGTGCCGAACATCACCTCGGCGGGCGAGACGGTGGCGAGCCGAAGCCATGCGGTGTTTCCCGGCGGCAAGGGGCTCAACCAGTCGCTGGCGGCGGCACGGGCCGGGGCGGAGGTCGCCCATGCCGGCTGCGTCGGTTGCGACGGGCTCTGGTTGCGGGAGGAGCTCGCGAGCGCCGGCGTCGACGTCTCCCTCGTGCGCGAGGTCGACACGCCCTCCGGGCACGCCGTCATCCAGGTCAATCCCCGGGGCGAGAACGCGATCGTCATCGCCGGCGGGGCGAACCGCGTACTCACGGCGGCCGACCGCGAGGCCGCGTTCGCGCGCTGCGGGCCCGACGACTGGCTGCTCCTGCAGAACGAGATCAACGATCTCGAAGCGGTGCTGGCGGGTGCCCGGGCGGCCGGGTGCCGCGTGGCTTTCAACGTGGCGCCCGTCGACGGCCGCGAGGCGGCCTACGACCTGGGCGCGGTCGCGTTGCTTATCCTGAACGAAGTCGAGGCGGCGGCGCTCGCCGGTGTTCCCGAACCCGATCCGGCGCTCGATGCACTCTGCCGGCGCTATCCGTCCTGCGACGTGGTCATCACGCTCGGCCGCGACGGCCTGCGCCACGGCAGGGGTGACGCTCGGCTGCGGCTCGAGGCGTTCGCCGCCGACGCCGTCGACGAGACGGCGGCCGGCGACGCCTTCGTCGGCTACCTGATGGCGGCGCTCCTCGACGGCAAGCCGATGCGCGAGGCACTCGTCCTCGGCTCGGCGGCCGGAGCGCTGGCGGTGACACGGGCCGGGGCGGCGAGCTCGATCCCGGAGCGCGAGCCCGTCGAGGCTTTGGTCGGGACGGACCCTTAGCCCGGATCGCTCACCGAAGGAGTGGAAGAAGGCTGCCTCCTATGGCATGAGGGTTGTGAGATCAATCGTTTACGCCAGACGAAGAGGAAGCAGCCTTGGGCGCACAGTGTAACGACACGCAGCTTGAGTTTCAGCCCTTCGGAAGGCGCCGGGTGACGGCCCGGTTCGACGGCGGGTACATAAGTTCGGACGGCGGCGGATTATTGCTTCGCGAAGTGGACCGGCGCCTTGGGCTGACGGAACGGCTGGCCGCTTGCTTCGTCGATTACCGCAACCCAACGAGCGTGGAGCACGACCTGCGGACGTTGTTGGCGCAGCGCGTGTACGGGTTGGCGCTGGGCTACGAGGATCTGAATGACCACGACGAGCTGCGCCGCGACGTGCTGCTGGCGCTGGCGGCGGGGGCGGCGGACCCGACGGGCGCGGCGCGGGTGCGGGAGCGCGACCGGGGCGCGGCGCTGGCGAGTTCGAGCACGCTGAACCGGCTCGAGCTGGGCGATCCCGAGGAGACGGCGCATCGCTACAAGCGCATCGTGGCGCGGCCGGAGGCGTTGGACGACTTGCTGGCGGGGTTGTTCGTCGGGTCGCATGCGAAGCCGCCGCGGGAGGTCTGGCTGGATCTGGACGCGACGGACGATCCGCTGCACGGCACGCAGGAGGGCCGCTTCTTCCACGGCTACTACCGCTGCTACTGCTACCTGCCGCTGTACGTGTTCTGCGGCGAGCATCTGCTGTGCGCGCGCTTGCGGCCGGCGGACGAGGACCCGGCGGCGGGCGCCGTCGCGGAGCTCGGGCGGATCGTCGGGCACCTGCGGCGTGCATGGCCAACCACCCGCATCGTGGTGCGCGGCGACGCGGGCTTCTGCCGCGACGCGATCATGAGTTGGTGCGAGGAGCACGGCCTGGACTTCGTGTTCGGCCTGGCGCGCAACGCGCGTCTGGTGCGCGCGATGGGGGGCGAACTGCACGCGGCCCGGATGGCACACGAACGCACCGGCAAGGCGGCCCGGCGCTTCGCGGACTTCGACTACCGCACGCGCAAGTCCTGGTCCCGAACGCGGCGGGTGGTGGGCAAGGCGGAGCACCTGGCCAAGGGGGCGAACCCGCGCTTCGTGGTGACCAGCCTGCCGCGCCGCAAGGC
>JAJDVW010000059.1 GCA_022825925.1 Pseudomonadales bacterium | reverse complement strand
CCCGGAACACCGCCGAGAACGCCGCCGGCCGCCGCCCCGACCCTGGCCGGCGCGGAAGTCCGCGTTCCGCTCCGATCCCCGCGCGGTCGCGCCGCCTGCGCCAAACCGGACCTCCCCCGTCCAGAAGCGTGCAATTGCCCTGGGCGCGCCGGCGGTCCCTACTCCGCGCTGACTCGCAGATTCCGGAAGTGAGCCCGCGTTCCCGGGCCGACCCAGAGCCCGACGCGTCCGGACGACTCCGGCAGCTTGAGGTCGTTCACGATGAGCGTCGGCTGCTCGTTGCCGTGCACGTAGAGCCGGGCCTGGTCGCCGTGCACCGTGATGCGGACGCTGGTCCACGCGTCCGGGACCAGGTCGACGTACGCCTCGTACCTGCTCGGCGTCTCCTCGCGGAGCTTGTGCCAAGGGTGGTCCGGGAACGAGATGTACTGGCTCGAGTGGTTGCGGCGCTCCTGGTCCTCGGCCCGGCCGTTCGTGGGGCGGAGGTAGAACGCCTCGAACTTCTCGCCGCCGTCCTGGACGTGGAACGCCACGCCGACGAAGCCGCGCGCCGCGGCCATCGCGCCTTCCTGCACGCCCCCCGCCAGTTCGACTTCGATCGTGCCGTTGGCGAGTTCCGCGTCCACCACGGCGAGCTTGTCCTCGGCCCGGGTCATGGGCCCGATCACCTGCAGGGCGGGCTGGCCCTTGAAGGTCGTGACGCTGCCCTCGGCATTGCGGAACTCGACGGCCTCGACGTCGTCCAGGGGAATCTCGGCCGCCAGGGGCGACGCGGCGACCAAGAGGGCCGCGAGGAGTCCGGCCATGCGCTTTCTCATCGGATGCTCTCCGCGAAGTGGAAGCGCGGGAGCATAGCGCCCGCGGGGCGGCAGGCCAACGACGGGGCCGAGCGTGTCACCGTCTGGCGGATGCCCCGAAACCCGCGATCTACGCGGCGTCCGGGTGATCGCGGGCATCCGGACACGCTACCCGCCGGCGCCGAGGTGCTCCGCGAAGAAGGCGAGGGTCCGCTCGCGGGCCGTGGCCGCCGAGGGCCCGTGGTGGCTGGCCCGATGATCGCAGTTGAAGCCGTGGTCCGCCGGGTAGACGTACACGTCGACGTCCGGCAGCGCGGTCCTGATCCGCTCCACGTCCGTCATGGGGATGTGCGCGTCGAGTTCCCCGAAGTGCATGATCACCGGACAGTTCGCCGTGCGCTCGAGTTCCCCGGCGATGCCGCCCCCGTAGTAGGCGGAGGCGCAGGCGACGCCTTCGAGTTCGCAGGCGCCGACCCAGGTGAGGATGCCGCCGAAGCAGTATCCCACCAGGCCCACCCGGCCGTACTTGCCGACTTCGTCGACCGCCGCCTGGAGGTCCTTCAGCGTGTTCTCGCGATCGAGCCCCTGGAAGGCGATGCCGATGCCGCGGGTCATGTCGTCCGCCTCGTAGCCGAGCTCGACGTCACGTTCGGCGCGATCGAAGATCTGCGGCGCGATGACCGCGTAGCCGTCGCGGGCGTAGCCGTCGCACACCTCGCGGATGTGGTCGTTGACGCCGAAAATCTCCTGGATGACGACCACGGCGCCCCGCGCCGCATCGCCGTCCGGCAAGGCCTCGTAGGCGCCCAGCGTAAAGCCGTCGGACGCCCGCAACTGTCTCGTGGTCCCCACCTGTTTCCGCCTCCCGATCAATTGTGCTCCGCCAAGCGTAACGTATTTGCCGCGCCCTTCGTCACCGGCCGCCGCGCCCCGGAACGGACGTTCCGAAAACGATGCCTTGCGGCGACGGCGATGGCATACTGCGCGCCGTCGTTCACACCCGTGTCACATTGTCTGACCAAAATGCCCGCGACCGTTCGAGTGGAAGCCTGACGGACGTGCCCCGGAACTCCGTGCTGCTGATCGAGGACGAACCCGAAATCCGCGAGATGCTCTCGTTCTCCCTCGGTCGCGCCGGCTTCGACGTGCTCGAGGCGGCCACCGCCGAGCAGGCGCTCGACATCCTCGACGGCCCCCTGCCGCGGGTTCTGATCATCGACTGGATGCTGCCCGGCATGAGCGGCGTGGAACTCGCGCGCCGCCTGCGGCGCGACCCGCTCACCGCGGACCTGCCGATGCTGATGCTGACGGCTCGGGGCGAAGAGTCCGACAAGCTCAAGAGCTTCGACGCCGGTGTCGACGACTACGTCACCAAGCCCTTCTCGCCCCGGGAACTCGTGGCCCGCCTCAAGGCCCTGATGCGGCGCGCCGGCAACCCGGAGGACGGCAAGATCGTCGTGGGACCGGTGGAGATCGACACCAACAGCCACCGGCTGAGCGTCGACGGCGTCCCCGTCCACGTCGGCCCGACCGAGCTGCGCCTCTTGGAGATGCTGATGCGGCACCCGGACCGGGCGTTCGGGCGCGCGCAGTTGCTCGACCGGGTCTGGGGACGCAACGTGTACGTCGAGGAGCGCACGATCGACGTCCATGTGCTGCGTCTGCGCAAGGCGCTCGCACCCTTCGGCGCCGACACGCATCTCCAGACGGTCCGGGGCATCGGCTACCGGTTCTCGAGCAGCGACGCGGCCTGACGCCGGTGTGACCGCCCGGGACCTGGCGCGCGCCTATTCCGGGCTGGCGACGGCCGGGCTGGCGGCGGCCGCGCTGGTGGGCTGGCTGAGCGGGAGCTTCGCCTGGGGAGTCGCCGCGGCGCTCGCGGCGTTCATCGCCTGGCACGCCATCCAGTTCCGGCGCTTCGCACGCTGGTCGCGCCGGCCACTCGGGCGCCTCCGCACCGGCGATGCGGTATGGGAGGCTCTCGCGGATCGGCTGCACCGCGCCGTCGGACTGAGCCGCGGCCGCAGCCGGGCCCTCGTGGCGACGCTGCGCCGGCTGCGCACCACCACCGACACGATTCCGGACGGCTGGGTCATCCTGCGCACGGGCGGGGAAATCGAGGACTACAACCGCGGCGCCCGCGACCGGCTGGGGCTGTCCGCCAGCGACCACGGCCAGAACCTGGTCGCGCTGGTGCGCGATCCCGGCATCGTCTCCCTCCTCCGGGGAGAGGTCGAGAGCGACATCGTGGAGATCGCCGCCCCCGCCGACGAGACGCGGCGCATCGAACTCCGGCGCATCGCCATCGACGCAGAGCGCGCGCTCGTCATGGCGCGCGACGTCACCGAACTCAACCGCCTGCTGACCATGCGCCAGGACTTCGTCGCGAACGTCTCCCACGAGTTGCGCACGCCGCTGACCGTGATCGTCGGCTACCTCGAGGAACTCGACGAGGACAACCCGGACTTCGAGACCCTGCGGGAGGTGCTGCCGAAGCTCACGCCTCCGGCGCGCCGCATGCGTGCCCTCGTCGACGACCTGCTGACCCTGACGCGTCTCGAGTCCGCCCCGCTGCCGAGCGACGAGACGACCGAGGACATCGACGTCGCGCTCATGCTGAACACCATCGTCGCCGAGGCGCGTCAGCTCTCGGCCGGCGTCCACCGCATCGTGCTCCACGCCGAGTCCGACCTGCACCTGCGCGGGGTGAGCACGGAACTGTACAGCGCGTTCAACAACCTGGTGACGAACGCCGTGCGCTACAGCCCCGACGGCGGCACGATCGACGTGCGCTGGCACCGGAGCGCCGCGGGTCCCCGCTTCGAGGTCGAGGACCGCGGCATGGGCATCGCGCCGGAACACCTGACGCGCATCACGGAGCGTTTCTATCGCATCGACCTGGCCGGAGCCCGGGTTCGCGGCGGTACGGGCCTCGGACTCGCCATCGTGAAGCACGTGTTGCGGCGGCACCGGTCAGTCCTCCAGGTGGAGAGCGAGCTTGCCCGGGGCAGTCTCTTCTACTGCGTCTTCGACCCGGACCGCGCCGGCGAGGACGACGCGCCCGTGTCCGCGACGGGCTCGCCCGAAGGCGCCACGCGGACAGCTGCGGCCGCCTCCAGCCGATCGCCCTCCGCGGAAGCATGACCCCGCGGACGCCCCGGCCCCTGGTGGCGGCCGCCCTGTTCGGGATCGCCGTCGCCGGGCTCGGCCATACGGCTCCGGAGGCGGAGCGCGAGGCCGCCCCGCTACCGGCCTATCAACGCGTCAGCGGCATCTCCGGCAACCTGTCGAGCATCGGATCGGACACCCTGGCCAACCTCATGACGCTCTGGAGCGAGGCCTTCCAGCGGCACTACCCGAACGTCAACATCCAGGTCCAGGCCGCGGGGTCGTCCACGGCGCCCCCGGCCCTCACCCAGGGCACGTCCAACCTCGGCCCCATGAGCCGCCTCATGAAGGATGGCGAAGTCGCCGCCTTCCAGGCGCGTTTCGGGTACCGGCCGACCGCGGTCCGCGTCGCCGTCGACGCAATGGCGCTCTACGTCCACAAGGACAATCCCATCGACGCCATGACGCTCACCGACATCGACGCGGTCTTCTCGGTGACACGCCGCTGCGGCGGCCCGCGCGACATCGCCACCTGGGGCGCGCTGGGGCTCGCGGGGGGGTGGGCGGACCGGCCGATACAGATGTACGGGCGCAACTCCGTGTCCGGGACGTACGGGTATTTCAAGCGGGCGGCGCTGTGTTCCGGGGACTTCAAGGACACCGTGAACGAGCAGCCGGGCTCCGCCTCGGTGGTGCACGCGATCACCTCTTCCGTGACCGGCATCGGCTACTCCGGGATCGGCTACCGGACCGCCGGCGTGCGCGCCGTACCCCTCGTCCGCGAGTCCGGCAAGCCGGCCGTCGACGCCACCGGAGAGAACGTCCACAACCGTTCCTATCCCCTCGTCCGAAACCTCTATGTCTACGTCAACAAGCACCCCGACACGCCGCTGCCCCCACTCGAGACCGAGTTCCTGAAGCTGGTGCTGTCGGCGACCGGACAGGCCGCCGTCGGCAAGGACGGCTATATCCCGCTCTCGCCCGGGCTCGCTGCCCGGGAGCTCGGGAGAATCCAGTAAGCTGCCCTCGTCGGGGCAGGGGTTCGGCATCGCGCAAACCGGTCTAGTGTCGTGTCACGCGTGTTCTGCCGCTTCAGCGCGTCCCACGGGGTCTAGTGGCCGCGCCACGCAAGCGTGGCGGTGGCGCGTTCCCCGCAGGGAATGCTGGACGCATTGCCAAGGGGCGCAACACCGCCAAAGGCGGCATCTTCATGCGAGGGGCGAGCCCCTCGCGCTCCCCGGGGCGCGCCCTTCGGGAGATCGCCCTGCACGCCGGAGCCTTCAGCCGGGAGCGCGAGGGGTACTCCCCTCGCAAGCAGACCGCGTTGTGGTCCTTGCCAATATGCCCGATATTCCCTGCGGACCACGCCTTGCATTGACGCGCAGGGCGAACTCTGAAGCG
>JAJDVW010000092.1 GCA_022825925.1 Pseudomonadales bacterium | reverse complement strand
CTGGCCCGTGGACTCGAAGTGCTCGCGGGCCGAACCCACCCCATTCCACCAACCGAGAGGACGTGAACACCATGAGAACGCATCCAACCGCGGCGATCCTGCTGGGGGTCGTCGTCGTCCTGCTGACGGCGCTCCTGACGGCGCTCCCCTGCGACGCAGCCGCGCAGCAAGCGAAGGGAGACGAGGCGCATCGCCCCGGGCCGGGCGAGACGGGGGACCGCATCCACCGGCTTCGCGCGCGCGTGCGTCATACAACTCTGATCGTGCTTCCGGGCGGGGAGCGGATTCTCGACTTCGTGGTCGGCGACTCCGAGTACTGGCACCTGACCGGCGCGGCGAACGTCGCGTACCTGAAGCCATTGGCCGAGAAGGCCGCGACCAACGTCGCGCTCGTCTGCGAGTCGGGCCGCATCTATTCGTTTCTCGTCTCCGAGCACGCCGAGGAGCCGATCCACCTGGTATTCCGGGTCGGGGAGGGCTCGGAGGCTGCGGGCATGTCCGCCGCCGGCGCGGACGCCCCCGGCTTCGTTGCCCGAAGCGAGGTCGCCGCCTACCGGGAGATGGCGGTCGAGGCGGCCGAAACCGCGCGGCGCGCACAGGAACAAGCCGAGGCGGGGATCCTTGAGGCCCGGCGGCGGGCGGAAGCGGAGATCGAGGCGCTCCGCGCGGAATACCCCGCACGGCTCGCGTTCGAGTACCGCCTGGATCGGGCCGCGACGCGGCGGCCGTTCCTGGTCGAGGCGATGTGGCACGACGGCACGTTCACCTACATCCGCTCGCGCCGTCAGGAGTCGTTCGCGGTATACGAGATCAAGGACGGCGAGCCGGCGGTCGTCCCCGTGCAGCTCGCCGGGGACGGCCTCTACATCGTGCACAGTGTGATGGGCGATGGCTGGCTCCAGATCGGCGACCGGCGGGCCGGTTGGCGGTTCGAGCCCCGGGATGGCTCGAGATGAGCCGCTGGAAGCAGTGGGTGAAGCAGCCGGCGGGCGCGCTCCCGGACGGCATCGTCACGAAGGTGGGGATCGCCCTGATCGCCGTGCTCGTCGCCGGACTGCTGTTCTCGTCGTCGCTCGCCGGTCCCGATGAAGACGAGGTCACAGCGGGAGCGCCCAGCGCGCCGCGGGCGGTGAACGACAGCGAGGGCCGGTCGTTCGACGAGGGCATCCGCGGCGAGAGGGAGCGCGAGACCCAGCGGGCCGAGTCCGAGTCCCGCGACCGTTCGGCGAGCGACACGGAGACCGGAGCTTTCGGCGGCGGAGAGTCCGCCGGGGCCGATGGCGGCGGGGGCGTTCGAGCCGCCGGCATGGGGTCCGCCGAGTTCGAGCTTCGCGAAGCGCTCCGGCTGGAGGAGATCGAACGCCGGACGCGCTCGCTCCGCTCCTTCCCGGTCGCGCAGTCGCACCGGGATCCGAACCGAGCTTCGGACGCGGTGTCTCCGTTGGCGCCCGAGTCTTCCGATGCGGCGCTCGACGGGATGCTCGCCTCTCTCGGGCGATCCCTCGCTGCGCTGGAGAACGAGATGACGGCCGGGCTGGCCGCCGAAGCACTCCCGTCCGGTACACCGGCAGCCGCCGCTGGAAGGCCCTCCATCCCTGAGCCCGCCCGTCTGGTCCGGCCGCATGACCCGCCGGGCTGGGAACGCATCCACGAGGGCACGTTCCTGGAGGCGGTCTTGGTCACGCAGTTGTCGGGCGAGTTCCCCGGCCCGGTGCTCGCCATGGTGTCGGCGCCGCTGTACTCGGCCGACCGCCAGCGGGTGCTCATTCCCCGCGGCGCGCGCGTCGTCGGCACGGCCCGGGCCGTCCAGGACCGGGACCAGACCCGTCTCGCCGTCGCGTTCCACCGGCTGCTGCTGCCCGACGGAAGCTGGGTGAGCCTTGAGTTCACCGGCCTGAACCAGGTGGGCGAAAGCGCTCTTCGCGACCAAGTGAACCGCCACTACCTCTCGACTTTTGCCGCCGCCGGAGCGGTCGGCGCGCTGAGCGGTCTCACCCTCGCCGGAGCCTCGCCCTACGGACTCCGGGCGGGGGTGGGCCAGGGGCTCGGAGGCAGCACCACCTCGATGCTGGACCGGTACCTGAACCGGATGCCGGAGATCACGATCCGCGCGGGCCACCGGCTCCGCATCTGGTTCACCGCGGATGTCCTGGTTCCCACTCCCACCCGCACCACGCACTGATGAACACGAAAGGACTCTCCCATGCGCCACCGCATCCTCGTCCCCGCTCTTCTCGTCCCGCTGATGCTGTTCGCGGGCGCTCGTCCCGCGAGCGCGCAGTTCGACCTCGGCAGCTGGTTCCAGCGGGCCACGATCATCGCGAACCAGATCACACAGATCTCGCACCAGGTCACCCAGATCCGGTCGATGGCCCGCCAGCTGACGGAACTCGAAGACCAGCTCGACCACATGGAGCGCGCCGCCAAGGGCGAGATCGACGCGCTGCTCCGGCCGTTCTCGGACCTTGCCGCCGACCCGGTCAGTCTGGTGCGAAACGGACTCGGTTGGCGATCCGACTTCACCGGCCCGGCCCGGAACACCGTTGATGCCGTCCGGCGCTTCGGGACGGGCGGCTCGTTCACCGACCTCTGGCGCGCCGCCCACGGGACCGCCGACCGGGTGAGCGAGGCCGACATCCTCGCGCTGTACCGGGACCTTCCGCCGCGGGCGGCGACTCGGGCCGCCCAAGACTCCCGCCGTGCCCGCGAAGCGGCGGACCGGCAGCGCGTGCTCGACTACGCGGCGCTGGACGCGGCGGCCGCGCTCGCCGAGACCATCGAGAGTGCGCGGAGATCGTTCGCCGACCTCACCGCCAACGGCAACCTGTCAAGAGAGCACGTAAGTCGTTGTGTCCGTTGGATCATTGGCTCATGCGCCTTCGAGATGCCCCCAGAGTTGCCCCAAACGTGCAGTTGCCCCCGGCACCCGTCAGCGACGCCTCGTAGCCCTTCCGGTGCCGGGCGCGTACGCGGAGCCCGTCGCCGAGGCTGGCGACGACCAAAAGGGTTCCCGTGTTCACCCCGAGCACTACGGGGACCAACGCCTGGATGATTCCGGGATTCACCATCGAGAGAAGGAGGATCGAACGATGACGAGTGTGATCGAACAGAGAAAGCAGGAGCGAGTGCGCTTTCTGCGGCTGCCGGAAGTGCTGGCCCTCACGGGCCTGTCACGGAGCACGATCTACATGCGGCTGGAGCAGGGGCGCTTCCCCCGCCCGGTCTCGCTGGGTGCTCGCGCCGTTGGCTGGATCGAGTCCGAGGTGGAGGAGTGGATGCGTGAGCGAATCGCGGCGAGCCGCAGCGACGCGTAAGGCATCGTTACCCAACCCGCGGCTCCATTTCCGCAAACGCGTCCTGTCGCAAGATCGTGTCCGCCAAAAGTGGTGACTTGCCGTCCCAAACCTGCCGCCTGGTCCGCGACCTCAGCATCGCGGCGGTGTACACGAACCGTCTGTCGAAGATGGCGTACAGCCTCTGGAACATCCGGTTGTAGTCGAGCTTGGGGTCGCGGTGTCCAGCGTACACACCGCATTCAGCCGGGCCGCCCCTTGCCTTCACGAAAGTCAGCCCGCAGGCCTCGTAGCGCGACGGGTGGTCGCGGAGATCGTCGCGTTCCGAGAGACGTAGGAGAGCCTGCCGATAGCGCTTGATTGTCTCAGTGAGTTCTCCGCCGCTTAGGAATGCGCGATCGGGTACGGCATAGCGACCATCCTTGAGTTGGAAGTGAGCAACCGGAGCTGGATCGTCAGCCTCGTTCGCCCGCAGAACGGACCAGAAGGCGTAGACCAATGCTGGGTAGGCCATGTGGAGATTCGTGCAGTCTCCAGCAGCCTCCTCCATTCGGTTCGTCAGGTTGCGGAACGCTCTTTGAGTACCCTTCAGAGACACCGCGAGGACCGGTCCGATCGTAGGGATCGTTACCGTCACATCCAGCTTCTTCGTCTTCAAGCCACCGAGAACCGTCCGTTCGCCGGGCCTCGCAGCGGACGGGTCATGGTGAAGCAGGAGGCCACCCTTCCTACGCTTCACGGTGATCGGCGGTCGCGGGAAGATGTGATCGGGATGGAATCCGCCCTCGATCACCAACCGACAAGCGACATACCAGTGTAGTGGGATGATATGCTTGCTGGTCTCGACATTGGCAGGCGGGAAGGCGAACTTTGTGAGGGCCTCCTTCAGGCTGATGAGGACTGGTGTTTCAGGCGGCACGGTAATGCCTCCACCTCCGAAGCTCACGGGTTCCGCTGCGAAGCAGTTCCTCTTGCTCCTCCGACAGATCGAGTTCCGGCGCCAGCAGAACACGGCGAGCCTCTGCCGGTTCGATCTTCAGGACGCCGCCTCCCAACGCATGTCCCTCCAACTCGCAGGAAAGCGTGGTCAGCGCGTTCCGCCAGTTGGCAAGGTATCGTGTCACATCCCGTTCGTTACGGAAGTGCACTGCATGGACGGAGTTGGTGCAGGTCACGCCGGCAGAGTTCCCGACCAACCGTGGCCCCCTGCCGGACATGATGGACAGGAACGCTTGAGGGGACTGGACGTCCGGCACCGCAAACCACGGCTGTCGGTTCCGGCACTTGTAGGTCTTGCTGGCGGCTCGCCCTGCCTCAGAATCCAGATAATCTTCCACGGAACGAGGCAACTCGCGTACGCCACCCAGATTCAACAGGAGAACCGCGCGGTCTTCGTCCAACCATCGCCTTACGACAGCCTCGTCAACATCGTCCACAGCTAGGTCACGGTTCGAGCGGACCGAAACGCGGAGCACTTCCTTCGGGAAGCCGAACGCGGCTGCGGTACTGGGGCGCAGATGGAAGAAGTCGTTGGCTCCCGTCACATAGCCGATCCCGAGCCGCGCCACGTTGCCCAGTCGGCTGGCCGCTTGGGCAACCGCGATCTCCCGGTAGGCTGCACGGATCGACGAGGGGAGCAGGAGAGCCCGTAACCGGAATCCCCACCGTTCGAGTTCCTCCATCGATACCGGCTCGAAGTCCCAGGAACCGTTCTCCACGGGAAGCGAGTCGAGTCGAACGAAGTGAATTGCATCCGACCGCCCGCCGAATCCAGATGCCCGCAATAGCCAGCAGTCCTCCGATAGATCGGGGAAGAGCTTCTCCCGGACGGCTATCACCTCAACCCGTTCGAACGAGCGGAGGAGATATCGGACCACAGCCCGGGCATAAACCGCGTGTCCGATCTCCGCAGGGACGACGAAAGCAAGGCGTCCTCCGCGCATTAGGAGGCGCGAAGCTCCAACCACGAAGGGTGCCCACGACGAACACAGGCCGGAAAGCTCCACCCCTTGGGCGGCGCAGTACTCTAGCGCCCGCTGACGTGCCTGACCGGCGAACCGCTGGTAACGGATGAAGGGTGGGTTGCCAACGGCTGCGGCGAATCGGCGATTCGTTTGGGGTGCCCACGCGAAGAAATCCGCTATCGTGATCTCCGCGTTCACACGCCGCGAAGCCTCGGCAGCGGCCACCGGGTCTACATCCACTCCGACGGCATTCTCCAGACCCGCCAGAAACCGACCGTCCCCGCACGCTGGGTCGAGCACGGGACCGCTGACATCTCCTCGCATCGCCCATGAGACCAGCGCACGGACAACGACCGGCGGGGTGTAGTAGGATCCTAGATCCTTGCGGCTCGGCGATGTGCTCATGAAGTGGACCTGCTGGCGGAACGGGACGTTCTCCAAGGTTCCAAGCTAAGCTAACAGCGACGGGTCAGCGGAGAAATCCAGTCCAACTCCTAAGCCGCGTTTGGCTATCGGCCACCAGCCCGAGCAGCCGGAGCACTGGTCCGGTAATGGAGGCGATGGAGGTCACCGTTGGCGGAGACCGGTCCGACTGCGGGACGGCGCTGGACCCCTTCGGAAACCGTCTCGATTCGGGCGGTTGACACGGTTGGAATCGGGCTTCTCCGTATACGGCATGGAGACTCCGCCGACCCGAGATTCCAGATGGCGCAGGCCGTCCGGCCCGCTTCCCCAAGGGCTGGCTGACGGCCTTAAGGTCCGTAAGCCAGCCCACGCAATGTTGAACATTGCGGACTGGCAAGGGGGACGCTGCGCCCCCCTTGAACCCCCAGCTTCCCACTCCGCTGAGGGATCAGCGGACGGGCGCGGGATACCGCGCCCCGAACCCCGTCGCCGGTGCGGCCCGTGACCGAGCGCCGCACCGTGATGGTCGCCGCCCGCGTCACGACCGCGGAGCACGCCGCCTGGCGGGACAAGGCGGCAGCGGCGGGCCTGTCCCCCTCCGCGCTGCTTCGGGAGGCGATGGCGAGGACGCGGACATGGACCGCGCCCGCCATGGCCGTCGAGAGCGAGCGCACCCGCCAGATCGCTCGCATCGGCAACAACCTGAACCAGCTTGCGCGCTGGGCGAACACCCACGCCTCGACGGCCGAGGCCGTCTCGGTGATCGCCCATCTCGTCTCCTTCGAGCGCTCGCTGCGCGCCGTGGCCGGCATCGCCGAGGAGGCCGGCGATGCTCGTTAAGTTCCTCTCCCACGGGAAGGGTTCGGCCCGCGCGGCGGTCGAGTATCTCGTCGGCGAGCGGGACGCGGTGGGACACGAGCGCGAGGGCGTCGAGGTCGTTCGCGGGAACCCGGACATGGTGGCCGCCGTGGCCGACTCACTCGACTTCGAGCGCAGGTACACGTCGGCCGTGATCGCGTGGGCGCCGGACGACCGGCCGACCGACGAGCAGATCGAAGCCGTTCTCGACGAGTTCGAGAAGACGGCGTGGGCGGGACTGGAGCCGGATCGCTACGCGTGGACGGCGGTTCTGCACCGGGAGCGGGGCGGCGGCGTCCACGCACACGTCCTCGCCGCGCAGTGCGACCTCCAGACGGGCCGGAGCCTGAACATCGCGCCTCCCGGTTGGCAGAGGACTTTCGACCCGCTGCGCGACGCCTTCAACCACGAACACGGCTGGAGCCGCCCGGACGACCCGAAGCGCGCGAGGGCGCAGCGGCCGGGCCATGTGGCCTACATCGAGGCGTCGAAGCTGCGGGCCGGGCTCGAACACGAGGCGGACCCGCGCACGCTGATCCGCGACTACCTCGTGCAGCGCGTCGAGCACGGCGCGGTCAAGGGCCGCGCCGATGTGGTCTCCGCGCTGGAGGGCGTGGGGCTGGAGGTGCCGCGCCAAGGCAAGGACTACATCACCGCCCGCGATCCCGACAGCGGGAAGCGGTGGCGGCTGAAGGGAGAACTGTATGAACGAGACTTCGAGCCCGAACGACTTGACCTCCCGGCTGAGGAGCAGGCTGGCGGCAGACCGGCAACGGATCGAGGACGCAGCCGCGCACGAGCTCGCGCGGCTTGGAGAGAGCTTGAGCGCCGTCGCAAGCGACGCGCTGCGTTCCATCGAGGCCGATACGGAGAAGGCGACCGCGCGGATGCGCGAGTTGCTGATGAGGGCTTGGCTCCGGCCCCTGATCGTCGGCCTGAGCCTCTTCCTCGGTATCTGCGGCGGCAGTTGGGCGACGATGCACTGGCTGTCGAAAAGCATCCAAGACCGGATCGAGACCTTGGGGGAGTTCGACGTGCGGACCGAGTGGGCGCGCACGATGCTGGCCGAGATCGAGGAGACGACTTGGGGCGTCGAGTTGCTGGAGAGCAGCGGGGACCGGTACGTGTCGCTGCCCGCCGGCACGCCGGTCCGTCCGGCCTTCACCGTGAAAGGGCGGCCCTACTTGAAGCTGTCGAGAAAGTGAGGAGGGCGCTGCGTGACCGACTTGGAACGGCAGTTGACGGCCGCCTTGGAAAGGTTGTCCGTGCAGTACGAAACGGAACAGCGGCGGCACTCCGGACAGATCGAAGGCTTGCGGCAGCAGGTCGAAGCCTTGCAGCGGCAAGTCGAGCGGCTGAGCGCGCAGGTGACGGACTTGACCAGATACTCCGGCACCTACGGCGCAGGGCCAGGGAGCGGGTGGAGATGACGAGGCGGCTGGCGGAAAGGACGAGGCCGCGTGGGCCGGAGCGCGATCATGGTCCGAGCCGGTAAGGGTATCCCCGGCAAGGAACCGGCTCTTCGTGATTCGGCACGCTAGAACCGCTCGATCTACGCCCAATCGACGCCGAGCGGCGGACGTATGAGCCGCTCTATTCCCCTTGGCAGAGTCACGGCCCCCTCTCGCCCTCAACTGGTGCTTCTGCGACTCGCGCCCACCGCAGCGCCCTAACCATCCGGGGTCGAGTCTGGAAGACCACCACCGGACCCGCTATATTGGTCCTCCAAACGGACCTACGGGAGACGAACAAGGTGCGGGTCAGATGCAGCCGCTCACATTGTATGCGGACATGGCGAATTGGATCGACTTGGCCGAGGGAGGCGTCGATTCAGGACCGATCGAGAACGCCATTGCGGGCGAGCGGGTTGTCCCCGTTCTTTCGCTCGTTCACTTGTTGGAACTGGCTGCGAACGCAAACACGGCTAGTAGGGATCGGGTCGCTGACTACATGGATTCGCTCCAAGCGGTCGGCCCGTTCAAGTGGATCCAGCACTACCGCGAAGTGATCCGCCGGGAAGCTACGGCCTGCTTCAAGGCGGCGTTCGGCGGCAGATGGGAGTCCCCGGTGGTGTTCTTCGATTCGTTCCACGAGACGCTGCCCGATGCCGACCCAGAGATCATTATGACCGTAGGTGAAGGCATGCCCCGGCGGATTTCCGAAATGGTGGATGTCCTGCCAATGATCGGGGAGTTCCAGAAGTACCGCGACGACTGCTTGGGTTACCCAGACCTCAGACAGCGTATCGTGACGACACGTCGTGCGAGAGGAGCCAAGAAGCGATTCACCGACACCGAGAAGCGCATCTGGCTAGCAGAGTCGGTGCCTGATCACGTCGACATGACGCTTGGGCCGGTGCCGGTCGGTGACGATCTGAGGAAGGGGTTCGCCGAGTCCGTCGATCTGGCGAAGTGCCCTGCCTTTCGTGCGAACTGGGCCTTCCACGAGGGAGCCAATCTCGATCCCAAGGGCGCGCGCACGAGCGACATCCCAGACCTCTGGCACCTCACAGGCGTTGCGTATTGCGATGTGGCTTTCGCGGACAAGGGGACCGTGGAGGTGCTCCGAAAGGGTGCCTACGACAAGCTGCCCCAGCGTAACTCAGAGTTTCCGGGGTGGGTTCAGAGTCTTGCGTGAACCGTCTCACTCCGGCGCAGCGCTCCAACCGCCCAAGGAACGCCGCCGCAATCGCGGATGCTGAGGGCTTGGAGCATCCTGCGAAACGTGCGATTCACCGCAGTGCCTTTCGAGTCAGCCGGATCTCCCGGCTGATTATGGATTTGGAGCCAGACGGTAACCCCTTCATTGGGGATCGGGCGGTAGGGATTTCGTCTGTTTCCAGCCTTCAATATCAGCTGACAGTTGCGGCCAAACCTGCCTAGCCTCCCGTAGATTGCCTATTTCAGCGTAGGGGGCTAGCCGACCCAAGAACTCGCGCCAGACCACGACGGTCTCGTCGTCTCTTTCCAACAGCTTCACTATAGCCGTTGGAACCGGCGGTGTGGGAATCTTGAACTCGCCGAGGAGCACGGACATCCTGTGGAGTTGGGGGCAGTCCTTCACGCGGTGGGTCGTGTTCCAAACATCCTCGGCGACCTTCTTGAACCTCATTGCGGGGCGCTGGTTCCACCATTTGCGAATGGTTCCCCAGACGCTCCATAAGAGCCACACGCTCGCACCGGCGAGAATGCCGACGAGTACGATGATTCCGATTGTCGTGATGATGGGGCGGTGCGCCTCATCAAACAGGTCGGCGATCATTCCAGGGAGGTCCGCCCATAGGCCCGCCCCCGTAGCCGCGCCAACTGCAACCGCCCCCACGGTCGACCGTGAAGGACCCTTCTTCGTCTCTTCCATGTGTCCAGTATACCTCCTCTGTGCTATGCGTCAAAGACGCGGTGTGAATTGCCGAGTTCTCCCGTTTAGGAGCGGGAAACCCCCCTGCTAAACCCCCCGGGCCGACAGGCCCGTTTTCTGGCGCGGCCCTCGGCGGCTCGCCGACGTTGCCGCCTGCCAATTTCACGGGAAGGCCCCATGTCGGGTCGCTCGCGAACAGAACAGCCCAACCAGTGGGAGGCGGGTAGCTCCCAACGCCCGGGCAAATAGGCGAGACCCCTCGCGGTACTTCCTCGTGTGGAGTTGGCTATGGCCCGGCACCCGTCCGGGCGTGCCGAGCTTCCCATTTATCCTCGGCGAATGGAGGTCACCATGAGGCGATTCCCCCCCAGCGCCCACCCTCCTGCTACTGGCTACCGCCGTCAAAATGGGTTTCGACTAGCCCCCCGATACCTTGTGAGACCCTGGTTCGATCTCCCCGTCGCGGAGCCGGTCCAGATAGTCGGCCCAAGCCTGCATCATCACGCGCCGCTCGGGCAGGAACGCCGTCCGGTTGTAGGCCCGCCCGTTGGGATCCCTGACGGCGTGGGCCAACTGGTGCTCGATGAAGTCGGGCCGGAACCCCAGCACCTCGTCCAGAATCGTGCGCGCCATCGCGCGGAACCCGTGCATGGTCATCCGCTCCTTCGGGATGTCCAGCGCCCGGAAAGCGCTCCAGAGCGTGCCACGGCTCATCGGCAGTTCGCGGTAGGGAAACCGCGCGTTCGGAAAGGCGTAGCGGTGGTGCCCGGTCATGGGACGGACCTCGCGCAGGATCGCGACCGCCTGCCGCGCCAAGGGCACCACATGCGGCCTGCCGGTTTTCGTCACCGTGTAGCGCCACTCGGCCCCCTCAAGGTCGATGCCGTCCCACTCCGCCGCGACCAACTCGCCGAGGCGCACGAACACCAGCGGCGCGAGGCGGAGCGCGCAGCGCACCGGAAGCGTTCCGGAATAGGTGTCCAACTGCCGGAGCAGCGGTCCGACCTCCCTCGGGTCGGTGATCGCCGCGAAGTGCTTAGTCTTGACGGGCGGCAGCGCCCCGCGCAGGTCCGCCGACACGTCCCGCTCCGCCCGTCCCGTCGCCACCGCGTAGCGTAGCACCCGCCCGCAGACCTGGAAGACGGTGTGCGCCTTCCTCAGGTGGCCGCGCGCCTCGACGCGGCGGACCACCGCCAGCAGGTCCGGCGCCGTGATGTCCCCGACCGGGCTCGCGCCGATGTAGGGGAAGGCTTCCCGCTCCAGCTCGCGCTCAAGCCGCCGAACCCAGCCCGTGGACCAGTTGGGCGAGTGCTTGGTCAGCCATTCGGTCGCCACGGCCTCGAAACTGTTGTTGGCCCCTTGCCGCTGGGACCGCTTCCGGGCCTTCCGGTAGGCGCTCGGGTCGATGTCCCGCGCCAGCAGCTTGCGGGCCTCGTCCCTGCGCTGCCGCGCGAGCTTCAGCGAGACTTCGGGATAGATCCCCATCGAGATCCGCTTCTCCTTGCCCGCGAAGCGGTACTTGAAGCGCCAAGCCTTGGTGCCTCGCGGCGCGACTTCGAGGTAGAGGCCGCGGCTGTCGTAGAGCTTGCGCGGCTTCTCGCGGGGCTTGGCCTTGCGGATGGCGGTGGCTGTCAGTGGCATGTTGGGGCATCCTGTAAGGGCTACGGAGACATGCCCCCAAATGATGCCCCAATAATCACCGGGATGTCAAGGAGTGGGAGCGGATCGCTCTGGAGGCCAAATGTCCCGTAAACGCATTACTTACAACACTTATTGGGATTCCAGAGAACGTCCCTGAACCTCGATCGACAGAAAACGGCAATCTCTCCAACACCGCACTCCAGCAGGCCGGGGTGGCGGCGGCCCTGAGCCAGGGGCGCATCAACGCGGCCGCAGGCCAAGTGCTCGCCCACCAGGCCGCCGTCGAGGCGAGCCGGGCGCGCGAGGCCGAACTCGCCCGCCTCGAATGGCTTGGCCGTTGGGCCGACGGTCGGACGCGCGCGAACGCGCTGGCGGTGACGATGCGCGACGCGGCCTCGCTGAACCGGGCCGCGCTCCGCGACGGGCTCCTGTTCCGCATCCCGTCGTTCTACCGGTAGGGGCGCGCCAGCCATGCAGCTGCCTACGCAGTCCATCGACCCGAACGTTCCCACGCAGATCCCGCCGGATCAGCTCCAGGACTTCAAGAGCTTCCTCGACATCGTGCTCGACTCCGTCGTCGGCGGGGCCGCGCCCGACATTCAGGCCGTCGGGCTCCAGCTCTGGGGCGGCCTCGCCGCCGTCATGGTCGCCTGGACCGGGCTCAAGATCGCGTTCAGCGGTACGTTCCATCCTTGGGAGATCATCAGGCTCGTGATCGGGATCGCCATCCCCCGCACGATCCTCCACTATTACGCCGTCCCGATCCCCGGCGTCGGGTTCACGTTCCCGGCGATGATCGCCGGAGGCGGGATCTGGCTCCAGAACCTGTTCCTGTCCGACGTGGTGTCGGCCGGATACGCCGAGATGACGGCGCTCGTCCAGGCCTACGGCGCGCACCTGAGCGCGGCGTGGTCGAGCGGCAACCTGCTGTCGGTCGTGACGGCGGGCGTCACGGTGCTCTTCTCCTCGCTCGTGTCGCTCGTGATGGGCGCGTCGCTCGTCGCCAGCCTGCTGGCGCTGTTCTGCGTCACCTACGCGCAGGTGATCTGGGCGCAGGTCGCGCTCGCCATCGCGATCCTGCTCGGTCCGGTGCTGATCCCGTTCCTGCTCTTCGAGCCGCTCGCGTTCCTGTTCTGGGGATGGTTCCGGACGATGATGGTCTACGCGCTCTACGGCGTCGTGGCCGGAGCCATCCTCCGCGTCTTCATGGGCGTCGGCATGGGCTACGTCACGACCTACGCCGAAGCGCTCATGGGCACCGGCACCGCCGATCCGCTCGAACTCTGGCTCTGGGCCGTCGTCCTCATGCCGCTCGTCGCCTGCGGCCTCATGGCCGGACTCAAGGTCGGCGAACTCGCCTCGATGCTGGTGTCCGGCTCCGGCTCGTCCGGGTCCGGGTTCATGGCGCTCGTCATGCGTGGAGCGGGAGGCGCGGCCGCACCCGCTTCCGCCGCCAAGCTTCCCGTCTGAACCGCAGGAGACCCCAATGATGAAAAGAGACCGTGACGCCGGGCGCGAGTACGCCGAGATCTGGGGCGAGGCCGTGCAGGCCAACCGCAAGCTTCGGACGATCCTGATCTACCTGTCCGCGAGCATCGTGCTCGGCGTCCTCGTACTGCTTCGGATCGCGGGCGCCGAGCCGCCCAGGCCCATCGTGGTGCGGGTGGACGAGGTGGGCCGCGCCGAGGCGCTGGCCTACGAGGCCGCGACCGCGCAGGCCGATCCGCTCGATCCGACGACGAAATACTTCCTGAACCGGTTCGTCCACGACTTCCACTCGCGTCGGCGGGCGACGGTCGAGGAGCACTGGACTCGGAGCCTGCGGTTTCTGTCGACTGATCTCGCGAACGCCGCGTTCCAGAGGGACGGCGCGGAGGTCGCTTCCACGGCGGCCGGGACCGCCGAGGCCGAGCGCGAGGTCGAGAACGTCGTGCTCCGCATCCATCCCGCGCCCGAGCCGCCGCACGGCGCGACCGCCGACTTCGATCTGGTGCACCTGCGCGGCGAACAGGAGATCCGGCGCGAGCGCTGGTCGCTCACGCTCCGGTTCGAGTTTCTGGATTCGCTCCCCAACGAGCTCGTCGTCCACAACCCGATGGGGCTCCTCGTCACCTACATGCGCGCCGACCTGGCGCTCGTGAGCGGGGGCTCGCCGTGATCGCGCATCTCAAGGGGCGCGAGAAGGCGCTCGAATCGTTCGGCTGGACGGGAGCCAGGGCCGAGTGGATCGCCTTGGTCTGCCTCCACAGCGGCGTGTTCACGCGCGCCCAGCTGCTGGATCGGCTCCGGGTCCACCGCGGCACGGCGCGCCGGTTCGTCCGCGCGATGACCGCACGCCGCCTGGCCGCCGAGGAGACGTTCGAGGGGCGCAAGGTTTGCCGGATCCACTCCCGGAGCCTCTATCGGGCACTCGGGGCCGAACACATCCGCCACCGCCGCTCCGCTTCGACCGAGGTGCTGACGCGCCGCCTGCTTTCGCTCGACTACGTCATCGATCACACCGGCCTGCCGTGGCTGCCGACCGAGGCCGAGAAGGTCGGCGCGTTCGAGGGGCTTGGGCTGGGTCGCGCGCTGCTGCCCGTCAGGGTGTACGGCACGGGCGCGGCCACGACCCGGCGCCATTTCCCCGTCAAGCTGCCCATCGCCATGGACGCCGGCGGCGCGCTGTTCGTGTACGTCGATCCCGGTCACGACACTTCGACCGCGATCCGGTCCTGGGGAGCCGCGCACCGGGGGCTCTGGGAGGCGATCCGGGAGCGTGGCCGACCGGTCGAAGTCGTCGCCGTCGGTCGGAGGCGGCGGGAGACGCAACGGGCGCGGAGGGTCATGCGCGGCTGGGCCGAGGACACCGGCCCCGCCCTTCCGGTCGCCGCGATCCGGGACGAGATCGCCCGGATCAAGCAGGCCGTCCGCGGCATGGACGAAGCGCTGGTCGAGGAGCTCGGCGGGCTCCAGGGCTGCCTGGTGCGGATCGTCGAGCTCGAGGACCGGCTCGCGTCCGCGCGTCCCGGAAAGGCGATCGACGGCTTCGCCACATGGCGTTCGAGCCGGATTCCCGGAGGCATGGTTTGACCCCGGGTTGCCGAATCCCCGTGCCGCACGGCGATGCGCCATCAGACATCGGGGGTCGCGGTGCACCGGACCGGCCGGGCGACGGTGCGGACCGCCGGTGCCGCATGTCGCCTTCCGCCTTGCGGTTGCACCACGGCCGCGGGCGCGGCGGAGCCGCGCGGGAATCCGCGGCCGTGGCCGGAGCGACCCTGTACCATTCTTGAACGCTTTGCAGTAGATCGCATAGACGTTCAAGCAGCGACAGGCGACCAGGCCGGGAGTAACCTGAGTGACCCAGTGCCACAGAGCACCTATGGGGGACGTGTACCCCGGCCCGGAAGCCGCGATGGATGCCCAGTGGGGAGTTCGCGCCATCGAGCGCCAGTACAGGGAATGGCGAGCATCGCGGCACCGCCTCGGCTGTCCAGTGACACCTTTGCACGGGAGGGAGCATGATGAGACATCAGGCCTGGTTCGCCGGCGTGGACTGGGCATCGGAAGCGCACCACGTCTGCGTGGTCGACGGCGACGGCTCGAAGCGGGAGGAACGCAGCTTCCGCCACGGAGGCGCGGGTCTTGCCGAGATGGCCGAGTGGATCGCAGCCCGGTCTGGAGGATGTGCAGACATTCCGGTGGCGATCGAAGTCCCGCATGGGCCGGTCGTCGAGAGTCTCATGGACCACGGGTTCGCGGTCTACGCCATCAATCCCAAGCAACTCGACCGGTTCCGGGACCGCTACTCGCCCGCCGGCGCCAAGGACGACAGCCTCGACGCCCGCGTCCTCGCCGACGCGCTGAGGACTGACCTTCACCGGTTCCGCAGGATCGACCCCGTCGACCCGGTCGTCATCGAGCTCAGGGCGTGGTCGCGCATCGTCGAGGAGCTCACGCGGGACCGCACGCGCCTGTCGAACCGCGTGCGGGAGCAACTGTGGCGCTACTATCCGCAGATCCTCGATGCGGTCGGCAGCGTGGTCGAGCCCTGGGTCCTCGACCTCTGGGCCAAGGTGCCGACGCCCGCGAAGGCCCGGCGCGTCCAGCGCCGCACCCTTGAGAGCCTTCTCAAGCGCCACAGGATCCGGCGGATCACCGCCGACCAGCTCTTCGACATCCTTCGCGCCCCGGCCGTTGCCGTCGCGCCCGGTACCACCGAGGCCGCGGTCGCCCACATCCGAAGCGTCTCCGAACGCCTCCGCCTCGTACACCGCCAACTCGCCGACGCCAAGCGGGAGATCGCCCGGCTGATCGATGTCCTGGCCGACAGCGAGGACTCCGGCTCCGACCAACCCGGCGGGCAGCGCGACGTGACGGTCCTCTCCTCCCTGCCCGGAGTCGGTCAGACCGTCCTCGCCACGCTGCTCGCCGAGGCGCCCCAAGCGCTGGCGCGCCGG
>JAJDVW010000027.1 GCA_022825925.1 Pseudomonadales bacterium | reverse complement strand
ACACGAACGCCACCGCGTTCCCGATCTCCTCCGGCTTCGCCCAGCGACCCAGCGGGATGCGCGCGATGCGGCTCGCAACCGCGTCCGCGAGGCCGTTGCCCGTCATCTGCACCGTCGCTTGCGGGTTCAGCGGGGGCGGGTCGCCCGGGTTGACCCAGGTCGCGCCCGGGGCCACCGCGTTCACGGTGATGCCCGTGCGCCCCAGCTCCAGCGCCAGCGCCCGCGTGATCTGCAGGACCGCCGCCTTCGAGCCGTCGTAGGTCACGCCCACGCCCGGCGAGACCGCCTGCGTCGAGGCGATGTTGACGATGCGCCCGCCGTTGCCGGCCTCGAGCATCACCCGTGTCGCCGCCTGGCACCCGTAGAACACGCCGTCCACGTTCACCGACCAGAGCACGCGCCACATCTCCGGCGTGATGTCCGCGATGTTTCCGCCGTACTCGCGGTACACGCCCGCGTTGTTCACCAGGATGTCGAGGCTGCCGTGGTCCGCCACCACTTGGTCGACGGCCGCGTTGAAGGCGTCCTGGTCGGTCACGTCGAGCGGGAGCGCCGCCGCTCCCAGCTCCGCCGCCGTGGCCGCCGTCGTGTCGGGGTTGAGGTCGGAGACGACGACCGTCGCCCCGCACTCGCCGAGCACCGTCGCGATGCCCTTGCCGATGCCCTGGCCGCTTCCGGTGACGAGCGCCACCTTGCCCTGAAGGTCAATCTCCTTGCCCATGGCCGTTCCTTTCCTGGTTCCGTCTGGTGTGCGAATGCTACGCCGAGATGGCCCGGCGCTCCGACCACTTCGCCTCGAGCGCGCGCTCGACGATCTTCCACTCGCCCTCGCGCCGTTCGAGCCGGTCCACGTACGTCCCGCCCACGACCCAGATCTCGCCCTCCGACGTGATGTGGCTCGCGTGCATGTACGTCCGCGCCGAGGCCCGGTCGCCGTCGAGCGCGATGTCGTAGTTCCCCAGCAGGTGCTGGGTGAAGGCGTACTGCGAGAGCACCGAGTCCGCGTACGCCGCCGCTTCGTCCCGCCCCAGCTCCTCGCCGTAGTGGATCACGGCGTCCTCGCTGAAGCACGTGCGGAAGCGCTCGTAGTCCTTCGCGTCGAGCGAGGTCGCGTACCGGTCGATGACCGCGACGATCGCCTGGCGGTCGGCGAGCTGCCCCGCGTCTAGGTCCAAGCCTGCGTCCTCTCCAGTGGCTCCGACCCCAGCGTCCGCGGCCACAGCTCGAACAGCTCATCGACGTCGATGAACGGATCGGCGAAACGGAGCGTGCGCTCCCGCTCCGGCTCGCTGTAGAGCGTGATGACGTGGCCGCGCGCCCCGAAGATGCGCCCGTTCGCCGCCGCGCCCGCGTCGGAGGCCAGCCAGACGGCGATCGGGGCCACGTTCTTCGGATCCCGCGCCGTGCCCGCCGCCGACTCGCTCGGTGGCGCCCCGTCCCGGTCGACACCCAGCCCGCGATCGGTCATCCGCGTCGAGGCGCCGGGCGCGATGCAGTTGCTGGTCACGCCGTAGCGGCTGAGCCCGCGCGCGTTCGAGCGCATCAGCCCGAGCTTGCCCGCGTGCGCCGCCGAGTAGTTCGGCTGTCCGCTGCTCCCCCGGATGCCCGCGTCCGAGGTGAAGTAGATGACGCGCCCGCCCTGGCGTTCCTGCCGCCAGTGGATGGCCGCGAACTTGGTCGGCGCGAAGCACCCCTTCAGGTGCGACTTCACCGAGCCGTCCCACTCGTCCTCGGTCATGTTGAAGATCATCCGCTCGCGCAGGATGCCGTGGGCGCAGCAGAGGATGTCGAGCTTCCCCCAGCGCTCCAGCGCCGTCCGCACGAGTCCCTCGGCCACGTCCATCTCGGAGACGTCCCCCACCGCCCCGATCGCCTCCCCGCCTGCGGCCGTGATCTCGTCGACCACGGCGTTGACGCGGCTCGGGTCCATGCCCATCCGCCCTTCCACGTCCGCCCCCGTGTCCGCCACGATCACCTTCGCCCCGTTCTCCGCGTACAGCTTCGAGACCCAGCTGCCGATGCCGCCGGCCCCGCCCGTCACGATCGCGGTCTTGCCTTCCAGGTGCTTCGCCATCGCTTCGCTCCTTCCGCCTACGGGAACGCCGGCTCGGGCGGCGCCAGGTCGTGCACCGCCAGCGTGCGCGGCATCTGCTCGAACAGATCGTCGATGTCCCAGAAGGGCGTGTCCGAGTAGATCGACTGGTCCCGGAATGGCTCCCGCCAGACGGTGAACTCGTGCCCGGTCGTCCCCACGACCCGCCCCGTCACGCTCGCCCCCTCGTCCGAGGCCAGGTAGACGATCGCCGGCACCACGTTCTTCGGGTCGCGCGCCGTGCCCGCCGCCGAGAGGCTCGGCGCCGGGCCCTCGCGGTCGACGCTGCGGCCGCGGTCGGTCATGCGCGTCGAGGCTGCCGGGGAGATGCAGTTCGCGGTCACGCCGTAGCGGCTGAGCGCCTGCGCGCAGGAGAGCATCAGGCCGATCTTCCCCTGCTGCGCCGCCGAGTAGTTCGGCTGCCCCGCCTCCCCGCGGATCCCCGCCCCCGAGGTGAAGTAGATGATGCGCCCGCCGTCGCGGCGCTCGCGCCAGTGGATGGAGGCGAACTTGGTCGGAGCGAAGCACCCCTTCAGGTGCGACTTCACCGAGCTGTCCCACTCCTCCTCCGTCATGTTGAAGATCATCCGCTCGCGCAGGATGCCGTGCGCGCAGACGAGGATGTCCAGCTTGTCCCAGCGCTCGAGCGCCGTGCGCACGAGCCCCTCCGCCACGTCCATCTCCGACACGTCGCCGATGGCCGCGACGGCCTCGCCGCCCGCCGCCGTGATCTCGTCGACCACGGCGTTGACGCGGCTCGGGTCCGCGCCCATTCGTCCCTCCACGTCGGCGCCCGTATCGGCCACGATGACCCGTGCGCCCTGCTCCGCGAAGATGCGGCAGATCCAGGAGCCCATGCCCCCGGCCCCGCCCGTCACGATTGCCGTTTTGCCTTCCAGGTGCTTCGCCATAGCGCGCGCAGCGTAGGCAGGCCGGGCAGGCGCGTCAACGCGTGGTTAGTGCCAATGACCCTTGTCCAGTGTCGTCTCTTTCTTCTTTTGGTCTGTATTGATTTCGGAGATATGTCGAGAGTTCGGAGACTGGCACAACCGCGAGGTCCCTGTCTGCACTCTGGAGGAACAGCCGTGTCTTGTCCGCGTCCAAGTCGGCGGGTGTGCTG
>JAJDVW010000151.1 GCA_022825925.1 Pseudomonadales bacterium | reverse complement strand
CGCAACCTGCGAGGACGCCGCCAGGTGCGCCGACTACATCGCCCGCAACCGCCAACGCATGAACTACCCCGCGTTCCGCGCCGCCGGCCCGTGCGTCGCCACCGGCGTCGTCGAGGGCGCCTGCAAGAACCTCGTCGGCGGCCGCCTCAAGCGCGCCGGCATGCACTGGTCCGTCAACGGCGCCAACGCCATCCTCGCTCTGCGATGCGCCGTCCTCGGCGACCGCTTCGACGACTTCTGGGAGCGCCGCGCAGCCGCAAAGACCGGCGCAACATGACCCTCGTCTCACAAATCTGACGTGCACCCCAGGCGCGCCAGCCACTTGCGCAGCAGGGCGTCGATCTGCGTCGCGTCAAGCCCGTCGGCCAAGCGCCGCATGAGCCCCGGGTCGGCACAGCTGGCGATGCCGTTGTCCAGCGCCTCGAACGCGACGCCGCGCTTCGCCAACTGCCGCTTCAGGTACTCGTGACCGTTGATGCACAGCTTCGCGTTGTACGGGAAGTACGAGCAGAACTTCACGAACAGCGGCCCGAAGTCCTCGTCGACGAGGTAGACGTAGTAGTGGTTCACCATCGCCGTCGACGACACCAGCCACGGATACGTGCCGCCCAACGGGTCGACGCGGCGCTCGGTGCGCAGCACGCGAGCCTTCTCCTGCGCCACCCGACGTACAGCACGCCCTCGTCGCCCCGGAAGTCGCGCAGGTACGCCCGGGTACGGTCGTCCTTGCGCTCGTGCCGCTCGAAGCGCGCCAGGTCGATGTCGTGGTCGACCGCGAAGCGCTTCAGACCCGCGACGAAGCGGTTCGTCATGGGCGCCATCAGCGCCGACGACGGCACCGGATTGCCCCGCACCTTGCGGAAGAACCAGGCCGCCCCGGCACCCGTCTGCAGTAGCGGCACGTACACGTTCAGGTACATCCGGTCGATGCACTCCAGTTCCAGCGTCGTGTGCTCGGCCAGCACCTCCCCGGCGCTTCGTGCCATGTTCATCGCTCGGACTCCGGTCGATGGGCTCCCCACCGGCCAGATTACGGCCATCGACGCCCTCGGGCGACCATGAACGCGGCTCGCGCCGCAGAGTGGAGCAGCGGCCGGGGTCCGTCCCGGCTCTCAACCGACGGCAACACATGCCTCGTTGGTCTGAGGCGAAGCCTCGCTCCGCTCCGCCCCCCTCTGCCCCCCTCGGGATACGTCAACGCGAAGCGCCGCGCCGCTCCGCGGGCAGCTCCCGCACCTTCCAGAGGAAGTACACGACCGGGAACAGCACCAGCACCACCAGCCCGGAGGTCAGCACGCCGCCGACCAGCGGTGCCGCGATGCGTTTCATCACGTCCGCGCCGGCGCCCGTGCTCCACATGATCGGCAACAGCCCCATCACGTCGGTCGCGATGGTCATGAGGATGGGGCGCACGCGCTGCACGGTCCCGTCGCGGATCGCGCGTCCCAGCGCGGCCCGGTCGACGAGCAGCCCGCGCTCGCGGTGTTCGCGGACCGAGACGTCGAGGTAGAGCAGCAGGACGACCGCGGTCTCGGCGTAGAGACCGGCCAGGGCGATGACGCCCACCCACACGGCGATGCTCAGGTTGTAGTCGAGGAAGTGGAGCAGCCAGACCGAGCCGGTGAGGGCGAAGGGGACGCCGGCGAGGACCAGGAGCGTTTCCGCGACGGACTTGCGGCTCACGTAGATGATGCCGGCGATCAGCAGCAGCGTAAGGGGGATGACCAGCGCGAGACGGCGTTCGGCGCGCTGCAGGTACTCGTACTGGCCGCTGAAGGAGAAGGTGTAGCCGGGCGACATGGCGACGCGCTCCCGGACGGCCCGGCGCGCCGCCTCGACGTAGCTGCCGACGTCGGTGTCGTCGAGGTCGATGTAGACCCAGGCGTTCGGCCGGGCGCCCTCGCTCTTGATGCTCGGCGGCCCGACCACGTAGTCGATGCGGGCGAGGCGGCCGAGCGGGATCTGCGGGCCGGCGGGCGTCGGTACGAGTACGCCGCGCAGCGCCGGCAGGTCGTCGCGCAGCTCCCGGCTGTAACGCAGGTTCACGGGGTAGCGCTCAAGCCCCTCCACCGTCGTCGTGACGTTCGTGCCGCCGATGGCGGTCTGGATCACTTCCTGCACGTCGCGGACGGTCAGGCCGTAGCGCGCGATGGCGTCGCGGTCGATGGTGAAGTCCAGGTAGTTGCCGCCCAGTACCCGTTCCGCGTACGCGCTCGCCGTGCCCGGCAGTTCCCGTACGACGGCCTCGACTTCCTGTCCGAGGCGCTCGAGTTCAGCGAGGTCCGGGCCGGCGATCTTGATGCCGACGTCGGTCCGGATGCCAGTCGAGAGCATGTCGATGCGCGTCTTGATGGGCATCGTCCACGCATTCGTCAGGCCGGGAACGCGGATCGCGGCGTCCATCTCCTCCGCCAGCCGTTCGGGCGTCATGCCCGGGCGCCACTCGTCGCGGGGCTTGAGGCGGATCGTCGTCTCGATCATCGACAGCGGCGCGGGATCGGTGGCGGTGTCGGCCCGCCCGATCTTGCCGAAGACGTGCTCGACCTCCGGGAAGGTCCTCAAGATCCGGTCGGTCTGCTGGAGGATCTCGCCGGCCTTCGTGATCGAGATGCCGGGCAGGGTGGTCGGCATGTACAGGAGATCGCCTTCCCAGAGGTTCGGCATGAACTCGGATCCGAGCCGGGCGAACGGCACCGCCGTGACGGCGAGCCCGAGCGCGGCGGCGGCCAGGACGACCGCCCTGCGGCGCAGGACGGCATCGAGCAGCGGCCGGTAGAGCCAGGTGAGCAGGCGGCTCACCGGGTGCCGGTCGAGCGGACGCATCCTGCCGCGCACCCAGTAGCCGACCAGAACCGGGACCGCCGTCACCGCGAGGATCGCCGCGGCGGCCATGGCGTATGTCTTGGTGAAGGCGAGGGGCTTGAACAGCCGCCCCTCCTGCGCCTCGAGGGTGAAGATGGGCAGGAACGAGACGGTGATGACGAGCAGGGCGAAGAAGAGCGTGGGCCCGACCTCGCGGGTCGCCTCGGCGACGACCTGCCAGTGCGGGCGCCGCCCATGGTCGCGGGCGAGGTGCTTGTGGGCGTTCTCCACCATGACGATGGCCGCGTCCACCATGGTGCCGATGGCCACGGCGATGCCCCCGAGGGACATGATGTTGACGTTCAGGCCCTGGGCGGTCATCACGATGAACGCGCAGAGGACCCCCACCGGCAGCGTGATGACGGCGACCAGCGCGCTGCGCACGTGGAACAGGAAGAGGAGGCACACGAGGGCGACGATCAGCAGTTGCTGGAAGAGGCTGACGCCGAGGCTGTCGACGGTGCGCCGGATCAGTGCGCTGCGGTCGTAGGCGACCTCGACGGTGACGCCCGCGGGCAGGCTCGGCACGATGTCGGCGAGTCGGGCCTTGACGTCCTCGATCACCTGCAGCGTGCCGGCGCCGTGCCGCACCACGACGATCCCGCCCACGGCCTCGCCCTCGCCGTCCCACTCGGCGAGCCCCCGGCGCATCTCCGGACCGACGCTGACGGTCGCGACGTCCCGGAGCAGGATCGGCGTGCCGGCGGGGTCGACGCCGAGGGCGATCTTGCGAATGTCGTCAGCGGAGCCGATGTAGCCGCGCCCGCGGATCATGAACTCCTTCTCGGCCGCCTCGAGGAGCCGTCCGCCCACGTCGCTGTTGCTGTCCTGCACGGCGGTGCGGATCCTCGAGATCGGCATGCCGTAGGCGCGCAGCCGATTGGGGTCCACGGTGATCTGGTACTGGCGCACGAAGCCGCCGATGCTCGCCACCTCGGCCACGCCGGGGACGCTCGACAGCTCGTACTTCAGGAACCAGTCCTGGATCGAGCGCAGTTCGGCGAGGTCGTGCCGGTCCGACCGCAGCGCGTACATGAAGGCCCAGCCGACGCCGGTGGCGTCCGGGCCGAGCGCCGGCGTCACGCCGGGCGGCAGCGTGCGGGCGACGTTGCTCAGGGTCTCCAGGACGCGGCTCCTGGCCCAGTACAGGTCGGTGCCGTCCTCGAAGATGACGTACACGAAGGAGAACCCGAAGAAGGAGTACCCGCGCACCGTGCGGGCGTAGGGGACGGCGAGCAGTTGCGTGGCGAGCGGGTAGGTCACCTGGTCCTCGACGATCCGCGGCGCCTGTCCGGCGTACTCGGTGAAGACGATGACCTGCACGTCGGAGAGGTCGGGGATGGCGTCGAGGGGTGCCCGCCAGAGGGCCTGCACCCCGACCACGGCGACGATCAGCGTCGCGAGGACGACGAGGATCCGGTTGCGGATCGACCAGCCGACGAGTCGCTCGAGCATGGCCGCGCCTCAGTGGTGCCGGTGGTCCGGCGCGGGGGCGTCGTCGCCGGGCAGCCCCCCTTGTGGCTCCCCCCGAGAGAGCTGGGAGATGGCCGCCCGCAGGTTGCTCTCGGAGTCGATGAGGAACTGGGCCGACACCACGACCGTATCTCCCTCCTCGACGCCGTCCAGCACCTCCCACATGCCGCCGCCCTGCCGGCCGAGAGTGACGGCGGCGACCTGGAACGTGCCGGCAGACCGTTCGAGGACCACGAGGTCGCGCGCGCCGCCGCGGATCACCGCCTCTTCGGGCACCGCCAGCGCGTTGCGCGCCACCGGAACGTCGAACGTCACGTTGGCGTACATGCCCGCGCGCAGCGTCAGGTCGGGGTTCTCGAGCTCGATCGAGACGGTCATCGTGCGCGTCCGCTCGTCGAAGTGCGGATACAGGTAGCGGACGAACCCGGTGTAGGGCCGCGCCGGCCGGTACGGCAGCTCGACCTGCGCGCGCTGGCCGACGCGCATCGCCTCGACCTGATGCTCGAAGACCTCGACGTCGACCCAGATCGTGGTCAGGTCGGCCATCTTGTAGAGGTTCATGCCCGCCTCGACGTACATTCCGTCGAGGGCCTGGTCCATCTTCTCGACGACGACACCGGTGACCGGGGACAGCACCGACAGCGTGCGGCGCGGCGTCCGCTCGCGCTCCAGCGTCGCGATCTGCTCGTCGATGATGTCCCAGTAGCGGAGCCGCGCGCGCGCCGACGCGACGAGCGAGCGCGCGCGCTCGGCGATCGCCGGGTACTCCGACGTCTCGAGCCGCGCCGCGTAGTCGACCGCCTGCAGGTACTCCATCTGGGTGGTCACGAGCCGCGGGCTGTAGATGTCGAACAGGACCTGTCCCGCCTCGACCGTCTCGCCGAGGTAGTTCACGGCCACGTTCTCGATCCAGCCGTCGTACTTCGTGTTCACCCAGGCGATCTGCCGGTCGTTGTGGGCGAGGGTGCCGACGGTGCGGATGGTCTGCCCGATGCTGCGCCGGGTGACGGGCTCGCTGCGAACGCCTACGCTCTGCACGAAGCCCGGGTCGATCCGGACCGTGCCCGGCGGCAGGTCCCCGGCGCCGCCGCCTCGCGGGCCGAGGCGAAGGAGAAGAGGCGCGAAGACCACTGCCAACCTGCCGGATTGACGGCCACCAGCGCCGCGGCGGCCATGCCGAGAACGAAGCTCACGACGCCGACCGCGATCGCCTTGTTCATGGCGTCCTCCCGATCCCGGGGGCCCGTGGCGAAGCCCCCTGCTTCGAGCGGCGATGCATCCCGCCTGACTGCGTTCGTGCGTCGAACGTCCTCACAGCGGCCTGAGTGTCGACGTCCTGCTTCGAGCGGCGATGCACTCCGCCTGACGGCGTTGTTCGCCGGCTGCAACTACCCGACATGCGTCCTCCTCCCGCCTGGTCAGGCGGGCACCTCGGCCGTCCGCCGGCGGCGTTCAGGCGCGGTGCAAAACGCGGATTTCACCGCGGGCTCCCCGGCACGCGCGTGCCGATCGCCCGTTCGAGGGCGGTGAGCGCGATGAGGAGGTCGGACAGGTAGCGCGCGCGCATCGAGCGGACGTCTATCACCGTCCGTTCGCTGTCGAGCAGCTCGAGCACGCCGAGCTCCCCCGTCTCGTACGCCGTCTCCGTCGCGCGCAGCGCCTCCTCGG
>JAJDVW010000024.1 GCA_022825925.1 Pseudomonadales bacterium | reverse complement strand
CGCTCGCGTCGATGCCGACGCCCGCGGGCAGCGACAGGCCCAGCGTCGCCTCGACTCCCCGAGAGGACTGCTGTCCGATCTGCAGGCTCGTCCCCGGGTTGAGGGGGTCGGGAGCCAGCAGGTTGTCCTTCACGATCTGGTAGCCGGCCAGGGTCCACTGGCCCCGATCGTCCAGGAAGCTCACCTTCACGCCGGCCTCGATCTGCCGGCCGACGGTCGGTTCGAGGGCGAGCCGCGTGGCGGTGTTGCTGATGACGTGATCAACGACAATTATTTTTGCCGGTCGCCGAGGGGGTGACCGGCCCGTCGCGGGGGCACCCGCGGAGCGTGTGACACTGCCCGTTTTCCTCACGGAGGACGGGTTGGTCACCGATGCCCAAGTTCGGCGATTGCGCGAGAAGCGGATGGCAGGCAAGACGTTGGCAGCGGCCGCCGCGGCGGCGGGGATGAGCGAGCGGGCGGCGCGCAAGTGGCAGAACGGGCCGTTGCCGTCGACGGCGAAGGCGCCGCGGTGGTGGCGCACGCGAGAGGACTCGTTCGCGGACGTGTGGCAGTCGGAGGTCGTGCCGCAGTTGGTGGCCGACACCGACGGCCGGCTGCAGGTGCTGACGGTGTTCAAGGCGCTGTGCCGCCGGCATCCGGGCCGCTTTCAGCCGGGGCAGTTGCGGACCTTGCAGCGGCGGATTCGGGAGTGGCGGGTGCAGTACGGTCCCGACCGCGAGGTGTACTTTGAGCAGGTTCCGGTCCCGGGTCGGGAGGCGGCGTTCGACTTCACCGACCTGAGCGATCTGGGGGTGACGCTTCGGGGCGTGGCGTTCCCGCACCTGCTGTTCGAGTGGGTGCTGAGCTACAGCCGGTGGACGTATGTGGAACTGGCGCTGAGCGAGACGTTCGAGGCGCTGGTGTCGGGCCTGCAGGGCGCGCTGTGGACGCTGGGGGCGGTGCCGGCGGTGCTTCGTCACGACAACCTGTCGGCGGCGACGCACGAGCTGAAGCGTAGCGGCGGTCGTCAGTTGACGGCACGGTTCCGGCAGGTGCTGGAGCACTACGACCTGCTCTCGTCGCGGATCCAGCCGGGGAAGCCGCACGAGAACGGGGTGGCGGAGCAGGCGCACTTCCGGACGGCGACAGCCATCGAGCAGGCGCTGCTGTTGCGGGGCGAGCGGGACTTCGTCGACGAGGCGGCGTACCTGCGCTTCGTGCGCGCGGTCGTCGACGAGGAGCGAAATGCACCGGCGGCGGCCCGGCTGGCCGAGGAGCGTCCGTATCTGCGGCCGTTGCCGTCGGGTCGGGTTCCGGAGTACACGACGTTCGAGTGTCGGGTCCGGAAGTGGAGCACGATCCGGGTCGGCGGCCGGGTCTACTCGGTGCCGTCGCGGTTGATCGGTCACACGGTCGAGGCACGCCAGCATCCGTCGACGGTGGAGGTCCTCTACGGCGGGCGGGTGCTGTGCACGATGCCGCGGCTGCGGGGCTCGGACGAGCACCGTATCGACTACCGCCACATCATCGGGAGCCTGGTCCGGAAGCCGGGGGCGTTCGCGCGGTACCGCTTCCGGGAGGAGCTGTTCCCGTCGCTCGTGTTCAGGGCGGCGTATGACGCGCTCGGCCGGACGCACGGCGAGCGGGCTGACGTCGAGTACGTGCGCCTGCTGCACCTGGCGGCCACGACCAGCGAGCGGCGGGTGGAGGCGACGCTGCGGGCCAAGCTCGACGCCGGCGACCCCTGCGACTACGCGGGCGTGCAGGCCCAGGTTCGTCCGCCGGTTCCGACTGTCCCCGTGGTCCACGTTCCCCGCCCGGATCTCGCGCAGTACGACGCGCTGATCGCCGGAGGTCTCGTCGGATGACGCCGCTGAGCACGCAGTTGACGTCGCTGCTGACGCAGTTCGGGCTGACGACGGCGGCCGAGGAGCTCGTGCCGCGGCTGACGCAGGCGGGCCACTCCGAGGCGATGTCGGTGCTGGTCGAGGTATTCGAGGCGGAAGCCGAAGCGCGCCGCCAGCGCCGGATCACGCGGTTGCGTCGCGCGTCGCGGTTGCCGCCGGGCAAGACGTTCGCGACACTCGACACCGGGAGGTTCCCGGCGCCGGTCGCGCAGCAGTTGGAGACGCTGGCCACCGGCGCGTTCCTCGAAACCGCCACCAACGTCCTGGCGTTCGGCCTGCCGGGCGTCGGCAAGAGCCACGCGCTGTCCGCAGTCGGGCACGCGCTGGTCGAGGCCGGCCACAGCGTGTTGTGCGCTCCGGCCTACGCCCTGGTGCAGGAGCTGCTCGGCGCGAAGCGCGACCTCGATCTGCCCCGCGCCCTCCGGAAGCTCGATCTCTTTGAGGTGATCTTGCTCGACGACCTGGGATACGTTCAGCAAAGTCCGGACGAAGCCGAGGTGCTTTTCACGCTGCTCGCCGAGCGCTACGAGCGCCGCTCGGTGATGGTGACGAGCAACCTGGTGTTCAGCCAGTGGGACCGGATCTTCCGCGACCAGATGGCCACGGCCGCAGCGATCGACCGCCTGGTACACCACGCGGTCGTGATCGAATTCGACGTCCCGAGCTATCGAACGGACCGGTCGCGCCGCAAATCACCGCCGGCGCCTGCCCCCCGCGGCCGTGCTCCCGGTCCGCTGCTGCCCCGGGCCCGCCGACGGTCGACCTCGTGAACGTCTGGCCGATCCCGGGTGCCGAGTCTCCTTTCCCCGGTCCGTTACGTAACGGTGTGGAGTAGTCGTGGCGTTGACGAACGCGGAGCGGCAGGCGCGTTACCGGGAGCGACGGCAGGCCGGCGAGGTCCGGCTCCGATACCGCCGGCCGGCGGACCGGAGGTCGCGGCCACAGCAGTGGAACGACGCGGTGCAGATGCTCCTGGCGCTGCAGGACCAGTACCGGGAGTGGCGGGACGCGTTGCCGGAATCCCTCGCCGGGTCCGCGACCGCGGCGTTGCTCGAGGAGGTCTGCGAGCTGGACCTGTCGGTACTGGAGGCTGTCGAGTTGCCCAGGGGCTTCGGGCGCGACGGCTAGACCACCGGTGACAGCTTCCGGTTGGCGCCCTGAAGCGTAGCCGGGCGCCGGTATC
>JAJDVW010000070.1 GCA_022825925.1 Pseudomonadales bacterium | reverse complement strand
GTACCTCCTCGGGGAGCGGGACTCCACCGGGAAGCCGCGCGAAGGCGTCGAGGTCCTTCGGGGCGATCCTCACCGGGTGGCGTCGGTGGCGGACACGCTGGGGTTCGAGCACAGGTACACCTCCGGCGTGATCGCGTGGGCGCCGGAGGACGAGCCGACCGACGAACAGATCGGCAAGGTGCTGGACGCCTTCGAGGAGACGGCCTGGGCCGGGCTCGAACCCGACCGCTACGCCTGGGCGGCGGTGCTCCACCGCGAAGAGGGCGGCGGCGCCCACCTCCACGTCCTGGCCGCACGATGCGACCTTGAGACCGGGCGGAGCCTCAACATTGCCCCTCCGGGCTGGCGTAGGACGTTCGATCCGCTCCGGGACGCCTTCAACCACGAGCACGGCTGGGGCCGTCCGGACGATCCGGCCCGGGCCAGGGTCGAGCAGCCCGGACACCGCGCCTACGTCCAGGCCGCCCAGCTGCGGGCCGGGCTCCGGCTCGAATCCTCGCCGCGCGACCTCATCCGGGACTACCTGCTCCAGCGCGTCGAGCACGGCGCGGTGGAAGACCGCTTCGATGTCGTCGCCGCGCTGCGTGAAGCGGGCCTTGAAGTGCCGAGGCAGGGCAAGGACTACCTGACCGCGATGGACCCCGAGACCGGGGACCGCTGGCGGCTGAAGGGACGGCTGTACGCCTTTGACTTCCAGCCCGAACGACTTGACCGAGCGGATGTGGAGATGGCCGGAGGACGGGCACCGGGAGATCGGGGAGTTGACCGCGAGCGAGCCCGCGCGGCCCGCCGGGAACTCGCGGCGCGCCGTGAGGAACGCGCCGCGTACCATCGAGCGCGATACGGAGGCAGCGACCGGGCGGATGCGCGCGCTGCTGCCGAGGGCTTGGCTCCGGTCGCTGGCGGTCGGCCTGAGCCTCTTCCTCGGCATCTTCGACGGAAGCTGGGCGGCGATGCGGTAGTCGTGGACGGGCATCCAGAGTCAGACCGAGACGGTGGCGGAACCGGACTTCGACATCGGGGAGACCCGGCGGACGCTCGCACGGACGGAGATGGACGCTTGGAGGACCGCGCTGCCGAAGATAAAGGAAGAGCAGGCCGTGGCGCTGTCGGCGGGGACGCCGGACAAACCGCGCTGGATCTGGCGCGAGCGGCCTGCCGCAAAGCAGTCAAGAGAGTGAGGAAGCTGTATGACAGAGTTGGAGGGGCAGTTGACGGCGGCCTTGAGGAGGTTGTCCGAGCAGTACGAGACGGAACGGAGGCGGCAATCCGAGCAGGCAGAAGCCTTGCACGAGCAGGTCGAAGCCTTGCGGCGGCGGGTCGAGCGGCAGAGCGCTCAGAGCGCAACCTTGAAGAAGCAGGTCGAGCGGCTGAGCGGGCAGGTGACGCGATTGACCGAAGGCTCCGGGAGCTTCGGCGTGAGGCATCGCGGCGGCGGCTGGAGATAAAGCCGCCGCGCGGACCGGACCGGGATTTCGGGCCGAGCCGGTAACGGCCTCCCGATGCCTGACATCGGCTCGTATCGAGTCGCTGGCGGGCCGCAATGAAGCCTCGTCCGCAGAGTTGGACGAGGCCGGTCGACATAGACATCTTTGGAGTTACAGGACTCCACGGATGACCGACCGCCTCAATTCGAGCACCGCTGGCTGGTTCACATGCACATCGACCTCAGGACCCGAGCCCTTGGCCGCTGATCCGCAAGGTACTCTGGCCCATGGAATACGCAGGCAACACGATTCCGGCCGGCACCCTCTTCATGGTGTCGCCCGCCATCGCCCACCGGCTGCCCGAGGTCTTCGCCGCTCGCGCCCGTGAGGCCAAGCCGCATCACAACGCGCTGATCGGATTCGGCGGCGGCAAGGCCCCGGATTACGGGAGTTGGCGGTCGGATGCCGAGACGCCGTGCCGGGTCTGCCACCGACGCCGCGCTGACGTGAGCGTCTTCCGGTGAGCGCCAACCGCTCGCGGGACTACGACGTGGTCGTCGTGGGCGCGGGTCCGGTGGGCAGCCTGTGCGCCATCGCGCACGGGCGGAGGGGCGCTCGCGTCGCCCTCCTGGAAGCGAACCTGAGGTCTTCGAGGCGAATGGCGGGGGAGTGGCTGCATCCGCCTGCCGTGCGGATCCTTCGCGAGTTGGGGATAGAGCTGGGGACGCAGCCATGCAGTACAACGGGCAGGGGCTTTGTAGTTCTCCCGGAAGACGGATCCGAGCCGATCGTGCTTCCCTATGCGGACGGATCTCACGGACTGTCGTGCGAGCACGAGGCGATCGTCTCGGCCCTGCGTGACGCGGTCGAGAACGAATCGGATGTCACTTTCATGCACCGTGCCCGCGTCCGTTCGGTGGAGGACGGCAGGGTCGTATTTGTCCGTGACGGAGTCCAGGAGTCCGTGACCGCGGGGCGGATCGTGGGCGCCGACGGCCGGGCCTCGACCGTGCGCCGGTCGCTGGGCATATCGACGGGCCGGACAACATGCTCGCGGATGGTCGGCGTCACGACGAGGGGAGCGAGCGTGCCGCTTGAGGGTTACGGGTATGTCGTGCTCGGCGGGCCGGGTCCAATTCTCATGTACCAGCTGGGAGAGCAACGCGTCCGCATCATCGTGGACGTTCCGCCGGACCAGTGGATCCCCCGGGACCGGATCGGCTTCCTCTCGGATGCCTATGCCGGCCTGATTCCCGAGAACCTCCGACCCGGCTTCTTCGAGGCGCTTCGGGCGGGAAGGTTCGACACGGCGGCCAATGAACTGAGGCCGCGCGTGACGTACGGGACCCCGCACCGCGTGCTCATCGGCGATGCGGCCGGGCACCATCATCCCATGACGGCGTCGGGAATGACGCTTGGTTTCGGCGATGCGCTGACGCTGGCCGAGGCCGGCGACTTCGACGACTTCAGGCGCAGGCGGTTCAGGGCGACCCACACGCCGGAACTCCTTGCCATGGAACTCTACGAGGTCTTCGTCGATCACCGATCCGAGTCCGCTGCGGTCAGACGCGCCGTCTACCGGCGTTGGCGGGCAAGCTCCTCATTCCGCGACCGGACCATCCGTCTACTCGCCTGCGAAGAAACATCGCCTGCCCGTCTCAATCTCACCGGAGCCGCGATGCTGGCCCGAGCGATCGCTTGGGAGATCCCGCGATCCTGCGACCAGGCCGCCTGGCGGCGTACCCGCGACACCGTTCATGCGCTGTCGGTTCGCGTCGGGTGGCTCTTGCGCAGCGTCGGGCTGCTTCGCGAGGCAAGGAGGAAGGGAACAGAGGACGAACGGATTCTGGACTCCCTGGGTCGCGCGTTGCCGGCGTCGATGCCGCCGGGTCCGAGCAACGCCCGTTCCACGCCCCCGGGCGAAGTGGCTTCATGCGACGCCGGGCTGGCCTTGAGCCGCGCGAGTGCGCGCCTGCTCAGCCTCCAAGGGGAGGACGGCGCCTGGGAAGGCGAGATGGTCTGGTGTCCCATGCTCACGGCGCAGTACGTGTTGCTGCACCATCTCCTCGGACGGCGGCTCAACCCCGGTCGCCGCCGCCGGGTGCTGCGGTCCTTCGAACGGACCCGCCTCGAAGGGGGTGCCTGGGGTCTGCACGAACACTCCGCGCCCCACCTGTTCGTCTCGACGCTGGTCTATGTGGCGGCGAGACTTCTCGGGATCGAACGGGACGACCCATTGATCGAGTCGGCTCGACGATTCCTGCGGGAAGAGGACGTTCTCCGTATCCCGAGTTGGGGAAAATTCTGGCTGGCGCTCCTCAATCTCTACGATTGGCGCGGAGTCAACCCCATTCTGCCGGAACTGTGGAGTCTGCCGCGCCGGGTTCCCCTGCATCCCGCCAACTGGTACTGCCACACGCGGCTCATCTACATGGCCATGGCCGCAGTCTACGCGCAGCAGTTTCAGGTGCGCGTGACGCCGGTTATCGCTTCGTTGCGGGAGGAGCTGTTCGCCGAGCCGTTCGCGGACATCGGTTTCTCCGGGTGCCGCAACCGGTTGCGAGTCGAGGACCTTTACGCCCAGCCCAGCCCGTGGCTTCGGGCCGGATATGGGTTCGCGAGGGTGTTTGAACGGTTCCACGGCAAGCGTCTCCGAGCGCGATGCGTGGAAGCGATCCTCCGGCGCATCAGGTGGGAGC
>JAJDVW010000005.1 GCA_022825925.1 Pseudomonadales bacterium | reverse complement strand
GAAGGTGGGTCAAACGAGGGCTCTTCCCTCAGCCGATCAGGCTGGGCGAGCGAGTGGTGGGTTGGATCGAGGCCGAGGTCGACCAGTGGATCCGCGAACGGATCGTGGCAAGCCGGAGCGTCGGATAGACCGTCGCCCATTGAACCCTTCAGGGAAAGGAAGAGAAACGATGAGAACGTTGCTAAAGGCGATGCGGACGGCCGTGTGGGCCGCGCTGCTCACGCTGATGCCGGACGCGCTTCACGCGCAGGGCACGAGCCCGTGGGTGGACGCGGTGAACGAGCTACAGACGCAGTTCACGGGGCCGATCGCGCGGGGACTGTCGCTGATCGCGATCGTGGTGGGCGGGCTGATGTTCGCGTTCGGCGAGGGCGGGAGCAAGCGCACGCTGGCCGGGATCATCTTCGGGATCGGGATGGCCGTGGGCGCGGTGAACTTCCTGTCCTGGCTCTTCTGATGCGGGGCCTCGTGCGCTGGCCGGGCTATGCGGCGCTCAACCGTCCGCTGACGGTGCTGGGCGTGGAACGGCGGTTGTTCCTGCTGGGCGCGACGCTGGCGGTCGCGGTCTGGAACGCGACGGCCTCGCTCGTGGCCGGCGGCGTGGTGTTCGTGGGTTGCTACGGCACGGGCTGGCTCGCGGGCCGGAAGGACTCGGCGATGCTCGCGGTGCTCCGGGCGGCGGCGCGGCATCCGGCGCGTTTCGATCCGGGCAAGTGGGCGGACCAGCCTTGGCATCTCCGCATCCGGGTGGACTCCAAGTGAGGGTCGCCGAGGAACTCCGGGCATATGAGGCGGCGGGCTCGCTGGCGGAGGAGCTGCCCTACTGGGGATGGCTCGACGACGGACGCACCTGCCTGACCGGTTCGGGCGAGTGGGTCGCGGCGGGCCGTATCGAGCCCCCCGCGACCGATGGGAGGACACCCGAACAGATCGACCGGGTGCTTGGCCTGTGGCAGAGGCTGCTGTCGGGACTCGGGTCCGGCGCACGTCTGCAGTTCCATCTGCTCCGCCGTCCAAGCGTGTCTCCTCGCCACGCCGATGATGCCGATGCCGGCGTTGCGGCGGTGTCGGCACGAAAGCGCCGCGCCTTCCTGGTCAGGCGCGTGCAACGCCTCGAATCCTACGCCGTCTGGACGCACGATCCGGGTTTGCGGCCGGTGGCCGATGGTTCCGGGCGGGGACCGCTCGCCCGCTTCGCGAGCCTGCGGAAGCGCCGCAACAAGAGTGGGTCGGTGTACCTCGCCTCCGAAATCGAGGGAGCGGCGGACCGGTTCCGGGCGATGATCGAGGCGGGCCGCGCGCTCGTGGCCGAACACACGCCCATCGAGGTGCTGGGCGCGGTGGCGGCGTCCCGGTTGCTCGCCGAACTCGTCAACCGTCCCGGCACCTTCTGGGACGGCGCGACGGGCAGCGGCATGAACTGGCGGCTCGCGCTCTCGGAGCTTGAAGCGGAGCGTTCGCACCTCAGGCTGGACGGCGAGCCGGTCATCCTCTATTCGCTGCGTTCGCCACAGGGCCAGGCACACGCGAACCTGCTGCGCGACCTTTACTGCCTGGACGCAGTGACGACCGTCTCGCTCGAATGGCGGCCGTGGACGACCGAAGCCGCGCGGAGGCGGATCCGAAGCGCTCAGCGCCACTACTTCGCGCGCCGCTACTCGATGATGGCGCACGCGCAGGACGCGCAGGGCACGGCGGCGGCGATGGTCGATTCCGCCGCGGCCGCCGAGTCGGACCGGCTGGGCGGCGCGCTGGTCGAACTCGAAGCCGACGGCGTGGCCTACGGCGAGGCGTCTCTGACTGTCGCGCTCCACGGCGAACTCGAAGAGATCGAGCGGCTGGACGGCGATGTGCGCCGCCTCTTCGCAGCGCACGACGCGAAGGCGATCCGGGAGGGCTACGGTCAACTCCCCGCTTGGTTCGCTCGGCTCCCGGCCCAGCCGAAGCGCCGCCAGGTGCGCAGGGTGTTCGTCTCGGCCGGCGTCGCCGCCTGCCTCGCTCCCGTGTTCGGGCCGCCGAGAGGAGAGAAGAGGAGCCGCCATCTCGACCGCGAGCCGCTGGCGGTGTTCGAGACGCCCTGGCGCACGGCGTACCGCTACGACCTGTTCGCAGGCGATGTGGGCCACACGCTGATCCTGGGCGCGACGGGCGCCGGCAAGAGCTTCGCGCTCAACTTCCTCCTGGTCGAGGCGCTCAAGTACGATCCGCGCGTCCTGATCCTGGATCTGGGCGGCTCGTACCGCTGGCTGACCCGGTTCCTGGGCGGGCGGTATCTGGAACTCGCTCCCGACGAGACCGAGCCGACGCTCCGGCTTGCACCCTTCGCGCTGCCGCCCACCACGAGGACCTTCCAATTCCTCACCGGCTGGGTGCTCCGGCTGCTGAAGCTGGGCGGGTTCGAGGCGGGCGGCGCGGACACGAGCGAGATCCGCGCGCGGATCGAGGACCTGTACGCGCTCGGGACCGAGCGCCGGACGCTGGGCGCGCTGGCCGGTTCGCTCCCCGTCGCGATGTGGCCCGCCCTAAGCCGCTGGATGGAGGGCGGCGCCTGGGGGGCGTTCTTTGACAATGCCCCGTCGGACAGGGCCGACATCGAGTTCCGCGACTGGCAGGTGATCGATCTGGCGGGCGCGGCGGAGCACGCGGACCTGTGCGAAGCGGCGCTCGCGTACCTGCTGGAACGCATGCGCCTGGAGATCGAGGACCCGGCGGAGACCGCGCGGCTCAAGCTGATGGTCGTGGACGAGGCATGGCGGTACATGCAGGACCCCGCCGTGCTGAACTATCTGGCCGAGGCGGCCAAGACGTGGCGGAAGAAGAACGCCGCGCTCGTGCTCGCCACCCAGTCCGCCGTGGACGTGACCGGGACGCCCGGGGCGTCGGCGCTCCTCGAATCCATCCCCACCAAGCTGTTCCTCGCCAACCCCGAGTTGCCGGAGGAGGCCGGAGCGCTCTTCCGGCTGAACGAGTCGGAACTTGCCCGGATCCGGGAACTCACGCCCAAGCGCGAACTCTACCTCCGGCGACCGGACGAGGCGGCGGTGCTCCGCCTCGAAGTCGATCCGGAGAGCTACTGGCTCTACACCTCGTCGGCGACGGACGCCGAGAAACGCGCACGTGCCGTCGAGAAGCACGGCCTGGCCCGTGGACTCGAAGTGCTCGCGGGCCGAACCCACCCCAACCCACCAACCGAGAGGACGTGAACACCATGAGAGCAACACCAGCCGCCGCGATCCTGTTGGGCGTAGTCGTCGTCCTGCTGACGGTGCTGCTGACGGCGCTCCCCTGCGATGCAGCCGCGCAGCAAGCGAACGGAGACGAACCCCTTCTGACCGTGCCGGGCGAGTCGGGCGACCGCATCCACCGGCTTCGTGCGCGTGTGCGTCACACGACGCTGATCGTGCTTCCGGTCGGGGAGCGGATCCTCGACTTCGTGGTCGGCGACTCCGAGTACTGGCACCTGACCGGCGCGGCGAACGTCGCGTACCTGAAGCCCCTGGCCGAGGACGCCGCGACCAATGTCGCGCTCGTCTGCGAGTCGGGGCGCATCTACTCGTTCCTCGCCTCCGAGCACGCCGAGGAGCCGGTCCACCTGGTCTTCCGGGTCGAGGAGGGCGCGGAGGCGGCGGGGATGTCCCCCGGCGGCGCGAACGCCCCCGGGTTCGTCGCCCGGAGCGAAGTCGCGACCTACCGGGAGATGGCGGCCGAGGCCGTCGAGACCGCCCGGAGAGCCCGAGAGCAAGCCGAGGCCGGGGTTCTCGAAGCGCGCAGGCAGCTGGAATCCGGGATCGAGGCCTTCCGTGCCGAGTATCCCGGCCGGCTCCGGTTCGAGTACCGCCTGGACCGAAGCGCGTCGGAGCGTCCGTTCCGGGTCGAGGCCATGTGGCACGACGGGGAGTTCACCTATCTCCGCTCGCGTGCGCAGGAAGTGCCCGTCCTCTATGAGCGCAGCGACGGCGATCCGAGCCTGGTCGCGTTCGACGTGAGCGAGGACGGCCTGTATGTGGCACGCCGCGTCATGGGCGACGGTTGGCTCCAGATCGGCGACCGGCGCGCCGGTTGGCGGTTCGAGCCTCGGGAGGGATCCCGATGAGCCGCTGGAAGCAGTGGGTGAAGGAGCCGAAGGGCGCGCTGCCCGGCGGCATCGTCACGAAGGTGGGAATCGCCCTGATCGCCGTGCTCGTCGCCGGACTGCTGTTCTCGTCGTCGCTCGCGGGGCCGGATGAAGACGCGGGCGTGACCGGAGCGCCAACCGTGCCGCGGGCCGTGAACGACAGCGAGGGACGGTCGTTCCTGGGGCGCATCCGCGACGAAGCGGAGCGCCAGACGCACCAGGCCGAGTCCGGGTCCCGCGACGGTTCGGCGGACGACCGGGAATCCGGCCCCCCCGGCGGCCGGGCGGCCGCCGAGCCCGACGGAACCGGGGGCGGGCGAACCACCAGCATGGGGTCCGCTGAGTTCGAGCTGCGCGAGGCGCTCCGGCTTGAGGAGATCGAGCGCCGGACGCGCTCGTTGCGCTCGTTCCCGGTCGCGCAGTCGCACCGGGATCCCGGCGAGGCCGGAAACGGCGACACCCGTCCCGCCGGCGATGCCGGTGAGCCGGTGTTGATCGAGGACGCCTTCGCGGGAACGCTCGACTCCTTCGAGCGGTCGCTGGCGGCGCTCGAAAGCGAGATCGCGGCCGGGCTCGCAGCCGAAGCGCTTTCCCCTGGAGAACCGGCCGCCGCTGAAAGCCCCTCCGCCCGGGAACCGGGCTGGTTGGTCCGCCCGGCCGACCCGCCGGGCTGGGAGCGGATCCACGAGGGCTCGTTCCTCGAAGCCGTGCTGGTCACCCAGTTGTCGGGCGAGTTCCCCGGCCCGGTGCTCGCCGTGGTGTCGGCGCCGCTGTACTCGGCCGACCGCCAGCGGGCGCTCATTCCGCGCGGCTCCCGCGTCGTCGGCACGACACGTGCCGTCCAGAACCGCGACCAGAACCGCCTCGCCGTCGCGTTCCACCGGCTGCTGCTACCCGATGGAAGCTGGGTGGACCTTGAGTTCACCGGGCTGAACCAGGTGGGCGAGAGCGGACTCCGCGACCAGGTGAACCGCCACTACCTCTCGACCTTCGCCGCCGCCGGGGCCGTCGGGGCGCTGAGCGGCCTCACGCTCGCCGGGGCCTCCCCCTATGGGCTTCAAGCGGGCGTCGGCCAGGGG
>JAJDVW010000076.1 GCA_022825925.1 Pseudomonadales bacterium | reverse complement strand
AGCATCGGCCTCTTCGACCGACTGAGCGTCGCCGAGAACGAGACGTTTACCCAGGAGATCAACGTATCGGCCACAAGCGGAAATCTCGACTGGATCGTCGGGATCTACTACATGGACGACGAGCGTTCCAGCATCCTCTTCTTCGACTTCCCAATCCCGGCGTTGGTCCCCCTGCCCGTTCCGATACAGCTCGATTTCAAGGAACCCTATTACAACACCGAGTCCAGGGCAGCATTCGTGGATGGAACCTATGCGGTGACCGACAGGCTCCGGATCGGCGCCGGAATGCGCAGAACCGTGGAAGAAAAGGAGGAAGGACACACGATTACCTTCCTGGCCAAGTTCCCCGGGGGCCCCGTACCCTTTTTCCAACGCTGCGGTCCCACCTTGTTTGAACAGGCATGGGATGAGGCCGAGAACACCATCAGGGCGTCCGTCGAATATGACCTCGCAGACGCACACATGGCATACGCGAGCTACTCCGAAGGATTCAAGGTGGGTGGCGTCAACGCCTCCGATTGCGGTGCCCCCTGGCTTCCGGAGACCGTCGATGCCTGGGAGATCGGCTACAAGGCCAGCTTCTTCGGCGGCTCAACGACCCTGAGAGCGTCGGCTTTCGACTACGACTACTCGGACTTCCAGACCGCGCAGGTGATCGGCATTCAGGGAGTCATTACCAATGCCGGTGACGCAAAGATAATCGGTCTGGAACTTGAGCTGTCTTCGATCCTGACCGAGAACTGGAGTGTCGATGCGGGGCTGACCTTGCTCGACACGGAGTACGGGCACTTCCTGAACACCGACACGCTGAGGGCAGGACTCGGATTACTGGAAAACAAGGGGAATCCTCTCAGCTATGCGCCTGACAGGAGTTTCAATCTTGGCCTCACCTACACCGTTCCGCTTAGCGCAGGCGGGAGCGTGTCGGTGAGCCTGGACGCAGCTCACAGGTCGCGCGTGTTCTACCGGGAGTTCAATCAGAAGAAGGACTCCACGGACCCCTACACGATCGTGAACCTGAACGTGGGCTGGCAGAGCCCAGGCGCGGCGTATTCGGCCCGGCTGTTTGTCCGAAACGCCACCGATGAGGCCTATGTCACCAACATACAAGGATCCAACACCACCTACGGCCGTCAGGGTTCATGGAACATGCCAAGGCAGGTTGGTGTGGAAGTAACCAGGTTCTTCGGCGCGCGGTAGGCCGAGGTTTCCCGGTGAAGGACATCGCTCGGCAGCCCGGCCAACACCCACCGAGCAGACGGCGGCTGTTGGGGAACGCACTGCGTGGCTTCGCGGGCGCCGGCGCGGCGTTGCCCCTGCTACGTTCCCGTCCGGCGTTTGCTGAATCCGGGGCGACCGCGGACGATGTCCTGTTGCCGGGCCGGCTCGGCAATCCCGACCTCACCATGATCAAAGACCCGCGGCTCGACCCGCGGGTCCGTCGCGCGCTTGCCGGTGCGCCTCCGGGTGGACCCGGAGCCGCGCTCCCCAGGGTGACCCTGGACTCGAGCTACGAGCAGTGCCTGAACTGGGTGAGCGCCATGGAACGGATGCTCATGACCCAGGATGCCCCGGCCCTGGAGGCGATGCCGGCGTTCGACGATGTCGCGGAACAGGAAGAAGCCATACCGGGCGACGGCGGCGCGGACATCGCTCTCTACCTGGACATGCCGAAGGAACGCGCCGCGAAGCTGCCGTGCGTGGTGCACATCCATGGCGGCGGCATGGCCTTTACGACGGCGACACGTCCCGCGGCCGTCCGATGGCGCAAGACTCTCGCGCGACAGGGCATGCTGGTCGTCGGCGTGGAGTTCCGGAACGCCGGCGGCGTGCTGGGCAACCACCCCTTCCCCGGCGGGCTCAACGACTGCGCCCGGGCCGTGCAATGGGTCCATGCCAATCGCGACAGCCTCGGGGTCTCCTCCCTGGTGGTCGCCGGCGAGTCAGGAGGCGGCAATCTGGCGGTCGCGACCGCGGTCAAGGCCAACCTGGAGGGGTGGGTCGACGCGATCGACGGCGTCTTCGCGATGGCCCCGATGATCCTCGGGTTCTACACGTCGGTGGCCCCGGAGCTGCTCTCGTGGCGCGAGAACCAGGGCTACCAGGGCACCTACGAGATGATGCGGGCCATGACGAAGGTCTATGACCCGCGGGACGGGCACGAGACCAATCCGATGACCTGGCCGTTCCATGCCGGAGAGAGCGACCTGAAGGGCATGCCCCCGCACATCATCACGAACTACGAACTCGACCTCATCCGGGACGACGGCGCCGTGTTCGCGCGGAAGTTGCTCGAGGCCGGCGTGCCGGCAGTGTCGCGCACCATCGACGGCGCCGTGCACGTCCCCGAGATCGCGATGCCGGACCTGGTGCCCGACCTGGCCCGGGACACCGTCCAGTCGCTGGTCGGCTTCGCGAACAGTCTGCGAGCGTGAGCCCGCCAAGGAGGCCGACTTCCATGGAACCGATCACGCTCTACGGAGCGCCGTTCTCCCTGTACACGGGCCGGGCGCGCAGCTACCTGATCAAGGCGGGCATCGACTATCGGGAGGAGCCGCACTCCTCCCCGCACTTCTACGAGTCGGTCCTACCGAAGGCCGGCGGCCGCCGCGGGATCCCGACTATCGAGTTTCCGGACGGGACTGTCATTCGCGATGGCGTCGCGATCATCGACCATTTCGAATCGCTCAACGGCGGGCAGTTCTCGCCGTCGACCCCGAAGCAGAGAATCGTCAGCCGCCTGCTCGACGCCATCGGCGCCGAAGGGCTGCTGCGGCCGTGCATGCACTACCGGTGGAACTTCGACCAGGACAACGACGAGTTCCTGCGGTTCCACTTCAGCACCATCTTCGCGGAGGGCGACGTGGACCAGGAGGCCCGCGAGCGGATGGCGTTCATCAAGGAGAACGTGAATCCGGCCTGGGGCGTCACGCCGGAAAACCATGAACTGATCGAGCGGCTGCACCTCGGCACGCTGCTGACACTGAACGCTCACTTCTCCGAGTACCCGTACTTCCTCGGCGGCAAGCCCTGCATCGGCGACTTCGGCCTGATGGCCCCGCTGTACGGGCATCTCGGGCGGGACCCGGCGCCGCTTTCCCTGATGCAGATCCACGCCGTGCGGCTGTACCGATGGACAGAACGCATGAACCGCCCGGAGCCCGACGTGGGGGAGTTCGCGGACAAGGACTATGCCTACCTGGGCGACGACGAAGTGCCGGACACCCTCATCGCCGCCCTGAAGCACTTCGCCATCGACTACGTTCCCGAGAGCCGCGCCGCGTGCGACCGGGTCAACCAGTGGCTCGACGAGAACCCGGAGACGCCGGCCGTTACCGAGGTGGAGCGGGGGCTGGGCGACTGCGAGTTCGAAGTCGAGGGGCAGCGGATCTCGGCGATGGCGCAGCCGTTTCGGTTCTACGTGCTGAAGCGCGTGCAGGACGAGTACGAGGCGCTGGGCGAGGACGACCAACGGGAAGTGGAGACATTGCTCACGGCCTGCGACATGCGCGAAGTGCTGGAGTTCAAGCTCACGCGGGCGATCGGCAGGCACAACAACCTCGAGGTCTGGCTGTGACGGGACGGCGGATGATCAGTGACTGACCAGTCGGCCGCGTCAGGCGCGCCGGTCGGAGGGGACTCGACGCAGGACGCTCGGGAACCGGCCTTAAGCAGCGGCGGCCTGGGCTTCCTCGCCTTCCTGACCCTCCTCAACGTTCTCAACTTCGTCGACCGGCAATTGCTGTCCAGCTTCGCCAACTGGATCGTGCCGGAGCTCGAGCTCACCAACACGGAGTTCGGCCTGCTGACGGGCCTGGTGTTCATCGTGTTCTACACGGTGATGGGCCTCTTCATGGGCACGCTGGTCGACCGGATGAACCGGACCCGCCTCATCGCCGCCGGCGTCGGCCTCTGGAGCGGGCTGACGGCGCTGTCCGGCATGGCCGTGAACTTCGCGACCCTCGCCCTGCCACGGGCGTTCATCGGCGTCGGGGAGTCAGTGCTCACGCCGGCTGCAATGTCGCTGTTCGGGGACCGCTATCCTTCCGACCGGCTCGGAGTGGTCACGGGCATCTACGGGTTGGGCGTGCCGATCGGCATTGCATGCAGCCTGTTCATCGTCGCGTATCTCGAGCCGTACCTCGGGTGGCGGGGCTGCTTCTATGCGCTGGGCGCCATCGGCGTCGTGCTTGCGCTCGGGATGCTGTTCCTGAAGGAGACGCCGAGAGTGCAGCGGAGCGGCGAACCGAGTGCGCCCACGCCGTCGTTCCGGGAGATCATCCACGGGCTGTTCTCGGCACTGCGCCATGCCCCGGCCCTGACGGTGACGGTGCTCGGCGCCGTGTCGTTCAGCCTGTTGCTCGGTGCATCGGTCTTCGAACAGCTCTGGTTCGTCCGGGAGCGCGGCTTCGACCGTACCGACATCGCGGAGATCAGCGCCTGGTTCGCCATCTTCGGCGGCATCCTCGGGACGCTCGCCGGCGGTTACGGCGGCGACGTCTTCATGCGCAGGACCGGTATCGGGCGGCCGATGTTCCTGTTCTGGGTGATGCTCGCGCTCGCGCCCTTCAACGTGGCGCTACGCGTCGTGGAGCCGGACTCCCTCCTCTTCTGGCCGGGCGTGTTCTTCATCTACTTCCAGCTCGGCGTCTTCTACGGGCCGACCTTCGCGACCGTGCAGGAGTTGGCGCCCCCGCGCATTCGGGGCACCGTGGTCGCGTTCTGCATCCTGATGATCCAGTTGTTCGGCATCGCCGCCGGCGCGGTGATCGCCGGTTTCGTCATCGAACTGCTGCAGGACGCCGGCGTGCCAGATCCCTACACGCGCACGCTGCTGGGCTTCACGTTCGTGTCCATGGCGTCGATCCCGTTGTTCTTCTACGGCGGACGGCGGTTTCAACGGGACCGGGAAGCGCTCCTTGCGCGGGAGAGCACCCCGGTCCTATCGTAGGGCGTCGAACGAAAGGAGCCGGACATGAGCGACGAGGCAAGGAAGATCACCGTAATGGTGCAGGGCAACGACACGGTCCACTTCATCCACCTGGAAGGGGTCGAGAAGGTCGAGCCGCGCAAGAGCCAATCCGGCAACTGGATGCTGGAGCTTTCCGCCGGCGACAAGATCCTCGGACGCTTCCCGTTCCGCGCCATCTCCGGTTGGTACGATCGGTCTGCGGTCGAGTCGTAAGGGACGGGCCGGTCCCGTCCCTTACGTCGGCCTTACCCTGAAGATATCCCCGGTCGTCCGGAGCGCCTCGACCGTCCAGGGTTCTCCCACCCCCTCGATCAGCCATTCCGTGATCGCCCACAGGTCGCGGTCGGTCTGATCCGTGTCCATCGGTTCGAGCCCCGGCACCAGCGCCGCGATCTCGACGGCGGCCGGGAACGGACGCCCGGAACGCCCAACGAAGACCAGTTCGTAGACCCGGCCGTCGACGTCGAGCAGCCCGGGGGCGTCAAGGGGCTTGTCACTCAGTTCGAAGGTGTCGGACAGGAATGCGGCGAACTCCGGGTAGTGACTGACGTCGGGATCGGTCAGCACCGGTACGCTGCGCGTGCCCGGGGGCCGTTGCGTGATGCGGCGGACGCTCATCGGTCACCTTCCTCCGTGACGGGGACGTGACGCCCGGCGAACTCGGCGAGGAGGTCGCCGATTTCCGCGCCCGAGTCCTCCTGCAGGAAGTGGTTGCCGGTGACCAGGTGCGTGCCCTCCGCGTGCGGCCAGATCTCGTGCCATCTGGGCGCGAACGCGTCGGCGGTGAACACCACCTCCTCGCGCCCCCAGATGACGGTCGCCGGCAGCTTGAGCTTGCGGACACCGGCCTCCAGCCAGTCGAAGCGCTCCCCAGCGATATCCGTGGCCGGATCGATCGGGATGGAACGCGGCCACTGCCAGGTCAGGCGCCGGTCGCCCACGTCGGGCAATACCGAGACGTAGGCGTCCAGGGCGTCGGCCCGAATGCGCTCGCGGTCGACCACCGAGAGATAGGTGGTGCGGCCGGGGAACGCGGCCTGGCGCCCCGACAGGAAGGGCCCGACCAGCGGGGCGTGCAGGGTCTTCCACGGCATGACCCGGCGGTGGAACTCGGCAGAGGGCTCGCGCCAGGCCCAGGTGGACATGACGGCCACGGCGACCGCGCGTTCCTGCCGGGTGAGCAGCGCCGAGAGTCCCGTCGGGCCGCCCCAGTCGTGACAGACGAAGAAGATGCCGTCGAGCCCGAGTTGGTCGACCAGGGCGACGAGGTTGGCCGCGTGGTTGTCCAGGCTGTGCGCGCTCGCGGCATGCGGATGCTCCGACAGGCCGAAGCCGACTTGGTCGGGCACGATCACGCGGTAACCGCCTGCCAGCAGCGGCGGAATGACGTCGCGCCACAGGTAGCCCCAGGTGGGATTGCCGTGCAGCAGCAACACGGGCGGTGCGTCTCGCGGACCCTCGTCGATGTAGTGCATCCGCCACCCGTTGACGTTGGCGAACCGGGACTCGAACGGGTAGCGGCGCGCGACGTGCGGCCCGAGGTCCCCGATGGTGCGCGGCCTGGCGTCGGCCCATGGATTCATAGCGGGTTCGCCTTCATGAAGTCGATGACCACCGCGGCGAGCGCTTCGCCCTGGTCGTCCTGGGGATAGTGCAGGGCGTCGGCGATGATCGCGTGGTCCTGGCCTTTCGCGCCGGGCACTTCCTGCTGGAACTGGATCGCGGCGGTTCCGGGATCGCTGTCGCTGAACGCGGTGAGGAACGGCTTGTCGAACTTCCGGAGGATCGCCCATGCCCGGCGGTTGTCCGGCACCGCGGGGTCGTCGGGGAACAGCGGGATCAGGCTCGGGAACTGCCGCGCGCCCTGCGTGTACTCCTCGGCGGGAAAGGGAGCGGAATACGCGCGGCGCTCCTCGGCGGAGCAGTCGTTCAGCCACAGCGCGACGATCTCGCCGGGATCGAAGTCGGGGTAGGCGTCGCAGAACCGGATCCAGTACATGAACGCCGGCCGCGCATCGGTCCCCGCCACCGCGTCCCGGGTCTGATCCTGGAATCCGCCCGGCCGCTCGGATCCCGCGATGCGCCCGCGCATGACCGCATCCAGCTGCTTCGGGGGCAGGAGGGGGGTGTCCGCCAGCAGTTGGCGGAGTTTCGGGGCCATCTCGTCCGGTATCCCGCGGGCATCCGCCAACCCCGTGTTGGTGGCGACGATCCTCGCGAAGCGCCCCGGGTCCGCGGTGACGACCCGCAGCCCGATCGGGCCGCCCCAGTCCTGCCCCAGGAACGTGATGTCGGTGAGCGCCAGCCCCCGTACGAACCCGTGCATCCAGTGCACGTGCCTGGCGAAGGTGTAGTCCGATCGCCGCGCCGGCTTGTCCGACCGGCCGAAGCCCACGATGTCCGGGGCGATGACGCGGTAACCGGCGGCGGTCAGCGGTGGGATCATCTTCCGGAACGAATAGGACCACACCGGCTGCCCGTGCAGCAGCAGCACCGGTTCGCCGTCGGCCGGACCCTCGTCGACGTAGTGCATGCGCAACCGGCCGCCGTCACCGTCGTCGACCTCGAGGTAGTTGGGCTGGTACGGGAAGCCGTCGAGGTCTTCGAAGCGATCGTCGGGAGTTCTCAAAGCTCTCATGGAAAGCCTTCTGTTCGTGAGAGGGTCAGCGGGCGCAGCCAGGGTGGGGCGCTCCGTGAGGTTGCCCGTCCGTTAGCCGCGCTGAGCGCGGACGTAGCTTTCGAGGACACGGTTGATCCGCGTCTGGTAGCCCTTCCCCGGAGCCCGAAAGTGCTCCAGCACCGACCGCTTGACGCGCAGGGTGATCTGCTCGGTCCGGTCGGGTTCGACGAGGCGGGCCTCTTGCCAGAACGCCTCGTCCAGTTCCGGGATGTCGCCGAAGTCGATCGCGGCATCCTCGATGGCGGCGATCTCGGTCGGGTCAAGGGCTTTCTTGTGTCTGCTCATGATGGGCCGGCCGCTCGGCGAGCGCCGCCATGATTTCCCCGTGCCGCTCCTCGGTCAAGCGATAGTGCATCAGGCAGTAGACGGTGAAGACCACGAACACGCCGAGCATCGGGCCGTACACGGCGCCGAGGTGGAACACCGTGGCGGCGTCCACCGCGCCGGGCGCCGCGCCGGCCGGAAACTGGATGACGTCCAGGGCGAGCCCCCCGATGAGCGTGCCGAGACCGGCGGCTCCTTTCGACGCGAACGAGAGCGCGCCGAAGAAGATCCCCTCCTGGCGGCGCCCCGTGTCGAGCTCGTGTTCGTCCGCCACGTCCGCCATCATCGAGTTGCTCGACACCACCGCCAGGCCGCCGGCGCCCGAGGCGACGCCGAAGGCGACGAGCATGGGGGTGAGGAGGGCGCTGTCGTTGGCCGGGAACCATTCGATCAGCCGCAGCACGATGGGTCCCACCGTGAACGCGTAGTACAGGGTGGCCCCAACGAGCATGGTGCGGCGCTTGTCGAACCGTTCGTGGATGCGCCGGGTGATGGCGATGCCGGCGAAGAACCCGACCGGGGTCGCCATCAGGAGCAGCATCTTCGACTGGTCGTCCAGTTCCCAGAAGAAGTTCGCCATGTACAACTGCAGCGCGGCCTGCAGCCCGACCATGACCTGGGAGCTGAGGGCCGCCCCCGCCAGCCAGCGGAACGACGCGTTGCGCAGCGCCTCCCAGGTGTCCCCGAAGACGCCGACCAGCACTGCGCCGAGCCCCGGTCGCGCAACGAACCGGGTGGCCGGAAGATTCGGGATCTGGGAGTGGGTCCCGACGGCCGAGACCAGGATGGAGATGGCCATGGCGATGGCCAGTGCAAGGGCGAAGGGCGGATAGTTCGTCGCCACGAGATCCCCCGGCTGGTCATCGATGTCCACCAGGAAAATGGCGAAGGCGGACACGACGGCGGCCAGGTTGCCGACGATGGAGAACACCCATCGCCAGGCGACGATGCTCGTCCGCTCGGTGTAGTGGCCCGAGAGTTCGGCCCCCAGCGCAAGGTGCGGCACGTAGTAGAGGGTCATCGTGCCGCGGACGAGCACGGTGAAGACCGTCATCCAGGCGAACAGCGCCACGGACGACATCCCCGCCGGCGGCGCGAACAGGAAGTAGAACGCGAACGCCATCGGGACCGCCGCCGCGTACAGGAACGGGTGGCGACGGCCGAAACGCGAGCGGAAGTTGTCCGAAACCGAGCCCACGACGGGATCGGTCACGGCATCGAAGCACAGCGCGATGAAGATCGCGAGACCCGCCAGGCTGCCCGAAAGCCCGAGCACCTGGTTGTAGTACAGCAGTACGAACGTGCCGAAGGCGGCGTTCTTCGCGCCTTCGGCGAACTGCCCGAAGCCGTAGCCGAGCTTGATCGGCAGGCGGACCTTGTCGGCGTCAGTGGCCAGGGCGATTCCTCAAGCCTGCGGCGGGACTCCGCCTACGGGGACCCCAGGTCCGGCCGCGGGCGCGACCTCGAAGACAGTGGTCTGGGTGGGCGGGTCGGGCGGTTCCTGGGCGAGCGCGAACGAAGCCGTGAGGGCCAGCGCGACCGCAAGGGCCTGGGCGTTCCGGAGCGTGCGGGGCATGGCGTTCCACCTGTATCTCTGGTCCCTGGGCGACGGTCAGTATTGGACCCGGGTCCCTGAGCGTCAACGCGCAGCCCGGTCAATGGACGGGGCACGGGGGCGGTGGGATACTCGACTGTCTCTTTCTCCCGGTTCAGGCTCATGGAACGCTCTTCTGCTTGCTCGGCCGCCGGTGCCGTTCTACTCCTTCTGTCCCCTGGCGCCGGGGTGCCGGCCTTCGCGGAGGACAGCGCCGCGTCCGAGACCACCGTGCTGGAGGAGATCCTGATCACGGCCACCCGGCGCACCGAGTCCGTGGAGGACGACTACGCGTTCTAGTGAACCGGCTCTCCGAGCACGAGCGGCGCCGACTGCTGCAGTCGGTGCTCACGCATGAATGACCAGCAGTTGCAGCAACTTCTGGATGAGGCCGCCGAGCGTCTGAATGTTGCCGGCGCTCAACTGGCCTTGCTTCACGATGGGCGACTGCGTGCCTTTGCCACGGGCTTGCGGAATCGTGAGCAGGAACTTCCCGTCACCCACGACACGCTGTTCCAGGTAGGTTCGACCTGCAAGGTGTTCAACGCCGCGATGGTCATGGCGCTGGTCGACGCGGGCACGTTGAAGCTGGATGTACCGATCAAGACCTGGATACCCGATCTGGTGTTGTCGAGCTACCGGGCGCAGGAGGAAATCACGCTCAGGCATCTGCTCTCCATGAGCTCCGGAATGGACAATGGCTCCTACCAGGACTACGGGCGTGGGGATGACGCCGTAAGATCCTATGTAGCGGCGCTCGCCGGCGTCCCACATGTCTTCGAGCCGGGCACCGGTTTCGGGTACAGCAACGCCGGCAGCAGTACCGCCGGCCACGTCATGGAGCGGGCGACGGGCAAAACCTGGGAAGCGCTGTTGCGGGCACTCGTACTGGATCCCATCGGGTTGAAGCAGACCGCGGCGTTCGCAGAAGAACTCTTGTTCCACCCGCTCGCGCTGGGCTACGTGCGATCCTCCACCGGATCGGACCTGGAACTGTTGCGCCGTTGGGCACTGCCGCGATCCATGGGGCCGGCGGGCGGGACGCTCTGCGCCAGCGCTTCCGACCTGGTGAGGTTGGCGAAAATGTTCCTGGACCAGGGCCGGTGCGACTCCGGGAAGCAGGTACTGAGCCCGGCTGCGGTAAACGCGATGCACACGCCCCAGGTACAGCTACCCACTCGATTGATGGCGCAGAAATGGGGCATAGGTCCGTACTGGAAACAGTGGGAAGGCCACACCATTCACGGGCACAGCGGCACCAATCTCGGTGGATCGTCCATGTTGCTCTGGTGCCCCGAGAAACAGGTTGCAGCCGCAACCACTGTAAACGTGGCCGATCAGGGCTATCCACTGGCCGATACGATCTTTGACACGGTCTTTCCGGACCTGTTCGGCATCCGGAAGCCGGCACAACTCACTGCCGAGAACGCTGAGCCGGTGGCCTTCGAGGCGGAACGCTACTGTGGCCGCTACGAATCGCTCGGCAACGTGATGAACGTCAGCCTGTCCGGAGACAAGCTCCTTGGTCGACTGGACAGCGAAGTGTTCCGGCGTATCGGACTGTCGGACAGTGTGGAAACCGAGATGATCCCGTTGGGTGAGGACCGATTTCTGCCCGGTGATCCGGCGGCGGGGGGAAACCGCGGGTGGGACGTGGGCTTCTGGGGTGATGACGGCCAGGGTCGCGCCACCAATTTCCTGAATGGAATGTTTGCCTACCGGCGCACCGGTTGACGCGCCTCGATTGTGTGGTGCAGGCACCGACCGATGACGACTCGCCGGCCAGCAGGCGGAGGTGCCGAGCGGAACCGGCAACTTGCACGGCGGCCGCAACATTGCTCCAATCCCGGCGCGAAGCACCGGGGAGGGATCGGTTTGGCTGCAACGCATCGGGGCCGGTTGTGAACGACCGGGTGCAACGGCTCTCCGACGAGGAGCGGCGCCGACTGCTGGAGTCGGCCCACTTCGGCCGCAAGGCGCCGGCCTCCGGCAAGAAGGGCATGGTCATCTGCTCCCACCCCCTGGCGACCCGCGCCGGCGTGGACGTGCTCAAGGCCGGCGGCAACGCGGCGGACGCGGCGCTCGCGGCGTCCATCTGCCAGACCGTCGTCGAACCGCACATGACCGGCATCACGGGCGTGCTTTCGATGCTGCACTTCGATGCGGCGACCGGCGAGACCACCTACGTGAACGGCAGTGCGGCGCGCCCCGCGGCGGCGCTTGAGCGGTTTCGCCTGGCCGACGTCGCCACCGGCCGCGGCGTCGCCGTGCCCGGTTTCTGGGCCGGCTTCGAGGCGGCCCATGCCCGTCACGGACAGGCCTCGCGGCAAGCCGTCATGGCAGCCGCGATCGGCTATGCCCGGGACGGCTTCGAGATCCACCCGTTCCTGTGGGGCGAGATGTTCACCGAGTACGCGAAGGCCGGCCGGACACCCCAGGGCCGGGAGATCTTCGCCCGGAACAACGTCATGCTGCGGCCGGGCGACCTGCTGGTACAGGAGCGGGCCGCGGACACCCTGACGGCGCTGCTGGAGGAAGGCAGCGACTTCTTCTACCGCGGCGCGTTCGCGAAGGAACTCGTCGACGTGGTGCAGGCGGCGGGTGGGGTCCTCACCCTGGAGGACATGGAGCGATACGAGGCGCGCTGGCAGCCGCCTGCCGAGGGCAGCTATCGCGGCTACAAGGTGCTCGGCTCGCCGCCGCCGGACCACGGCGGTTCGCACCTGATCGAGATCCTCAACATGGTGGAACTGCTGGACCTGCAGAAGCTGGGTCCGCCCACGGACTCCGCGGAGACCCTGTTCCACATGGCGCGCATCGCCAACCAGGTCTATCTCGACGGGTTCAGGCAGCACGATCCGGCGACTCACGAACTGCCCCTGGAACTGATCCTCAGCAAGGACTATGCGCGCATGCGGCTCGAGCTGATGCAGATGGATCAGAAGGTCGACGCGGGTCCGGCGCCGCCGCCCGCCGGCAGCAACCACGTGACGGCGGTGGACGCCGACGGCAACATCGCGACCGTCCTCCACTCGTGCATGTCGCTGCCATGGTCGAACGGGCTTTTCGCCGGCGGCGTGACGGTCGTCGCGGCGGGCGCCCATTACCTCCGGGTCATGCCCGGGCCGGGCGACCGCATCTCGGCCTACGTCTGCCCGAACATCGTCTTCGACGGCGAGCGGCCGATCCTGGCGTCCGGATCGCCGAGCGGAAGCCTGCTGCAGAACATCCTGCACAACACGACGAACATGCTCGACTTCGGCATCCCGATCGGCGAATCGATCGACCGGCCGTCGTTCGGAGGCGCTCCCTACACCGGCCCGCAAGGGACGCTGCTCATCGAGGTCGACCTCGACGAGCAGGTCCGCACCGCCGCGGCGGAGCGGGGCATCGCCTGGTCCGTGGTGAGTCCGTGGAACTGGGAACTCGGCTCGTTCGAGGGCATCTTCCTGGACGCCGACGGAACGGCCCACGCCCGCGGGGACCCGCGCAGGAACGCCATGGCGCTGGCGGTCTGAGGCGAAGCTTTGAACCAGAGGAGATCGGAAATGACCAAGCTCGTGCGACGGGTCATGGGGGGCGTTGTTCTGGGGCTGGTTCTCTCCGGTTTCCCTGCGATTGCCGAGGAACAGGCGGACGACCAGGGGGAGACGATGCGGCCCCTCGACATGCCGGACGACGTGATGGCCCGGTACAGCCCGGACAGCAGGATACCCACCCGGGGCACGGTGGACTCCGTGCGCCTGGTGCGTGCCGAGGGGTGGGAGTGGGACCACGAGGTCCGGGTCTACCTGCCGGCCAGCTACCACCTGACCGACAGGGCGTATCCGACGCTCTGGATCACCGACAACAACCTGGAGCTGATCCAGGGGGCGTTGACCGGAGACGCGCTCGGCCTTTCGCCCGAGCTGATCGTCGTGGCGGTGGGTGCTCCGGCCGACACCAACGCGGCGGAGTTCCAGCGTCGCCGCAGCTACGACTTCATCCCGGACAAGTCGCTGATGGGGCCGATGTTCGCCCCCATGCCGGCGGAGTCGATCGGCGGCGCCCCCGGGTTTCTCGACTTCCTGGTCAACCAGTTGCGCCCGATGCTGGCCGGGGAGTACCGCATGGACCTGCACGATCAGGGCTACGCCGGTCACTCCGGCGGCGGCCAGTTCGGTCTGTACGTCCTGCTCAACAGGCCGGAGAGCTTCGCCAAATATATCATCAGCAGCCCCGCCGCCTACCAGCCGTGGCTCGACATGGAAGCGGCCTGGCATGCGAAGAACGCGGACCTGAAAGCCAAGGTGTTTCTCAGCGCCGGCGAGGCGGAGGCCGCCCATCCGGTCTGGTCCGGGGCGCAGATCGTTTCCACGGTGGCGACGATGGCGGAGCGCCTCACCGTGCGCCGCTATCCCTCGCTGGAACTGACGGTCAGGATCTTCCCGGACGAGGATCACCTGACCGTGATGCCGATCGCCTACACGCGGGGCATTCGGGTGCTCTGGGGCGAGTAGGGGCGAGTAGGGGCGGCTGACCCTCCAGTTGGTTCGCCCCCGGCGACGTGAGAGCATCGGGCGCGTCTGTTTCAATTGGAGCCCACCGTGACCGACGTCCAGCTCACGCCCTATCTCTCCCCCCACGACTGCGCCGCGGCGATCGCGTTCTACGAGAAAGCGTTCGGGGCCGTCGAGACCGGCGCCCGGTTCACGGACCCCGAAGGCAGGATCGGGCACTCCGAGATCAGCATCGGGGGCGCCACGCTCTATCTCTCCGACGAGTTCCCGGATTTCGGCGCGCGGAGCCCGCGGTCGCTCGGCGGCTCGAGCGCGGCCCTGCACATCCGCGTCGCGGACGCGGACGAGACCGCCCGCCGCCTGGTGGCGGCCGGCGCCGAGGTCCTCCACCAGGTGGCCGAGCAGGCGGACGGGGAGCGCCGCGGTACGTTCCTGGATCCGTTCGGCTACCGCTGGATGGTGGGCGAGAAGCTCGAGGAAGTGAGCAAGGACGAACTGCGGTCTCGCGTCGAGGGCTTCGACATCACCTGACGCCCGGGCGCGTCACGGCCGCTGATACGCCTGCGCCATCCCGGGCACCGGGCTCGGCGCCTTCACCACGTAGTCCGACGTGATGCTCCCGATGTAGAGGTCCCGCAGGCCGTCGCCGCCCCAGCTCACGTTCGTCGGGTTGCGCATCAGCTTCCCTTCCGGGTCGTCCAGCATGGTCACGACGTCCCCCTCCGGCGTGATCGCGATCACCTTGTTCGCCATCACGAGGGTCACCCAGAGGTTGCCGTCCACGTCGAAGCCGCAGCCGTCGGTGAGGCCGAGGCGGCTGCGCCATTCGACCGGCAGCGGGCGCTGGTCCGGCATGGCCGGAATGTCGAGGCCCAGAACCGGGCCGTATCGTTGGGGAGCGCCCAGGCTGCCGTCGTCCTCGATGGCGTAGCGCAGCACGTCGCAGGCGGTGGTCTCGCAGACGAAGAGGTGCTGCTCGTCGTAGTCCATCGCGATGCCGTTGGCCAGGCGGATGCCCTCCGCCAGCACGCGCACGGACCCGTCCGGGTCCAGCCGGAACACGAAGCCGTCGTCGGCGCCGGCGCCGGAAAGCCCCACGGATGCGTCCCACGTGGAGTGGCTGCACCAGATCCTGCCGCGGGAGTCGACGAGCGGGTAGTTGCAGCCGTAGAGGCGGCGTCCATCGATCTCGCCGACCAGGATCTCGACCTCTCCGGTGGCGGGGTCGAAGCGCTGCAGCGGCCCGTACCCGTCGTCCGGCCCGCCGAAGTTCGCGATCACGATGCGGCCCTCGAGGTCGAAGTTGATGCCGTTCGGCGCGCCGCCGGCATCGCCACTGCGTGCGAGTGCGTCGGTGCCGTCGATCATCGCGCAGGCGCCGCCCTGGTCGGAGAGCCAGACCGCGCCGTCCACGCTCACGGCCACGTCCTCGGGACGCCGCGCGCCGTGGCCGACGGCTTCGCAGGCGTTCATGTCGATCGGTTGCAGCATCGTGCGGGTTTCCCCCTGCGTTTCGGTGGCGGGGCCATGACACCCCAGATCGTGCCGCGATGCCAATGGCGGCACGGTGGAGGCGACGCTTGTGGTTCGCCCGTGCTGGAAGCCGTGCATACTTGGCTGCACCAAAAGACGTGGTGTCAACGAGGGGTCATCGTGTTCACGACAGACGTACTCCTGGTTGCGTTGGCGGTCGTTCTCAGGATCCTCGTGACCGCGGGCATCGGGGCTGTCTGTGCTCGCTACATCCTGCAGATTCGGCCGACGCCTTACGGTCGGGTGCTCGGCATCGCGGCGGTCGCGCACCTGCTCGCAAAGGGGGCCGACGAGCTCCTGGGGTGGTCGCCCGACATCGCCGCCCTGATTTCAGGGCTCGTGCTCCTCGTACTCTCCTATTTCGTCTTCAAGCCCACGGTACCGAGGCTCCTCGCGTTCTGGATTACCGGCTTTGCGGGTTACTTGGCGATTCATGCGCTGCTCGTGGTGCTGTTCGGCGTGGAGTTTCTTTTCGCGGTCTGGACGCCCGGTTAGCTGCCGACGCCGGCTTCTCTGTTTCCACACCTGGAGGACCCATGAACTACATCGAGCCGGCCGTAGCGCGCGAAATGGACGGCCTGCGCCTGGCGCTCACGGCCCATGCGCCGGCGCCCTACAGCATGTCCGCCCGCGCGATCCTCGATCACCACGGCGTGCCCTACGTGCCGGTGCTGCAGGTGGGGGGCGCCCAGAACGAGGACCTCGTGGCGTGGACCGGCCACCGGAACGCACCGGTGGCGGTGTACAACGACGAGGCGCCGCGCGCGGGCTGGCTCGAGATCCTGAACCTCGCGGAGCGCCTGGGCTCCGGCCCTTCCCTCGTGCCGCCGGACCGGGACGATCGCATGTTGATGGTGGGTCTCTCGAACGAGCTGATCGGCGAGAACGGCTTCATCTGGGACATGCGGCTCGTCATGCTCGGGCGCGGCGGTCCGGAACGTGTCGCTCGGGCGCGCCTCCGGAATCCGATGTACGACCAGTACGGCTACAGCGAGGCGGCGGCCGCCGGGGCCGTCGAACGCGCCAGGCCGGTGCTGGACCGGCTGACCGCCCAGCTCCACGCCCAGCGCGACGCCGGCCGCCGTTACATCGTCGGCGACGCGCTCAGCGCCGTGGACATCTACTGGGTCTACTTCTCGCAGGTCGTGCGGCTGTTCCCGGAAGCGGTATGCCCGACGCCCGAGGGTCTGCGGGACATGTACGAAGCCGTTGCGACCGAGCTTGGCGACGTGGACCCGATCCTCATCGAGCAACGCGACCGGGTGCTCGCCGAACACGGGCTGCCGCTGGATTTCTGAGCGGTCGGGATCGCTTCGCTACGGCGACCCCAGGAACAGTCGTTGGTCCCAGTACACGGGCTGCTCAAGGCCCACATTAATGCGCTTGGACACCCAGTCCGGGTGCCTGGCGTTGAGGATGATGTTCCGCTCCATGCGCGCAACCACGGAGGGTACGAACAGGATCGCGCTTCGCGACTCCTGGTACCACGCGCTGCCGAAGGCGCGGGCGGACGTACAACCGGGGTGGGACCAGTCGGGGAGGGAGTCCTTGGTGACAACCTCGTAGCTCACCCCTTCCGGTATCGAGACTTCGACGAAGTGCTGGTTCGGAGGAAGCACGCCGTTGCAGTAGACGAGTTTCTCGAGCAGGGCGGTGGAGTAACGTTCCGAGGCGTAAATCACGTCCTCGCCAAGGTCGTGCCACCTTGCGGCGACCTGCCGAGCCCCTTCGGCGCTCCAGACAGGAAACCGGCCGTCGCGGTCACCTATGCGATAGGCCCGAGTCGCGTCCCGGAGGACCCGAGTGGTCATTAGACGGCAACACTGGCTTCAAGACGCCGCAGCAGGTTCAGGACCGCTTCGGTGCCGGCTGAACTCGATCTCGCGACATCGAAGGGCGTTTCGTCGTCCAGGAGCGGGTGCGGGCGATTGAGAAACGTCTCGATGCCCTGCCGGTCTCCGTGGTAGACAAGGCTGATGGCATCGAGCACCCGCCCGATGTCGTAGAGTCGTTCGCTGTGGGTTCTGGACAGGAGCTTGCCGGCCTTGCGAGCCCTGCGCAGCGTGGCTTCGGGAATGATTGGACCGATCACCAGCTTTCTGCCGAGCACATCCTCCAGGGCGGAGACGGCTGCCGGATGCAGGCCGTCGGCGAGGCGCCTCGCAAGCTGGAGGTCACCGACCACATCCGGCTCCCGTATGCCAAGGAGTCGGGCCACCCGAGCGGACTGACCCGAAGGCAGGCCCCTGGGATCGGCATAGGCTTGCAGGTTCATCGGCTCCTCCGAAGCACGTCGTCACTTGACGATGGTATCACGATCATGTGGCGCAAGCCGTCGAGCGAGCACGATCTACGTCTCCTGCGTTTGACCGAAATTGTCAACCACAGTTAACATTCCTCGGGATGGTCGACGTGATCGAGAGCGCGACGTTCAGGCGCTGGATCCGCGGCCTGCGAGACCGTGGTGCGGTAGCGCGGATCAACGCGCGTCTGCGCAACGTGTCCCTTGGCAACGTGGGGGACGTCAAGGCGGTGGGTGAAGGTCTGTTCGAGATGCGCGTGCACCACGGCCCCGGCTACCCGGCTACCGGCTCTATTGCCTGCGCGATGGGAACGCGGTAGTCCTGCTGTGCGGCGGCGACAAGGGCACCCAGCAGCGGGACCTGGAGCGCGCCGGGCGTTTGGCGAAGGCCTGGAGGCAGACATGACGGAGACTTTCACCAAGTGGGATGCAGCCGACCATCTGCGCACCCCCGAGGACGCGCGGCTCTACGTCCAGGCGTGCGCTGACGAGGACCCGGGTGACGGCAGCCTCATCCGGGCGGCGCTGAACGACGTGGCGCGTGCGGGCAACATGGCTGGACTCGCGCGCGAGACGGGCATGAGCCGCGAGGGGCTCTACAAGGCTCTGTCGGCGGACGGCAATCCGACGTTTGCAACCGTGATGCGGATCACGCGGGCGTTGGGCATGCAGGTACGCATCTCGTGATCGAGGACGTTGCCGTCGGCGGATTACTGGTGCGCCGGCTATCGCGACATCCAGAACTGGTGTTGCGTAGAGGCCGCCCGCCGGAATGACCGCCCGCCGCATTCTCGGCATCACCCTCCTCGCCATCGGCGGCGTCGTGCTGGTCGTCATCGGCGTCGTCGCCTACCTCTACTACGAGAGCGTCACCCACGAGCCCCTGGCCGTCGCCTACGTGGAGAACTGCAGCGCCTGTCACGGCGAGCACATGGAGGGGACCGGGCTTGGGACGCCGCTGGTCGGCGTCGAGTTCGTGCACGGGGAGACCGTCGAGGAGATCGGCGCGAGCATCGCCAACGGCTTCCCGGCGCGGGGGATGCCGGGCTGGGCCGACATCCTGCCCGAGACGGAGATTCGCAAGCTCGCGATCTACATCTCGGAGCGGCGCTCCGATCTCGGCCGGGACTTCAGGGTGGGGATGGCCCTCGAGATCCCGGAGGGCACGGTCCGCAGCGAGTTGCACGACTTCCGGATCGAGACCTTCGCCGAGGGGCTGGACCCGCTGCCCTATTCCATCTCGCCGCTCCCCGACGGGCGGTTCCTGGTGACGGAGAAGAAGCGGGGTCTGCGTCTCGTCTCCGCCGACGGCGAGCCGTCGCCGCTCGTCGAAGGCACGCCGGCGGCGCACGCGGACGCCTTCACCGTACCGCTGGTGGCCCTCGAGTTCGGCACGGGCTGGATGATGGAGGTCGCGGCGCATCCCGACTACGCGGACAACGGGTGGGTCTACCTGCACTTCGGCGACCGCTGCGACGACTGCAATGCCGTCGACGGCCCGGTGTCGATGAACAAGGTCGTCCGGGGACGCATCGACGACGGCCGCTGGGTCGACGAGGAGACGGTCTGGAGCGCGCCGGTCGAGGACTACTCGGCCATGCCGGACATGGCCGCCGGGGGGCGCCTCTGCTTCGACGACGCGCGGCGCCTGTACATCAGCGTCGGCATGAAGGGCCCGGTGAACTACTACGGCATCCAGGACCTCGGCGAGCCGTACGGGAAGATCCACCGCGTGCATGACGACGGGAGCGTCCCGGCCGACAACCCGTTCCTCGATGACGCGGAGGCCCAGCCAACCGCCTGGACGTACGGGCACCGGAGCCCGCAGGGCCTCGAGTGCGATCACCGGACGGGGCGGGTGTGGAGCACGGAGATGGGCCCGCGCGGCGGCGACGAGATCAACCTGCTGCTGCCCGGCCGCAACTACGGATGGCCGCTCACCTCGAAGGGGGTCGACTACGACGGGACGCCGGTGGAATACGGCAAGGAGCTCGGCATCACGTTCGACCTCGCGGACATCGAGCAGCCGGTGGTCGACCTCACGCCGTCGCCCGCCGTGTCGAGTTTCGTGTTCTACGAAGGCGACGCCTTCCCCGCCTGGCGCAACCAGATGCTCGTCGGCACGCTGAAGGCAACGGAGCTGTACCGGGTGGAGTTGGACGGCGACCGGCTGGTCCACAGGGAGACGCTGATCACCGACCTGGCGCGGATTCGTGACGTCGAAGTGGGCGCGGACGGGCTGGTGTACCTGCTGCTCGAGCACGCCTCCGGGGGGCGGATCGTGCGGTTGGCGCCGGCGGGCGCGGGTTGACGGCGTGGTCCTCGCTGATCGACCGCCGCCGCCGACCGTCGTCTCACGAAGAGAGTACGCTTGACGCGAGTGTCGAGAGGAGCGTAACCATGGATTGGCGCGAGCACATCACGGTGGATCCGGAGGTCTGTCACGGGAAGGCATGCATCGCCGGTACGCGAGTCCTCGTGAGCACGGTCTTGGACAATCTCGCTTCCGGCCTCGACTCGGAGGCAATCACCCGCAGTTACCCATCGGTCTCGCGCGATGCCGTCCGAGCCGCCATCGCCTATGCCGCGGCCTTGGCCAACGAACGGGTGGTTTCGTTGAAGCCCTAGCCATGCCGCTCAGGACGACGGGGCCCATCACGCCGCTGCTCATCGGCGGCCTGGCGGTCGCCGGCGTCGGGGACCACACCGTCGGCAGAGACGATGCGCACGCCCCGCCGCTTTTCGGTCAAGAGGAACCCGCCATCGGGCAGCGGTGCGATCGAGTAGATTTCCAGGCGGATCTCGCCGATATCGAGCAGCCGGTCGTGGATCTCACGCCCGCTCCCGCCGTCTCGAGCTTCGTGTTCTACGAGGGGGACGCGTTTCCGGCCTGGCGCGGCCAAATGCTGGTAGGGTCCCTGCGGGCGGCGGACCTCTTCCGCGTGCGGATCGACGGCGACCGGTTCGTCGAGAAGGAGACCCTGATCGAGGACCTCGCGCGCGTGCGGGACGTCGAGGTGGGCGTGGACGGGCTGGTCTACCTGCTGCTCGAGCATGCCGCCGGATGGACGATCGCGCGGTTGGTCCCGGCGGTCGCTGGTTGATTTATCGGGAAGCGGAAGAACCCATGACCACTCGAACCCTGTCGCTGGCGGGTACGCCGGCGGCGTCCCCCCTCGGCTACTTCAGCTGGACCTTCGGCCAGGCCGCCCGCGACCCGTACTACATCCTGGTCATCATCTGGATCTTCTACCCGTACTTCAGCAGCACGGTGGTCGGCGATCCGGTCAGGGGTCAGGCCCTGATCGGATACATCACGGCCACCGCGGGATTCGTCCTGGCGCTCACGGTGCCCTTCCTGGGCGCCATCGCGGACAAGGACGGCAGACGCAAGCCCTGGCTGGTCGCGATGGTCGCCGTGATGACCGCGGGGGCCCTGTGCCTGTGGTTCATAGAACCCGAGGAACGGGGTCTGAGCCTGGGCGTGTCGGTGCTGGTCCTGTTCGCGATCAAGATCTGCTTCACGGTCACGGAGGTCTTCCACAACGCGATGCTGCCGTCGATCGCGCCCGTGAACCGGGTCGGGCAGATCTCCGGGGTGGCGTTCGCGTTGGGCAACGTCGGCGGACTGGTGCTCATGATGTTCGTCCTGTTCGCCTTCGCCATGCCCGGGACGCAGCCCTGGGCGTTCCTGCCGGAAGCCCCGCTGTTCGGCATAGACCAGGCCGACCACGAACACGATCGCATCGTCGGCCCGATCTCCGGTGCATGGATGGTCGTGTTCATGTTGCCGGTCCTGCTGTTCACGCCGGACGGCAAGGCCTCGTCGTTACCCATGTGGCAACTGGCGAAAGCGGGCGTACGGGACGTGATGCAGACGCTGAGACACGTCCGGCACTACGCCAACATCGCCCGCTACCTGCTCGCCCGCATGTTCTTCATCGACGGGATGGCCGGCGTGCTGACGTTCGGCGGCATCTATGCCGCGGGGACGTTCGGCTGGGATACGACCACGATGCTGATGTTCGGACTGTGCACCAGCGCCTCCGCGATGGTCGGCGCCTACATCGGCGGCCGTCTCGATGACTATCTCGGCTCGAAGCGCACGCTCCAGATCGCGGTGGGCACCGCCTCCGTCGTGTTGCTGACGCTCGTGTCGGTGCAGCCCGACACCATCCTGTACGTGTTCGAGGTGGGGTCGGAGCCCGTTTGGGCTTCGCCGTACTTTGCGACGCTGCCCGAGATCTTCTACTTCGGCACGAATCAGGTCTTCGCGCTGTTCTTCGTGACGGGCCTGTCGGCATCGCGAACCTTGATGGCCCGGATCTCGCCGCCCGAGATGGCGACCCAGTTCTTCGGGCTGTTCGCGCTGTCCTCGACGGTGACCGCCTTTCTTGCGCCGCTGATGGTGGCGACGGCCACCGACCTGTTCGAGTCGCAGAGGATCGGCTTCGCCTCCCTGGCCTCGCTGATGATCATCGGTGCGGTCATGCTGGTGAAGGTCAAGGAGGAGCAGGCTACGGTCGTTGGGAGCAAGTAAGGCGCCGCTGGCCATTTGCCGAAGGTCTCAAATTGGACTATAAATCCCAAACAGGGGACAAATGGACTCTTCGGTGGCAGCGCAACCACAGGCCGGGACGGATCTGGATCGAAGGCGTCTCTCGGGTCCGGCGCTTGGCGCATTCCTCCGCATCGCGGACCTGTGGGGCCTCTCGGTCGACCAGCAGATGATCCTGCTGGGCGTGACCGCGCGGTCCACGTTCTTCAAGTGGAAGAAGAGCGGCTCCGTCCTCCCGAAGGACACGCTCGAGCGTATCTCCTACATCCTGGGCATCTACGGAGCGCTTCAGGTGCTCCTGCCCGATCCGGAGGCGGCGGATGCGTGGGTGAAACGCCCGAATGCGGCGCATCCGTTCGGTGGCACGTCCGCGCTGGACCGGATGCTGTCCGGGCAGGTCTCGGACCTCTACATGGTGCGGCAGTACCTGGACGCGCAGACCGGCGGCAGCGCTTGACCGTCGGGGTCTCGCGGCTCGATTGGCGGCCCTGCTGGCGCGTCCTGCCGAGCCGGTTTCCTCCGGTCCCGCTCTTCGAGAGGGTGGTGAACCCGGCGGACCTCGACGCCGTGCTGGAAGTCGAGGCGCTCACCAATCCGCGCGCGAGAACGGAAGTCGGGGCGTTGCATCTCGTCGCCCCGGACGAGCGGGTCAGCGGTCCCGGGACGAGCGTCGTCATGGCCGCCTTCACCCACGTCAACCCGGAGGGCAGCCGGTTCAGCGATGGTTCGTACGGGGTGTTTTACGCGGGTTGGGCACTCGAGACCGCTGTCGCGGAGTCGAAGCACCACCGCGAGGGTTTCCTCGGAGCCACGCGGCAGGGAGCGATCGAGGTCGACATGAAGGCGTACGGCGTAGACCTCGCGGGGGACCTGCATGACCTCAGGGGTCGGCGATCGGACTACCCGGAGGTCCATGCCGCGCACGACCACACCGCCGGCAGGCGGCTCGCCGCGGGGCTGCGGGAGGACGGATCGCAGGGTATCGCCTACGACAGCGTTCGACACCCCGGTGGCGAGTGTGCCGCGGTCTTCCGCCCGAAGCTGCTCTCGAGGGTCCGGCGGACGCGGCACCTGTGCTTCGTCTGGGACGGAAGGGAGATCGCCTGGATCTACGAGAAGCGGTTCCTCTCCGCGGGTGGGTTCAGGCAAGACCGGTGACGCCCGTCTCCGAGTCCGCCGAGCACGCCGGATCAACGCAACCGCAGATGCGCGACCCGGGCGGGATCGCCTGAAATCAGCGCCAGGCGGGCGAACAACGCCAGCGCGACGACCGCCAGACCCGTGACGAGCCCCCACCAGATGCCGTCGATGCCGATGGCTTCGACTCCCGCGAACCCGAAACACAGGGTCGCGCCGGCCGGCAGGCCGATCACCCAGTACGCAACGAGCGCGATCATCATCGGGGCCCGCGTGTCCTTGTAGCCGCGCAACGCGCCCATCACGGTGGCCTGCGTACTGTCGAACACCTGGAACAGCGCCCCGATCAGCAGCAGTCCCGCCGCGAGCCGAATGACCTCCGCTTCCTCCGTGTAGAGCGCCACCAGGTCGTGGCGCCAGACGAGGAGTACGGTCGAGAACGTGATGCCCCAGGCGGCCGTCGTCGCGGTGGCCACCCAGGCCGACCGTCTCGCGTCAAGAAGGCGCTCCGCGCCGACGTGGAAGCCGACGCGGATCGTCGCTGCCATGCCGAGCGACAACGGGACCATGAACGAGACACCGACGATGTTGAAGGCGACCTGGTGCGCGGCCACGGTCTCCACCCCGAGGCGCCCGATCAACAGCGTCGCCACGGCGAAGAAGGCCGTCTCCGCGAAGAGCGCGAGCCCGATCGGCAGCCCCAGCCGCAGAATGCGCCCGATCTCCCGACCGTCCGGCCAGGAAAACGCGGCGAACACGCCGGATGCGCGCACCCTCGAGACCGACACCACCACGACCATGGCGACGAACGCGTAGGCCATGACGATGGCCGTGGCCCAGCCGCAGCCCACGCCGCCCATCGCTGGAACGCCGAGGGTCGCGTTGCCGTAGATGAACAGCCAGTTGAGCGGCACCTTCAGCGCCAGCATGCTGAGCCCGACGAACATCGCGGGCCGTGTCCACGACATGCCCTCGCACAGGCAGCGCAGCGCGGCGAAGGCGAGCATGGGCGGGAGGCCGAGGCTCGCCGCGCGGACGTACTCGGAGGCCACCGGAATGGCCCGCTCGTCCACGCCGAGCAGACGATACGCCGGCTCCACGTTCCGCAGGAGCACGACCAGCGCGATCCCCCCGAAGACGCCGATCCAGAGCGCCTGCCGCACGACGGCGCCGCTGGCGCCGACCTGGCCCGCGCCGCGCAGTTGCGACACCGATGGCGTCACGGCCATCACGATGCCGGACATCAGCAGCATCAGCGGCCAGTAGAGGTTGCCGCCCAGGGCGACGCCGGCGAGGTCCGTCGCACTCACGCGGCCGGCCATGATGGCGTCCGCGACGCCCATCCCCATCTGCGCAAGCTGCGTGACGACGATGGGCAGCGCGAGCGCGCCGAGCGTGCGGAACTCCGCCAGCGCGCGGGCAAACCGACCCATGGACCAGGCCCTGCCAAAAAAGCGCCGGATGGTACAACGCGGAGGCAGGGATCAGGGCTACTCGACCCCGGCACTTTGCGCGATCATGACGCCGTCGGGATTGGCGGCAACAGGAGACGCTCCATGAAGTTTCCCTATCGATCGGGTGTGGGGTTGGCCGTGCTGGCCGGCGGTCTGGGCGCGGCGGCGGCGGATGCGCCGCAAGGGGACACGTCCGGCGACGCCGGCGCGGAGCTTTGCGTGGACATGGGGCCGCAGACGCCCCGCGACATCGGCAGCGCAACGGGCCTGAACACCGAGCAGTTCCCGTTCGCGCCGGCGCCCGGGGAGATGAACCTCTGCAACATCCACACGCACACCAACGCCGAACACAAGGGGCCGGGGTTCGGCATCTTCGTCAGCGCCGCCACCGACGGCGGCTTCGCCTGCAACGGGACGCCGGATCTCGGCGAGGCGGAGCTTGCGCCGGCGCCTGGCGCCTACGCGGGCGTTACGCCGGGCGACACGATCGAAGTGCACTGGGTCCACACCTCCTGTGCCGCGACACCGGGCGAAGGGCTGGGGGCGTGCGTCCCGGAAGGCTGTGACGCGCCACTGCTGCGGGTGGAGACCCAGGTGTTCCTCGTGGTCAACGACCCGGACGCCCTCGATTTCGGCACGATGACGTACGGCGGCAACGTGGTCGACGGGCGCCACCAGGCGAAGTCGATTCCGTCGACGACGGGCGAGCCCGTCGTGTTCCGCGGCTCGACGACCGGACCGTCCTACGACCAGAGCCACTGTTCGCCGGCACGCGTCACCTGGAGCGTGCGGCCGCAATGCGCCAGGCTCGACATCGGATCGCTGCACCGCTGGGCTGAGGGGGGGAACGTCTTCAACGAGACCGGATCGCACGGCGTGCGGCAGTTGGTTACCGCGCTGGAACTGCTGTCGCCCATCGAGTGACCGGTTTGGGGGCGGAGTTTGACAATGATCGGCCGGCCCCGCTACGTTACATGTAACACGGGTACCGGGGCGGAGCAGGGCAGAGATGGCGAGCAAGGACCCGTCGTCGGGTCCCCACGAAGTCCGCGAACGGGTGCGGAGCTACCGGGTCCGTATGCGTGCCGCCGGCATGCGGCCGATTCAGATCTGGGTGCCGGACACGCGGTCGCCGGCTTTTCGCGCCGAAGCGCATCTCCAGTCGCTGGCAGTCGCACGGAGCCCGGAAGCCGATCGGGACCAGGCCTTCGTCGACGCCGTATCGGACGATTTGCGGGATGACCCGGGATGACCTGGCATGCCCAGAGATGAAGCGCGGCGAGGTCTGGACGTTGTCCGGTGGCGGCTACGTCGGCAAACCCAGGCCGGCGGTGATCGTTCAGGACGACCGGTTTGACGCGACTTCGTCGGTGACCGTCTGCGCGTTCACGACGGACGCGACGGATGCGCCCTTGTTCCGCTTGGCCACCAAGCCGGACGGCCAGAACGGTTTGCGAACGACCTTGCGACTCATGGTGGACAAGATCACCACGGTTCCGAAGACGCGGCTCGGCGAACGCGTCGGTCGCTTGTCCGCGCCCGATGTCGTCAGGCTCAATCGGGCGATCGCGGTCTTTCTGGGCCTGGCCTGACCCGGTTCCGTCCGCTACGCACCGCGAGGCAGCAGACGGTCCATGGCGGCGGGCAGTTCCCGGGCCGCCCGACCGGACTCCAGTCGCGCCGCGATGTGCCCGTCGGGCCGCACCAGCAGGACCTTTCCCTCCGGAAACAGCGCGGCGAACCGGTCGTCGGCCGGTACGGTGTCTCCGCGCGGGCCGACGCGCTGCATCTGAATCGGCACGCCACGCCCGGCGAGTTCCCGGACCGCGGCCTCGAGCATGTCGGGGGCGTACTCGCGGGCCAGCACGAGAAACCGGTTGGAGGGCACGAGGTCCAGCGTCGACAGGGGCGTCCCGTCGCGTTGCAGCAAGGCGTGGGGAAGGCGTGCCCCGGGGGTCGTGGAAGGGACGTACTTCGACACCGGATCCTCTGACGCGGGCGGCGGGCCGTCGCCGATGACGCCGGCGCCCGTGTAGCAGACCCCGAGGTCCAGCCCGGACATGTTGAAGTGCGCGGCCTGCGCGTCGATGGCGCGTTGCACGGCGGCGAGGCGGTCCGCGTCCGCGAGCGCCGCATCGAGGTCGGGGAGGGTGATGCGTTGGTCCCCGTCCACGTCGAGCAGGGAGGCGACCTCCATCATCTTCATCGCGTTCGTCACGCTCTGCCCGGAGTTCGCCTCGGCGACCGGCTTGCGCTCCGGCTCGAAGGTGTCGAGCAGGCCCGGGTCCGCGCCGGCCTCCACCATGGCGATCTTCCACGCCAGGTTGTGCGCATCCTGGAAACCGGTGTTCATGCCGATGCCGCCGGTCGGCGGGAAGCGGTGCGCGGCGTCGCCGACGAGGAACACCCCGTCCCGGCGGAAGGCCGACGCGATCTGGGCGGTCATCCGCCACGCGTTCATGCTGTGGATCGTGACCGGCAGGTCGGCGCCGATGGCCTGGCGCAGGAGCCCGGCGAACTTGGCTTCGTCGATGGGGTCGAGGGACTCGGACGCGTCCACCGTCTTCATGAAGATCCAGTTGCGCTCGATGTCGTGGGCGATGAACGTGCCCTCGACCTCCTTGTCCATCACCCAGTAGAGCAGGCCTTCCCGGCCGGCGAGGGGCTCCCGCAGGTCGGCGGAGAAGTGGACGTTCATGAACGTCTGCAGGTTGTCCGGGCCGACCATGTCGATGCCGGCGGCCTTCCGCACGCGGCTGCCGGCGCCGTCCGCACCGACCACGTAGCGCGAGACGACTTCTGCCGGACCGTCCGGCGTGTGCACCCGGGACCGGTACCGCCCGTCCGCCTCCGAGTAGCCTTCCCAGGCGTGCTCGAACAGCATCCTGCCGCGTCCCGCCGTCGCCGCGAGGCGCTCGAGGAGAATCTTCTCGAACCGGTCCTGGCTCAGGTTGGCGGTGGGCGAGGGGCTCTGCGTGACCATGCGCATCACCTCCTCCGGGTCGCTACCCATGGTGAACACGCCGAGATCGCGTCCCACCAGGCGGTCGACCCAGCGGACGGTGCGGATGTCCTCGAGGGCGGGACCGGCGGCGTGGATCGCCATGGGGTCGATGCCCACGGTGCGGCAGATCTCCAGGGTCCGGCTCGAGATGACGTGCGCCTGGGGCGCCTGGTGCAGGCCTGGGCGGCGCTCGACGATCAGGAAGTCGACCCCCAGGCGGTCGAGCAACAGCCCGGTGATCAGGCCGACGGGGCCGGCCCCGACGATCAGCACGCGGGTCTCGATGGCGTTCATCCGTGGTGCCTGGTTCCGGCGCTCCTACCGGTCGTCCGCGACGCGGACCTCGATCTCGTCGGGCAGCTCCCTGCCCTGCATGAAGTCGACCATGAGGGCGGCAAGCTCGGGCCCCGCGTCTTCCTGCACGAAGTGGGCGGCGCCCCGGATCGTCACGTTCCGCGGGTCGGGCACGCGCGCGAGAAACACCCGTTCCCCGCCGCGCGTGATGGGGTCGGAGTCCGTGAAGGCCACGAGGAAAGGCTTGTCCCAGTTCTCGAACACTCCCCACGCCGTTTCGTTCTCGCGCAGTTGCGACGGGACGAGGTACGGCATGATCTGCGCGGCGGCCTTGTAGCGCTGGTCGGGGAACGGCGCCTCGTAAGCGGTCCGGAGGCTTTCGCTTCCGCCCATGAAGCCCATGAGATCTCCGATGGGCAGGTCCTCCACGTGGTAGCTGTAAGCCACCCAGCGGGGGAACGTGAGGTTCGACCGAAGTTCGTCGAGAGTCATGGCGCCTTCCCGCCAGACGGCGAACTTGAAGAGCGGATAGCCGATCCAGCCCTGCAGGCCGCTCGCCGACGGCATGGCGGTGTTGGAGACCACGACGCGCGCGAACCGGTCGGGCTCCGCGGTGACCACGCGCAGGCCGATGAGCCCGCCCCAGTCCTGGCCGAAGAAGGTGACGTCGGTGAGGTCGAGGGCGCGCACCAGTTCCAGCATGTAGTCGACCTGCATCGGGTAGCTGTAGGCGTCCTCGTCGGCGAACTTGTCGGAACGGCCGAAGCCGACGAGGTCCGGGACGACGACGCGGTACCCGGCGTCGGTGAAAAACCGGGATCATCTTGCGGAAGAGGTAGGCCCAGGTAGGCTCGCCGTGGATGAGGAGCAGCGTTTCGCTGTCCCGGGGGCCCTCGTCCACATAGTGCAGGCGGATGTCGCCGACCTGCAGGTAGTTCGGCGCGTAGGGCCAGCCCTCGAGGTTGTCGAAGCGGACATCGGGGGTACGCAGCACGCCGGGTCGGACCTCCTCGGCCTGTATCGGGGCGCCGGTCGCCAGCACGGCAAGCGCCAGCCAGCCCAGGATTCGTCTGGTCGTTCCCTGCATCGCCACTTCCCCTCTATGCTGCTTGGGTAAACGCCGCCACCGCTTCCCGAACGATGCGGGCGGCCTCCTTGTTCGCCTTCGCGATCCGCGGCATGCCGCCGCTCAGCCGGCCGAGGTCTCCGACCAGGCGCCAGATGGCGTGCGCCTCTTCGTGGTACGGCAGGCGCTCCATGTCGACGAGCCAGCGCCGGATGTTGGCGTGGGGGCCGTAATCGGTGCAGTTCGCGTACTTCGCCTGGTTCTGTCCGAGCTCCTCGTAGGCGCTGATGTCGGCCAATGTCGCGGCGGGGCCGGCGAGGAAGGCGTTGTCGCCGAGCATGCCGTCGACGATCCGCAGCGTGTTCGCCACCACGTCCGCGTTGTTCTGCAACCCGGGGAAGGTGTTGCGCGCGAGCCAGCGCTCGTCGGGGTCCTCGACGCCGAACAGCGCCGGCCAGATGGCGCGGCTCCACTGGATGACCACTTCCCGCGTGTTGCGGTGGTGGAAGTGAAGGTACTGGTTCACCCGCGCGCGTCGCGCGAGGTCGGTTGGCCAGACGTCCGTCCACCCATGCTTCTCGCACAGGTAGATGAGGATCGCGTGGCTCTCCCAGAGCACGGTGCCCTCGTCGTCGATCGCCGGGATGGTCCCGCGCGGGTTCACGGAGCCCAGGAACTCCGGCGTCTTCGCGTCCCGGTTCTGGCTGGTCATCACGAAGTCGAACGGCAACTCGTGCATCAGGCAGGTCCAGACGACCGCGCGTACCGGCTGGGAGTTGGGAACGCCAAAGATCTTCAGCATGGATCCTCTCGCCCCTCTCTTCACGCGGCCCGCCGCGCCTCGAGGCCCCGCAGTATCTGCGCATGCCGCTCCCGGTCTATGTTGTACAGGAACGCGAGCCCGAGGCCGCCGCCCACGATGATCCAGTAAAGCGGCCCGATCATGAAGAGCAGGCCGTCGACGACCCCGGGGTCGAGCGTTGCCACGTCGGCCCGGTCCGGGAACCCGATGATGGCGAGGCCGAAGCCCGCGAACAGCCCGCCGAAGCCTTGGGTCATCTTCGCGCCGAACGTGCGCATCGCGAAGATCATGCCCTCGGCGCGGTGGCCCGTCGCGAGTTCGTGCTCGTCCGCGATGTCGGAGAGACACGAGTCGATGACGATCGAGACGGACTGGAACGGGATGTAGCCGATCACCCAGATGCTGAAGAAGGCGACGAGCAGGGCCAGCGTGCCGTTCTCTGGGAGCCAGCCGACAAGCCGCAGGCAGAACGGCAGGCCGACCAGGAACCCGGCGCTGTAGCAGAGCGCGATCACGCTGTACTTCTTGTCGATCAGGCGGGTGAGCCAGGCGCAGAGCAGGATGCCGAGGAAGGCGCCGGGCACCCGCACCACCTGCTGCAGGGTGATCTCCTCGGACGTGAACTCGAAGGCATAGATGAAGGCGTAGGTGACCACCACCCCCTTGATGCCGCCCGTGATCGACAGCACGAGCCAGCAGGCGAACATGGAGACGTAGGACCGGTTGCGGAAGAGCCCGCCCAGGTTCTCCATCAGGTCGCGGAAGAAGCGGCGCATCCGCTCGCGCGCCTCGTCCGGCAAGGCCTCGAGCTGCTGGTGCAGGTGCGGGATCTGGTTGGCCGTGGTCAGCGTGCAGATCAGGACCATCGCCGTGACGAACACCCCGCCGAACACGGCGAGCCACTGGTAACGCCCGGGGTTCAGCAGGCCGTTGTCGTACTCGTCGGTGGTCGGGAAGATCACCATGAGCACGAACGCGGTCAGCGCGATGCTGCCGATGTTCATGACCACCCAGTTCCAGGCGAAGATCGAGGTGCGCTCGTCGTAGTCGTCCGTCAACTCCGCGCCGAGGGCGGCGTGCGGGACGGTGTAGAAGGTCTTCGCGATGCGCAGCAGCACGAAGAAGGCGGTGAACCAGACGAAGAGGCCGAACTCGGACAGCATCGGCGGCTGGTAGAGACAGTAGAAGCTGATGCCCAACGGCAGCGCCGCCAGGAACATGAACGGATGGCGCCGGCCCCAGCGCGTGCGCACGCTGTCCGAGAGTGCGCCGATCATGGGGTCCGACACTGCGTCGACGATGCTCGCGATCAGGAACGCCGTGCCGCAGAGCGCCGGCGAGACGCCGAGCACCTGGTTGTAGTAGAGCATCGTCGCGATGCCCGCGGCGCCGACCATCGCCTCTTCCAGGGAGCCGGACGCGAACGCGAGCTTCGCCGGGCGCGAGAGCTTGCGGCGGCGTTGGGAGACCTGCTCGCTCATGCCGGCATTGTATGGGACGGGCTTCCCGTCCCGTGCCGCCAGGACACCGGCGTCTCCCGCGGAAAAGCGCCGTCCAAGGCCCGGGCAAGATATTATGCTTTCAGACAAATTTAACGGTGACGCCAGGAGTAGCCCATGACGGCAAAGGCCATCGACATCGCCTACGTGCACATCGCGGTGGACGACCTCGACCGGATGGCCGAGTTCCTCGGCCGGTTCGGCATGACCTCGACGCGGGACACCGACGCGGACCGCCGCGCGGTGCTTTACAGCCGCGGCACCGACGGCGCGCCGTACCAGCACATCGCCGAGACCGGCGAGCCCCGCTTCGTGGGCTTGGGTTTCGAGATCGAAAACGCCGAAGACCTCGAGGCCCTCGCGGGGATGCCGGGCGCCTCCCCGATCGAGGAGGTCGCGCGCCCCGGCGGCGGGCGGCGCGTACGGTTCACGGATCCGAACGGCAACGAGGTCACGGCCATCCAGGGCTGGCAACGCACGGGGTCGAGCGAACCGCAACAGCGCCCCCCCATCAACACGGGTACGGCCCGGCAACGCCTGCGCGAGCCAGTGCGCCTCGAGGCACGCGCCTCGCAGGTGAAGCGACTCGGCCACTGCGTGCTGTTCGTCAAGGACTTCCGCGAAAGCGAGGCGTGGTACAAGGAGCGGTTCGGCTTCCTGACCTCCGACGCCATCCACGCGGGACCCGAGAGCAACGTCATCGGCGCCTTCATGCGCTGCGACCGCGGCGACATGCCCGTCGACCACCACACCCTCTTCCTCCTGCAGGCCCCGGGCACGGGCATGCAGCACGCCGCGTTCGAGGTGCACGACTGGGATGACCTGATGCTCGGCCACGACGCCCTCGAGGCGGGCGGCTACACGCACAACTGGGGCATCGGCAAGCACATCCTCGGCAGCCAGGTGTTCGACTACTGGCACGACCCGTTCGGCAACGTCATGGAGCACTTCACCGACGGCGACCTGTTCGACAGCGCGCAGCCGCCTGGCCTGTCGCCGGTGCAGTCCCTGCTCGGCGTGCAGTGGGGCGAGCGCATGCAGCCGCCGGGCTGAGGGTTCGCGATCATGGAGCGGACCCCGGTACTCATCGCCGGCGGCGGGCCCGTCGGCCTGATGCTCGCCCTCGAGCTCGACTACCACGGCATCGACGCCATCCTGAGTCGAGCGCAACCCGACGACCACCCGCCACCCGAAGATGGACATCACCAACGGGCGCAGCATGGATCTGTTCCGCCGCCTCGGGGTGATCGACGCGCTGCGGCGGGAGGCGGTCCCGGAGGACCATCCGGTGTCCGTGATCTGGGTGGACACGCTGCTCGGACGGGAGATGGATGCCCGCGTCGGCAAGCTCGAGGCGCAACTCGCCTCGCGTGACGGGCCCTGGGCCCTGGGCGAGCGGTTCACCCTGGCGGACGTGATGTGGACCGTCAGCCTGTTCCGGATGAAGTGGCTCGGCATCGGCGGCGCCTGGGAGGAAGACGCGTCGCGCGGCAAGGTGCGGTCCTACGTGGAACGCGCGTTCGCGAGGCCCTCGTTCCGGACCGGCGTCTTCGACTGGCCGGGCGCCTACCCGCCGTCGCCGCACGTGCCGGAGATGTCGGGTATCGGCGCGACCATCCGCTTCCTGCTGGAAATGTTCCGGCGCAACCGTTGAAATGGCCCTTCACGAAGAGGGAACCGACATGAAGCTGAAGCTCTACCACTGCCCGTTCGCCTGCTCCGGCGTGACGATGAATGCGCTCGAGGAAGCGGGGCTCGATTACGACGACCAGCTCATCAACATCGGGAAGGGTGAACAGAAGCACCCGGAATACTTGGCCGTGCACCCGGACGGCAAGGTCCCCGCCCTGGCGGTGGACGACGAGGTCCTCACGGAGAACCCTTCGATCCTGATGTTCCTCCACGGCATCGCCCCGGACGCGAAGCTGCTGCCGGACGTCGGGAGCCCCACGGAGCGTGCGCGGCAGGCCTCGGACCTGGTGTGGTGCTCCGCCACCGTACATCCGATGGTGCGCCAGATCCGGATGCCGATCCGCTTCACGGACGGCGATCCGAGCGGCGTGCAGGCGAAGGGGCACGACTACCTGCACGGCGTCTGCGCCCGGGTCGACGCGCGGCTCGACGGCAACGACTGGTGGTACGGCGCCGACTGGTCGATCGTCGACGTCTACCTGCGCTGGCTCATGACGACGGCGGCATCCGCCGGCTTCGAGGTGCAGAACTACGCCAACGTCGTGGACCTCGTGGAACGCGTCCAGCAGCGCCCGAGCTTCGAGCGCGCCCAATCCCGCGAAGACGCCGCCAGAGCCAACATGTAGCGCCCCATGGTCGGCCCGCCACCGCGCACGCGAACGCAGTTCGCGCGCTCGGTGACGGCTCCGCCCGCGGCCCAGCCACACTGACCGTCCATGGAACACCTGCCGTCGGTCGCTGCCCTCCCGTCGTCCGATGTTCCGTGAACGGGGCCGCCCTTGCGGTGGCCCGTCCCGAATTCACCCGCCACGCTTGCGGGTGGCGTCCAGCGCCCGCTCGAAGCTGACCAACCGGCGTATGTAGGCGTTGTACCGCGAATAGGCGTCTCCCCCCTCCCGGCACAGATACTCGTACAGCGCCATCTCAGGATGCTCCCGCTCGTCCGCCGCCGCCGGGAGCGCCATCCCGGCGCCGCGGAGGCGGGGCGCGCCGATGGCGATGAGCAGTGCCTCGGCGGTGAACTCCCCCTGACGCAGGTCTGCAAGGCCCGCCTCGATGAGATCGCCCCCGGGCAATTCGCGATACTGGCTCATGGCGTAGCGCCTGGAACCCCTTCATGACCCGGAGGCAGTATGCGCTTGTGGACGCGCTCGAAGACGTCCCCGGTGGACCGGACCCTCGCTTCGGCGTGGTGCATTCCGCGCCAGCCTGATTTAATCCGGCAGCCTTGGCCGGGCAGGAGGACCGAGTGACCCGAGTCGCGATCGCGGGAATACGCCACGAGACGAACACCTACTGTCGGGACACGACCCCGGCCTCCGCGTTCCACCAGCGCCGCGGCGCCGCGATCCTGTGCGAGCGGGATGCCGAGAGCGCCGCCGGCGGCGCCATGCGCGCGTGCGAGCGGCTGGGATTCGAGGTGGTGCCCGTCCTGATCGTCGACGCCCAGCCGTCCGGCACGATCCGGTCCGACGCGTACGAGTCCTTCAAGCAGGAGATCCTCGCCGGGATCGCCGCGGCGCATCCGGTCGATGCCGTCTTTCTCGACCTGCACGGAGCGGGCGTGGTCGAGCACCTGCAGGACCTCGAGGCCGATCTCGCCTCGGCGGTGCGGGCGCTCGTCGGGGAAGCGGTCCCGATCACCGCCGTGTTCGACCTGCACGGCAACGTGACCCAGGCGATGGCCGACGCCCTCGACGGGGTCTTCGCGTGTCATCACTACCCGCATGTCGACTTCCACGAGCGCGTCGACGAGGCGATCCGGCTGATCGACGCGATGCTGCGGGAGAACTTCCGCCCGGTCACGCACATCGAGACCGTGCCGATGCTGTTGCCGACGACGACGACCTTCCTCGGCGTCGGCAAGTCGATGCTGGAGGAGATGCTCGAGGCCGAGGCGCCGGACGACGTGATCGACGTGAGCTGGTTCCACGGCTTTCCGTACACCGACATCGAGCATGTCGGTTGCCATGTCGCGGTTACCGTTCGAGGGGACCGCGAACGGGCACGGACCGTCGCGCGCCGCGCGGCGGAGTCGCTCTGGCGCCGGCGGGACGCCTTCCGGCCCGAGAGCCTTTCGGCGGAGGAAGCGGTCGAGCGCGCCTGCGCGGCGACCGAACACCCCGTCGTCATCAACGAGACGTCGGACAACTGTGGTGGCGGCACGCCCGGCGACGGGACCCACCTCCTGCGCGCGATGCTCGATGCGCGGCTCGAGAAAGCCTGTTTCGCGTTCCTGGTGGACCCGGAAGTGGCCCGGCAAGCCCACGACGCCGGGGTCGGCAGCACCATCGATGTCAGTCTCGGCGGCAAGACGGACGACCTGCACGGCTCGCCCCTGGAACTGACGGCCTACGTCAAGGCCCTGCACGACGGCCGCCTGAAGATGCTCGCGATGGTCAAGGGCGCGTCGCTCAACCTCGGGCCGATGGCGCGGCTGGTGGTGGACGGGATCGACATCGTGGTGGCGTCGAACCGCAGCCAGACGTTCGACATCGGCCCGTTCCTGGCGGTGGGCATCGACGTGACGGCCTACCCGATCGTGGCCCTCAAGTCATCGAACCACTTTCGGGCCGGCTTCCAGGACATCGCCGGGACGATCGTGACGGCGGATCCGCCCGGGCTCACCACCCATCATGTCGAGATCTTCGAGCGGGCGCGCGCCCCGGGCGCCCTATGGCCTGTCGATCCCGCTGCGGGGTACGCGCCGGAGAGGTAGCGCGCTCAGGGCGTCACCACGCGAGCATCGTGGAGCCGGTAGACCACGCCGGTCTCGCTCGCCTGCAGGGGTTCGAACCGCCCCTCGAGCACCACCGCGTCCCAGGACATCTCGATGCCTTCCCGGGCGAACACTTCCACGGTGCCTGCCGGTCCTCCGGGTACGTGGAAGAAGCAGCTCGGCGGGTTGGACGCGAGGAGAAACCAACTCTGCTCGAGGTCCGCCTCCAGCGGCATCATGAAGCCCCACACCTTGACCGTCTCGCCGGCAAGGTCCTCGACCTCCGGGGGAAAGTCGGCAAAGAGCTTCATGTCACGGTACTGGACCCGGGCGCGCATCAGGTCCTCCCAGGGCAGGCCGTCTTCCACTGCCGGAGGCATCGCGAATCCCGCGGCGCGCAGGCTGATGACGTTGACGAGAATCTCGGCGCTTGCCGTGCCGAACACGATGCTGACGCGGTCCCGGCCCAGACTCATGTCCCCGCCGATCAGGCCGAACTCGACGAAGCCCGTCTCGTCGGTGGCGGTCTGCTGTGAAACCTCGCCCGGCTTGAGCAACCTGCTCGTACCCTCGATGGAGAGCGTGGGCGTCGCGCCCTGAACCGGGCGGCCCGCTCCCGTTTCGAGCAGGAGCGCGAGCTGGATGTAATCTCTCTCGAGCAGATCGACCACGTACCGCCCCTGCTCGTCCAGGTACCCGGTCTCGCCTATCACCTCGATCCGGACGTCGGTCGCCTCGGCGGCGCTGACGGGCATGTTCGCCGATCCGGGAGCAGGCTCCGACCAGTCTGCCGGCGGCTCGGCCGCGAGTTCCTCCGCGGTCAGGCCGTCGAGTGGCGGCGTGGCGCCTTCGTCCGGTGCCTGGCCGTAAGCGAACGCCGCGATGGCGCAGACCGCGACGCGCGCCCATGCGCGCACCGTCGATTCCGGCAAGCAAAACGCCATCACGCCTCCGCCAGCGTTGCCGCAACGTCCGTGCGGTACGCCTGGACGGCGGGCAGCGCCGCTGCCAGGGCGCCCACCGCGAACAGGCCGATGAGGAGGATCGTCTCGGCCGGCGTCCATGTCCAGCCGGTCAGGGCGACGCCGCGCGCGCTCGCAAGCCACCCTCCGAGCAACTCCATCACCCCGTGACCGGCAAGGAACCCCAGCACCACTCCGAATGCGGACAGCAGGGTACCTTCCAGGATCAGGACCGTAAGCAGTTCCCAACGGGTGGCGCCAAGACAGCGCAGCATGGCCAGGTCCACCTGCCGCGCGCGAAGGGAACCGTAAAGGGCCGCGAACACCGACAGCGCCGCGGTGAGGATCAGCACCCATGAGAACGCCTGCAACCCGTCGAACCCGATACCCACCAACTGGAGGATACGGGAGATCTCCACCGCCGGCGATGCGGCCTGCAGGACCCCTCCGGCGTTCACCTCGCGCGGCAGCGTCATGGCCGCCAACGGCGACTGGTAGCCGATCAGCATCGCGGTGATCTCGTGATCGGCGTCCGCGTGGGCGTGCTCGGCATCGTGGTCATGCCCGTCATCGACCGCCTCGTCGCCGTCGGCGTGGTCGTGTTCGTCGTGGTCCGCCTCGTCGCCGTCGTCGTGCTCATGCCCGTCATGGTCCGCTTCGTCGTCGTCGTGGTCGTGCTCGTCATGGTCAGCTTCGTCGTCGGCGTGCTCGTCCTGTTGCGCTGTGCCTCCGTCGTCCTCGTGGAGAGTCCAGACGCTCTCCAGGGACGTCAGGACCAGGCGATCCAGCACGGTTCCCGTGGGTTCGAGCACGCCGACCACCCGATAGGGCCGTGACGCGTGTGTGTGGCTCGTCGCCGCGAGGCCGTGCGCGCCCGCGAACCGGGATTCCACGTCGAGCCCGGTGGACTCCGCCACGACCGCCCCCACGACCGCTTCCATCGGTCGGTCCCAGAATCGGCCGGCCGCGAGGTCGGCCCCGTAGAGCGCGGCGTAGGCTTCCGTCGTGCCCACGATGCGGAAACCGCGGACGCTGTCCCCCAGCGAGAGCGGGATGGCGGTCCCGACCCTGGGATCCCCGGCCCAGCGGTCGGCCTCCCGCTGCGGGATGTTCCCGGGCGGGATGTCGGCGTGGTACACGGACGAGAGCACGAGCTGCGTGGGGCTGCCCTGCGCGCCGAGCACCAGATCGATGCCCCGCGCATCCCGGGAGAGCGTTTCGGAGAGCTGGGATCCGGCGAGGAGCAGCAGGACGATACTTGCCGTGCCAAGGCCCATCAGCACGACGTTCACGGCGGATGTGAGCGGCGACAGGCCGAGATTGGCCAGGGCGAGCCGGAGCCACGTCATGCCGGCGTCACCATCTCGAACTCGTGCTCGAGGTGTCCACGCACCCGCTGGTCATGCGTGACGACGAGCAGGGCGGCGCCCGCCGCCCGGGCCGACTCCTGCAACAGGGCGAGAGCCTCGACCGCATGGCCGTCGTCGAGGGCCGAGGTCGGTTCGTCGGCCATCAGCAGCTCGGGGCCGTGCACCAGGGCGCGGGCGATGGCGACCCGCTGTGCCTGCCCCTGGCTGAGCATCGACGGCTTGTAGCCTTCGAGGCCGGTCAGGTTGAGCCGGTCGAACAGGGCCTCGACGCGTGTCCGATCCAGCGGGACTCTCGCCAGGCGTTGCGCGAGCAGCACGTTCTGATGAATGGTCAGGGCCGGCAGCAGGTGCAGGCGCTGGAACACGAGGCCGATGTGCCGTCCCCGGAAGCGGTCCAGCTCACTGCCGCGCAGTTGCGAGAGGTCGCGGTCCAGGACGCGGATCACGCCGGAGCCGGGACGGATCAGGCCCGCCAGCAGGTGCAGGAACGTCGTCTTGCCGCACCCGGAGGGGCCGATCACGGCCATGCTCTGCCCGCTCGCCAGCTGGCACCGGCCGATGTCCACGACCGTGCGCGCTCCGTGGGCGAAGCGAAGGTCGGTCACGTTGATCGCAAGCGTCATGCGTCGGGTCGAAGCACCGCTCCTATCCGCGTAGCGGAGCGGTGGTCTGGGCCATGCCCGAGTGGCGGTGTCGCGCCCACCGCCAGAGATGCGCACCGCCCAGCAGCAGCGCGCCGGCGATCGTCGTCGGTTCCTCGTGGGCCGACGCGGCCTCGACGAACGCGGCCACGAGCAGGAGGGTGAGTCCGCTCAGAGCCGCGGCGATGAAGCGCCCGGACCCCTTGGTCCGCCAAGCCTTGCCGATCGCGCCGAGACTTGCGGGTACGGCCAGCAACGCCAGGGCTCGATGCACCGTTTCGTTCTCGGAGAGCTGGCCCGCCAGCGGCAGCAGGGTGGCGAGCAGTGGCAGGGCGGCGCAGTGGACGAGACACAGCGTGGAAAAAGCCGCCGCGCAAAGGTCCAGGCGGGAGGCCGCTGCAACCGGCGGCGACCCGCCCGCGGCGGACGGTACGGCCTTCGCGTTCAAACGATTTCGGTCTCGGGTGAGATGACGACGGGATGTTATAACGTATCGTAGTGGGCCGCCGCCTCGTCGCGCGCAGTTCGACGTCCCGCCAGCCCGGATTTCTCGGTGCGCCGTGCAAAGGTGCACGGTCCCAGTGGGTGCAAGTCCCACCCGGCAAGGGTCGTCCAGCCGGTAGCAATCGGAACGGCGGTGGAGGCAACGAAGCAGCCGAAGCTTCCGATGGATAAGGGTCCGCAAGGGACTCAGCGATCCGGGACCGGGTGGTGCAGACGGCGGTGGTGCCGGTGCTCGAACCAATCTTCGAGGCGGACCTGCAGCCAGAGCAGTATGCGTATCGCGCGAACCGACGCGCGCAGGATGCAGTGCGACGATCGGTCGCTGCCACTCACCACGCACGGGCCGTGCCTACATCGGCACGCGCCCATCGCGCCAGCGTGTGCACCGGGCCATGGCGAAGGTCAGTGAGCTGACGGCACGCCGCACGGCCTGGAGACCAGCCGAAGACGTGGTGGGAGGTCTCGGGAAGCGTGCGGTCGTGGGCGCGTTCGAAGGCGAGATCGCGTCGGACGGCGGTGCGCTGGCGCTGCGGGAGCTGGAGGACCGCGTTGGCATTCTGAAGCGGCTGTCGGGTTGTTGCTTTCGGGCGTTGCGCCTGCTGGTGCTGACGGCGAGCCGCTCGCCCGAGATACGGCTCATGGATTGGGCGGACGTGGACATCGACGCCGCCACCCGGACGCGCGCGGCCGGCCGGCAAGATGAAGGCCGGCAAGGCGCATCGGGTGCCGCTGTCGCGGCAGGCGCTGGAGGTGCTGCAGCGCGCGCAAGCTCGTGGGGGCCGCGGCTACGTGTTCCCCGCCCCGAACGGCGGCGGGATGCTGCCGGACAACGCCAATTCGGCGTCTGGTGGCGCGGCTCGGCGTCAACGCGACACCGCAGGCTTCCGCTCCAGCTTCAAGGATTGGAGCGCGCAACCACGACGTCGTGTCCGGAGTAAGCCCGTCCTCTACAATGCGGGGCGCGACCCCATGCCAAAGGCGACTGCCATGGAATTCTGGACCGCGACCGTAGCCGCCCCGAACCGGAGCGCGGATTTCGCGCGGCGGGCGGAAGCCGCGGGGTGGGACGGCATGCTGGTGGTCGACTCGCAGAACCTGTCCGGCGACCCGTACATCTGCCTGGCGCTTGCGGCCGAGGCGACGGGGACCTTGGGGCTCGCGACTTCCGTGACGAACCCGGTGACGCGTCACGCGGCGGTGACGGCTTCCTCGGCCCTGTCGGTGCAGCGCCTGTCCGGCGGTCGCATGGTGGTGGGCATCGGCAGGGGCGACAGCGCGCTGGCGCACCTCGGCCGGGCGCCCGCGCGGCTCGGCTGGTTCGAGCGCTACGTGGCGCATCTGCAGGCGTACCTGCGGGGCGAAGAAGTCGCTTTCGAGGCCATCGACATCCCGCACGACGCCGCCGGGCCCACGGAAGTGCTGGGACTTGCCGGCGAGCCGGAGATCAGCTCCATCCGCTGGATCGGCGACGGTCCGAAGGTTCCCGTCGAGGTCGTGGCCACCGGGCCGCGCGTCATCGGCATCGCGGCGCGGCACGCGGACCGGGTGCTGCTCGCCCTCGGCGCGGAGCCGAAGCGGGTCGCGTGGGGGATGGAGACCGCGCGCCAGGCCGCCGAACAGGCCGGTCGTGATCCGGATGAACTCAAGTTCGGCGCCTACGTGAACGTCGTCTGCCACGACGATCCGGCGGTGGGCCGGGAGCTTGGGCGGGCGACCACCGGTCTTTTCGCGCGGTTCTCGGTGATGTACGGAGAGATCTCGGGACCGGCGGACGCGGCGCAGGCCGAGGTGTTCCGCAATCTGCACGACCTGTACGACATGAATGCCCACGGCCAGGCGGGCGGGCAGCAGACGACGGCGCTCACCGAGGAGTTCATCGACGGGTACGCGGTCGTAGGAGACCCGGACCATTGCGTGTCGCGGCTGCAGGATCTCGTGGACCTGGGAGTCGACAAGTTCCTGGTCATGGGACCCAACTTCGCGGCGCCGTCCCCCGACGCCCGCGCCGCTGCGGCCCGCTTCGCGGAAGAGGTACTGCCGCGCCTGCGCGGCTGACGCGTAACCGTCGGGTTGCCGGGTCCGTACCGGATTAGAGGATTGGCCACGCCATGCGTATCATGCCGCGCCTTCGTCGACCCCTCGGGAAGTTCCGGTGTTCAAGTTCCTCTATCCGCGCATCTGGCCCATCGCCTTCCTCGCGTTCGGACTGCTCGCAGCGAGCGGGACGAACGTGAGCTTCGAACTCGCGGGCCTGCGGGTCCATTCCCACAACCTGATGTGGTTCATGATGGCCCTCGCCCACGCGGACGTGTTCTGGCGCGGGCGCAACGGGGTGCCCGCACCGCAGCACCATTGAGAGCGGCCGTCAGGGCGGCAGTTCGAGCAGCTCCGCGTTGCCGCCCTCCCGGACGAGGAGCGCCGGCAGTTCCGCGCGGTGGGACTCGAACGCCGTCGCGGTCTCGAGGAGCGCCTCCGCCCTTTCGGCGGCCGGCGTGGCGTCCCACCGCGGCTGGGCGCGGAGTGCCTGGTCGAGCGCATGGTCGATGTCGGCGGGCGTGGCCGTTCGCACGGCTCCGACGGTGTCCCGCCGGTCGGCGGGACTGACGACCGGCGTACCGTCGGAGTCGCCCCAGGGCGACGTGCGGAAGGGTTCCATGGCGGCCAGCAGTTCCGTCGCCTGCGTCGGGTGATCGAGGTCGACTCCGGCGGAGTTCGCCCGCGCCGCGCCGTACAGCGCCCGTGGCCGCGGGATGCGGGACCCCCTCGGGGTGAGTGACGTCGGCGACCGGGTCGCGCACCACCTCGTTCAGACTGATCTCGGCGTCGAGGAAGCGGTTGACGAAGGACGAGTTGGCGCCGTTTTCGAGGAGGCGGCGCACGAGGTAGGGAAGCAGTTCCTCGTGGCCGCCGACCGGGGCATACACGCGTACGCGCGGCAGGTCGGGAAGCTGGCGAAGCGCCTCGTCGTAGAGGAGTTCGCCCATGCCGTGCAGGCGCTGCATCTCGAACTCGTGTCCCCTGGCGAGTTCCGCCGCGGTCTGTGGGCGTTGTGCGTGGCGAACTGGGGGAAGAGCGCGTCGGACGCCCGGCAGAGCTTCGTCGCACAGGCGATGTTAGGAAAGGTCCGGCGACGCCTTGCGCGTGAAGACGGGGTACTCCGCGAACCCCCCGACCTGGGCGTGCTTGATCTCGGTGTCCCAGTACGCGCCTTTGACGAGCCGCACCATGATGCGCCGCGAGGTGGCTCTGCAACCCAGCAGGGGTCAACTCGCCAAACAGGCCCTCAACTACCACCACGGCAAGCAGAGCCACGCTGGCGAGCAAGGCTGCGACAGGAACCCAAGGCGAGGCCACAAAGCCAAGCGACTCGCTGAGCGAACGACGCATTTCGTTTGGAACTACTTCCGACGGGGCCTCCCTCGGGCGACCCACCCGCCGCGCCTCAAATGCTTGCTCGAGGCGGTCGGCCTACGCTGCATCGACCGACGAAACTCTTTAGTCCCCGCGCAAAGGTCGAGGAGAGTCCCTCTCCTCCGTTCTCCCCTAGGGAGGCAAGAACGTGCCGCCGGAAGCGCTCCACATTCCGTAGAGGCTGACGACCATGATCAGCAGACCCAGGTATCCGAGGAACATTCCAAAGATCAACGCTCTAGCGGACACGCTCTAGCTGATAGCTGCGCGGATCTCCACGCGGACCGACGGACCGGCCGCCCGCTTCCACTTTCTGGTTTCATTCTTATCCTCCATCTTCACCAGATGACGTTGCGAGTCGGGGAGACTCTCGATAACAGTAGGAATCGCCAACGACCCCGATACGTGGCATGCCGGAACGCGCAGGCCAAAAGGGGTTGACAACTTTGTTCGCGAAATCTACTGCTATCGAGAGCAAAACAGGGTCGTGCGCCGCAGGCCGGTACTGCTTGGATTCCGACGGAGATGTCTGACTACGCATGCTCTTTTTCCACCCGGAACGGTCAAAGCGTCGCCCCGGGCCAGGTGGCCTTGGCCAGTTCGCCCAACCAGTCGAGCACCGCGGGCGCACGCTTCAAGTAGGCCTGGACCGCGACGCCGAGGCCCGCCCAGCCCTGCGCTTCCGCGTCGCGCGTCCGGCGCCCGCAGGAGCGACTCGGCCAAGCACATGAGGGCGATGCCCTCCTCGTTGGAGAGGCCGAACTCCTGCAGGAACGAGTCGAGCAGCGACCGCTCGTGGCCGCGGGCGCGGCATGCCTGGACCAGGTCTCGGGCCCGCGCCATCACCCGCTGGCGCTGTCCCACGGACAGGTCGATGTCGGAGAGCAGGGCGCGGACGGCCCGCGTTTCGTCAAGGTACGTCGCGGCGCGAACCGCCTCGCGAAGAGTGCGGAGCCTGCGTCGCTGCGCATCGACGCCGGGCACGGCGATCCGCCCCGGGGTTATCCCGGACCGGACGCGGCGTTGCGTCCGGCGGTCCGCCCGAACACGGCGCCGGACGTGAGCCCGGTCCCGCCCGGATAGTTGAAGTAGAAGAGCCCCCCCACCAGTTCGCCGGCCGCATACAGTCCTTCGATCGGCGCGCCGTCCACTCCGACGACGCGGGACGCGTCGTCCACGTGCAGCCCGCCGAAGGTGAAGGTGATCCCGCAGGTGACGCCCCAAGCCTCGAACGGCGGCGTGTCGAGGCGGTTCGCCCAGTTCGACTTCGGCGGATCGATGCCGCGGGCGGCGCGGCCGTCCTTCACGGCCGGGTCGAACGGGGTGTCGACGTCCACGGCCGCATTGAAAGCCTGGAGGGTGGCGAGCGCCTGCGCCGCGTCGACGCCGTCGAGCTTCTTGACGAGGGCTTCCAGGCTGTCGGCCGAGACCTTCGTCATCCGCTTGATGCGGTACTCGTCGCGCAGCAGGGGGAGAACCTTGCCGTCGAACACCTGCCAGGCGAACTGGCCCGTCTGCTTCAGGATCTCGCGGCCGTACTTCGCGTAGGTGTAGTTGCGGAAATCCGCGCCCTCGTCGACGAAACGCTCGCCGTCGGCGTTCACCATGATGCCGAAGGGATAGCTGTGCTTCTGGAAGTTGTCGCCGACCGAGAGGTCACCGAACGGCGGTGCGTTTCGATCCCACCCCACGGAGTGGCATCCCGACCAGTTCCCGTACGACATCGCGCCGGCTTCGAGCGCCATGCGGATTCCGTCTCCGGCATTGAACCGGGTGCCCCGTACCCTCGCGAGATCCCAGCCGGGCCCGAGGTAGCGGGTGCGCCACTCGGAGTTCGACTCGAAGCCGCCGCACGCGAGCACCACGGCCCGT
>JAJDVW010000023.1 GCA_022825925.1 Pseudomonadales bacterium | reverse complement strand
AAGCGTGTTCCCCGCGCACGCGGGGCTGATCCGGTAGCGCCCACCGGTGGAGGGAATCGACTCGGGTGTTCCCCGCGCACGCGGGGCTGATCCGGGGGTTTCGCCGTTGGCCTTGAGGAACTCGAGGTGTTCCCCGCGCACGCGGGGCTGATCCGGTACTCATCCACCCAACGCCCAACCGGCCGGGGTGTTCCCCGCGCACGCGGGGCTGATCCGTCATCATCGGTCTGCGCATCGTGATGGTTGGCGTGTTCCCCGCGCACGCGGGGCTGATCCGGACTCGCCGACCACGGCCGTCCACGAGTATCTGTGTTCCCCGCGCACGCGGGGCTGATCCGATGAAACGCAAAGCAAGCTGTCCACCTTACAGGTGTTCCCCGCGCACGCGGGGCTGATCCGGCGGCGGGCGTCGAGCGCCACACCTACGACGAGTGTTCCCCGCGCACGCGGGGCTGATCCGCGCTGCCCGGGGCACCTGTGGGACTGGCAGTCGTGTTCCCCGCGCACGCGGGGCTGATCCGCCGGCGAGTCGTGTTCCGGTGAGATCGCGTGTGTGTTCCCCGCGCACGCGGGGCTGATCCGTTGGGCGGCGCGCCCAGGTGCCTTGATTCATCGTGTTCCCCGCGCACGCGGGGCTGATCCCACTGCCAGCACGCCCTGGCACGCGCCCGGCGCGTGTTCCCCGCGCACGCGGGGCTGATCCGGCCACCGCCTGATCCTGGAGCAACTCGAAGGTGTGTTCCCCGCGCACGCGGGGCTGATCCGACTGCCTGTTTGACTCCGTCGGACGGGACAGCGTGTTCCCTGCGCACGCGGGGCTGATCCGATTCGTGCAAAACACTACCGCGCCATCAAACGGTGTTCCCCGCGCACGCGGGGCTGATCCGTAGTAATCGGGCCGAGCGACGCGGTGCCCGCCGTGTTCCCCGCGCACGCGGGGCTGATTGGTGAGTGGGCTGTGTTCGTGGTGCTCCTCACCCGTATTCCCCGCGCACGCGGGGCTGATCCGGCGTAGCACCGGTGGCGCTGCTGACCACGGCAGTGTTCCCCGCGCACGCGGGGCTGATCCGACGACCCGCAGAGCGTGACCCTGGAGGGGGTGGTGTTCCCCGCGCACGCGGGGCTGATCCGCGACCTGGCACAACGGCTCTGGGAGAGCGAATGTGTTCCCCGCGCACGCGGGGCTGATCCGTTCTATGGACGAACTATCAGCCCGAGCCGGCGGTGTTCCCCGCGCACGCGGGGCTGATCCGGTCGCCCATGCCGCCTTGTTCATCTGTTTCTTGTGCTCCCCGCGCACGCGGGGCTTGTCTGAGACTCCGGCAGGGACGCGGAGCGTTCCCATTGTGGCGGCTGCGCCGCCCGAGACTGGATGATGATCTGACTATGGCTGCGCTCGGCGTGGTGGAGCGGGGGCGGATGACGCGGCTCTCGAGTGGGAAGTTGATGAACTCCTCGAAGGCCGAGTTCGTTTGATGCGTTCGGGATCTTCATGGAGGAGGGGTGGGCGAAACCACCCGTGTTCGCGAGAGCGAGGTCCGTGAGCCTTCCCGGTAAGGAGTAAAGTTGGTGCCAGTCTGGAACTGCGGGCGCAGCCGGCTGCATCGAGGCTCTCTACATGACACCGGTAACGGACCAACTGGTCCGCGAGATCGTCCAATCGATCGTCGACGAGGTAGACCCCGAACGGGTGATCCTGTTCGGGTCGCGGGCGCGGGGAGACGAGCGGGAAGGTTCCGACATCGACCTGGTCGTCGTCGAGTCGGCCCCGTTCGGTCCGGCGCGCAGCCGGCGGATGGAAGCCGCACGACTCTACGAGGCAGTTGCGCGGTTCGATGCGGGCATCGACATCCTGGTCTACAGCCGAGACGAGATCGAGACCCTGGGAGGCTCGCGCAACCATGTCCTCGGGCGCGCGCTGCGTGAGGGCAGGGTGCTGCATGACCGGTCTTGATGGTGCCGGAACCGTCGCAGCGTCCCGGATCTGACTCGATTCTGCCCGACTACGACTCCGGCACTTTCCCGGGGAGGATCGCCTGACGGAACACCGCGTTCAATTGCGCCCGAGTGGCTTCGGAGTTCGACAGATCCGGACGACCCATGCCGGAGAACGCTCCGTCGTGCCTGTCGAACTCCGCTTCCACGAACCTGTTGAGTTCGGGGATGGGCTCGCCGCGCCCCGTCTCCGAAGTCGCCCGCTTCTTCCGGAGCAGCGTCGCGATGGCGGGACGAGTTTCGGCCGGCGCCACGGCGTCGACGAGCTCGGCGAAGCGCACGGGAGGAAGCCCATGGCCGCCCTCGATATGGCGAATGGCCAACAGCGGGCGCAGGGCGTAGAGGTACTTCTTCAGGCGTACGGTGTCCTGGAACAGGTTCTCGCGGGCGTTGCGCCTGGCCATGTGGCTGTAGTGATAGCACAGCGCGGTGGCATTGAATCCGCGCGCCGCGAGCCGGCGCAGCGAGTCCGCCGCGTCGCCGCGTTCCACGTACCGGATTGGGCTATGGAGCCATTCGAGCAACGCGCCGTTCGTGCGGGAGAACAGGTACAGCGCCTTGCGCAGGTCCCACCCGCTGCAATCGATGTCGCCCTCGATGGGGCATTCGATGACGTCCCGCCGGCGTTCGACGTCGAAAGACAGATACCACTCGGGGCGGTGGACGTAGAGAAAACGAATGTCGTAGTCCGAGTCGGGCGAAGCGAATCCCCAGGCGCGGCTGCCGGACTCGCAGGCGTACAGGACGGTGACATCGTGCTCCGCCTCGACTGCGGAGAGCCGATCGAGAATCTCGACCCGAACGGTGGCATCGATGCCGTCGCCCGGGCGATTGGTCGTGCGTGGTGACATCCGAATGGTTCCCGCGCGGTCCTCCTACGCGCCGCGCCGGGGATTCGTCCGCCCTCGGGCGCGGCGCCGATCCCTCACCGGCTCGGATACCCCCCCACCCAGACCGGGCTCGACCATGCCGACGCGTCGTTCACCTGCGTGACCCGCACGTAGTAGTGGTCGCCCTGGATCGTCCCGGTGTCGTCGACTTCGAAGCGGACGTCGTCGGGTCCGTCCGTGACCAGCCGACGCAGCGTCACGGTGTCCTCGTAGATGTCGAACGGCAGCGTCCGCCGTACCGTGCCGTCGCTCAGTTCGGCAAGGGGCAGCTCCACCGTCGATGCGGGCACGGTCGCGGGCATGCGGAAGATCGGGGGGCCGCCGCCGGTCTCGTCGCCGGCGTCGAGCACCAGCCGCACGCACGCGTCGGGTTCGATGGCGCCGAGCGTCAGCCGCAGTGAACTGGTGTCCCCCCGCGTGATGGTGGCGAAGTGGACTACGCCGTCGGTGCCGGCCTCCATGCGCTGCATGTCCGGGTTGAAGAAGTCGGTCGGCGTGACCGCCGCGAGTTGCGCGCCGGTCACCTCGAGCGTCCCGCGCCAGGGGCGCCAGCCGCGGGGATTGTCGCCCCGGTGCTTGGGGACCGAGGGCGAGGCGAACGTGAGATGGAACGTCTCGCTTTCCTGCAGGGCGCCGTCCTGGTCCGCGGTGGCGTAGTCCATCCGCCAGATATCCTCGCCGTTCCTGACGACGGTCACCGTGTCGATGGGTCCCGTGCCGATGACCCGGCCGGCGATGTGGCGCTCGGCGGCGAACGGCACGCGTTGCCCCATCGCGGCGCCGTTCACCGTCGCCTGCAGGATGATGCGGTCGCCCGTGGTCGCGTACGCCCGCGCCGCCTTCAGGGCGTCGAACAGGGCGTCTCGGGACAACTCCTCCGCGAGTACCCCGCCCAGGCCGCCGCGCTGTGCCAGGCCGCCGCCGCGCGGGGCCGTGTAGCCGGGCTGGGCCAGGTGGTTGTCGCTCGCCGCGGTGAAGCCGACCTGGTGTCCCTGGCGCAGGTACGCCTGGCCGAACCACTCGAACGCACCGTGCTGCGACATGATCTCGACGAGCGGCTGCAGCTTCGGGTCGCTCAGGCGGTAGTTGCCCGACTGGTGCGCGTGGGGGATCACCACCACGTCCGCCGGGTCGTGGAGGTTGCGCAGTCCCGCGTACAGGTCCGATAGCGTCGGGAAGTACTGGGTCGGGACCCGCAGGCGGTCCTCGGGCGTGCGGAAGAGCACGTTGTGGTGTCCGCCGAACAGGTTCCGGGTGCTCCACTCGTAGCCGAGATAGGCGATGAAGCGCCCTTCTTCGGAGTAGGTCGCGACGTTGCGTTTCATGACCTCCCACTCGAAGTCGTCGGTCCAGATGTCGTGTTCGGAGTGGGTTACGAAGTCGAGCCGGGCATCGTCCTTCGCCCAGGTCATGAACTTGTCCGGCGTGCCGATCCCTTCGGCGAAGCCGGAGTGGCCGTGGGTGTCGCCCCAGTAGACGGGGGAAGCGTCCGGGGAGACGAGGATGGGATTCGCGACGCCGGCAATGCTGCCGTCGGCGGAGGCGATGGTGATGCGATAGACCCCCGGTGCGTCGAAACGCACGTCGCCGAGCACGACGATGGGGTCGTCGCCGGCGGCGATTTCGCCGATGCGTTCGCCGTTGGCGTAGACGTGCCAGGCCGGGTAGGGCCCCTTCGCCCGGTTGTAGAAGCGGTCCTCGGCGCGCACCGCGACGTCGAACGATGCTGCGGGCCGCACCACCGAGGGCGCGAAGCCGTGCACGCCGGCGATTTCCGTGCCCGTGACGCGAATGGGCTGGATCGGCAGGGAGAAGAGGTGCCCGCCCTCCTCGAAGGCGAGGTAGAGCGGGAAGGCCATCCGGTCGCTGGAGAAGCTCGGCATCAGCAGGCCGCGTCCGCCGCCGGTGCGGTCGCCGTAGGTGACCGTAACCGTGTCGCCGGGCCCGAGCCGGCCCTCGGCGAGGCGAAAGAAGAGTACCGGCGCCGCCCCGCGAAAGCCGCCGTGCATGCCGGCCACGGGCGCCTTGCCCGCGACGAACCGCGCCGACGCGTTGGAAGTCGAGATGGTCACGAGGCCATCGCCGCGTGGGTGGTCGGTCTGGAAGGCCCCGTGGTTCCCCATGAAGTGACGGGTGACCGCGATGCCGCCCCCGGGCGTGACTTCCTGCGTGCCGACCGCCCAGGTCTGCGTGAACGTGGCCCGGGTACGAGCTTCGAAGGGCCCGGTGTCGGCGCTGAGCCGGCCGAGGGCTTCGGGCCGCTCGTCGAGAACGGTCAACTCGCCTATGAAGGCGTCGATGACGGCCGGGCTCGCGGGCGCGGGACGGCGGGCGACGGTCGTCAGGTTGACTGGCATGTAGCCGCCGGTCATGGAGAACGCGTTCAGCCAGTCCCACAGGATGTCGGTTCGTTGACGGACCGTGTCCGCGTCGGTCGGTCTTGCGGCAACCTGGGCCTTCAGCTGTTCCACGCGGGCGCGCAGGTCGGTTTCGAGGTAGTCCGCGCGCTGCGCGACCGCCCCGGTCGCCAGCACCACGGTCAGGACGAATGCCACGAGACGGGGGCCGGGTCGGCAAGGCATGAGGGGAGCTCCCGGGGAGACGCGTTGCGGACGCGGAACCTGGGCCGGATTATGGCACGGGGTTCTGGCGATCAACGCAAGACGGGCAGGTGCTCGGGGTCGACGAGCACCTCGAGAGATCGAGCCTGTCCCGGGGTTCGGCGAAGGAACCCCCTTCGCTCCAGGGTGAGGATCATCTGGTGGACGCTCGGCGGAGTGACGGCGAAGAAACGCTGCAGGTCGGCCTGGGCGGGCGGGCGTCGATTGACCCTGGTGTAGGCATGGATGAAGGTCAGGTACTGCCCCTGCTTGTCGGTGAATCCGGGGGTTTGGCTCGGGGGGATCGACATCAGTGTGAGACTACGCGTACACGGAAAGGAAGTCTCGCCAGAAATCCGCGTACGTCTTGGAGACGCAGCCCGGATCGAGGATTTCGCAGCCGCCGACCTTGCTCGCGAAGACCGCGAAGGCCATGGCCATGCGGTGGTCGTCGAAGGTCTCGAAGCGGGCCGGTCGGGGCGTGGCGGCCGGGGCGATGGCGATCCAGTCCGGTCCTTCCTCGACGGTCACTCCGGCCTTGCGCAACTCGCCGGCCGGACAGGCGATGCGGTCGCACTCCTTGTGCCGCAGGGTCCCGAGCCCGGTGACGCGGACCGGTGCCGGCAGGAACGGCGCCATCGCCATGAGCGTGGGCGCCGCGTCGGGCATGGCCTCCATGTCCACGTGGTCGAGCGGACGCAGGCGGTCGGGACCCTGGATGGTGACTGCCCGACCCGAGGCTTCCACCGACGCGCCGAGTCGTTCGCACAGGTCGAAGAACGCGAAATCGCCCTGGGCCGTGGACGCGCCGAGGTTGTCGATGTGCACGGTGGACCGGTGCAGGGTGGCGAGGGCCGCGTGGTACGTGGCCGCCGACGCGTCCCCCTCGATCGTCACCGTGCCGCCGGCGTAGGCCTGGTGGGCCACTCGGAGGGTCCGCGTGCCGGCGCTTTCCACGTCCACCCCGCGGCGGGCCATCTCGCTGCGCGTGAGGTCCACGTAGGGCGCCGACACGAGATCGTCCTTCAGGTGGAGCGTCAGGCCATCCGGCAGTCGCGGGGCGACCAGCAGGAGGCCGGAGAGATGCTGGCTCGTCACCCTAGTGCCGACGCTCACTTGACGGGCGTAGGCGGCCGGCCCGCGTATGGAGATTGGCAGGTGGCCGCCGTCCCTGGCGACGGCCTCGCAGCCGAGTTCGATGAGCGCGTCGACCATGTCGTGATTGGGCCGGGCACGTAGTGGCGCGCGCCCGTCGAGCCGCGTCAGGTCGGGCCGCAGCGCTGCGGCGGCGAGGAGCAGCCGCATCGAGACCCCGCTGAGCCCGAGCCGGATCTCGATGTCTCCGGTCGCGAGCGAGTCCGGCGGTTCGACCGCCACGCGGGACGGGCCGGTTTCGACGATTCCCGCCCCGAGCGTCCGCAGGGCCGCCGTCATCTCCTCGACGTCGTCGCAGCGCGGTACGCCGAGCAGGGTCGTCGGTGCGTCGGCCAGCGCGGAGATGAGCAGTTGCCGCAGCGCGATCGACTTGCTGCCGGGCAGGGTCACCCCCACGTCGAAGGGATGCGTCACCCGCGGCACGGGCCGTGCCGTGTTCATCGCTCTCCCTCCCGAATCTCCGGCGATTGCGGGCCGCCGCCCCGTCAGGACAGCTCGGCGAAGGCCTTGTCCGTGCCCTCGAGCGCCTGCGCGATGTCGTCCTCGGTGTGCGCGACCGAGAGGAACATGTTGTGCCATGGATGCAGGTAGACGCCGTGGCGCATGGCGGCCGCGCAGAAGGCGTTCCCTTTTTCTGTCTTCGGGTCGTCCTCGAACTTGATCATCGGCATCTGGGGCGGTCCGCTCTGGCGGATGCCGTGGCCGTGCCGCTGCGCCTGCTCGTACAGGCCGTCGCGGAGCTGCTGGCCGACGCGTTCCATGTGGCGGGGACCGTCGGTCTCCGCCAGGACGTCGAGCGTCTCGATGGCGGCCGCGAAAGGCGCCCCCTGGTACCAGAAGGAACCCGTGAAGAACACGTGCTGCGCCGCGTCGCGGTACGCGTCGGTGCCGAGGACCGCCGCGAGCGGCTCGCCGTTCGCGATGGCCTTGCCCCAGGCGGAGAGATCCGGACGGACGCCGAACTCGGACCAGCTCGCGTCGAGGGACAGGCGCAGGCCGCCGCGCACGTCGTCCAGGATGAGCGCGGCGTCCTCGGCGTCGCAGATCTCGCGCACCTTGCGGGCGAACGCCGGGTCGACGAGTTCCTGCTCGTGGGGCACGTCGTGGCGGAACGTGGAGACGACGATGCCGGCGAGGTCGCCGCTGGCCGCTTCCGCCACCGCGGTGACGTGGTCGATGTCGTTGAAGCGGTAGGTCGGGTAGTGGACGTGCTCCTCCTCCGGCGTGCCGCGCGACATGCGGTTCGCCCACGGCTGCGAGCCGTGGTAGGCCGTCTCGCCGACGAGGATCTTGCGCTTGCCGGCCCGGCCGCGGGCGATCATGTTGCACACGGTGGTCGCGTCGTTGCCGTTCTTGGCGAAGACGGCCCACTCCGCGTGGCTGACCTGGCGCGTGAACTTCTCCGCGAACTCGACGAGCGCGGCGGGCGGGCCGTTGGCCATGTCGAGGCGCTCGCGCTGGGCGTCCGCCGCCGCCCGGATCCGCGGGTTCCCGTAGCCCGCGATCATTGGCCCGTAGGCGCAGATGAAGTCGATGTACTCGTTGCCGTCCACGTCCCACAGGCGGCAGCCCTCGGCACGCTCGAAGAACTGGGGATAGGCCTCGGGCAGCCGGGGACGCACGGCCATGTGGCCGTACATGCCGTTCGGGATCACGCGTTCCGCGCGTTCGCGCAGGGCCTGGTCGTTGGTCTTCGTGGGCACGGGGCGCCTCCGGTCTCCTTTACTCGCACCATGTTACGCGCTAGGTTTCGGCGGCGACAGTTTCGGACGAATAGTCCGCACGGAGGGGAGTCGATGCACCTGGGTATGGCAGCCATTTTCCAGAATCCCGAGAACCACATCACGGACGGAGAGGTCTACCGGAACGAACTGAAGCTCGCGGCACTGGCCGAACCCCTGGGCTTCGACTCGATCTGGGGAGTCGAGCACCACTTCACGGACTACACCATGTGTCCCGACGTGCTGCAGTTCCTCACCTACATGGCGGGGCGCACGGAGCGCATCCAGCTCGGCTCGATGGTCGTCGTGCTGCCCTGGCACGACCCGATCCGCGTCGCGGAGCAGGTCTCCATGCTCGACCACATCTCCGACGGGCGCCTCATCCTCGGCCTCGGCCGCGGCGCCGGGCGGATCGAGTTCGAAGGTTTCGGCGTCGACATGGGCGAGTCGCGGGAGCGGTTCGTCGAGGCGGCGGAGATCGTCCTGACCGGCCTCGAGCAGGGCTGGTGCGAGTACGACGGCAAGCACTACCAGCAAACGGCGCGGGATGTCCGGCCGCGGCCGGCGCGCACGTTCAAGGGCCGCACCTACGCGGCGGCGGTGTCGCCGGAGTCGGTGGAGATCATGGCGCGCCTCGGCATCGGCATCCTGGTCATCCCCCAGAAGCCCTGGGACATGATCGATCACGAGCTCACCACCTATCGCAACGTCTTCCAGGAAGTGAACGGCGCCCCGGCCCCGGCGCCGATCATCGCGGGCTGGGTGTTCTGCGACCAGGACGAGAAGCGCGCCCGCGAGATGGCCGTGCGCTGGATCGGCGGTTACTGGGAGACGGCCGCCAAGCACTACGAGATCGGCGGCGCCCACTTCGCCAACACCAAGGGCTACGAGTTCTACGCCGCGATGTCCGAGGTGCAGCAGTCGAGCGCCGCCGCGACCACCGAGGCCTACCTGGACCTGCAGGTCTGGGGCACCCCGCAGATGTGCATCGACCGGATCCGCCAGACGACGGAACGCATGCGGTCGAACACCTTCACGTCCGTGTTCAGCTACGCGGGCATGCCGTACGACGAGGCCGAGCGCAACCTGCGCCTGTTCGCGCAGGAAGTCCTGCCGGCCCTCCGGGACGAGCAGGCCGTCGCCGCCGGTTGATCGCGGCTTCGGGGCGCGGTGGAGAATCGTCTATGGCAGCCCGGTTTTGACAACGAAAGCGGAGGGCCGATGAACACGCCACTCAAGAAGGAATACTCCAACTTGGGATTCGACCCGGACCAGTTGCGGGAGAAATACCGGGCGGAACGGGACAAGCGCATGCGCGACGACGGGGACGAGCAGTTCCTGCGGACCCGGGACGACTACGCGCGCTACGCCGACGAGGACCCCTTCGTCGATGAGCCGGATGAGCGGGGTCCGGTGGAGCGCGAGGTGGACGTCGCCGTCATCGGGGGCGGCTTCAGTGGCATCATGGCCGCGGCGCGGCTCAAGGAGCGGGGCGTCGAGGACGTCATGCTGATCGAGTCCGGCGCGGACTTCGGCGGCACCTGGTACTGGAACCGCTACCCCGGCTCGCAGTGCGACATCGAGTCCTACTGCTACCTGCCGCTGCTCGAGGAGCTCGGCTACATGCCGAAGGAGAAATACTCCTACGCCCCCGAGATCTTCGAGCACTGCCAGCGCATCGGCGAGTACTACGGCCTCTACGAACTGTCGCTCTTCCAGACGCGCGTGACGGAACTGCGGTGGAGCGAGGCAGAGTCCCGCTGGCGGATCTCCACCCACCGGGACGACCACATCCGCGCCCGTTTCGTCATCCAGGCGGCGGGTACGGCGAACGTGCCGAAGCTGCCCGGCATCGAGGGCATTCACGACTACCAGGGACATTCCTTCCACACCTGCCGCTGGGACTACGACTACACCGGCGGCGACCAGTCCGGCGGCCTGACGAAGCTCTCGGACAAGCGGGTCGCGATGATCGGCACCGGCTGCACGTCGATCCAGGCGGTCCCGTTCGTCGGCGAGCACGCCAGGGAACTCTTCGTGTTCCAGCGCACGCCCTCGTCGGTGGACGCGCGCGGCAACATGCCGACGGACGAGGAGTGGTACCGGTCCCTGAAGCCGGGCTGGCAGCGCGCGCGGCGCGAGAACTTCGCCGACATCGTGGTGGGCCGGCCGTTCGAGGAAGACCTGGTGGCGGACGGCTGGACGGACATCTTCCGCCGGCTGCAATCGGTGCTGCCGCCGGAGGGGGCGGTCGAGGGGGATCCGGAAGAGCTTGCCTTCGCGGCGGAGGTCGAGGACTTCCGCAAGATGAACGAGATCCGTTCGCGGGTGGACAAGTCGGTGAAGGACCCCGCGGCCAGGGAGGCGCTGAAGCCCTGGTACCGCCAGTTCTGCAAGCGCCCGACGTTCAACGACGAGTACCTCGCGACCTTCAACCGTCCCAACGTGCACCTGGTCGACGTGAGCGAGCGCAAGGGCGTCGACCGCATCACGGAGAAGGGCGTCGTCGCGAACGGCGTCGAGTACGAGGTGGACTGCATCATCTATGCGACGGGCTTCGAGATGACGTCCGCGCCGCATCGCCGCGTCAACTTCGACGTCTACGGACGCGACGGCAAGTCCCTCTTCGGGCACTGGGACCAGGGCCTCAGGACGATGCACGGCCTGTCGAGCCACGGCTTCCCGAACTGGTTCTTCATCGGCGTGAACCAGAACGGGCTGTCGGTCAACATGACCGCCATGTTCGACGATCAGGCGCGCCACGTGGCCTACATCATCGACGAGGTGGGCAAGCGCGGGAGCCAGGTCGCGGAAGTGACCCCCGAGGCGGAGACGGAATGGGTCGCCGAGATCCGGCGGCTGTCGTTCGCCAACCGCGAGTTCTTCGAGGCATGCACCCCCGGCTACTACAACAACGAAGGCCAGCTCGACGGCCCGAACAAGGGCTTGGTGGCGCAGGCCTATTCGCCGGGGATCAACGCCTTCAACGCGCTGCTCGCCGAGTGGCGGGAGCAGGGCGAGATGGAGGGGCTCGAACTGCGGTGAGAGACGTCGCGTGATGGTCGACCCGGTGCTGCGCCTGCGTCAGATCTGCCTGGTCGCCCACGACCTGGAGTGGACGACGAGCGTGCTCTGCACGGCGTTCGATGCGCCGGTGGTGTTCCGCGACCCGCGCATGGCCGCCGGCGGGAACCTGACCAACACGCACATTCGTCTCGGCGATTCGTTCCTCGAGACGGTCTGCCCGACGGACCTCGCCTGGCAACGTTCGACGACGCAGACCCGGCTCCTCGAACGCAACGGCGACTGCGGCTACATGGCGATCGTGCAGGTCCCGGACGTGTCCGTGGCGTCGCGTTCGATGGCGGAGCAGGGCACGGGGACGGGCATCGTCGCCGGAGACTGGAACGTGTGTGCGGGCGAGCCGGGCTCGGGGCTCGCCGGCGTCGAATCGGGGCGGTACGTCCTCGGCGATCCGCTGCCCAGGGAGCCGGGCACGGTCTCCGGCGTCAACGTCCAGTTTCACCCGCGGGACTTTGGCACGCTCGCCGAGATCCAGGAGAACTGGCCCGGCGCCGTCGACTTCCCGAACAACAGGGGAACCTACTACCCCGCCGGCAACACCTGGCAGAACGGGGTGGATGCGCGCCCCCACGGCGGTGTCACGACCGGCTTCGCGGCGGTCGAGATCGCGCCCCGCGGCGTCGAGCCGGCCGAGATGTGCGCGCGGTGGATGCGCGGTCTCGGTGCGGGATGTTCGATCGACCCGGAACGGCCCGCGACGCTGCGCCTGGCGGCGGGCCAGACCATGCGCTTCGTCGAGCCGGGACCGGGCGGGCGGACGGGCGTGGTCGGCGTGGACCTCTGGGCGGCCCCCGGGGCGCGGAGGAAGTTCGACACCATCGACTTCTGCGGCGTGCGGTGGACCCTCGTGGAGTCTTCTGGCGAGCGCGGGTGAGGCGCGACCAACGCGCGCATTGCATCGGGCTCCAGGGGAGCCGTACCCGCCGATGCGCCGCCATGGCTTGCGGTCCGTCACCACAGCGGGGGTTTCAGCACCATCAGGACGAACACCACGACGAGGGAGAGAAACGCCGGCCAGCCGAGAACGAACCATTCGCGCATCGCCCGGAAGTAGTCGGACGACAGGCGGGTGGAGCCTCGCAACGCCTCCTCCGCCAGCGCGCGCACGCGGTACTGCAACACCACCACGCGAATCCAGCAGGCGGCGGCAACGACGTACAGCACGTAGCTGGCCGCGAGCCAGCTCTCGAACAGGTCGAACCCCGCAACCCAGGCCATCGCCAGGCCCGTGAGCGGTTGGACCACCCCGGAGGGAAGAGTGAACAGCCAGTCCGCGAGGATGGTGTTGCGAGACGCGGCGGCGATCTCGGTCACGTCCCCGCGCAGGTGCGTCGCGTACAGGTGGAAGGCGGTACCGAGCCCCGTGCCGAACAGCACCGTCGCGCTCAGGATGTGGAGCACCTTGATCCAGAGGTATCCGTCGATCATCGCTCCTCTTCCAGCACGCGGTGTACCAGTATCAGGAGCAGGATCGGGATGTTCTTGAGCAGGCCCCCGATCGGATCGCTCCAAAGCGCCGGTGCGAGCATGCTCAGGCCGATCGTGTACCCGAGCACCACCGCCAGCTGCACGTCGGCCAGCAACTTGAGTCGCCAACCGCGCGCGAGCGCCACGGCGATGGCCAGATCGACCAGGCTGAAGGCGACCGCGAGCGGCTTTGCCGCCCGGCCCAGTGCTGCGGCGACGGCGTCGTACGCCGCCGGACTCGAGAACAGTCCCATCAATCCGGAAACCGTCCAGAGCAACGCAAGCGCCACCCGCACCAACGGGCGCAGGAGGAACAGGCGGGCGTGCCACAGGTCCTGGCTGCCGCTGGGGCGGCGCGAGAGGATGTCCGCGAGCGTGCCGGGCGTCACTCCCGTGGCTCGGCGAAAGGGCTCTCCGTCCCCGGTCAGTCGCGTTCCGACCTGCGCGAGCGCTGTCGAGCTGACCGGCGGCATGCGTGCCACGTCTCCAATGCGTGCGATCCACTTCGCCAGCGTCATGGGCACGCGCAAGACGCGGCCGGCGGGCAATCCCAGCCACTGGCGGTACGCGACGACGAGTTCCGCGAGGGTCAGGCGACCGGCAGCCGCGGGTTCGAGCACCTCCCCCGCGGCCGTGGCATCGACCACGAGGCGCACGATTCCATCGGCGAGATCGTCCTTGTGGATGATGTCGACCGGTGTTGCGCCCCGGTCGATCAGCGGAACCATGAACGGGAAGGCGGCCATGGCGCGCAGCAGCGACGTGCCCCCGTAGGAGTCATCGCCGATCACCAGTACCGGGCGCAATATCGTCCAGTCGAGATCGCGGTCCCTGAGGCACGCTTCACCGGCCCGCTTCGATGCCGCGTAGACGGTGTCCGCCTCCGCAACGCCGACGGCGGAAACGTGGACGACTCGCCGGGCGCCCAGTTGCTCGCAGGCGGCGTAGAGCGCGTCCGGCGCGCGATGGTGCACGTCCCACGCGTCCGACGTCCTGCGCGGCTGCAGCACGCCGGCGACGTTGACGACGGCATCGACATCGGCCAACAGAGCCGTCCAGGAGTTGACGTCGTGGGCGCGCGCGTCGGTGAGGTCGAGCGCATGCGCCTCGGCATTCGGGAAGCGGCGACGGAAGCGGGTCGCGTCCCGGACGACGCACCTGGTCTGCAGTCCGGAGCGATGCAGCGCCTTGACGACGGCGGAACCGATGAATCCATTCGCGCCGGTCACGAGCACTCGCCTGGGGCCGGGCGCCGGCGGGGTGCGGGCCGGTACGTCCGTCACGCCCATTCACCCGGCCTGGCGCCCTCGGCCTTGAGTGCAGGCCGGCGCCCCATCTTCCCCGCCTGCGGTCCGTGGTTGCACGAGTGACCTGGAGGCGTGCGCCCACGAGGGTCGCTCCCGTACGGACGACACGAAGCCGCGCCCCGCACGGCAACGTGCTGCCGACGGGCCGGCCCGGAGCCGAGGTTGACTACGTGCTCGCGTCGCTCCAACCGCTAAACCCCCGCCGGCGCCAACTCCCGCCAGGCATCCCGCAGGACCCGGCTCGCCGAGCGCAGGAAGATCGCGAGCAGCACCAGCGCGACCAGCAGGTCCGGCCAGGGCGAGGCGAACAGCCATACCGCCGCCGCCGCGCCGATCACGGCGACGCCCTCGATGACATCGTTGCGCGAGCACTCCCAGGAGGACGACATGTTCACGTCGCCGTCCCGGTAGGGCGTGAGCAGCTTGAGGCAAACCGCGTTGGCGATCAGGTTGACGATGGCCGCGGCCGACATCGTCGACGCGACCGGGGCCTCGAGATCGGTGAGTCGCCAGGCGATCTGCCCCGCGACCGCGAGGGCGGCGCCGAGGATCAGGAATCCCTTGACCATGGCCACGCGCGCCTTGGCCCGCGCCGACGCGCCGACCACCGCGAGGCTCAGCGCGTAGGTGAGCGCATCGCCGAGGTTGTCCAGGGCCCCCGACAGGAGCGCCGACGAGCCGGACAGCACCGACCCCGCGACCATCACGGCAAAGGTCGCGACATTGATGCCGAACACCCACGCCAGTACGCGGCGTTGCCGGCCCTGCAGGCTCGCGATGTCAACGATGCTGTCGCAGCAGAAGTCGGACATGTCGGGCGTCTACACTGCGGTCCTCAATCTCGTTGGCGGCGGCCTCGATGGTTCCCCCGGCGTGACGTTCGTTTCCCGTCTCTTGCCCGGAAGCGCTCCAACTCACGGACGAAACGCGTTTCGTCGGGCAGCAGTTCGCAGGCGCGCTCGAACGCGGTCGCGACATCGTCTCTGGGCGAACGTAGCCAATCGCGGACTCGCGCCAAGTCCCTCCAGGCCCAGGCGTGGCGGGTGGGGGAGGCATCCATCAGGACCACGCGCTCGAGCTGATCGCGTGCCTCGAGGAGAAGCCTCCGGTTGACTTCGCGCGACGAAGGGCTGCGCTTCAAGTACGCGTCGCGGGCAAGGTTGATCTTCGTCTGGGCGAACTCGTGCAGCGCCCGCACGTCGTTGGCGACGGCATCCCCTGCGCGCTCGAAGTACCCGTGCGCCGCCCGCTGCTCGTTCAGCCTCCTGGCCAGAATGGCGGTGTCGATCGCGTTGGCCTGCGATGGAACTTCCGCGAGGGTGGCGAGGGCGCGTCGCGCCACGGCTTCCTCGCCGATCTCGAGCAGCGCCTCCATCAGCGTATTCGTGACGTGGGCGTGGGCGAACTCGGGGCCTTCGTCCAGGAATCTCGCCCAGACGCTCTCGGCTTGATCGACTTCGCCGCGCTCCGCGTGCAGGCGGATCATCTCCGCGGCCAGCGCCGCTGAAGAGGCGTTTGTCTCCCACGCTTCCTGGATGCGCGCGCGGGCATCGTCCGGGCTGCCAACCGCTCGAAGACAGGCCGCGTCTTGAACCGCGGAGATGGCGGCGTACTCAGGATGCGCGGGAAGGCACACGCGGAAGTAGGAGCGGCCGGCGTCGAAATCGAAGCTCGGGGCGGGCGAGCCGTTCCGCCGCATCGCATCGTAAATCTGCGGCAATCCCGTGAACCTTCCCTCGGCTAGGTCGAGTTCCTTCAAGAGCTCGCCGATGCGCCGGTTCCGCGCGGGAATCGGCGGGATTTGGCCGTCGGCCTGCAGGTGGTGCAGCTCGACCCCGCCCACGGGACCTGGGTAACTGATGACCTCGACTCTATTCGGGTACAGGAAGACCTTGGTCGGCTCCACGACATCGGCCCGGTAGGCGCGGTGATAGACGGCGTTGACGAGGGCCTCGCGGAAGGCGATTTGCGGATAGCTCACCCAGCCCCGGACCTGGCTTCGGTCGTGGTGCTTCTGCAAGTGCGCGTGGGAAAGCCCCTCGAAGTATCGCAGGCACCCCCTGACCTGATCGGCCAGCGGACCCTGGAAGGAGCGCTCGTCCTGGACCTTGCCCGCCCGATCCGCGGCGAAGCGGACCACTTCGATGCGGGCGCTCCTGAACCAGCGCCTCGGGTCCTCCGAGAAGAAGAGCAACCCAACGTTGCGCGGAACCTCGTGATCGTTGACGCGCTCGGTGATGCGCAATCGCCGGTAGATGTCCACCGCGTCCGGCAGTTCCATCAGTCCGCTTTGCACGTCGCGCAGATGTTCGCGGACCTTCGTTTCTCGGAGATCCTCGATCCTGGCGTCAAGGGCGGGTCGGTCGTCCCACGGCACGCGTGCGGTCTGTTCCAGGAGCAGGTCGATTCGCCCGCTCTTCTCCGCATCCACGGTGGACTCTCCGACGCGCATCCAGTGTCTCCATTGGCCCTGATCATTGGGCCAGCGATGGGGCCGACTCTGGCTGGTCGGGATCCACACGACCAGGACGTGGCGATCTCTAAGGACCTCGGGAGCGAGGATGGGCTCCAAGGGAGGCCGCATCGCCCGGCATCGACCGCGCAGCCAACGTTGGGCGGCCTCGACCTCGGCTGGGGTCAGCCCGGCCGGCGGCAGCACGGGGCGTCCGCTCTCCTCGGCGACGCCGAAGATGATGTATCCGCCGTGCAGGTTCTGATAGTCGTTCGCGAACGCGCAGAGGGTCCTCATCGCTTGCTTGCCGGAGGTGTGCTCGTCCCAACCCGACTTGAACTCGATCCTGGCCGACTCGACCGAACGGACGAGATGATCGACGTGGACTGGAAGTATCTGGCTCATGCCGCCGGCTCCGGCGAGGCGCGCGGTTCCTCGCCGCGTGATTCTACGCCGCGGAGTGGCAGAGGGTGGGGCGCGTGGGCTAAGTGCAGAGTTGCCTGGCGAGGTCCCGGTAGTCGTCAGCGACGACCTCGAAGCCGCCGGTGCCCCCCCGGCTCCCCATCTCCCTGAGCTTGGGCTTGACATAGGCGGCCTTCAGCCCGGCCCGCTGCGCCGCGGCGAGGTCGGGCGGGTGCACGGCGACCATCATCGTCTCTTCCGGGGCGGCCCCGAGCAGCCGCGCGCCGGTGCGGTAGGCCTCCGCCTCGGGCTTGTAGACGCCGAGGAACTCGCAGGACAGGTACGCGTCCCAGTCGATGCCGGCGTGTCTCGAACTGTCGACGACGATGGAGAGCGACAGCACGGTCAGGATGGCCACGACATAACGTTCGCGTAGCGCCGCGAGCGATTCGGGCACGTCTTCCCAGACACCCATGCGGTGCCAGGCGCGGTTGAGGCCGTCGCGGTCGTCGGCGCTCAGCTCCAGCTGCGGATGGGCCTCGGCGAGTTCGTCGAGTACCGCGCGGTGGATGGCATCCGCGTTCTGCCAGGGCCGGTCACCGTGACGGACTTCCGCGAGCTGCTCGAACATGCGCCGCCGCCAGGTGAAGCAGAAGGCCTCGTCGTCGACCTCGACCTCCCGTTCGGCCGCGAGGGCGCGTACGGCCGTCCGGGTCGCGGTCTGCCAGTCGAAGATGCTGCCGCCGACATCGAACGCCAGCACCTTGATGCCCTCGATCATCGGTTCCTCCGGGCCGGTCAGTCCGGCGTTGCGCCCCACACCAGGAAGTTGCCCCCGAGGGGCATCGGACCGCCGGACACGGCGACCTCCGGCTTCACGCCGGTGACCTGCCGCTCGCCGGCGCGCTGCTGCAACTGCTGCATGCAGTCCGTGTGCATCCAGATGCGGCTCCTGCCGCAGCCGATGTTGCCGCCGCTCGGCAGCACCGGGTTCGGTCCATGGATGCTGATGTCGGTCTGGTAGAAGTCGAGCGCCTCGCCGAAGCCGACGCCGCGGTAGCCGAGGCCCTCGAGGTGAAACTGGTGGAAGAGCGCGAAACCGTCGTACATGTTCTCGAACGAGAGATCGCCCGCGGTGATCCCGGCGCCCTCGTAGATCTTGCGCGCGCTGCGGGCGGTGTCTTCCTCGACCTCGTCGAGCGTCGGCGTCAGGCTGCGGGGCCGCGTGCGGCTCGATGCGTGGTTCAGGATGTAGACGGGTTCCTGGCGCATGTCGCGGGCCCGCTCGGCGGTCGTGAGCACGTACGCGGCGGCCATCATGATCGGCAGGTCGTTGTCGAACAGGTTGGCGGGTTTCGCGATCCAGCGCGCGGCCTGGTAGTCCTCGGGCGTGATCTCCTCGGGCCGGTGCTGCGCCCAGTAGCCTTCGGGGAACTTGAGGCCGTTCCTGCGCGAGTTCTCGATGAACGGCGCCATCATGTCGTGGGTCTTGCCGTACTTGCGGCAGTACTCGGCGAACTGCAGGGCGGTGCCGTAGCACACCGGCGCGCCCCACAAGGCGCTCAGCGCGCTGCGCCCGGGAAGGTCCGATCCCGCGTTCGACCCGCCCTGGTAGTAGCGGCCCTCGAAGTTGTGCCAGCTCTTGAGCACCAGGCACGTGTGCGTGAGCCCGTCCCCGACCGCCTGGGCGGCGATGCAGAGCGCGCGCGCCATGCACCCGTCGCCGTATGTCGCGAAGCCGACGTCGGTGAGTTCCGGCATGTTGCCGAGAATCCACTCCGAGCTGAGCTGCGCGATGCCGTCCAGGGGGTTGTCGGTGGCGTGGAAGGCGTTGACGACCTCCTCCGGGGCCGGCCGGCCGCGGGGCCAGTACGCGCCGGTGGTGGTCGTCGGGTCCATGACCAGACCGTCGACGTCCGCGGGGTCGACGCCCGCATCCTCCATGGCGCGACGCAGCGCGTCGAGGCTAAGCGCGCCGACGCAGGTCTCGGGGCGTCCATCCCAGCGGCGGGCCGTCGGCGAATGGCCGATGCCCACTGCGGCGACCTTGCCGCGGTGTTCCCAGAGGCCCAGGCCCTCTTCGGAGCGGAAGAACGACTCGGGATGCCTGGACGCGTTCACGGGCCGCCCTCCACGACTTGCCACTCCGGCACGAGCTGGCCGTTGGCGGTGGCCTCGAACACGACCTCCACCGGTGCCCCCACGGGAACCTCGTCGACCGGCGTCCCTGGCAGGTGGGAGTACATCTGGATGCCAGGGTCTTCGTCGAGCATCACCACGGCAACGTTGAACGGCTGCTCCTGCTGCAGCACGCGGACGGGGGTGTCGTGTACGACGCAGTAGTTGTAGATCGTGGCACGCCCGCTGACTTCCCGCCACCCGAGGTGCTCGTCCGAGCCGCACTGGTGGCACCGGCGCCCCGGAGGATGCTGCAGACGGTCGCACGCAGCGCAGTGCTGGATGACCAGGCGCCGCTCGTTGGCGGCCTCCCAGAAGGGCCGCGTCAGGTCGTCGGGGACCACCCCCTGCTTCATGGCTTCTCCGTCCGCCGGGCGCAAGGGCGGGATTGAATGCGAGGGGAGGGGTGCGGGTCAACCGGATCCGGCGACTGGTCGCCGCATGCGCACACGGGGAGGGATCAGGTGGGGCTCGAGGAGTCTGCTGGCCGAGAGTCGTCTCCAATCACCTTGCGGAAGGTTAGCGAGATCCTGCGACCGCGCGGTATGCGCCGCGGTTTGCCGTTTCCTGGCTTGTTCGCGGGTTCCGACTTCCGGTGTGGAAGACCATGCCGCCATTCGTATCGCGCCTCGCCAGTGAGAACTGCGGCGCTGCGCCGTTCGAGTCTCCGCAACACCTTCGCGTTGGCCCCTCGGTTGCGAAACTCCATCTCCCACGTCTCAAGAAGACTGATCATCGCGATGCCATCGGCGAAGCTCGATGGACTGTCAATGTGCGGGGCGATGCCCTGATTTTGGACGTACTCGTTAACGATGACTTGGTCCGGCCGTTCTGGTACGTGGCCGGATTCGAAGAGCCGTTGCGCGAGGCTATTCGCCCACTCCGGCAGCGGGCCCACACGCATGGTTGGATCAACTTGCTTGGATTTGTAGTCGTACCGCCAACCGTAATGCTGAACACGGCGTTGAAGCTCCGAACTCCACGGGCTGCGGTCGATCTCGGCGAGAATATCCTCCTCCTCGGCTGCCGTAAGGAAATCTGGAACCAGATTGAACCCTGGAATACCATCGGGCGACTGCTCAAGGGCTGAAACAGGTGGCGCTGGTATCCGCCCGGGCTCAGTCGCCACTAAGCGCAGGAAAGACCGCTGATCGACTTCCTCTTGCACTTGATCGGACGGCGACAGTCGCAACCGGATGCGCCCTCGAACCTTCACAGCTGTCTCATCGCTCTCCATCGCCCCGGGACCGTCCCAAGGGCGTCGCCCCGCGCCCATCGTCACGACGCGGGAGACGCATGGCCAATCGAAGTGCTTGGCAACAGCGACAGCTTCGCGTTGCACTGCCGGGTCGTCGAGGTTGGACGCGTACCACTGACCGCGCTTCTTCTCGCGTTTGCCGGCGAAGTCTCGGCCACCCCATGTCAGAACGAAGGTGCCGGACTCCTTGCGCCACCGGGGCTCATCGTTCGTCAGGTCAGGCCACTCGGGAACGTGCTTTTCCGAGCACGCGCGCAGGGCCTGCACCGCGATAGCCTCCTGTTGTGACAACGATCCGCGAAATCCGGTTTCGAGCCTTCGGTAGCCGTGGAACAGGCCGCATAGCGTGGCTGCCGACCATGCGACCGATGGAGCTGGCGGCATGTCGTCGCATAACCATGTCTTGAACTCGGCAGGCTCCGGGCGCGCGAGTACCAGTTGAATCGCGAGTCCGACGGGCATCTGCCGCCAGTCCTCGCGTCGAATGACCGCGTCCGCGCGCAGTACTTGACGTGTGCTTCGACACCAACTCTTGATAACCTGCCGTGCTTTTGCGCAGTCGTTACCTCGCAGGGCTGCCTGGGTGATTCGATCCGCTGCTTCGCTTGGGCGCATGTCGACATGGGACCCGAACACGTCCATGGCGGCGATCCAGAGGCACTGCTGCGCATTTTGGCCGGTGGACTCGTGCCATTGCACTGTCCGTGACCAAGGAGGATAGCGCCACCAGCTGGCTTGGACGGCCCTGGCGGCAGCCTCCAGCCGTTTGGTGGTGGACGAAAGGCTGGCGGTGAGCACATCCATCCAGGGGTCCATTCTCGGGATCGCCCATACCGCCATGGTCATGGCACCGCGTATCGAGTCCTCCGCTGTCGGAATCACGATTCCGGGCGGCGTTTCGGAAGGTGGCGCGAGTGTCAGGGGCATCTCCTCAAAGGGGTAGTCCGCATCGTCTGGGGTGAGGATATCCGGCAGGGAAACGTTCGATGCGCGACGGGCCATGCTCAGCAGGCGGGCCCGTTGTTCTTCGGACGCGACGCCGAGATCGAGAATGGCAAAAGTCGGAACGACGCCAGGCCAGAACACTAGCCGATCAGACGTTGTGACCAAGGAATGTGGCAGTGAACACCACCGATTTTCGCGGAGGACGTTGACGTCGAGACGTGGCAACTTGCCGGTATCGAGACGAACCCAAACAGGAATGCGGTTCCCTGCTGCTTCCGATCGCTCCCGGACGAACGTGCCGACACCGATCGGCACGCCGATTCTTGGAGGTATCGGCCGGAGCCAACCGTCCTGCAGCGCGTCGAACAGCTGGCGACTATCGATCACCAGCCCAAGCCAGTCCGGCTTGAGGAGATCCTTCGTTTGGGACGTCATGGTCGCTCCAGGATATTCATGCCGGGAAGCGCCGCGCCGACGTCTGCCGACAGAGCGTTATTAGGGCCATGAACGAGAAACAGCTTGTCGCGAGCGCGGGTACACATCATGTACATCGCTCGATAGTCGGCGTCGCTCGCGCAGGGAACGAATCGCTCGAGCTCCAGGAGGAAGACCGTGTCGAACTCCTGACCCTTGACGGACTCCTTGTTCAGCACCGTTACACCTGGCTTGCGAACGTCGATCAACTGCTCGTTTTGCTCTTGGTTGGAATACATGTCGACGCGGGTCCGTCGTAGCCTGCTTCGCAGTTGGTCGCACACGGCTTGCCCGGTTGCGTTCCGATGGACGATCACGCCGATGGTGCCCTCGCGGTTTCGGAATTCGTTGACGATTCGGTTGACCGTCGACTCCGTGTTCGGGGATCGCACAAGTTGCGGGAGTTCTCCGGAGCGTCCTCGTACGACGGTGGCGGCCGGCAATCGTCCTCGGTGGAAGTGCTCTGCGAGTCGTGCGATCTCCGGCGTGTTGCGGTGGTTCTCAGTGAGGATCACGGGGTCGGGTAGACCCGTGGCGAGCTTGATCTGTTCCAGCGTCGAACGGCCCTCGCCGATAGCCTGCTCCTCGTCGGCGAACACTGAGAGCCTCTTGGCAACGCATCGTGACGCGTAGACGAAGAAGCCCTCCGGAAGATCCTGGCCTTCGTCCACGACAAGTGCCTCGCGCTCTGACCCACCTTCCGCCAAGCGTTCGACCATAGAGTCCCAGAGGTACGCGTACGCGTCGGAGGCGGCTCTGGGGGGCCGTTCCTGAGCGCGTCTGGTGTAGTCTCCCCAGACAAAGCTCTGCATCGTCGAGGCGGAAATCTCGATGTCGTTCTCGTCCGCCACCAGTTGCAGGGATCGTCTCAGCATGCGGTTGAAGGTAATCACCGGGGTCTTCCCGTACAGCTCGGTCAGCGCGTCGGCACGCCAGACGGCCAGAGACGTCTTGCCGGAGCCCGGCGGACCGGCGACAAAGAGAGGTTGATCGAGAGGGGCCTCCAGCACGTCGAGTTGCTCCTCGTCGGCACTGAGTTCATCCCAGGTCGGCAGGCGCACTCAGTCGCCTCCGAGTTGGAGTGTGCGCTGCTGTCGTCGATGGAACAAGGCATACCGAAACTCAAGTGTTCGACGCTCCGTCTCGACATCGCCGGTAGCATCGGCCAGCACCCGGAAACCTGCGCGGGTGAGCGCATCCCGGAACGCTGGGAAACTGCGATTTGGATCCGGCTTGGAGGAGTTCGTGTACACAACGGTCGTGTCGCCTCGGCTGAGCCTGGCCAGAATGCCCTCCAGTTCGTCGATCAGGACCCCAACGTCCAAGGAAGGGCTCGCCAAAAGGAATGAGACGATGACTACCACTGGACGCCATCCCGGCGGCGGTTGCCAGTCTACCTCCGAGACTGTCGCGCTCCAGTGTCGTTCGATCTGGGGCGCGCTGTCGATGCGTTCCGTCGCGATGGCGAATCGTTCGCCAAGCGTGCGCATGGCGTGCGAGTGGTCGACGCCGATGTAGTCGAACTGGTCCTCGGGACCGAGTTGCCCTGCAAGGGCCAGCCCGCCGGTGAACGGTCCACAACCCAAGTCGATCACGATGAGCGGATCTTTGGGGCGCCCTGCGCTGAACAACTGGCGGAAGGCCTCCGAGAGCTCCTCAAGGTGCCTTCTCTGGTTCCAATATGCATAGAGCAGCACTCGATCCTCGGCGGACAACGCCTCGAAGGGCTCGTCGAAGTTGGCTTGGCCCCACCCGATCACCTCGGCTGCTGACGTGCGGTCCAGACCCAATGGGTGGCCTGGACTGCTCCTTGGATCGCGGCGCAACCGGTCGGTCACCACGCTCTTGCGCAAGTCCTCGATGATCGCGGGAAGGGTGGCAGGCATTTGTACTCGCGGCAGGACGGCTCCGACCGGGAAAACTGTACTCTTATACAGCATTTTGCGCAACGACTATGCCCGCCGAGTTGTCCAGTTGTCCAGTTGTCCAGACGTCCGGCCGGAGCGGCGGAAGGCTGGGAGACAATGGGAACAAGAAGCGCCGGCCTTTGTGGCGGCACCGAGCAACTTCGTTGAGGGTCGTGTTGACGTGTGGCCACGCGCCAAGCGTCCGCCACTGGAGATGCCATCCGGGGAAGGTGCCCGCGCCACGCAACGTCTGGTCTCCGAGATTGTCTGTAGAATACGACGCTTTTGACGCGCGAAACACGACGGGAGGAAGCCATGGCCGAAGCGGCCGTCTCGGATATCGAAGCCGATCTCAACGACCTGACCATGGGCGAGGAAGCCCAGCCGCTGCTCGACGCGGTGACGAAGTTCATCACGGAGGACATCGAGCCGAGGACGGGGGAGTACCTCGAGGCGGCCGGGGAACACGGCGACCGCTGGAGTCTTTCGCCGCGCCAGGAGCATATCCTCGGGGGCCTCAAGGACAAGGCGAAGTCCAACGGCCTGTGGAACTTCTTCCTGCCGGACGCGGATACGGGCGAAGGTCTCAAGAACCTCGACTACGCCTACATCGCGGCGGAGCTCGGCAAGAACCCGATCGCGTCCGAGTGCCTGAACTGCAGCGCCCCGGACACCGGCAACATGGAAGTCCTCGAGCGCTACGGCACGCCGGAGCAGAAGGAAAAGTGGCTGAAGCCGCTGCTGAACGGCGAGATCCGCTCGGCGTACGCGATGACCGAGCCGAACCTCGCGTCGTCCGACGCCAAGCAGATCGCGACCCAGGCGCGCCTCGACGGCGACGAGTGGGTGATCACGGGCGAGAAGTTCTACATCTCGGGCGCCGGCGACAGCCGCTGCAAGGTCATGATCACGATGGTGCAGACGGACCCGACGGCGGCGCCGCACCGGCAGCAGTCGCAGATCCTGGTGCCCATTGACAATCCGGGGGTCGAGATCATCGAGCCGATGGAAGTCTTCGGCCACGACGACGCGCCCCACGGCCACATGCATCTCAAGTTCCACGACGCCCGCGTGCCGAAGGAGAACATCCTGCTCGGCGAGGGCCGCGGCTTCGAGATCTCCCAGGGCCGCCTCGGGCCGGGCCGGATACACCACTGCATGCGCTCGATCGGCCAGGCGGAACGCGCCCTCGACCTGATGGTGCGCCGCGGCCTGTCGCGGGAAGCCTTCGGGCGCCCGATCGCGCAGCTTGGCAAGAACGTCGAGGTCATCTCCCGCGCCCGCATCGAGATCGAGGCGATGCGCCTGATGGTGCTGAAGGCGGCGAAGGCGATGGATGTCCTCGGCAACCGCGAGGCGCGCATCTGGGTGCACATGGTAAAGGCGATGGTGCCCGAGCGCGTGTGCCAGATCATCGACCAGGCGATCCAGATGCACGGCGCGACGGGCGTCTCCCAGTGGACACCGCTCGCGCGCATGTACACGGGTCAGCGCACGCTGCGCATCGCCGACGGGCCGGACGAGGTACACCACTTCGTCGTCGGCCGCGCGGAGATCCGCAAGTACCAGGGCGAGGCCTGACGGCCGGCGTCGGAAACCGGACGGCAGGACGGCCCCTCGCGGGCCGTCTCTGCATCTGGCCTCTGCATCTGGCGGAGGCGCGCGAAGGAGGAGACCGTGGAAACGAGGCCCAGCGACTACGACTTCGGACCCATGCACGAGGCGGTACAGAAGTACCTGGACGACGACTTCCTGGCGATGGCGTCTTCGGTCGTCCTCGAGGGCGGTGAGCCGGTGGACTTCCACCTGTGGGGACACCAGGACCGGGAGGCCGATGTCCCCATCGCCCCGGACTCCATCTTCCGCATCTACTCGAACACGAAGATCGTCACCTCCGTGGCCGCGATGACGCTCTGGGAAGAGGGCCGGTTTGACCTGGACGACCCTGTTGAGAAGCACCTGCCGGAACTCGCGGGCCTCAGCGTGCTGCGGGAAGGCGCGACGGACCCGGCCGACGCGGAGCCGCTCGACACGCCCCCGACCATCCGGCAGCTCATGAGTCACAGCGCCGGGTTCTCCTACGGCTTCCTGCTCGAGTCGCCGGTCGACGCCGTGTACACGGAGCGGAACCTCTCGAGGCCGGAGTCGACCCTCGCGGACCTCGTCGAGGCGTTGGCGGACATCCCGCTCGCCAACCGCCCCGGGACGCGGTTCCAGTACAGCGTGGCGACGGACGTCCTGGCGCGCCTCGTCGAAGTGCTGTCGGGCGAGCGCTTCGACCGCTTTATCGCACGGCGCATCTTCGAGCCGCTCGGCATGGTCGACACGGGCTTCCACGTGCCGGCGTCGAAGCACCACCGCTTCTGCGTCAACTACGCCGCGCGGGACCAGATGGATCCGATGGTGCCCGGCCTCGACCCCGCCCCGGACACGCTGCTCGGCAGCTATCTCGCGCCGAAGCCCTTCCTCTCGGGCGGGGGCGGGCTGGTCTCGACCATCCTCGACTACACGCGTTTCATCCGCATGATCGTGGGCGGCGGCGCCCTCGACGGCACCCGGATACTCGACTCCGGGACCCTCGAACTCATGCGCACCAACCAGCTACCGGCAGGCGCGGGCGTGCGGTTCCCGTTCTGGCACATGCCGGACACCGTCTTCGGCCTGGGCTTCGCCATCAAGACCGCTCCGGCCGCGGGCGAACCCGACGCGGCGACCGGCGAATATCACTGGGGCGGCATGGCGGGTACGCATTCCTGGATGTCGCCCGCCGCGGACATCGCGGCGATCGTCTTCACCCAGCGCCTGCCGGGCTTCTGGCACCCGTTCAGCCACGAGTACAAGCGGCAGGTGTATGCGGCGGTGACCTGACCGGCCGCGCGGAGCGCCCATCGCGTTACCATGGGTAACATCGAAATGATGGTGGGGAGACGCAAGATGACGCATCGAAGACTCGTAGCCTTGGCGGTCGCCGGCGCGTTGGCCGTGGTTGGCTACCCGGCGCTTGGGCAGGAGGAGGATGCGCGCTCCATCGAGGAGATCGTGGTCACGGCCCAGAAGCGGGACGAGAGCCTGCAGGACGTGCCGCTGCCGATCACGGCGTTCTCCGAGGACTATCTCGAGGATCTGGGCATCAAGAGCCTGACGGAGCTGACCCAGTTCGCCCCGTCCCTCAGGTTCATCAACGGCAACTCGATCCGCAACTCGAGCCTCGCCGTGCGCGGTATCGGCTCGAGCGGGCAGAACTCCGGCATCGACGGTTCGGTCGGTCTCTACCTGGACGGCATCTACGTGCCGCGGCAGGCCGGGCTGCTGAACCGGCTGACCGACATCCAGACGGTCGAGCTGCTGCGCGGCCCGCAGGGCACCCTGTACGGCGTGAACACCCCGTCCGGGCTGCTCGCGGTGAACACGCGCCGGCCCACCCAGGAGTTCGAGGGCAAGGTGACCGCCGGGGTCGGGAACTTCGGCTATCGCGAGGTCGCCGGCTACGCCTCGGGCGGCATTTCGGACACCCTCGCCGGCCGCGTCTCGTTCTGGAGCAGCGGCCTCGACGGCCTGGACGAGATGCGTACCGGGGGCCGTACCAACGGCTACGACGACTACGGCGCCCGCGCGAAGCTCCTGTGGGAGCCGAGCGACGACTTCGAACTGCAGGTGACCGCGGACTACTCGCGCTACGACGCCGTGTGCTGCGACGGGGAGTGGCTGGACATCTCGGACGAGGCGCTCGCGACCTGGGAGCGCATGGCCACCAACCTCGGCTACGACTACGACCTCTACTTCCCGAGCCGTCAGGGCGACGGCTACATGGGCCGGGGCGAACGCCAGTACCACTTCGTCTACGCCGACGGCGACGGCCGCGAGACCTTCGAGCACTGGGGCGTCGCGCTCCGCGGCATCAAGGATCTCGCGAGCGGTCACGCGATCGAGTTCGTCGTCTCCCATCGCAGGTGGGACTCGGACCAGAAGCAGGAGAACGACGAACACGGCGTGGACTACTCGATCTTCGCGAATCAGCCGGAGATCCAGCGCAGCTACGACGTCGAGGTGCGGCTGTCATCGCCGACGGAGGAGCGGCTGCAGTACCTGGTCGGCGCCTATGCGCACATCCGCAACTCGGATTTCACCCAGCAGTCGCAACTGCTCGGTCCGGGGTGCCTGTATAGCCGCAACACGGAGACCGCGGTGAGCCGGGGCCTCGTCGAAGACACGCCGGAGGGTCGCGCGAACTGCGTGGGCTGGTGGCGCAACGACTATTGGGAGCAGGACACCACGAGCTACGCGGCCTTCGGGCAGTTGTCGGCGAGCGTGACGGACACGCTGGACCTCATCGCCGGCGCCCGCGTGACCCGTGACGAAAAGGAGGCGTTCAAGGTCGTGCGCCGGTTCGGGGGCGACACGCCTCAGAACGGGCTCGGGCGGTCGTTCGGCACCAACTCCTTCGACGAGGAGGTGAGCAACACCGAGACCACCTGGGCGTTGTCCGCGCGCTACCTGCCCGACCAGGGCGCCGCGGCGGGACGTTTCATGGCGTTCGCGCGGGTCGCCAAGGGCTACAAGGCGCCCGGCATCAATGCGCGTCCGATCCGGTTCCCGACGATCCCGACGAACTTCGGTCCGGAGGAGTCCACCAACTACGAAGCCGGCTTCAAGAGCACGTGGCTCGACCGCCGCATCCTGTTCAACCTGACGGCGTTCTACAGCGAGTTCGCCGAACTGCAGCAGATCGTCTCGAACCCGGCGGCGGACCCGACCGGGGCGCTCGGCACCTTCGTGCAGAACGCCGGAGAACTCGAGCACCAGGGGATCGAGATCGAGTACGAGGTACTCGCGACCGACTGGCTGCGCGTCTTCGGCGCGCTTGCGTATCTCGATTCCGAGTTCAAGGAGTTCGAGGGCACCCCGTGTCCGGCCATCGGCGACGTGCCGCGCAACGCACTCAACCCGGTCCTGTGCGACCAGACCGGGCTCCGGAACGTCAACACGCCGGAACTGCGCATGAATCACACCGTCGAGGTCACCCGGCCGGTCACGCAGACCCGGAACTGGTTCCTGCGGGTGAGCGGACTGTTCACGGACGACTACTACGTGACGTCCGACCGCGACGAGCGCGGCTTCCAGGAGTCGCACTGGATCGTCAACGCATCGACCGGCCTCGAGGGCGGCTCCGGCAGGTGGCGGGCGTCCCTGTGGGTCAACAACGTCGGCGACGAGATGTGGATCCGCGGCCTCGGGAACGGCGCCGTGCCCGGCAACCAGGGGATCCGGGGCTCCAAGGTCGCGTACTTCGGGGCGCAGCGCACTTACGGCGTCGAGTTCACGATGACCTTCGACTGATCAGCGTTGCCGGATCCCGTTGCTCTCGCGAGCTTGCCGAGGCCGATGCTTCCGGCCCTGTCTGCGTGACCGTAGTCGATTCCACGCGGCCCGGACCCTGAGCACATCGGCGCGCGAGAGGCCGTATCCGCGCCGCAACATCACGTCGTCTCCGTGTTCCGCAGCCCTATCGAGTTTTCCTGCCCGTAGCTGCTTGTCGACGTAGTCGATGTCGATGTCCTTCGAGAAGCGATACGGGACTATGAGCCCTTCTGCTTCGCTTGGCTCCAGCTCAAGAACGCCTCCGCCATAGCTCCTGCCGGAGACCTCCGCCCACGCGAAGGTGAGCGAGTTGACGGCGGACGCGCAAAGCGTATCCGTGCACACGTCTCGATTGACCTTGACGCGATGAATGGTGTCCGTCGTGGTGGCCCCGGCGTGATTGGCCACGAGCAACGGTGCGCGGTGAATCTGCCTATAGAGGAACGCACTTGGAACGTACGCGGACGGAACGTCGAACCAGCGCGCCCGGATGCGGCACTTGTAGCCACGGTCCACGCCCTGTTCTTCGCCCAGACGGATGTAACCCTGGACTCCTATCGGAAATGATCGGTCGTCGGCTCCAGACAGGTTGAGTAGCTTGGACGGATTGGAGGCGCCATAGGACGCGAGATCTTCCTTGTCGAATCGAATGGACTTCAATGCGGATGTTCTCCCAACTACGTCGAGGACGTACTCATCCGCGCCTAACTCGCGAGACTCGGTATCACTGACGACGAAGAAGCTGTTCCGGCCGGTCACGATTCCGACGTCAACATCGGCAAGCTGCCCCAGTCGGTGCAGCTCTTTGTCTCGCGAGCACTCATCGAGCACATGGAACTCGTCGTCCTCAAGGAAAAGCGAAGTCCACTTCATTTCCCTGTGCGCATGCCGAGTAGGGGCATGCGAGACTGCCGCTGAAGCGGTGGACGCCGCCAGCAGGTCTTCACCGTTGCTTGCAGACAGCGTGTGCAGTTGCCCGCCGGCCTGGGCGCGTCGTTTTCCCTCGGCCAACAGCAATACAACTTCCTGTTGAATCTGCGGGAAGACGAGTTCATCGAACGCCACGATGTGCACATCCTTGAAAAGCATCGGCAGTCGATATCGGAGCTCGGCGGCGTACTTGACCTGGAGTAGCTCTGCTGGGAGCACCATGGCAAGGCGCCCGCCGTCGCGCAGCATCTCAGTCGATAGCTGCACGAAGGCGATCCAGGCGTTGGCCAGCCCGTTAGGATGGTAGCCGTATGCCTCCATGAGGCGGAAGGCACTCTCGCGTTCGTCTTTCTTGAAGTACTGAAATCGAATGAACGGCGGATTTCCGACGACGGCGTCATACCTCTGCCTCTTCAGCAGTTCTGGCGCGGTGTCGAAAAAACTGGCGCAATGCCACTCGATAGGGGCAGATGCACCGTTGACCGCTTGCTTGGCCTTGTCGATCTCTCCGGAGACGATCTCTACAGCGGTGATTCGACCGTCCTCATCCAGCATCGAGGCTACGGCGGATAGGAAGTTGCCATTCCCGCAGCTAGGTTCAAGGACCTTGGCGGAGGGGGTTCGAATCGCCCATTTGCAGAGATAGTCGGCAAGAGGGCGTGGTGTGTAGTAGCCTCCTCGGAGCTTCTGATCTGTAGGTTCGCGCTTGTTCTTGGGAAACGCCTGCATCGTTGTGCTCTGGCTGCGGCTCCTGCTGTCAAACTGTGTGTGGTGGCAGATGTTGATATCGTTGGACGTATGCTCTCTCTATACGGTTGTGCATGCGGCACAGGTGCACCGAGGAGTTCGGGTCCGTGGAGGCGTCTTGGAGGTCTCCTGTCGCCGGGTCCCATAGAACAAGGGCGGCGGCTTCGGCTAGGTGATGTTGATCCAGCTCGTCGCGCCTTGATCCTAGGCGTTCGAGCGTACTGGAGATCGCACGGTGCTGGCGGCGCGGCAATGCGGGCGCGGGTAGGACTACGATGAAGGCGACGACGCAGAAGGGGAACCGAGTGTGTACGGTGGCTGCTTCGGATGCGAGATCGTTGATCATGTTCTGCCAGTTCTTGCGGATGCTGTTCTGGTCGTTGAGTGTCTTGCTGTCGAACACGACACGGGGCCCGTCTGGACGATACGCAACGTCGTAATTCTGCGGCCTAATGCCGCCGATGACTCTCGTGGTGCCTACCTCCACACAGTCCGGTTGTGGCGGAGTGAGTGCGGTGGCATTGGGCGTGACCACGGGAATGTCACCGAGCATCTTCGCGAGGGCGGAACCGAAGGCATTATCGAACACTCGTCCGAAATCCATGCCCTGTTTCTTGTCGAAGCGGCCAATGGCCTTGGGCGTCGGCGTGCCGTCGGGCTTCGGACTTCCGACGATACCAGACCAGAGGGAACCCCACTGCGCCAACGTGGCGCTGGGAATCTGGACTTGGGGCATGCCTTTGAGTTCGGCCATGCTTAACTCATGTCGGGCGGCCGGAAAGCAGGTTCGGAAAAGGACAAACGGGGACCCAACTGCATCGGCGCAGCTTATCATGACCGTGTCAGGCCACCTGCATCTTGTTTGCCCGAACTTGGTGATCGTACGCTGACGACTGGCCTGTGCATGAGCGAAAAACGCCCATGACACTGTGCGACGTCGCCCCCGGTCAATGTGGGAGACCTCTGCTGCTGTTGGCCCGAGTCGTCAGTGCGGCGGCCGGTACTGCCGCTCGACGTCGGCCTCGAGTGCGGCGTCCCGCTCGGCAAGCAGTCCCGACCGGGACCATGCAAGCAGTTCGCGGAGGGGGAAGCGCCGCCCGGGACACGTGGTCTGCTCGCCGCGGACCTGTCGATGTCCCCCGATCGCGATGCGGGGGCAGCGCTGCTTGAGGGCGAGCAGGACCGCGCGCAGGCCCTCGAGTTGCGCGTCTCCGGGACGTTGCTCGGAGAAGTCGCCCTCGAGCACGATCTCGATGCAGTGCGCGCGGCCGACGCGCTCGGACTCGCTCGCACGGGTCTCCGTCTCGCCGGACGACCTTATCCGGTAGTGGAAGCGCGTGTTCGCGCCCGTGTAGGGACAGGCACCGTGGTGGACCAGCGCGAAGCGCACCTCACCCAGGCGCATCGGGCGCCTCCGTGACGCCGGAGCGCAACGCAGTGGCGAGCCCCGAGTAACGCGGCTGATCGATTGCGATCTGCACGGCCACCGTCTGCCGCAGATGGTCGGCGAGCCCGGGCGCGGCGAGGTCGATCGAGCCGTCCCGCAGGCCACGCACCAGGCGCCAGCGCAGTGTCTCCAGGTCCCCTTCGGCGTCCATCAGCACCTTGCGCAGGCCGGCGAGTTCGGCGGCGCGGTGGCCCGGTCCGAGCGCCGTTTCGCGCAGGGCGATGTCGAGCGAGTTGGATGCCACGCGCGCCAGGAACCGCGTGCGTCCCTCGGTCTCCGCCATCACGTCGCCGCGCAGGAAGTCGCGCACGCTCTCAAGCAGTTCGTCGATGCGGGGCATGTCGAGGGTGGAGTCGAAGGGCGGCGGTTCCGGGATCCGCACGGGGCCGGGGATCAACAGGTTCACGCAGTCGATCTGGCACTCGGAGCTGCGCCGCCCGATGCCGGGACGTTCCACCGTCGGGTCTGGACCGTGCCGGTAGTGCTCCGCCATCGAAAGGCAGCCCACGGCCCACCAGAACGAGCCGAATACCTCCCAAAACTTCACCCGGTCCCGGTCCACGGGCTGTCCGGACACCCGCTCGTACCCCCGGAAGAAGTCCTCGTAGCTGCCGAAACCGCCCACGGGACCCGCACCGCCGAAGCGCCAGGAGTTCGTGCAGATCCAGCCGAGGTCGCGCATGGGGTCGCCGATGTGGGCGACCTCCCAGTCGAGGACCGCGACGACGCCGGTCGCGTCCACCATCAGGTTGCCGTTGCGGAAGTCGTTGTGGACGAGCGCCGGCTCGACGTCCCGCGGGAGGTGCTCCAGCAGCCAGCGTCCCGCGAAGTCGATCATGGGCTGGGGCGTGCCGTATTCCTGGTAGCGTTCCCACATCCGGTGTACGAACGCTGCCGGCGCGATGGTTTCGAGCAGGGTGTCGAGACCCGTCCTGGCAAGGTCGATCGCGTGGATGCGCGCGAGCACCTCGCCGCACTGCTCGGCGAGACGCGGACGGACATCTGCGAGCGCGTCGGAACGGACGATGCGCGCCCCGAGGGTTTCCCCGTCCAGCCACTGCATGACGAATCCCTCCCCGAGCCCGTCGGCTTCGGTCAGGACGTAGTGCACTTCCGGTTCGGGCACGCCGGCGGCACGCGCGGCCATCATCAGGCGCGCCTCGGCCGCGAGCCCCGGCTGGCCGGGCGCGAGCTCGACCCCGTCGCCCCCGGCGGCGCGCCGCAGGCAGAGTTGCCCGGGCCCGTCGGCGGTCTCGACGGCGAGCCGGTAGGTCTCCTGGCTCGCCCCGCCGGACAGGCGCTCGGCGCGGACGAGGCGCGTCAGGCCGGGAACCTCCCGGGTCAGAACGGCTTCGAGCAGCGTGTGGAGATGAGTGTCGGACGGCACGGCACGGCGCACAACGGGGCGTTCGGCTTAGAATACGCAAATTCTGCCTGGCGAGTGGGATCCGGGGTGCGTCCCGGGCGGTCGGGGACGTGGGAGCGGGAATTCCCAGAATGTCGCGGCATCAACCTTGGACCAGGTCGCTCCTGGCGATTCTCCTCATGGCCCTGGCCGCTCATGCCCAGGGCGCGTCGCGGGTCGTGTTCGGCAGCTTCGAGAACGCCTTGAACGCCGACCGGGCGGCGCGGGCGGTGGCGTCGCAACTGGGGGTGGCCGCCGAGGTCGTCGGCTTCGATGCGGGGACATACCGCGGCCACCGCGTCGCCAGCGCCGCACTCCCGGAAGACCGGGCGCGGCGCCTGCGGGACCGGGCCGTGGAGGCGGGTTGGAGCGGCGCGTGGCTCCTGCACGGCGTGCCGCTCACCGGGCCGC
>JAJDVW010000018.1 GCA_022825925.1 Pseudomonadales bacterium | reverse complement strand
CGCGTAGCCGGCGCCGACCAGTTCCTGGAAGTCGTCGTTGTAGCTCAGGCCGAAGCCGGCGTGCGGACCGCCGTGTATGTACAGGATCGTCCGGTAGGGCGGGCTCTCGTGCGCGGGTTTCAGGACCCAGCCCTCGACCTCCACGCCGCGGGTCACCCGGGCCGTGACGCGCTCCACTCCCGGCCATGCGATGCGCGCCTGCCATGCCCGGTTGTGGCGCGTCAGCGTCCGTTCCGTGCCCGACTCGAGGTCGAAGAGCGCGAGTTCCGGCGGGGCGTTGGGGGTCTGGACGGCCAGCAGCAGGGAGCGGTCGTTGCCGTCGAGGAGCGCGGTCACGCGTTCCCCGGCCACCACCGTCTCGCAGCCGCGGGCGCCGGCGATGGAAATCCTGCGGATCTGCGCCTGACCGCCGTCGGTGACCGTCATGTACACGGCGTCGCCGGCGACCAGCGACCGCCCCGGCGTGCGTGCCGCGGGAGAGTTCGTCTGGATCATGCCCCCGATCGCGACGTCGAGGTCGGCCGTGCGGGACCGGGCGCGCTTGCCGTCGATGCCGATGACGAAGAGCTGGAACTGCCGCGACAGGTCGTCCCCGGGAGGCGCGACGAAACCGAGCTGCCGGTCGTTGCACCAGAAGAAGCTCATGAACGCCTGGTCGTCGGCCACGGTCTGCGGGTTCTCGCCGGCGACGTCGACCACCCGCAGGCTGCCGCGCATGAACTCGTGGTGCTCCATGCCGCTGATCAGGTAACCGAGGCGCGTCCCGTCGGGGGAGAAGGCGAGGGCCATGATCACCCCGTCGTGACCGGTGATGGGCCTCGGCTTTCCGCCCCGGCTCGGCATCGTGTAGACGGCCTGGCCCATGTCCTGCAGGTAGCCCATGCCGTCCATGCGGTACCAACTGCGGGAGATGCGCACGTGGTCGTTCGGTCCCGGGGGTTTGGGCGGCGCGGCGAGTGCGGTGAACGCGATGGTCCGGCCGTCCGGGGAGAGATCGAACGTGCCGACGCCCTGGGGCAGGTCGGTGAGCTGTTCCGCTTCCCCGCCGTCGAGGGCGATGCGGTGCACCTGCTGCACGTTCGAGCGCGTGGACAGGAAGAGGACCGACCTGCCGTCCGGTGCGAACCGGGGAGTCGAGTCGTCGCCGGCCTCGCCGGTCAGGCGCCGGGACCGTCCGCCCCGGGTGGAGACCTGCCACAGGGAGGTGGCCTGGCGTTCTTCCTCGCCGCCGCCGTGCGTCTCGGACAGGACGTAGACCGCGGCGGCCCCGTCAGGGGATAGGGCACCGCCCACCACGTAGCGGGCCTTGTAGATGTCGTCCTGGCGCAGGGGTCGGCCGGAGGGTGCCATGGCGTGCTCCTTTGGTTCGGATGAGGCTGGGTTGTTCGTCGCGGGAGATTCGTCGCGGGAGAATAGACGCGACTGGGAGCGGTAGACCAGAACCGCTGTGTATCTTCCGCTGAGGGTGGCGCGCCCGCTGCGCGTCTGATTTGCAGGTAAAGAGCCCTCAGCCGGGGAGCGCGAGGGCGGCCCGCGCAGGGGGCACCCCTCGCAAGAAGAGAGCCCTCAGCCGGGGAGCGCGAGGGGGCACCCCTCGCAAGAAGAAGGAGCGACCGCGTGCTGCTGATCGACTGGATGCTCTGCGCTGCGTTGGCCGTCGCCATCGGGTTCTGGTGGGCGACGGGCGTGCCCGCGCGCCGGCGCATCGTCGTGCTCGCCTCGCTCGTCGCCCTGGTCCTGGGCGTCGTTGCGGTATTGGATCATCGCTGGCAAGCGGCGGGCGCCATCGTCGTCGCCGTGCTGCTGCTGGTTGCAGCGTGGCTCGGCAAACGGCGCGAGGGTAGGAAGCCGCTGCGCGTGCCCTACGTGAGCGGTTCCGTGCTCACCATCCTGGGCATCGTCGCGTTCGGCCTGCCGTTCGTCTTCGTGGTCACCACGCTCCCCGCTCCGACCGGCGAGCATCCGGTCGGCGTGCGGGACTTCGAGCTGGCCGACCCCGCGCGCACGGGCGTGCTGGCCGCCGGCGACGACGAGCCGAGACGCCTGCTGGTGCGCGTCTGGTACCCCGCCGGTGATGTCGCCGGGCTGAGCCCGCGCCCCTACTTCGACGACCGGGAAGCCGCCACCACCGCCAGTGGACTGGGAAGCACGATGGGCCTGCCCTTCTTCTTCCAGTACCTCAAGCACAGTTCGACGAATTCGTACGGGAACGCACCGCTCATGGACGGCGCGGCGCAGCAGCCGGTCGTGATCTACAGCCACGGCTACACGTCGTTCCTCGGCCAGAACACGGCGCTCATGGAAGAACTCGCAAGCCACGGCTACGTCGTCTATTCCGTGCAGCACACCCACGACTCGTCGCCCGTGGTCTTTCCGAACGGCGACGTCGCGCCGATGGACCCGGCCCTGCTCCGCGAGATGCGGGAGCTGGCGGCGGAGATGCCGGAGGAGCAGGTCGCGAGCTTCGTCGGAGGCACGTTCGACGAGCGGCGCCGGGCGACCCGGGCCTACTACGAGAAATCCGTGGCGGAGGGCCAGCGCATCGCCTCCGTGAGCGCCGACGTCTGGCGGGCGGACCGCATCTTCGTGCATGACCGGCTCGAGGCCGGCGACGTGCCGGACGACGTTTCCGAGATCGTCGCCGCGGGCGACCTCTCCTCGGTCGGGGAAATCGGCATGTCCTTCGGCGGCTCGACCACGGGCGGGGTCTGCATGGTCGATCCCCGCTGCGGGGCTGCGGTCAACCTCGACGGCGGCGATTACGACTTCCGGCCCTTCCATAGCAACATCCCCGTCCCCTTCCTCATGTTCTATTCGGACGTGGACACGGTCGCGGCCATGATCGCTGGAGACCCGGACGCCTCCGGCCACGGCTTCAACGACTTCTCCTACGAGCGCCACGAAACGGCGGGACTGCGGTCCGACGTCCATCGCCTGGTGGTGGACGACGTCACCCATCTCGGGGTGTCCGACTTCGCGCTGTTCATGCGCACGCCGTGGCGCACGCCGCTGTTCGGGGGCATCGCGGCCGAGACCATCATCGGCGCGCAGAACGACTTCGTGCACGGGTTCTTCGACCGGTACCTGCGCGGTCTCGACAACGGGTTCCCCGACGCCGAGTTCGCCCGATACGCGGGCGCGGTGCGGCCGGACCGCCTCGACGACCTGCGCGCTTGGTGGCTGGCGGCCAACCCCCTGGACCGGACGGTGCGGGTGGTGTTGGAAACCTCCCTGGGCGACATCGAAGTCGCGCTGTACCCCGAACGCGCGCCCCTGTCGGCGGGACAGTTCCTAGCCCACGTGGATGGCGGGCACTACGACGGCGCGAGCTTCTACCGGGTCACCCGGGGGTCTGGGGACAGTTCGATAGGGGTGGTTCAAGGGGGTTTGCTGGGGGAGGCGATGAACGCGGAAGGCGAGGCCATGGAAGCGTTCTCGGAGGCGGAAGCCCCCTTGCCGCCCGTCGCGCACGAGACCACCGACCGGACGGGAATCCCGAACGAACGCGGCAGCATCGCGTTCGCGCGCCTGGAACCCGGAACCGCGAACTCGGAGTTCTTCTTCAACATCCAGGACAACCCCGTCCTCGATACGGGGTACGAGGCCGAACGCCTCGACGGGGAGGGCTACGCGACGTTCGGCCGGGTGCTGCGCGGCCTGCGGGTGCTGGAACGGATGCAGCGGTTGCCGAGCGATGCCCCGACAGCCATCGAGATCCTGCAAGGGCAGATCCTGGAGGAGCCGGTGGCGATCCGGCGGGCGTACCGGGTCGAAAGCCCAGGGGACTAGAGGAACAAGGGAGTCACGGACATGCTCGACCACATCATTCTCCTCATCGCCGATCTCGAAACGTTCAAGAGCCGATTCGAAGCCGAGACGGGCCTGGAACTCACCGTCGGCGGGGCCCACCCGAGCCTCGGCGTGGCCAACCTGCTGGCCTCGGTTGGCGAGGGGGTCTACCTCGAGTTCGTCGCGCCGGACCCGGATCTCGACGAGCCGCGGGGTTTTGGCGCCAGGCTCGTCTCCTACGCGGAACCGCACATCGCGAGCTTCGCCCTGAGAACGGAAGACATGGTGGCCACGGTCGCGGCGGCGGAGGCGGCGGGCCTGTCCACCCTGGGCCCCGCCGCGGGGTCCTGGGAAACGCCGGACGGCGTCCTGCTCTCCTGGAGCGGGCTCTACCTCGTCGGGCACGACCAGGGGGACCAGGTGCCCTTCTACATCGACTGGGGCGAGACGCCTCACCCGGCGGAGACGTCCGCCCAGGGATTGCGACTCCTTTCGTTCCGCGCGGTGCACCCCGAGCCGGAGCGTCTCGCGGCGATCTATCGCGGCCTCGACATGCCGGTCACCGTCGTCGCCGGCGACGCGCCCGGCTTCGAACTCCGCATCAAGACGCCCTGCGGCGAACTGACGTTTACGTCTACCCTCGGGGAGACGATCTTCGCGCCGGAGGCGTTCACGCAGGACTGAGAGACGCACCGTGAGACGACTCGACGCGTACAACTACCCGGAGCGCGAGGCGGGCCTCACGGGCGCCGACGACGCGGGCGTGCGTCCGGGTGTGCTCGGTGAACGAGGAGGGCGCGTACGGCGCCTGGAGCCCGCTCTCGAACGAGGTCGCGATCGACTGACGGGCGCGGCCGGTCCACCGGCCTGGCCGGCGGATGTCGCACGCGGTGGGCGGTGGATGTCGCACGCCGCGGAGGATGGATGTCCCGCGCCAGGCCGGGAGATCGCCCGAAGCCATGCCCTTGCGGGGCCGCTATGGTGGCTCCGTGAACGACCCGATCTACAGGCGCCTGTTCTCGTTCCCGCGCATGACGGCGGACTTGCTGCGCGCGGTGGGTCACCCGGGCTGGCTGGGCGAGGTGGACTTCGGCACGCTGGAGAAGCTGCCGGCCGAGTACGTCGGCGAGCGGTGGCAGCAGCGGCGCGGCGATGCCGTGTGGCGCGTGCGGTTCCGCGGCGGCTGGCTATACCTGCTGCTGTTGCTGGAGTTCCAGTCGGAGAAGGACGCCCGCATGGCGCTGCGCAACCTGGAGTACACCGCGCTGCTGTACGGGGAGTTGGAGCGGCGCGACGAACTCGGGCCGCCGGGCCGCTGGCCGCCTGTGCTGCCGCTGGTGCTGTACAACGGGGCGGCGCCGTGGGGGGAGGCGCTGGAGATGCGCGACCTGTTCGGTGCGATGCCGGCGGCGCTGGTCCCGCATCAGCCGTCGCAGCGCTCGTTGGTGCTTGACGAACGCCGGGTGGTTGCGGACGATTTGCCGCCCGGGAACCTGCTGCGCGGCGTGGTGGGCTTCGAGCAGAGCCGGACGCCGGGCGATCTGGCGCGGGCGGCGCGGGCGCTGGACGCCTGGCTGCGGCAGCCGGAGGACGGGGAGTTGGGCCGCGCGTTCCGGGACTGGCTGGCGGCGGCGGTGGAGCGGATGGCGCCGGGCGCGCCGGTGGAGTTGGGCGAGACGCTGAGGGAGGCGACGATGACCCTGGCGGAACGGATGGGGGAGTGGCCCGTGCGGTGGCGCCGCGAGGGCGTGGCGCAGGGACGTCGCGAGGGTGTGGCGCAGGGACGTCAGGAGGGCGTGGCGCAGGGGCTTCAGGAGGGCGTCGCGCGGCAGCGCGCCGTGCTGCGGCGTCAGGCAGCGCAGCGTTTCGGCGAGGCCGTCGGCGGCGAGCTCGAGGTCATGCTTCGCGACACCGAGGACTGGGATCGGCTCGGCGCGGTTGCCGATGTGATCCTGAGCGCGGACGGCGGTGCGGACTTCAAGGCGCGCGTGGCCGGCGTGCTGCGCCGACCGGAGTAGGGGCGCCCGCGAGCGGCGCCTGGGCATGGCGGTCGAGTGGCGCTCGTGGCGATGAGTCCCCTGTCGAGCCCGACGGCGCACCTGACGAACCTGTCGCGCTCTGACGGCTCGCGCGGATTCGACTGCACGACTACGAACAGGTCCTGATGCACCTGCACCCTCCGACCTCGACCGGTGGCGGCTACAACCCGGAGGTCTTCAGCCGCATCATGGCCCATTACTCGGAGTTCTTCTTCAACATCCAGGACAACCCCGTCCTCGATACGGGTTACGAGGCCGAACGCCTCGACGGGCAGGGCTACGCGACGTTCGGCCGGGTGCTGCGCGGCCTGCGGGTGCTGGAACGGATGCAGCGGTTGCCGAGCGATGCCCCGACAGCCATCGAGATCCTGCAGGGGCAGATCCTGGAGGAGCCGGTGGTGATCCGGCGGGCCTATCGGGTCGAAGGCCCAGGGGACTAGCTAGAGGAACAAGGGAGTCACGGACATGCTCGACCACATCATTCTCCTCATCGCCGATCTCGAAACGTTCAAGGGCCGATTCGAAGAAGAGACGGGCGTGGAACTCACCGTCGGCGGGGCCCATCCCGGGCTCGGCACCGCCAACCTGCTCGCTTCGGTCGGGGAGGGGGTCTACCTCGAGTTCATCGCGCCGGACCCGGATCTCGACGAGCCGCGGGGTCTTGGGGCGAGGCTCGTCTCCTACGGGGAACCGCACATCGCGAGCTTCGCCCTGAGAACGCAAGACATGGCGGCCACGGTCGCGGCGGCGAAGGCGGCGGGCCTGTCCACCCTGGGCCCCGCCGAGGGGTCCAGGGAAACGCCGGACGGCGTCCTGCTCTCCTGGAGCGGGCTCTATCTCGTCGGGCACGACCAGGGCGACCAGATGCCCTTCTACATCGACTGGGGCGAGACGCCGCACCCGGCGGAGACGTCGGCCCAGGGATTGCGGCTCCTTTCGTTCCGCGCGGTTCACCCCGAGCCGGAGCGTCTCGCGGCGATCTATCGCGGCCTCGACATGCCGGTGACGGTCGTCGCCGGCGACGCGCCGGGATTCGAACTCCGCATCGAGACGCCCCGCGGCGAACTGACGTTTACCTCTACCCTCGGGGAGACGATCTTCGCGCCTGAGGCGTTCACGGACGACTGAGAGACGCACCGTGAGACGACTCGACGCGTACAACTACCCGGAGCGCGAGGCGGACCTCACGGGGGTCATCGAGCGCGGGCCCCACCGCATCCGGTGGGCGGTGAGCGGCAATCCGGACGGCATGCCGCTGATCATGAGCCACGGCGGGCCGGGCGGGCAGAACAAGGCCTTCTACCGCACCATGTTCGACCTCGACAGGTGGCGCATGGTCCAGATCGACCAGCCGGGGAACGGGGTGTCGGAGCCCGCCGGGGAACTCGCCGAGAACACGACCTGGCTGTCCATTGGCGACATGGAAGCCCTGCGCGAGCAGCTAGGCATCGACCGGTGGGTGGTCGCGGGCGGGTCCTGGGGCTCGACCCTGTCGATCGCCTACGCCGAGAGCCACCCGGAGCGGACCCGGGCGCTCCTGCTCTTCTGCATGTGGCTCGGCGACCCGAAGAGCCTGGACTTCTGGTTCGACTGCGGGCGGCACATCTTTCCGGAGTGCTACGCGGAAGTCGTCGCGGGGATGTCGGACGCGGAGATGCGGGACATCGGCGGCACCCTCTGGCGGCGCATCCTGGGCGACGATGCGGAGGCGGCGCGCGACGCGGCCGTGCGCCTGCACGACTACGAACAGGTCCTGATGCACCTGCACCCGCCGACAGCGACCGCCGGCGGCTATGACCCGGAGGTGTTCAGCCGCATCATGGCCCACTACATGGTTAACGACTGTTTCCTCGAGCCGAATCAACTGATCGACAACGCTTCGCGCCTGGCCGGCATCCCGGTGATCGTCCGGCAGGGGCGTTTCGACATGTGCACGCCCCCGAGCACCGCGTTCGCGTTCCAGGCCGCGGTGCCCCACGCCGACCTGCGCATCGTCGAGAACGCGAGCCACATGCCGACGGAACACAACCTGCTGCGGGAAATCGTGAGAGCCGGCGACGAGCTTCACGATCTGCTGACCCGGTGAACGCCTCGGCCTGGACCCACAGGCTGCGGGAGCGGGTCGTCGACCTCTCCATCCAGGCGATCCTGATCGTGTTCGCGGTCCTGCTCGCGCTCGGCGCCGAAGAATGGTGGGACGAGCGGGAACTCCTGGCGACCGCCACCGAGGTGCGCCTCGCGGTGGAAGCCGAGGTCGAGGGGAACCTGGCCCAACTCCAGGACGCCGAGGCCGGACTCACCGCCGGGATCGCGGCGGTCGACCGGATGGTGGGCCTGTTGCGTCAGGCGCAGCGGGATGGCGCCGGGCTGGAAGCGCTGCTGGAATCCCAGGTGGATTTGGACCTTCCGTATCCGAGAATCTCGACCGCGGCCTGGCGGGTGGCGCAGACGAGCCGGGCCGCCCCCTATCTCGAATACGGCTGGCTGATCGAACGGGCCACGCTGTACGACACCTTCGAGCGGTATGCGATGGTCTGGGACTGGATCGTCGAGGACGCGGCGAATGTCGCCGGCGTCGGCGAGGACGATGTGGCGGACGCCCTGCCGAAAGTGCGAAGACTCCAGGGCCACCTCGTCGTGCTTGGCCGGCTTCACACCGCCCTCCAGGACCGGATAACGGAGCACCTGGACAGTGCCGCGCCGGCCCTGGCCGAGATCGCCGCCGATGAGGGCCGCGTGCACGACCTGACCCTGCGCGACGGCCGCACGCTCGTCTACGCCGAATACGGCGATCCGGCCGGTGCGCCCGTCGTCGAACTGCACGGCGGCGGCGCCAACCATCGTTCGGGGGCCGTCTACCATCGCGACGCGCTGGCCGCGGGCGTGCGCGTGATCTCGGTGTCGCGTCCGGGGGTCGGCGGCTCCTCGGGTCACGAGGGGTTCACCGTCGCCGGCTACCACGACGACTTCGTGCAGCTTCTCGATGCGCTCAAGCTCCCGCGGGTCGTGGCGATGGGCAATTCCAACGGGGGCATGTTCGCGCTCGCCCTGGCGCACGCCCTGCCCGAACGGATCGCCGGCGCCATGCCCCTCAACCCGGCGACGCCGGTGTTCGACGACGACGAGGCGTGGGCCCTGACGCCCATCTACCACCCGCTCGCCGAGTCGGGAGTCGCGGCGTGGGTGGAGGAAACACGGAGTTCGAGCGCGTCGCTCGCGACCGCCGGCGACCAGGAACTCGCGGCGTTCCGGGCGTCCGATCCCTTCGGGCAGTTTCCGGAAGACACCGAAACGGAAGTCGTGCGGGCGTACTTCGCGGCGACCGAGTTCGAATCGGAAGCGTTCGTCCGGGAAGTGGCGTTCGTGCTGGACCGTTCCGGATGGGGTTTCGACGTCTTCGACATCGCGCCCCGGGTCGAGTTCTTCACCGGCGTCACCGAGGTCGGCACGCCCTACAACAGGGTGTGGGCGGAGAAGCTCCCCAACGCCGGCCTGCACGTCACCACGGGCGGCCACATGGCCCAGACGGCGCCCGGCACGCGCAGGGGGCTCATGGCGTGCGTCCTCGCCCTGCACGCCGGCGAGGCTTGTGCGGCCGGAGTCGACGCCCCGCCCCCCGGCAAAACGGCGCGTCAGGATTGAGTGGAGGAAGGGATTGTGAACCAGGAGCAACTGATTCTCGGACTGGTGGGCGACGTCCTGGTCGATCGCGAGGATCCACCGGAGGTGTTCAGCAGGGTGCAACCGCTGCTCGACGCAACCGACGTGCTGTTCGCCAACCTCGAGGGACCGTACACGGACGATCCGCACATGCCGCCGAGCGCGCCGGCGCAGGTGCTGCCGGCCGCGCGGAACCTCGATGTCTACGCGCAGTGCGGATTCGATGTGGTGACCATGGCCAACAACCACATCGTCGACGGCGGTCACGCGGCCATGCTCGACACCCGGGCGCGCCTCAACGAGCAGGGCGTGGCGACCTGCGGCGCGGGCCGCGACCTGGCGGAAGCACGGGCCCCGGCGATCGTCGAGGCCGGCGGCCTGAGGATCGCCTTCCTCGGCTATGCCTCGATCTTCCCGTCCGGCTACGAAGCCCGCTCCGCGGTGCCGGGCATCGCGCCGATGCGGGCGCACAATCTCTTCCGGGACGCCTACGACAACTACCACGCCCCGGGCTGCGCGCCCCGGGTGAAGACCGTCCCTTTCGAAGAAGACGTCGCCAACCTGCGCGAGGACATCGCCAACGCCCGGGAGCTGGCGGACCTCGTCGTTACCACTTTTCACTGGGGCGACTTCATGAAGCCGTTTCACCTCACCGACCACGAAGTGCGCACCGCCCGTTTCTGCATAGACGAGGGTGCGGACCTGGTCGTCGGGCATCACCACCACGTGCTGCGCGGGATGGAGTGGTATGCGGGCAAGCCGATCCTCTACGGGCTGGGGCACTTCGTGTTCGACCTGCGCATGGAGCTACCGCCGGACCTCCTCAGGATGGTGGGCGGCTCCGGCGAAGACCCGAGCTTCTACGGCGTCGCGCCCCGGGAAGGATGGCCGCTGCTGCCGCTGCACGCCGAGTCGCGCATGACGCTGATGGCCTGGGCGAGCGTGGAGGCGGGCGGCATCACCGGCATCGGCTTCGTGCCTTGCATGCTGCGCCCAAACGGCCTGGTGCATCCGGTGCACCCGAGTTCACCCGAGGGGCAGGAGGTGGTCGCGTACGTGCAAAAGGCGTGTGACACCCAGAAGCTGCACGCCCGCGTCGCCCCCGCGGAGATCGAACTGGGCGGATGCGCGACGGTTCAGGTCGTTCCCGCGGAGTCCTGAGGGCCGGGCTGAGGGAAATCGGGCGTCCTGCGTCCTATCCTTGTCGGAGCGAGATCCGCAACGCGTATGACGGAGAGATCATGCACCTGAACAGATTCATCCCGCGGGACCTGGCGCTCGCGGCACTGCTCGCCTTCACGCCCTTCGCCGTTGCTTCGGCCGAGGAAGACGACGACGCGCCCGTGATCGAAGAAATCGTGGTGACTGCGCAGAAACGGGACCAGTCGCTCATGGAAGTCCCCATGTCGGTTTCGGCGCTCTCGGCGGACGATGTCGCAACGATGGGGGCCGTCAATCTCGCGGACATCCAGTTCAAAATCCCGAGTCTGTTCATCAGCAGCCTTGGCGGCATCGTCGAGACCATCCGGGTTCGAGGGATCTCGCCTCCCGGCAGCCTGCTGCCCACCGTCGGTCGTCTCGTTGACGAGATGACGATCAACGCCGAGACCACGGGCTACGGACTCTCCTTCCCCCTCGTCGATATCGAACGCGTCGAGGTGCTCAAGGGACCACAGGGCACCCTCTATGGCGAAGGGTCGATCAGCGGCACCGTCAAGTACCTGACGCGCAACCCGACCCCGGGAGAGATTGACGGCATCTTCGAACTAAGCGGCCGTTCAGTCGATGATGGCGGTGATGGCTATCGAGGCTGGGTCGCCGGGAACCTGCCGTTTGGTTCCGACGTGTTCGGAGTGCGGCTTGCGGCGTTCTTTGAAGAAACCCCGGGCTGGGTCGACAGCACTTTGTTTGGCGATGACGCCAATACGTCGGATCGCTGGTTGATTCGCGCCAAGGCGGTGTTCACGCCGAGTGATCGATTCACCGCCAGCCTCATGTGGGAGACACAGGAAAACGAGATTCCACTGCTCGGATACAGCGATCTGAATCTCCAATCGACGTCTTACTATCCCGTTCCAAGTGAAACGTTCTATGACATGGCGAATCTGGTGCTCAAGTGGGAGCTGGACAACTTCTCCATCACGAGTTCAACCGGTTACCAGGACCGCACTGTAATTACCGCCTTTGATATTTCTCCGTACAAGGCCTTTGTGGAAGCGTTTTTCCCGGGTTACACGGACTGGGCTCCGTTGTTCGGCAACGCCATCGCCGTACCGAACTACATCACCAATATCGGATATTGGCTTGACACCGTGGTTGAAACGCTTACCCAGGAGGTAAGGGTAAACGCGAATATCTCCGACGACTGGCTGCTGACGGCGGGCGTGTACTACAAGGATTCAGAGCATTTCGCCCCGCTGGTTTCGGATTACTACCCGGATCCAAACGTCCTGCCCGTTCAAGCGCTGGAGGGCTACCTGCTTATCGAAACGGAAGCGCTGGCTTACTTCGCGGAGGCTGTGTTTTCGTTCACCGACCGCCTGGAAGGTACGCTCGGCGTCCGCTATTACACCGACGAGCGTGCATCGGAGAATATCGTGTCTCTGTTCGGAGGTCCGCTTTCGGTGGTCGACGGCCTTGACAATGACTCCACCGTGGCGAGGGCTGTACTCAAGTATGAGGTCAACGATGATCTCATGACCTATGGCAGCTTCGGCCAGGGTTTCCGGTCTGGCGGTGTGCAGTTCTTCGACTCCGAGGCCTCGCTCGGCTTGCCGAATACGTTTGATCCAGAAGATCTCTCTACCTGGGAAGTAGGGGCCAAGGGAGAACTGGGTGACGGAACCTTCAGATACGAAGTCGCGGCCTTCTTCATGGACTACGAGAACATTCAGATTTACTTCTCGAATCCACTTGGTTTACAGGCTTTCGCCAACGGTGGCGCGGCCGAAGTGCGCGGACTCGAGTTTCAGGGCTCACTTCGCTTTAGCGAGAGATTCTACCTCGAGGCGAGCTACGGGCTTAACGATGGGGAGTATACCGAGGATACTCTGACGCACATGGCCGGTGAACCCATGGACTCGGTGCCGGAGTTTACGTACTCCATTTCGGCGGATTACACCTTCGGACTCCCTGCGGGATTCACGGGTCATGTGCGCGCCGATTACATGGCGTCAGACGACACCGAAGTCAATATACGCGGGTTTGGCTATCCCGAGGAGAGCCAGACGAACGATGGTCGGGTGACGCTGAACTTGCGTGTCGGGGCCATGAGGGATACCTGGAGCGTCCATCTCTTTGTCGAGAATCTCACGGAAGAAGAGAACATACTCACCCGACCCATCGGAGCCCTGGCGGAGTTCTACCTGCAACAGCCGCGGACGATCGGCATCAGCGTCCGGGGAGGCTTCTAGGAGGGAGCCTTTCCCGGCGCGGCGCCCGGATCAGCCCCCGGGAGGCGGTTCGACGAACGCCTTGAGCGCGTTCAGTTCGTCCTGGAACCGGTTGCGGTTGTCCTCCAGGTAGGCTTCCCGGTCGATCGCCGGCCCGCCGGGGGGCGCCTCCTGCTGGCTGTAGACGTGGTAGGCGACGCGCGTACCGCCGTTCGCCGGCGTCAGTTCCCACGTCGCGAAGCCGATCAGTGTGCCGTCCAGGGCGTTCAACCGGATCGTGCGCCGGGCCGGCGGGTCGAACTCGACGTTCGTGACGTGGAACAGGGGCGTGTCCGGGTCGTTCGGCATCACCGCCCGGAAACGGTGTTCCGCGCCCTCGACCGGCACGAGTCGCGCGCCCGCCTTCCAGGCGTCGGGTTCGACGATGTGCGGCCAGATGCGCTCCGCCGGAGCGGCGATGATGACGGCGTTGTGGGTCACCAGGCTGAGGTCGACCGGCGCCTCCGACGCGGTCTGCGCAACGGCCGAAACCGCTGCCGCCAGCAAAAGGCAGGCGGTCGCCCGCTTCAATGGGTGCTTCATGCTGCTTCCTCCAGCCGGTTGCGGTGGAACTCCCCACCTTTCATCACCACGGGAATGTCGGCTCCGTCGCCCTCGAGCACCCCGAGGTCCTCGAGCGGGTTGCCGTCCACCACGAGCAGGTCCGCGTAGGCGCCCTCGGCGATCTCGCCGATGTCGCCCGTGGCGTCGAGGATCTCGGCGTTCACGGCCGTGACCTGGCGCAGGATCTCGAGATTGCTGAACACCGGTTTGCGCAGGCCGAACTCGATGCACTGCAGCTTCTGGAGCGGCGCCCCGATCAGGTCCGTGCCGAAGCCCACTCGTACGCCGGCGGACTTCATGTGGCGGAGCCGGTCGACGGCTTCGTCCTTGACCAGGTCGAGCTTCGCGAGCGACTCGTCCGGGTAGCCGAGTTCCCTGCCATGCTCGACCAGCGCGGCCATCACGGCCAGGGTCGGCACGATGCTGGTGCCCGCCTCCGCGGCCATGGCGGCGGTGTCCGGTTCGATCAGGGTGCCGTGCTCGACGCAGTGCACGCCGAGGCTGACGGCGCGCTTCAGCGCCCGGTCCGGGTGGATGTGCGCCGTGCAGTACACGCGGTGGTTCTCCACTTCCTCGACGATGGCGCGCACCTCGTCGTCGGAGAACTGCGTTCCCTCCAGGGGGTCGGAGGTCGTGGAGACGCCGCCGGAGCCCGTGAACTTGATGAAAGAAGCGCCCCGGCGGAGTTCCTCGCGCGTCGCCTTGCGCACCGCATCCACGCCGTCCACGACCCAGCCGAGGGGAGTGGCGAAACTGCAGCCGCACATCACCACGTCGTCGTCGTGGTGGTGATGATGGTGCTGGTGGCGCATGTCGAGGTGTCCCCCGGTCTGGCTGAGCGCGCGGCCACAGAAAAAGAGCCGCGGCGCCTGGATGAGCCCCTGCTGGATGGCCAGCCACAGCCCGAAGTCGGCGCCGGCGGTGTCCCGCACGGTGGTGAAGCCCCGGTCGAGGCAGTCGCGCAGCATGTTCGCGGCATGGTGGGCGATCATCGTCATCGGCAGGTGTTGTGCCCGGGTGACGTTCAGGTCGTAGGCGTAGACGTGCACATGGGCATCGATCAGCCCCGGCATCAGCACGCGGCCGCCGCAGTCGATCACCTCCGCGCCCGGGTCCGGAGGCGCCGCGGAGACGCCCGAGATGCGTTCTCCCGTTACGGTGACGTTGACGCTCCTCAGCGTGTCGCTGACCCCGTCGAAGACCTGTGCGTTCGTGAATGCGATCATGCCGTTCGGCTCCCGAATTGGACCCTCGGATGGACGCAGCGCGGTGTCGTCGCCCTCACAGGAGCGGCCCCGGCGCGTTGGTCACGGTGACGTCGCGCGGCGGTTCCATGCCGTGCAGGTGCCGGACGAAGTAGTCCCAGGTGCGCTGGATGACGTAGCCCTCGCCGGCGGCGCCGTGGGCGCGGTTGGGTAGCGCGAGCAGGTCGTAGGGCTTGTTGGCCGCGACCAGTGCGTCGATCAGCCGGAAGACCTGCACCGGCGGTACGTTCTCGTCCATGTCGCCATAGATGAGCAGGAGGTGGCCGTTCAGGTTCCCCGCGAGGGCGGTGATGTCCAAAGGTGCCCAGTTGGCCGGGTATGCGTCGGGCGCGGTGCGCTCGGCGGAGCCGTCCTCGTAGACCGGCGCGCCGGTCATCGCCTCGAAGCCGGGGTAGATGGCCGCGTAGTCGTAGACGCCCGCCCCGGAGACCGAAACGTCGTAGAACGCCGGACGGCTCAGGATGGCCTGCGCCGCGAACGTGCCGCCCCAGGACCAGCCGTAGATGCCGGCCCGTTCGAGGTCGATCTCCGGTTGTTGGCCGGTCAGGTGCCGGATGGCGGCGATGTGGTCGTCGATGCCGACCTGGGTGAACTCGGTGTAGCCGGCGTTCCGGAACGCGTTGCCGCGGCCCGGCGTGCCGCGCGCGTCCGTGACGGCAACGGCGAAACCGAGGCGCGCAAGGGCGCTCTCGCCCACGGGGTTCCTGCCCAGGTGCGCCTCCATGAAGTTGCGCGGCGCGACGTAGACCTGCGGACCGCCGTACGCGGAATCGATGACCGGGTGCCGGCCGCCGGGCAGGGCGCGTGCCGGGGCGTAGTAGACGGTGGCGATGTCCGTTTCGCCGTCGGCGGCCTTGACGAGCTGACGCACCGGCGCCTGCCAGCCGGCGGCGAAGAGCGCACCCGCATCGGCCTGCTCCAGCTCGGCGACGATGCTGCCGTCCCGGGTGGAACGCAGGACGGTGACCGGCGGCCGGTCCACGGTGGACCAGGTATCGATGAAGAGGCCGAGGTCCGGCCGCACTAGGGGTTCCCCGGGCGCGGTCCCGTACAGCACGGTGAACAGCGGAATCGGCTCCGCCGGGATCATGTGGTCGGCGTCGTCGGGCGTCAGCAGGAAGGCGTCGCCGCCAACCTGCGCGGCCCGTTCGAGCGACGCGCGGTACAGGTGCCGGAAGTAGGGGTCGCGCCCGGCTTCGCGGCCGCCGGCGGTGAAGTAGACCTCCCGGGCATCCTCGTCCAGCGCGTGTATGTCGAACACCGCCCATTCCCCGGACGTGATCGCGCCCTTGAGGTCCCCGGACTGCGCATCGTAAAGGTACAGGTGTCCCCAGCCGCCCCGGTCGGAGTACCAAACGACCTCGTCGCCGTCGCCGAACAGACGGATGTTGGGCCGGTTGTACATGAGGGTGTTCGTCTCGAGGCGAACTTCGGACGTCTCCTCGATCACGGGCACGGCCTCGCCCGTCGCGAGATCCACGCGCAAGAGCGCGGCGGACTGGGCATCGGCGGTGGCGACCACCATGAACGCCTGGCCGCGGGCCGTGCTCCAGCCGAGCACGCCGGCGTCGAGGAGGCTGTTCACCCGGTGACCCTCCGGCAACGCAATGGGCACGCTGGCCCCGGTCTCGATATCGATGGCGAAGAAGTCGATCCCGAGGGTGTCGGCATCCCCGGCGATCGGCATGCGCAGGTTGTACACGGCGGGCCGGCGCGACCCGTCCGTCGGCACCCACTCGACGAAGGGCATCGCCGGCAGGCGCCGTTCGTCGATACGGGGCGCGATCAGGTAACGGCTGTCGGGGGACCAGGCCGTCATGTAGGGCGGCAGCGGCCAGTCCGTCTTCCTGCGCGGTATGGTGATCAGCGAGGTGTCGGGCCACTTGCCGTAGGAGAGGCCGGGCGACCCGTCGGCGGTCAGTGGGCGTTGGTCGCCGGTCTCGAGGTCGACGGCGTGGAGGTTGTCGTCCCGCGCGAGGACGGCGGTACGGCCGTCCGGGGAGACCAGGTGGTCCGCCCGCCCGTCGGCGGCGGGCGCCGGGGTGCAGGAGAAGGGTTGCAGCGTACACGCCACGCGCTTCGATTCGCCGCCCGCTCCCACGTCGGCCCGGAGGCTCGACAGGTCGTCCGCCAACGTCAGCGTCCGCAGTGGAAGGCTGGCTGCATCGAGGGCTTCTTCTAGGGAAGCTCTGAATAAGTCCGATTGTCTGGGATAATGTTGCATCGACGCGGGCGGGGGGACATTGAGGATGCATCAAGCGAGTTTTGCGGAACGGGAGTATGACTCGAAGAAGCGCATGACGCGTCGCGAGAAGTTCCTTGCGAAGATGGATGGATTGATGCCGTGGGAGC
>JAJDVW010000063.1 GCA_022825925.1 Pseudomonadales bacterium | reverse complement strand
GCTCACGGTCGGGTTCATCGCGAAGTTCTACCTGTTCGCCGCCGGCATCGAGGGAGAACTCTGGGCGCTCCTCTGGGCCCTCGTGATCGGCAGCGCGATCGGCATCTACTACTACCTGCGCATCGTCTTCAGCATGATCCGGTCGCCGGACGACGAGACCGCCGTCGAAGGGTCCGGCCGGTCGATCGAAGGCATCGCGGCGGCCAGCGCGCTCGGCGCCGCCATCGTCGCCTTCGGGATCTTCCCGACCCCCGTCATCGACGTGGCGCGCGAAGCGGTGCGAGCCTTCGGGGGCTAGGCGTTTGCGCCGCAGGAGTTTCGCGCAGCGAGACTTCCGGCGTCACCGCAGGTCGCTCCGGGTGACCGCGTTTCGAGCCGCGGCCCACGCCGTGCTCTGGTCCCTGGCAGTACCGGCGGCGACCGCCGCTCCCCCGGACCCCGCCGACGCAGGTGCGCCGCTCGCCATCGTCAACGCCTCGCTGATCGACGGCACAGGCGCGCCGGCGCGGCGCACGTCGATCCACATCCGGGACGGCAGGATCGTCTCGTTCGGGAACCCGGTCCCGACCGAAACCCGCATTCTCGACGCTGCGGGCGCGACGGTGCTGCCAGGGCTCATCGACAGCCACGTCCACTTCCAGGCCGTGCCCGGCGCCGTGTTCCGCCAGGACAGCGCCGAGACCCGCCGCACCCTCATGTACCGCCATCTGCGGGGGCACCTGGCCAATGGCGTGACGACGGTGCTCGACGCGGCCATCGCTTCGAGCGTGCTGCGCGAGATCCACGCCTACCTGGCCTCGGGAGGCCTCGGTCCGCGCGTGATGGCCCTCGGCCCGACGTTCCACAATCCCGGCGGCTACATGGACGGTCCCGCGCTCTCCGCGTACTGGGCGCCACGCTGGCGCGCGTCCGCGACCCCGGAGGACGTGGACGCGCTATACCGCGAATACGACGGTATCGACAATCTGGTCGGGGTGAAGGTGGCCGCGACGTACGGCTTCGGTGGGCCGCTCGACACGCTCGAGACCCACACGCCGGAGATGCTCGACGCGATCGGCCGGCGCGCGCGGGATCACGAACGCCAGATCTACGTCCACGTCAACGACCATCGCGGCGTGGAGATCGCGCTCGGACTCGGTGCGCACGCGCTGACCCACCTGGTCCTCGACGACCCCCAGGCAGGACAGGTGAAACGGATGCGGGAGGCCGGCATGCACGTCATGACCACGATGGCGATCGTCGACGGGTTCGCCGACCGGCACCGCCCCGGGGTGGCCGATACGCCGCGGGTGCGCCTCACGGTACCCGAAGTCGAGCGCGAGACCGCGCGGGACCCGGCCGCGTGGGACCGGTGGGGCACGACCTTCATCCGGATCGTCGCGCCCTCGCTGCCCGAGTGGTTCGCGCGCTAGTACGCCGACTGGCAGCTCTCGGAAGCGTGGGTCGCATCCGTGGTCCGCAGCCTCCAGAACGCCCTGATGCGGTATCACGAAGCCGGCGTGCCCATCGTCATGGGGACGGACAGTGGCGGCTGGCCCCACATGGTGCACGCGTTCCACGGGCCGACGGCGCTGCGCGAACTGAGACTCATGGCCGACGCGGGCATGACCCCCGCGGAAGTGCTGCGCGCCGCCACCGTCACGCCGGCCCGCATGATGGGCATCCTCGAGAGTGACGAAGAAAACCGACATCGACACCGCGCGCAACCGTTTCAAGGACCTGCGCCTACGGCTGCGACAGGACCAACGACCGTGAAAGTGGAGACGTACACCAGCGTGTGGGAGGCGGTCGCCGACTCGCCCGAGGAGGCCCGCAATCTCAAACTTCGGGCCGAACTCATGGATGTCCTCGAGGCCTACATCGCCCAGGAAGGCATCACGCAACACGTCGCGGCCGAAAGGCTGGGTGTGCCCCGGTCACGGGTGAGCGAATTGGTGAACGGCCGCATCAGCAAGTTCACCATCGACAAGCTCGTGAACATGGCCGCGAGAGTGGGCCTGCACGCCGACGTGACGATCAGGCAGATCCCGACCGCGCATGCCAGGCGCACGCAGTCGGGACCGCGCATCTTAGGCGTGGACTTCACCAGCGCCCGAACGAAACGCAAACCGATCACCGTCGCGGACTGCGATCTGGCCGACCATGAACTCGTCGTGCGAAGCATCCTCAGGCTCTCGAGTTTCACCGAGTTCGAAGGGTTGCTCGCGCGGGACGGCCCGTGGGTCGCCGCTATCGACCTGCCGTTTGCCCAACCCCAAGCCCTGGTTGATGCGCTCGGATGGCCCTCCGGCTGGCGCGATTGCGTAATCCACGTGGCGCAGCTGGGCAAGTCGGCGTTCGAGCAGGCGTTGAACGACTATCGAAACGCCCGCCCGGCCGGCCAGAAAGAGCACCTGCGCGAGACCGACAGGCTCGCCAGGTCCCAAAGTCCCATGAAGCTGCACTACCAGCCCGTGGGCAAGATGTTCTTCCAGGGCGCGCCCCGGCTCCTGCGGAGTGCCGCCAACATCGTGCCCTGCGCGCGGAACGACTCCGACAGGACCATCCTCGAAGCCTACCCGGCGCTCGTGGCCGACTCCCTGGCACGCACGCGGAGCTACAAGCACGAGCGGAAGTCCAAACCCGCTCACGAGCAGGCCCGGCGCAACATCGCGCACGCGCTCAGGGCAGAGAGGTGCCGGCAGCGCTATGGCGTGCGCGTAGCCGTCAGCGACACGATGTTGGAAGAACTCGTCGACGACACGACGGCAGACCTGCTCGACGCCGTACTGTGCGCCGTCCAGGGCGCATGGGCCAGTCGACAGCCCGATTTCGGGATACCGCCCGACCGCGAGAACGAAGGCTGGATCGTGGATCCCGCGCTGCTTCCGCGATAGCCACTCCGTCCGAGGTCAAGCCCGGCAAGACCTGCATTGCGCCCGCGCCAACTCCGGTCTCCCACGGCCATGGCGGCAGGACATGGAATCGACGGCATGGACGTACGCATCCGCCGAAGTGGGGAACGCCAACACTTCCTTACGCGTCAGCGGCCGAGGGAGCTTCCCCGGCTGAAGGCTCCTGCTCGGGAGAGGATCCGACGTGACCGAGCTGTCCTGGCTGGCCCTCTGGGCGTACCGGCTGTTCCGGCGAGACGCAGTGAAGCTTGCCCCCGTCACTACGCTCGGCGGCGCCCTTCGGGGCGGCAGCGCTCACCCGACCTCCAGCCACCCCACGCCTTCCCCCTGGGTCGCGAACCGCAGCTCCGTCAGGCGGTCCGCGAACGGCCCGAACGCGGCGTCAAGGTGTCGCCTGGCGTTGTTCCGCTCGCTGACGTGCCCGACCACGACATGCGTCAGTCCATCGTGCAGCACCCGCGCGAGGAAGTCCGCGGCCTGCTCGTTCGAGAGGTGGCCCAGGTCGCCGGCGATGCGGCGCTTGAGGCGCGGCGGGTAGTCGCCGCGCATGAGCATGCCGAGGTCGTGGTTGCTCTCCATGAAGAGCGCCGTGCAGCCCTGGAAGCTCGCGGCGACGTGGCGCGAGACGTGGCCGACGTCGGTGAGGACGCCGAGGCGCACGCCGTCGCGGCTGAACACGAACTGGGTCGGTTCGCGCGCGTCGTGGGGTACGGTCACGGACTGGACGGTGACGCCGTCGATGCCGAAGCTGGCGTCGCTGTTGAACGGGTGCGCGAGGTCGGGGTCGAGTGCCGGCAGGCTCCGCAGGGTGCCGTGCGAGAGGTGCACGGGTATGCGGAAGCGGTGGGCGAGGGCGACCACCCCGGAGGCGTGGTCGGAGTGCTCGTGGGTGACGAGGAGCGCGGCCAGGCGCTCGGGATCGACGCCGTGGCGGGTGAGCCGGGCCCACGTCTCCTTGAGGGGAAAGCCGCAGTCCACCAGGAAACACGTGTCGCCGCAGGCGACGAGGGTGCCGTTGCCGGAACTGCCGGAGCCGATGGATGCGAGGCGGACGCTGCCGTTGGGCGAAAGGACCTCCGAACGGGGGCCTTCCGGCTCAGGCGGCGAATTCACGCAGCATGACCAGGAGCTGCTGGCTCAAGTCCTGGGGCGCGAGGTCGCCGCCGGGCTCGAACACCTGTACGACCTGCGAGTCGCCGGCGGAGACGACCCTGACGTCGAAGACCTGCATGCGGTCGCCGCCGCGGCCCGGGATGAGGCGCGAGAAAAACCCGGGGCGGTCGCCGCCGATCTCTCTCGGGTCGATCTCGACCTGGAAGGACCCGGTGGACCGTTCGAGGTCCTTCACGGAGACCGGGGCGCGCTGCAGCGCCTGGCCGACCACGGCCCACGCCCGCTCGAAATCGACGTTGAGCCGCAGCAGCGGATAGCCCTGGTCGTCGCGCTCGACGACCGCCTTCTCGCGGGACGCGATGTCGAGCGCAATCATGGAGATCGACTGGGTGGTGACGCCGGCGCCGTAGTATCCGCCGAACTCGTGGAGGAGCTGCTCTTCGACGTCGGGCAGTGCGGAGACCGCCGGCCAGGCTTCCCCGGGCGTCGCCAGGGCATCGTTCTCGTGGCGGATATGGATCTCGGACGAGCCCGGGCGGATACCGTGCTCGATCAGGAAGCGGACCCGGTCCCTGCCCGAGGACACGCCGGCGTCGTTCCGCACCTCCTTGATGACGTCCCGCACGACGTCCCGGTACTCCTCGTCCCCGACCGTCAGCCAGCCCCCGTCCACCCGTCCGCCCGTGGGCGACTCCGCGGCCACGGCCACGCCGTTGTCCCCGAAGAACTGCTTCACGACCGGCCACGCCGTGGCGGGCGGGTCCGCGACCACCAGCCAGCTCCGTCCGGCGAGGCGCTGGATCTTCACGGCGTCGTCGCTCGTGTCGGCGAATATCGCGTCGGGCCGCGGCGCGCGCTTCGGGAAGTGGCGGGCGAGGGGTTTCGGTGCGATGCGCGGGATGTCGTAGGTGTCGCGGACGGGCGACGTCTCCATGTCGTCCGGGATGACGAGCGGCCGGCGCTCCCGGGCGTCGAGGTAGTCGTCGCTCGTGTTGCGGATGAAGCCCCGGTCGTCGTTGATCCAGGCGCAGCCGGCCGACGCGCAGAGCAGGGCCCCGGCCAGGGCCGCGGGCCAGGACGCGATCAAGGGCGGGCGCGACCGCATCCGGGCGTGGTTCGGGTTGGCGGTCGAGCGCTGCGTCCGGGCGGCGTTCACAGCACGTCGAACGGGGCGAGCCGGCGGCGCAACTCGTCGACGTGACCCTCGGACAGCCGCACCAGGGGCAAGCGGATCCCCTCGTCCACCCTGCCCATCAGGTGTAGGGCCCACTTGGTGGGCGCCGGGCTGGTCTCCACGAAGAGGATGTCGTGCACGGGTTGCAGGCGCGCGTCGAGTTCCCGCGCCAGGTCGGCGTCTCCGTCGAGGAAGGCCGTGCAGAACGCCGCCATCTCCCGGGGCAGGACGTTGGCCGTCACCGAGATGGTGCCCACGGCGCCGAGCTCCATCATGCGCAGCGTCTGCGCGTCTTCGCCGGAGAGGAGCACGAACGTGTCGTCGCGGACGGCGTCGCGGATCTCGCCGACGCGTTCGGCGTCCCCGCAGGCCTCCTTGATGCCGGCGACGGTCGGCAGCGCGGCGACGCGGGCGACCGTGTCGGGCTTCATGTCGCAGGCGGTCCGGGGCGGCACGTTGTAGAGCACGATCGGCACGTTGACCGCCTCGGCGACGGCTCGGTAGTGCTGGAAGAGACCTTCGGGCGTGGGCTTGTTGTAGTACGGCGTCACGAGCAGGCAGGCGTCGGCGCCGGCGGCGGCGGCCGCGGCGGTGAACTCGATGGCCTCGGCGGTGGAGTTGGAACCGGTGCCGGCGATCACCGGGATGCGGCCGTCGACCCGCTCGATGGTCGCCTCGACGACGCGTTTGTGCTCGTCGTGGTCGAGGGTGGCGGACTCGCCGGTCGTGCCGACGGGCACGATGCCCTGCGTGCCCGATTCGAGGTGCCAGTCCACGAGGCCGTCGAGGGCGGCCCAGTCCACGGCGCCGTTCGCCTTCATGGGCGTGATCAACGCCACGATGCTTCCGCGCAGCATGCCGTAGTCCGAGCGAAGTTGCGGCTAATGGTAAAGGCGGGTGGTGCGACTCACAAGGCGCGACTCGGGGGCTACTCGGAGGTACGCAAGCCCCGGATCGGGACGCGGAAGCCCGGGCTCACGGGCCGGGCGGGTCGCTCGCGGTCTGCCGCGGCCAGGCGTTCAGGATCGCCTTGACCAGCGTCGCCAGCGGGATGGCGAAGAAGACGCCCCAGAACCCCCACAGCCCGCCGAAGGCGAGGACGGCCACGATGATGACGATCGGGTGAAGGTCGTTGGCCTCCGAGAAAAGGATCGGCACGAGCACGTTGCCGTCGAGGACCTGGACGATGCCGTAGGCGGCCATCAGCCAGGCGAAGTCCCAGGACCAGCCCCATTGGAGGAACGCGACGGCCGCCACGGGCACGGTCACGACCGCCGCGCCGATGAATGGCACCAGCACCGACAGCCCCACCATGAGCCCGAGCAGCGCGGCGTAGTTGAGGCCGAGCACCGCGAACACGACGTAGCTCGCGAGGCCGACGATCACGATCTCCAGGAACTTGCCCCGGATATAGTTCGCGATCTGGATGTTCATCTCCCGGCCGACCCGGTCGAGGAGGGGGCGCTGGGCGGGAAGCACGGAGCGGACGCGCGCGAGGAGGCGGTCGCGGTCCTTCAGGAAGAAGAACACCGTGATCGGGAGCAGGATGAGGTAGAGGACGGAGGCGAACACGTTCGGCACCTGCGTCACGAGGCCCTGCAGGGCGGAGGCGCCAAGCTCCGTGAGCTGTGCGTTCAGCGTGGCGACCCAGCCGTCGATGGCGGTCGGCGAGAACAGGCCGGGGTAGCGGTCGGAGACGCCGGCGAGCACCTCGCCCAGCCGGTCGATCACCGCCGGCATCGCGTTCACGGACTCGTAGAGCTGGCCCCAGATCAGCGGCGCCACGAGGACCACGATCGCCACCGCGCCGCCGCCGAAGAGAAGGAACACGGTCCACACCGCCATCAGCCGGGGCACGCGCCAGCGCGTCAGGCGCTCGACGAAGCTTTGCAGCAGGAACGCGATGACGAATCCGGCCAGCACCGGGGCGAGAATGCCCCCGAGCGTCAGCAGCACGATCAGGGCGACGGCCAGCAGGACGACGAGATAGATCGCCTCCTCGTTGGAGAAGTAGCGGTTGATCCAGCCGCCGATGACTTCGAGGAAGCGCATCTATTGACGGGTCCAGGCTCAGTCGTTCTTCTTGCGCAGCACGTAGAAGTACGTGCCGTCGCGCTCGCCGGACTCCAGCAGGGGGTGGCCGCTCTGGCGCGAGAACACGTCGAAGTCCCGCACGGAGCCGGGGTCGGTCGCGATGACGCGCAGGAGCGCGCCGGCGGACATCTCGTTGAGCGCCTTTTTCGCCTTGAGGAGCGGCATCGGACAGTTCAGGCCGCTCGCGTCGACGACGGTTTCGGTCGGCTCGGGCATGGCCGGCAGAATAGCACCGATTCTCGCCGACCCGCGCCGACGCCGGGAGGCCGGGTGGCATATGATGCGGCGCATGTGGATGCTGCGGCTCGTCGCGCTCCTCCTCGTCGTCTGCGCGTCGGCGGGGGCGCGGGGTGCGGAGTCGGAGGCGCTGCCGGAACTCGGCGACGCCTCCTCCGCCATCGTGTCGCCGGACATGGAGCGCCGCATCGGCGAGATGTTCCTGAAGCAGGTCCGCTCGACCCTGCCGACGGTCAGCGACGAGATCCTCAAGTACTACGTGTCGACGCAGCTCATGCAGCTTGCGCAGTACTCGGAACTGCGCGAGGCGGTGCTCTCGACGGTGCTGATCGACAGCCCGCAGATCAACGCGTTCGCGGCGCCGGGCGGCGTGGTCGGCATCAACCTCGGGCTGATGGTGCATGCCCTCGACGTGCATGAGTACGGGTCCGTCGTCGCCCACGAACTCGCGCACCTCAGCCAACGCCACTTCGCGCGCGGCATCGAGGCGCAGCAGCGCGGGGCCATGCCGATGCTGGTCGGCTTCCTCGCCGCCGCGATCCTCGCGATCACCGCGGGCGGCGACGCCGGCATGGCGGCCATGGCCGGCACCCAGGCGGCGGCCATGCAGAACCAGCTCCGTTACAGCCGCGGCCGCGAGCAGGAGGCGGACCGCATCGGCCTCAACACGATCGTGCGCGCGGGGCTCGACCCGCACGGCATGGCGCGCATGTTCCAGCGCATGCAGCGGGCCTTCCGGTTCACCGAGCGGCCGCCGGAGTTCCTGCTGACGCACCCGATCACCGAGACGCGCATCGCCGACGCGCGCAACCAGGCGGCGCGGTATCCGGCCGTGCAGGTGGAAGGCTCGCGGGACTACCAGTTGATGCGGATGCGGGCGCTCGTGCACTTCGCGGAGACGCCCAGCCGGGCCCTGGCCGAGGCGCGGGACCCCGAGGGGCCGCCGGACGCGCGGGCCTACCGGCTGGCGCTGGCCCGCTCGGGCGTCGGGGAGCACCTCGAGGCGGTGATCGGGATGGAGGCGCTCTGGGAGGCGGACCCGGGGAGCATTCTCCTCTCGGCCTCCTACGCGGACGCCCTGATCGAGGCGCGCCGCTACGACGAGGCGGTGCGGCACCTGTCGCATCAACTCGTCATCAACCCCGACAACCAGCCGTTCGCCATGCTCTACGCGAAAGCGCTCTCCGGTCAGGAGCGGTACGCCGCGGCCCAGGAAGTGCTGGAACGCCAGAGCCGGGTGCACGCCAACGACATCGACGTGTGGCACGACCTGGCGGAGGTCGCCGGCCTCGCCGGCGACATCGTGCAGGTGCACCGCGCGCGGGCGGAGTTCTTCGCCCTGTTCGGCGACTACCGCAAGGCCATCC
>JAJDVW010000001.1 GCA_022825925.1 Pseudomonadales bacterium | reverse complement strand
TGCGCTACACTCCGTTCCCATGAGGCTGCGTCTCCTCGTTCCGTAAGTGTCTGTCACAACTGCATTTTACAACGGGAACGCGGCCTCAACTACTTCCCTGGTGAGAAATCCGGGCTAGGGACTCCGCTTGATGACCAGCGATGCCCTCAATGGAGTCCGAGCAGTAGTAGAGGGACTCGACGGACCGAACGGCGAGCGCGAAGATGCCGGCGTCGGCCAGTCTGTCGACCTCGGCGTCGTCGAGGTCGTCGCGGTCGACGATGCCGAACGCCTCGACATGGTGTCGGTCCTCGGTGGCACGTAGACCGCGCACGGCGCGCTCGACGTCAACGCAGTTTCCGCACGGCGAGACCGACAACTGGGGGAAGAGGGTGTCGTACAGCGGAAGATCAAGGCTACTCGATGATCCTTCCACGAAGAGCACGCGGCTTCTCGCGCCGAGGATCGCGAGCCTCAGGGTCTCGGGCAACTTGGTCGGTTGTGCGAGTATCTTGAGGTCCCAGGCTTGGGGCTGGTTCCCTGCCCAAGTGCAGGAGCGCGTCATCAGCACGCGGGCGGCGGGATTCTCGACCGGTAGGAACAACTCATGGGTGGAGACGACGAAAGCGCAGTCCTGTCGCTGCTCGAACAGCGCCGACAGGAACGGGGAGATGATGGCTCGGTGCAGGTGGCGCTCGGGCTCGTCGATCAGGAGCGTGGTCCCCGGGTCGACGGTGAGCACGGTGGCCGCCATGATTACGGCGTTGCGTTCACCGTCTGACATCTTTTCGATGCCGAAGGTGGTGCCGGAGCCTTTGCGCGCCACGATTTCGACGTCGTCTAGGTTGTGCAGCGAGACTCCGAGCGTCCCAAGCGCCAGAAGATCGTTGAGCCGCGTAAACGGGGAGGCGGCGTTAGCTGCTTTCTTGGCACGATTGATCTTCCCTTGCTCTACATTCTCCGCGATCGATCGGGCCCGCTTGTTCTCTGCGGCCACGAGGTCGAAGAGGACAGCCGCATGGGTCGCCTCTCCCCGGTGGTCTATCCAGAGGGAGTCTTGGGTTGTCTCGTAGTGGCGCCTGTCGCGCTCGATCTGACGTCGGCTCTCGGGGGTAAGTGTGAGGCTGCCGGACTGCAGCCACGTCTGGCGGTGCGCGAAGATGCGTCTGAACTTACCCTCGCCGAAGGAATCGGCGAGATGCTGCAGCAGGGCCGATTTCCCGGAGCCGTTGGGCCCGACGACGAAGATCTGCTGGCCGGCTTCGAGTTCGACGGATTGAGGGTCGCCGGAGGGTTGCGGAATCGACCATTGCATGAGGTTTGTGCGCGTAGAACGAAACGAATGATCTTGCCGAATCGCGTGGGGGATCGGCTCAAGCAACCTCAAAGCTGGCAGCCCGCACGTCGCCCGTCTCGAACCCTCTTTCCTCTCCACCCGGTTCCACCCGGTACACGAACGGCCTGGCCTCGGTTTGGCGTGGCCAAGGACAAGAGGGCGATGCCGTGCTGTGGTTCTATCGCGTTGCGCGCCAAGACCTCGGGGACCCTCACGTCCTCGGACGTAAGGTTGACCGCCACGACGCGCTTTCCGAGCGATAGGCCGTGGTGGATTTCCCAGGCGACCGCCTGACTTCGGTGGGTCGCAGGCCCGACGAGGCAGATCAGCAGGTCCGACCGACCGATCTTCCTTGCGCACTCCCGCTTCCAGTCCTGCTCGTACCTGTTCTTGACGGCGTGGTCGAGAAGCTCGATGTCCGGGTGCTGCTCGGCGATGTGGTCCCTGAAGGCCTCGACCAGGGGCGCGTCGCTCGTGGCGAAACTCAGGAATACCCGCACCGACCGGGAAGCGTCTTGTGATTCAAGGACTTGAGTTCGCATGGATGGGGCGGGGACAGGGCCTGTGACGACGCTGAACGCACACTTGAGCACGTCAAACCCAAGAAGTGCCAGATCGGATGATGCCATCGAGGCCCGCATCGCCTGGCCAAGTTCGTTTCCGCGGTCTTCGGCCTTCTTTGTCAAGACGTTACGCGGGAGCATCTGGCGTCCCCTAGGGGAGTCGAACCCCTGTTACTGGGATGAAAACCCAGTGTCCTAGGCCTCTAGACGAAGGGGACGCACGGAGGCGCGGATTCTAAGGGCGGGCCGGGTCCGATTCAACCGTCGCGGGCCACCGTCGGGGCCGCACGGCCGCCGATGGGCGGGCGCCGGGAACCGGTCCCTTCCGGCGAAGCTGGTAGCCTCGCCGTATCGGCTCGCGCCGACGGGACATCGCGGCTTGCGCCCCCTCCACTACTACCTCGTTGGGACGAGCGGCTGGTTCGTCTGCAACGGCATCCAGACCGTGATGTTCGCCTGGCTCGTGACGATCGTGCTGCGCGAGTCGCCGAGCATGGTGGGGGTCGCGCAGACGGCGATGCTGGTGCCGGCGATGCTGCTGATGCTCGTCGGGGGCAGCGTCGCGGACCGCTATGGAGGGCGGCGCGTGGCCGTCTTGTCCCAGGTGGCGGCCACGGTGCCGGTCGTGGCGCTGTGGGTCGTGCTGTCGCGGGACAGCCTCACCTTCGGCTTCATGATCGGCTTCGCCGTGGCGATGGGGTGCGCCCAGGCGTTCCTGACGCCGGCCCGCGACGGCCTGCTGAACCAGGTCGCGGGCCGGCACATCCAGCGGACCGTCGCGCTGGTGACCCTGGTGCAGTTCGGCATCCAGATCGTCGCGTTCCTCGTGGCAGGCCAGGCGGACCGCGTCGGAGGTGGGCCCATCGTGCTCGTGCAGGCGGCCGCGCTGCTGATCGGGACGGTCGCCCTCGCGCGCGTGGCCGTGCCGTCGATCACCGCGCCGGAGGGATCGTCGGGCTCTGCGGCCGGGACGCTCGCCCGGTCCGTGGCGGACGGGGCGCGCACGGTGATGGCATCGCGCTCGATGCGCCTCGTTGTCCTGCAGAACTTCGCCATGGGCATCTTCTTCATGGGGCCTTACGTGGTGACGATTCCGCTCTTGGTGCGGGAGACCTACCACGGTAACGCCAGCGACCTGGCCTGGCTCAGTACGGCGAACGCAGTGGGCCTGGCCGCGGCGGTGTGCGTCCTGTTGCTGGTGGGCGAGGTCCGCCGCCAGGGACGGCTGCTGCTCGTGGCCACCGGCGTCGGCGCGGCGGCGCTGGGCCTCGCGGGCGTCGGCCTCGAGTTCCCGGCCTTCGTGGTCTGCGTGGGCGCTTGGGGGGCGTGCGCCGGCCTCGGGATGAGCATGGCGCGCACCATCATGCAGGAACAGGCGCCGCGCGATCAGCGCGGGCGCGTGATGGCGTTCTTCTCCTTCTCCTTCATGTCGTCCGCGCCCCTCGGGACGATGCTGTCGGGCCTCATGGTCGAGTGGTGGGGCGCCGAACGCGCGCTCGTGGTCTGCGCGGTCGCCATGCTCGCTGCGATCTCCGCCGTGGGCTTCGCCTCGAGCCTCTGGCGCATGGATGCGCGAGAGCTGCGGGAGGCCGCTGCCGGCTGACCGCGAAGGAGTCCAGACGGTATCATTGTCCGGTTCACTGCCAGGACGCTGAGGAAGTATGTTGCCAGGACCGACATGGAGCCGTCGCCGATTCGTAGCCGCGACGACAGGAGGACTCGCGGTCATCCCCGCACTCAATCTGCTGGCTCAGGAGGGCGGCGCGCCGCGGCTCGACGAGAGCAACCCCACGGCGCTGGCCTTCGGCTACAAGCACGAGGCCGACGCCGTCGACACGGCCCGCTTCCCGAAGCGGGCGACCGCCGAGGGCAAGACGCAGTTCTGCGACAACTGCCTCCACTACAGGACCGCGGAGGAGGTCGACGGCTGGGCGCCGTGTGCCATCTTCGTGATACCCGGAACGAACCCGCCCCAGTATTCGACGGTCGCCGCCAAGGGCTGGTGCAACGTCTGGGTGGCGCAGCCGTAGCCGGCAGCGTGGCTGGCATCGCGCTCTGGCATGGCCCAGCGGAGCACGAAACCTGGACACGGTGTGCTATCCGACGAACGCCTGCTTCGGCGCGGTTCCGGCCATGTCCGTACCGGCTGCCGCCGTCGGCCGCCGCCTCGGCGGGTTCTCGGGTCGAGCTTGCCGCAGCCTGGCTGGTCACCGCCGGCTGACCCTGCGCCGCTGGCTCTGAAACGTGACGGGCGTGGGCCGCGCGAGCGACGCGCGCCAATCCCGCTGTCTGGGTCGTCGTCTGCCCTGACCAGTACGGCGAGGCCTGTTCCGACTGGGACATGATGGATCCGGTGAGCGGACCGGAGCGCGACGACAACCTGATAAGATAGGGCGGCCCCGGTGAACGTGAACCGTTCTCGGGGCTTGGACGCTGGTAGAGCCCCACGTCCCGCCGGGTACTTCGGCGCTGCGCACGAGGACAGGAGCATGACGACGATAACTTCCTCCGGCTCCGGTCGTGGCCACAAGAGCGGCCAAACCCGAAAGATCTACATGGATCGTAGGGGCCGACGGTACGTCAAGCCAAAGGAGTTGTTCCAAGACCCTGACATCGAACGGCGGCTTGAGTCCGCAGACAAGCTGGCCCAGGCGCTCGAACTCAAGCGGGGGAACAGGGCCTCGACGTAGATGGGTTCCTTTGCCGCCGCGCTGCTCGTCGCAGGGGTGGCGGGCTACATCTTTCTGATCACGTTGGACATCACGCGGGACCATCTGGGGCGGCGCAGCGGGTACGAGGTGCTGTTCCGGTCGGCGGTACCCGGCATCGTGATCCTCCTCTTCTCGCTGTGCGCCCATCGGGCATGGACGGGATGGTGGCTCGAGAAGCCCACGATAGTTGATCTTTTCGCGCTGTCCGCCTCCTCGATCGCGGTGTCGTGGGGAGTCGCTCGACTGCTGAACTTGCTGCCCAGCATGAAGAAGTGGCGCCTGTCACACGCAAGAGCGGTCGCCCAAAGAGAGGGCGATTTGATGGAAGTCCTGCTGGACGACGCGATCCGCGGCAGGTGGTCTGTGGAATTCGCGCTCAGGAACGGCAAGTGCTACATCGGGTTCCCGGTGGCGACGGCCTATGGACCGTCGTCGGACGAGTCCGACGTGGAACTCGTGCCTCTATTCAGCGGTTATCGAGACTCCGAGAAGCACGAACTGACGCTGGTCCGATACTACCGGGACGTCATCAACGAACTGACGAGCGGCGATGACAGCCTCGCGGAGGGCGACTTTCGGATCGTTGTGCCGCTCCGCGAGGTAGTGACGGCCCGGCTGTTCGATCCGCTTGTGTACGAACGCTTCCAAGCGGATCCGCCTTAAGGCGAGGCGAACAGGCAGTAGCGGTCATTGCCCGCGTCTGCACCCATACGCCGGATGCACGTGTTCGATGTGGCGGACCTCGACGCCCCGGTCTACGTGTTCGCGCACGAACCGGACACGGCCGCCACGGACCACAACCTGTACGTGCTCGGCACTCGTGTGTTCGCGGCCAGCTACGGGACCGGCCTGCGTTCGAGTTTCGGCGACCTGGGAGCACGCGAGATGCACGAGGTGTTCCTCGACACATTCCCCGACGGGGCGACGAGCCCGGCTTCGACGGCGCCTTGGAGCGTGTACCCGTACCGCCGTCGGGGACGGTCCTGGTCAGCACATCAGCCACGGACTGTTCGTGCTGGCGCTGGAGGGGTAGGGGCCATCGATGCCGATGCGGGAACCCGACCCGGACGGGCAGGACCTTGCTGACGTTCAGTCTGCTGGCGGCCGGGTACTTCGACTTCCTCGCGCTCGACTACGTCGTCCTGAGACTGGACTCGGTGGCGCTTGGCGTGGCGGTGGAACTGCTGACGATTCCGGTGATCGTCGCGGTGGCCGCCGCGTTCGTGTTCGGGGTGGTCCGCCTGCTGTGGGACAGGCGGCGCGTCGATGCGGTGAACGTCCTCGCGGCAGCCATCCTGTTCGCGTTGAGCTGCCTCGTCTCTCTCTTTCAGCCGCTTACGAACGCCGTATGGCGGAGACCCCGGCCTACATGTACCCCCGGGGCATGCTCCGCCGCACCGCGTCCGAGAAACCCGACGCGACCCACTCGCACTGCGCCGTGTTCCAGTGCGAGAAGAAGAGCCGTACCGCCGGGTCCGTATGCAGCGCGAGGCGTTCCGGGAACAGGTTCCAGTCCGTGAGGCAGGGCGTCGGCGGGCGCACGTAGCGGTCGGTGTGCGGCAGCGAACTCGGCAGCCAGCCGCCGCGCGCGTAGTACTGGTGCCAGGTGCGCCGCGGCCGGCGGCCGTCGCCGTCGTAGCGGCAGTGCCAGGTGGCGGTGTCGTACAGGATGCACGTGCCCGCCGGGGCGAAGAGCGGCGCCTCCCGGTAGGCGTCGCCGAGGGACTCGTAGGCGTCCCGTAGTGTCTCGAAGCGGTTGCTCATCGGCACGACGCAGAATGCGGGCGTCCCCGGCTCGACATCCGTCAGGTAGTGGACGGCGCACAGCCAGTCCACGGGCATGTACGGCACGCGCGTGAAACGGTCCGGGCGGGTCGCGTCGTGGTGGAAGTTCTGGCTGCCGATGCCGGCGTTCTTCGGCGTCTCCCGGAAGTTGAACTCGCTGAAGCGGGCACGGTCCTCGCCGCCGAGGAGCCGGCACACGGCGGGGTACGAACCCGGGTGGCGCGTGTACGGATCCAGCTCCGGGTAGTCCAGCAGCGGTTGCGAGAAGATCAGGCCCTGGTGGCGGTGGTGGGGCTTGCGCGGCCCGAGCCCCCAGGCGTCCGGTCGCTCGCGCTGGGTGCGGTCGTAGAAGCCGTTCAGGTGGGCGAGTTCACCCGATGACAGGCATCCCGCGATCACGACGTAGCCGTTCCTGGCGAAGAATGCGTAGATGCCGTCGAGGTCGGTCCCGGCGAAGTGCGGCGGGGGCTCTTCGGCGATGCGGCCGAAGCCCTGGTCGGCGCGTTGCGGGTCGCCGGACCGGTTCTGCTGTTTCTCGAGCCGGACGCGCGCGTTCATGTGCGGCCGGCGGTGGTCGCGATGCGTCGCACTTCCGCGCGGCCCCCGATGATCGCGCGGCATCTTACCGTGATCGGCCCATGCGGGTTCGGGTCGGCTTCCTGCGGCCGATGTTCCGTGGAACACTGGCCCCAACCGCAACGCCCGGGCCCCGGGTCAGGAGCCACGCACATGCACGAACTCTCCATGAGTACGTTGCTGCTGATCATCCTCGTGCTGACGGTCCTGTCAGCCTACTTCGCCGGGTCCGAGACCGCGATGATGGCCCTGAACCGCTATCGCCTGCGCCACCTGTCCAACGAGGGCCACCGCGGGGCGCGCAAGGCGAACCGGCTGCTGCAGCGGCCGGACCGCCTGCTGGGCGTCATCCTGGTCGGCAACAACGTCGTGATCTTCCTGACGGCGTCGTTCGCGACCGAGGTCGCCAACCGGATCGTCGGGGACACGGCCGGGCCGTTCATCGGCGCGGTGGTGCTGACCGTGTACATGCTGATCTTCGCAGAGATCACGCCGAAGACCGTGGCGGCGGCCCGGCCCGAGGCGCTGGCCTTTCCGTCCGCCTACATCCTGCAGCCGCTGCTCAAGGTGTCGCACCCGGTAGTGTTCTTCGTCAACTGGATCAGCAACCTGCTGGCGGCGCCGATGATCGCGCGGGCCGAGGAGAAGTCCGAGCAGCTCTCGGTCGCGGAACTCAAGACCGTACTCTACGAGCACACCACGCTGCCGCCCGAGCGGCAGGCCATGCTGGTGGGCATCCTGGACCTCGAGAACGCGACGGTGGGGGACATCATGGTGCCGCGGGCCGGCATCGTGGGCATCGACCTCGACGACGAGACCGCCACCATCCAGGAGGCGATCGAGAACTCCCAGCACACGCGCCTGCCCGTGTTCCGGGAACACATCGACAACGTCGTGGGCATCCTGCACCTGCGCCGCGCCGCGCGTTTCGCCGGGGAGACGTTCACGAAGAAGGACCTGGTGCGGGAGACCGAGGAGCCGTACTTCGTGCCGGAGAGCACGCCGCTGCACACCCAGCTCTACAACTTCCAGAGGCAGCGGCGGCGCGTCGCGCTGGTGGTCGACGAGTACGGCAGGATCCGCGGGATGACCACCCTCGAGGACCTGCTCGAGGAGATCGTCGGCGAGTTCACCACCGACTTCACGTCCAGGCTCGGCGAGGTGCGCCGCGGCGACGACGGGTCATACCTCATCGACGGCAGCGCCCTCGTGAGGGACCTGAACCGGTTGCTGGCCTGGGACCTGCCGACCGCCGGCCCGCGAACCATGAACGGCCTCGTGCTGGAGCAGCTCGAGTCCTTCCCGGACGGCAACGTCAGCGTCCGGATCGGCCGCTACGTGCTGGAGAGCGTCCGCATGGCGGACAACCTGGTGCGGACGGTGCGCGTGATCCCGCCGCCGGATCAACCGGCGGCGGCGCCCCCGGGCGAGTCCTGATGTCCGCCGCGCATGTCGAAATCCCCCCGGTGCTCGCGTGGCTCCTTGACCGGCTCCGGGCGCACCGGGACGAGCACGGTCCCCACTACCAGGGACATCTCTCCGGCGTACGTGACCATCGGCGCGCCGCCCTTCGATGCGTCCGCGGAGCCGAGTCCCGCCACGATCGATGACGAGCATGACGCCAAGCTGGCCTTTGCCTGCGCGGACCTGGCCTCCTCGCTCGACAGCGATCGTTTCCGCGCGGCGGCCGTGGTGTACGCTCCGACGCGATGAGAACCATGACACAGCGAAATCCCGTCGGCGGCACCGCGCCCTGGTTCCTGCTGTGCGCCACGCTCGCCGTGCCCGTGCCGGCGGCTGCGGCCGCGGCGGAGCGCAACGCGTACTTCGGGGACCTGCACGTCCATACGAAGTACTCGGCGGACGCCTACGGCTTCGGCGCGCGCAACGGTCCGGACGAGGCGTACGCGTTTGCCCGGGGTGCGCCGCTGCGGCACCCGTCGGGTCAGGTCATCCGCATGCGGAGCGCGCCCCTCGACTTCCTGGCGGTCACCGACCACGCGGAGTACCTCGGCAACGTGACGGCGCTCGGCGACCCGGACCACCGGTTGTCCGGTTCCGCGATGACCGAGATCACCGACGGCGTGATGATGACCGCGTTCCTGACTTTCGGGGCGGCGCTGCGCACGGGCGAACGGGATCCGGAACTCTACGACGAGGGCGGCCGTCGAGCCACGTGGGAGCGGATCGTGGCGGCCGCCGAGCGCAACAACGCACCGGGCGCGTTCACCACGTTCATCGGGTACGAGTACAGCTCCGCGCCCGACGGAATGCTGCACCGCAACGTCATCTTCGCCGGCTCCCGCGTGCCCGAACTGCCCTTCGGCGCCACGGACTCGCTGGACCCCGAGGACCTCTGGGCCTGGCTGGACGGTCTGCGCGCCGAGGGCATCGAGGCCCTGGCCATCCCGCACAACACGAACCTGAGCAACGGCAACTTCTTCGGGACGACGACGTTCGGCGGCGAACCGTTCGACGCCCGCTATGCCGAGGCGCGCCTGCGCAACGAGCCGCTTGTCGAGATCACCCAGGTGAAGGGCACGTCCGAGACCCACCCCCTGCTCTCGCCGAACGACGAGTGGGCGGGTTTCGAGGTCATCGGCGGCGGCGTCCCCGGGGCCTACGTCCGGGATGCCCTGCTGACCGGACTCGAGCAGCGGGAGGCCCGGGGCTTCAATCCATACAGGTTCGGATTCATCGGCTCGAGCGATACGCACAACGTCGGCGGCGCCTACGAGGAGCCCACCTATCACGGCAAGATCGGCAAGGCGGACGGTCGTCCGGAGTGGCGGCGGATCACGCCCGTTGAAGAGCGAGACCAGGAAGGGGACGACGCAGCCTCGCTGCTGGACCAGTTGAGAGCGGGCGCCACGGCGGGCTGGGGCGCGTCGGGGCTCGCCGGCGTCTGGGCCGAGGCCAACACGCGCGAAGCCATCTACGCGGCGTTACGGCGCAAGGAGACGTTTGGCACGAGCGGTCCGCGCATCCGGGTGCAGTTCTTTGCCGGCTATCGCCCGGATGCGGACGCCGACGCGGACGGGCTTCGCGCCGGCGGCGTGCCGATGGGCGGCGAGTTGGCGGCCCGTCGCGACGCCGCGCCGACGTTCCTGGCCTGGGCGATGCGGGACCCGAACAGCGCCTGGCTGCAGAGGATGCAGGTCGTCAAGGGCTGGCTGGACGACCGCGGCGCCCGCCAGGAGCGCGTCTTCGACGTGGCGTGCTCGGACGGGCTGTCGCCGGACCCGGAGACGCACCGGTGCCCGGACAACGGCGCCGGCGTCGATCTGGGCACCTGTGCCTTCGATCTCGACAAGGGAGCGGTGGAACTGCTGGCCCTCTGGGCGGACCCGGAGTTCGACGGGAATCACCGCGCGTTCTACTACGCCCGGGTGCTCGAGAACCCGACCTGCAGGTGGTCGACCTGGGACGCGCTGAACACCGGACTCCCCCTGCAGGGCGAGTTGCCGGCGACGGTCCAGGAGCGGGCCTGGTCGTCGCCGATCTGGATGACGCCCGCCGGCTGAAGGGGCCGGGCGGACTCAAGAGCGTCAGGCGGCGCCGGGCGTCAGTTCGACGCGCCCGAACGCCTCGTCCACCGGCCGCACCCAGTCCATGACCGGCGCCGCCGGACCGCCGGTGACGCGCAGCCGGCCGTCTTCGACGAAACCCTCGGGCCGTCCGTCGAGCTCGGCGACGAGGCGGGAGCGCCAGCCGTCGATGTCGGTCCGGTGCCCGGGACTCGCGGACAGGTCCTCCATCTCGCGCGGATCGTTCTCGAGATCGAAGTAGTGCTGCAGGCCCGTGCCGGGGTACCAGATGTACTTCCGGCGACCGTCGGTCAGGTATTGCATCCCGCTGTCGAGGGTCGGGACGATGGCGCACTCGCCGTGCAGGAAGGGTCGCCAGGACGACCTGTCGCCCAGGATGAGCGGCAGCACGCTCTCGCCCTCGACGCTCTCCGGGACATCGACCCCGGCAATGTCCAGCAGCGTCGGCATCACGTCCATGAGTTCCACGAGCTCGTCCCGGACCTGCCCCCGGGTGGCACGCCAGCGCGGCTCCGGCGGCATCCGGAGCACGAACGGAATGCGGGCGGAGCCCTCGAAGGCGTTGCGCTTGCGGATCCACTGGTGGTCGCCCAGCATCTCGCCGTGATCTGACACGAACAGCACGACCGTGTTGGCGGGCAGGGCGGTCAGCACGCGGCCGATCTGATCGTCGACGTGGTTGATGGAACCGTAGTAGCCGGCGCGGTACTGCCGCATGAGTTCCGGCGTCAGCGCCGTGCGCCAGGAGGTCACCGACAGGCCGCGCTGCGGACCGTCGTAGACGCTCGCCCAGTCGCCGACCACGGGTTCCGGCAGGTCCATCGCCATGTATCGGTCCCAGTAGGGCTGCGGCGGGGTGCAGGGCTGATGCGGCTGGTGAAAGCTCACCTTGAGGAAGAACGGCACGGTCGGGTCCCGCCGGTGCAGGAAGTCGAGGGCCTGGTCGGCACACCAGTGGGTGAAGTGGAGGGACTCGGGCAGGTGCCAGGGCCGCGCCACCCAGCCGTTCTGATGCGCACCGTGGGCGATACCGGCGCTCCATGAGCGCACGCCCTCGCGGGCCAGGAAGAGCTGGTAGTCGTCGGAGGCCGGGGCGCCGGACGGGTTGTCCGCCCAGACGGAGCTGTCGAACCCGTACAGACGCCGCCGCGGGAACAGGTGCAGCTTGCCGACAAGGTGGGTCTGGTAGCCGGCCCGGGACAGCTCGCCCGGCAGCGTCGGCCCGTCGAGCCATCCCACGGCGTTCATCAGGATGCCGTGGGAGGCGGGCCGCTTGCCGGTCATCAGCGTGCGCCGGGCCGGGACGCACACCGGGCAGGCGGAGTAGGCGCGGCGAAAGCGCACGCCGGTGGCGGCCAGTTCGTCCAGGTACGGGGTCTGCAGTACCGGGTGACCGTCGATGCCGAGGCAGTCCCCGCGCTGTTCGTCGGTCATGAAGAGGACGATGTTGGGACGTGGGTCGGTGATGTCCGTCATGGGTCCTGGGCGTCGTTGTGGAGGGGAGGGCGGCCGGTTCGGCGCGGGGCAAGGATAGCCTCTCGATGCCGCAGGCGGAATTCGCCCCGGCGCAGGTGTTCGACCGCCCGGTGCGGGGACGCGTGTTCTTCGCGGAAGTGCTGCGCGAGAACCTCGACCTCGGCCACCCCGACCACGGTGCAGGCGCGACCGAGGTCGCGTTGATCTTCGACGGACGCGTCACCCGACGCACCCCCTCGCGGTACCGAAGCCGCGTCATCACCGACGGGGGCATCCCGTCGCCGCACGTCGACTACAAGCGCGCATCGGAAGCAGGCCGCCTGACTGCGAACTACAACTCTGCTCAAGGAAACGTCGGCCAAGGCAGCCGATCGCCAAGCTTGAATCGCCGGAGAGCGCCTGCGAGAGTGCCCCGATGGAGGGGACAGCCACTTTTGCGCGCCTGAAGGAGCGCGGCGGCCCCGTGCCGCTCTCGACGAAGATCTACCAGGGCACCGGCGCCTGGCCGGAGACGTTCAAGAACTTCGCGTTCAACACGTTCCTGCTGTTTTACTACAGTCAGGTGCTCGGCATTCCGGCCACCCTGGCATCGCTCGCGATGGGGGTCGCGCTCGTCGTCGACGCCGTCTCCGACCCGATCGTCGGCTCGTTCTCGGACAACCTGCGCTCGCGCCTCGGACGCCGTCATCCCTTGATGTACGCCGCGGCGCTGCCGCTTGCGTTCTCGCTGTGGGGGACGTTCGCGCCGCCCGGCGGCCTCGGCGAGGTGGGGCTCTTCTGCTGGCTGCTGTTCTTCACGATCACGACGCGTCTGGCGCTCACGTTCTTCCTCATCCCGTGGAGCGCCATGTTCGCGGAGTTCACCGACGATTACGTCGAGCGAACGGCGATCGTCACCTACCGCTACGCCCTCGGCTGGGTGGGCGGCATCACCTTCACGTTCCTGACATGGTCGTTCATCTTTCCGGCAACCGAGGCGTACCCCGTCGGCCAGTTGAACCCGGACGCCTACCGGGTGTTCGCGCCCGTGGTCGGCTTGGCGGTCGGGCTCGCGGTCCTGTTCACGACGCACATGACGCGCCGGGAAGTGCCGTACCTCTACCAGCCGCGGCAGGCGTCCCGGTTCCGCTTCCGGGTCGTGCTGCGCGAGGTGCTGCTCGCCCTCGAGAACCGCAACTTCCTGCGCATCTTCATGGCCACGCTCTTCGCCGCGGTCATCGGGGGCACCTCGGGCGCATTCGATCTCTACATGGCGACCTACTTCTGGGGCTTTTCCGGCGAGGACTTGCGCTGGCTCGCGTTCACCGTGGTCGGCGCGATCGCCGGCTTCGGCGCCATCTACCCGCTGCAGCGGAGGTACGACAAGAAGACCCTTCTGGTGGCCGGGCTCATCCTGACCATGTTCTTCGGCGTGCTGTTCGTGAGCCTGCGCCTCCTCGACGTGCTGCCCGCCAACGGCGAGCCGCTGCTCCTCGTGCTCTTCCTCCTCAACGCGACGGTCCGCGTCGCCATCGGCACGGTCATCGGGATCGCCTTCGTGTCGATGCTGGCGGACACGCTGGACGACCAGGAGTTCGAGACCGGCCGCCGGCAGGAGGGCGTCTTCTCGTCCGCGATCTCCTTCTCCGCCAAGGCGACCGGCGGCTTCGGCATCGTCATCGGCGGCTTGATTCTCGACTACGTCATCCGCTTCCCGGGCGGCGAGGCGCTGGGCGAGATTGCGCAAGCGACCATCGTGCGGCTCGGCGTGGTCGACGGCCTGGTGATGCCGCTCCTCTGGGCCATCCCGATCTACCTCGTCGCGCAGTACACGCTGACGCGCGAGCGGCACGCGGAGATTCGGCGGGAGATCGATGCGCGGCGGGAGGGCGAGCGGACCTCGAAGGCGGTCGGGGAGCCGCAAGCAGATCAATCAACGGGAGGAACGCATGTCTGAAGCACTGGAACGCCGGTTGGCGGCGCTGGAAGCGGAACTGGCGGAGCTGCGGGATCGCGAAGCCATCCGCGAGGTCATTCACCGCTACTGCCAGGCGGTGGACCGCTGCGACCTCGAGATGCTCAAGTCCTGCTATCACCCGGACGGCTATGACGATCACGGCTTCTTCGCGGGCAACGCCCACGCGTTCGCCGAGTACGTGATTCCGTGCCTTCGGCGCATCGACTCCAGCATGCACTCCATCACGAACACGCGGTTTCGGTTCGATGGCGACCGTTGCGCCACCACGTCCCAATGGAGCGTCATACACCGCCTGAAGCACGAAGCGGGGTTCACCGATTTCTGGCACCAGGGCCGCTACCTGGACGTGTGGGAAAAGCGCGACGGCGAGTGGAAGCTGCTCCATCGCGTCATGGCCAGCGACCTGGACCGCTGGATCGAGACCACCGACTTCCGCTCGGGGATGCTCGACAGCCCCCATCAGCCGCTGCGCGGCTGTCGCGGCGCGGAGGACCCCGGGAACCGCTGGTTTGACGTGCTGCGGCATCGGCCCGAGCGGGCGGGGATGGAGGACCTCTGGGCGGGGTTTCGTGCTCTGAGTGCAGCCACGCGGACGGGCTGAGTCGCCTGGATTCGGAAGAGGCTTGGTTCGGCGGAGCTGGCCTGGCGCCGCCAGGTCCCGGTAACGATGCACGTCATTGCGCCGACACACCCCCAGCCGGGCGATCGCTCACGTATCCTCGCGGAACGGCAGGGACCGCTTCCCCCGGGCTCCGCCTCTGTTAAGCTGCCACGCTTCCTGGTCGGGCCGGTGCGAGCCGGGAGAAGTTGCCGATGGACATCACCGTCACCCCCAACGACAACGCCGCCGGCGCCATCGTCACCGACGTGGACCTCGCGGTGCTCGGCGACGCCGCCTGGGCGGAGGTGTACGGCGCGTTTCTGACGCACGGCCTGCTGATCTTCCCGGCCCAGCATCTGGACGAGGAAGCCCAGGGTGCCTTCGCCAGGCGTTTCGGGGACATCGAGAAGCTGTATCCGGGGCAGGACCAGGCGACCCTGCACTTCGGGAACGTCAAGGCGGACGGCAAGCTCACGCAGCCCGGCGACGAGTCGTTCAAGCTCCTCCGCGGCAACGAGGGCTGGCACACGGACAGCACCTACATGCCGCTCGCGGCCAAGGCGTCGATGCTCATGGCCCTCGTGGTGCCCGCCGAAGGAGGCGGGACCGAGTTCGCGGACATGCGGGCGGCGTACGACGCGCTGGACCCGGCCATGCAGGGCAGGCTCGAGGGGCTGTCCGCCTATCACTCGCTCTACCACTCGCAGGCCAGGGCCGGCTTCGCGCACGCCACCGATCACATGTACGGCTTCCACGACAAGGGCGCGCCGCTGCGGCCCGTCATCAAGACGCATCCCGAGACGGGCAGGAAGTCGATCTACACGGGCCGGCATGCCTTCCGGATCGAAGGGATGGATCCCGCCGAATCGCTGGCACTGCTCGACCGGCTCCTGTCTGACGCGTGTCAGCCGCCGCGCACCTACCTGCACGCCTGGACGGTGGGGGACCTCGCCGTGTGGGACAACCGCTGCATGATGCACCGCGCCCGGCCCTACGACACGAGCCAGCCGCGCATACTCCGGGCGTCGCGGATCTCGGGAGAACCCGAGTCCGAGCTGGCGCCGACGTTCGCGGACCCGAAGGCCGACGCCTTCCGCCCGACATCGTCCAACGCATCGGCCCTGACCATGGGTACGGCGGGGAGCGAGGCCCGTTCGGAGTCTCCACGGGACACCGACCTGTACGGGTGACCGGTGCGGGGAGCGGGAGTCCCGCTTCGTCTGAACCATGAAATCTCGGTGCCTGCCGCCGAGATTTCATGGTAATGTCTGGCCGTGATTCCGCGTACCGCCCACGTCGACGCCATTCTGGATCGACTTCGTTCGTTTCCGGTCGTTGCGATTCTCGGGCCGCGGCAGATCGGGAAGACGACGCTGGCGGGACAGGTCGCCAGAAGTTACGCCGGCACCGCGCACCGGCTGGATCTGGAAGATCCCGCGGATCTGAACCGGCTCATGGACGACCCCGGGCTCGTTCTGGAGCCATTGACCGGGCTGGTCGTGATCGACGAGATCCAACGCCGCCCGGACCTGTTCCCGCTCCTGCGCGTACTCGCGGATCGGCACCCGTTGCCGGCCCGCTTCCTGGTTCTTGGCGGAGCCTCGCCGGATCTGCTGCGACAGTCCTCGGAGACGCTCGCAGGCCGCATCGTCCATCACGAGCTCGGGGGGCTCGGGTTGCACGAGGTGGGACTTCATCGGCTCACGCGGCGCTGGCTGCGCGGCGGGTTTCCGCGGGCATGGTTGGCGCGTTCCAACGGGGCCGCCACCGTCTGGCTCGAGAGTTTCGTCAGGACGTTCCTGGAACGCGACCTGCCGCAACTCGGGGTCCGCGTGCCAGGGCCGACGTTGCGTCGCTTCTGGACCATGATGGCCCACTGGCACGGCCAGGTCTGGAAGGCATCGGAGTTCGGGCGCTCGTTCGGCGTGGCCGACACGACGGTGCGCCGTTACCTGGACATCCTGACGGGCGGGCTGGTGATTCGGCAACTGCAACCCTGGCATGCGAACGTGGCGAAACGCCAGGTCAAGGCGCCCAAGATCTACTTGCGGGACACGGGCGTCCTCCACGTGCTGCTGGGCATCGACGACATGCGCTCCCTCGACGCGCACCCGAAGTCGGGCGCCTCCTGGGAGGGCTTCATCCTGGAGGCCGTTGTAGACAGGCTTGCTCTTCCAGATGAGGACACGCACTTCTGGGCGACGCATTCCGGAGCGGAACTCGACCTCGTGGTCGGACGGGGCCAGCGCAGGATCGGGGTGGAAATCAAGCGGACCACGACGCCGAAGGTCACGCGGTCGATGCGAACGGCCGTGGAGGATCTCGATCTCAGCGAGTTGATCGTGATCCACGCCGGAAAAGGCTCCTACCCGTTGGGTTCGAGGATTCGGGCCGTGTCCTCCAGCCGTCTGCACGACGACCTCGGCCTGGGTCGCTGGCCACGGCTGTAGCCGGCCGGAAAGCCACATCCGAGCGTATACAATGCCGGGGACTTCCAGGGGGGAACCGCCATGCTGAACCTGTCGATCCCGGACAGCGTCGCGCCGCTGCGCGCCCAGGTCCTCGAGTTCATCGAGAAGGAGATCTACCCGATCGAGAACGACTTGTACGAGGAGACGCCGGAGCGGCGGCGCAGCCTCACGCGGGGCCTGATGGACAAGGCGAAGGCCGACGGGCTGTGGGCGCTCGGCCACCCGGAGGAGATCGGCGGGGGCGGGCTGCCCTTCATGGACTACGTCTTCGTCAACGAGGTCATCGGCCGGTCGCCCATGGCCACCGTGGCGCTCGGCACGCACTCGCTGCAGGACTCGATCATGCTCCACATGTACGCGAGCGACGAGTGGCGGGAGAAGTACCTGGCGCCGCTCGTGGCCGGCGAGGTGTTCCCGAGCTTCGGCATGACCGAGCCGGACGTTGCGAGTTCCGACCCGACGCAACTGCAGACCCGCGCGGAACTCGACGGGGACGAATGGGTCATCAACGGCCGCAAGTGGTTCACTTCCGGCGCGGGCACCGCCGCCTACACCACCGCCATGGTGCGCACGGAGCCGGACGACACGCCGGCGCACTCCGCTTTCTCGATGATCGTCGTGCCGACGGACACGCCGGGCTACGACATCGTCCGCGACGTCCGGGTGATGGGCCAGTACGACGGCCACTACGAGGTCGCCTACAACGACGTGCGCGTGCCGAAGGACAACCTGCTCGGCCCGCGCGGACAGGGTTTCAAGATCGCCCAGCACCGTCTGGGGCCGGGCCGCATCTTCCACTGCATGCGCTGGCTCGGCCAGGCGCAGCGCGCCTTCGACCTGATGTGCGAGCGGGCCAACACGCGGGTCGCCTTCGGCAAGGCCCTCGGCCAGCACCAGCAGATCCAGAAGTTCATCTTCGACACGGCCTGCGAGATCCAGGCGAGTCGCCTGCTGACGCTGCACGCGGCGCAGAAGATCGACCAGGGCGACGAGGCGCGGGTGGAGATCGGGTTGATCAAGGTGTACGGCGCGACGATGCTGCACAACGCCATCGACCGCGCGATCCAGGTGCACGGCGCCAAGGGGGTCACGGAGGACACCCCGCTCGAGCGGATGTACCGCCATGCGCGTTTCGCGCGCATCTACGACGGCGCCGACGAGGTGCACGTGCAGACCACGGCGCGGCGCATCCTGCGCTTCTACGGGGAGGGGGGCAGCTTCGACTTCGGGACGCGCTGATCGCAATGAGCTGGGGAGCCGAACGCGCCGCCAGGGGCGTGCTGGAACGGGACTTCGCGGTCGAGGCGGACAGCGGTCGTGTCCCGGGGGTGTTCTGGCGTCCGGAAGGGGCGGATGCGCTCCGCGGGCTCGTGATGCTCGGTCACGGGGGCGGCGCCGACAAGCGCGCCCCCTACCTGCTGGCGGTGGCCCGGTGGCTCGTGCGCGACCACGGTATCGGCGCCTTCGCCATCGACGGTCCGGGTCACGGAGAACGTCTCGCGCAGGGCCGGGAAGTCGACTTCGAGGCGGCGTGGGGCTCGCCGGAGGCGACTGACAGCGTCATCGCGGACTGGCGTAGCGCGCTCGACTTCGTCCGCGGGTCGGCGGGAGACGCACCGCTCGGCTACTGGGGGCTGTCCATGGGCACGATGATGGGCCTGCCCCTCGTCGCGGCGCTGGACGAGGTCCGGGTCGCCCTGCTCGGCTTGATGGGGCTCTGGGGCCCGAATGCGGATCGCCTGGCCGCCGACGCGCCGCGCCTGCGGTGCCCCGCGCGCTTCCTCGTGCAGTGGGACGACGAGATCGTGCCGCGCGACCGCGCGCTCGAACTGTTCACGCGCATCGGTAGCGCGGAGAAGACGCTGCACGGCAATCCCGGCCGGCACGTCGAGGTGCCGCCGGGGGAGATGCGCGACTCCACGGTGTTCCTCGCGCGGCACCTCCGGTCGTGACGGCCTGAACCTCCGGAGACGGTTGCGTGGCTGAACGACTCCTGGAAGTCCGCGACCTGCACGTCCACTTCGGCGACGTCGCCGCCGTGCGCGGGGTGTCCTTCGGCATCGAGGCCGGCGAGACCGTCGCCCTCGTCGGCGAGTCCGGTTCCGGCAAGTCCGTCACGGCGCTCTCGATCCTCCAGCTGCTGCCGTATCCGCTCGCGAGCCACCCCGCGGGCAGCGCCCTCGTCCATGGGGAGGAGATGATCGGCGCGGACCGGGCCAGGCTGCAGGACGTGCGGGGCGGCAAGGTCAGCATGGTCTTCCAGGAACCGATGACCTCGCTCAACCCGCTGCACACGATCGCCAAGCAGGTGGGCGAGTCCCTCGTCGTGCACAAGCGGCTCAATCCGAAGCAGGCGCGCGCGCGGACCCTGGAACTGCTCGAGCACGTGGGGCTGCAGGACGCGGAGGCGCGTCTCGGCGCGTATCCCCACGAGCTGTCCGGCGGCCAGCGGCAGCGGGTCATGATCGCGATGGCGCTCGCGAACGAGCCGGACCTCCTGATCGCGGACGAGCCGACGACCGCCCTCGACGTGACCATCCAGGCGCAGATCCTCAAGCTCCTGAAGGAACTGCAGCGCGAGATGGGCATGGCGATGCTCCTCATCACGCACGACCTCGGCATCGTGCGCACGATGGCGGACCGCGTGTGCGTGATGACCGACGGCGAGATCGTCGAGACGGGACGCACCGAGCGGATCTTCCAGACCCCCGGCCATCCCTACACGCAGCACCTGCTGGCGGCGGAGCCCAAGGGCGACCCGGCGCACGACGATCCCACCGCGCCGGTCGTCGCGTCCGCCGACGGGCTCACCGTGCGCTACGCGATCGGCAAGGGCTGGTTCGGCGGCAAGCGCTACTTCACCGCGGTGCGCGATGTCGCGGTGACGGTGCGCGCCGGACAGACCGTGGGCGTGGTCGGCGAATCGGGCTCCGGCAAGACCACGCTCGGGCTCGCCATGCTGCGGCTGATCGCGGGGGAGGGCGGCATCCATTTCGACGGGCGCGACATCGGCGCCATGAAGCGTCGCGCCCTGATCGGCCTGCGCAAGGACATGCAGATCGTGTTCCAGGACCCGTACGGTTCCCTGTCGCCCCGGATGACGGTGCAGCACATCATCGAGGAGGGGTTGCGGGTACATCAGCGGGTGGTGTCGGCCGCCGACCGGCGGACGCGGGTGGCGGAGGTGATGACCGAGGTCGGGCTCGAGCCCGCGCACATGGACCGCTACCCCCACGAGTTCTCGGGCGGCCAGCGGCAGCGCATCTCCATCGCCCGCGCGATGGTGCTGAAACCGCGTTTCCTGGTGCTGGACGAGCCGACCTCCGCGCTCGACATGTCGGTCCAGGCGCAGATCGTCGACCTGCTGCGCGACCTGCAGAAGGCGCACGACCTCGGGTACCTGTTCGTGAGCCACGACCTCAAGGTGGTCCGCGCCCTGGCCAACTGGATCATCGTCATGCGCGACGGCGTGATCGTCGAGCAGGGACCGGCGGACGAGGTGTTCGACCACCCGCGCAGCGCCTACGCGAAAGCGCTGTTCGCGGCGGCGCTCGACATGGCCGTGGACGAGGAAGCCGTTCGGCAGTAGCCGTTCATGGACTCCGTCGGACGGTTTCTGGACGTGCTGGACGGCCACCTCGGCGCCGCGGTCTGGTTCCCTTACGTCCTGCTCGGCGTGGGCGTGTTCTTCACGATCTACCTCGGCGTCCCCCAGGTGCGTTACTTCGCGCGGGCCTGGGGCGTGCTCTTCGGGCGGCACGGCCGCTCGGACGCCGAGGGCGACACGTCCCACTTCCAGGCGCTGTCGACGGCGCTCTCGGGCACGGTCGGAACGGGCAACCTGGGGGGTGTGGCGCTCGCCATCTTTCTCGGCGGTCCGGCGGCGCTCTTCTGGATGTGGGCGACCGCGTTCGTCGGCATGACGACGAAGTTCGTCGAAGTGACCATCTCGCACAAGTACCGCGTGAAGGACGACCAGGGCCGGATCGCGGGCGGGCCGATGTACTTCATGGAGCGGGGGCTGCCGAAGCTCCGGCTCGGCGGACGTTCGTGGCACGTGGGGAAGTGGCTCGCCGTGTTCTTCGCCGCGGCGACCGTGCTGAGCTCCGTGGGCTCCGGGAACATGCCCCAGAGCAACAACATGGCGTCGGGCCTCGAAACCTCCTTCGGCATCCCGTCGTGGGTGTCGGGGCTGGCGCTCGCCACGCTGATGTTCCTCGTCATCGTCGGAGGCATCCGGCGCATCGCGGCGGTGGCCGGGACCGTGGTGCCGTTCATGGGCGTGCTGTACGCGATCGGCGCGCTGGCCGTGGTCATCTCGAACCACGAGGCGGCATTGCCGTCGTTGCTTGCCGTGTTCCGCGACGCCTTCACGGGCAGCGCCGCCAGCGGGGGCTTCCTGGGGGCGACGTTCGCCTACGCCTTCAACCGCGGGGTGAACCGGGGCCTGTTCTCGAACGAGGCGGGACAGGGCTCCGCCCCGATCGCGCACGCGGCGGCGCGGGCCGACGAACCGGTGTCCGAGGGCATGGTGTCGATCCTCGAGCCGTTCCTGGACACGCTGGTCATCTGCTCGCTGACCGGACTGGTGATCCTGTGCAGCGGCGTGTGGGCGGAGAAGTTCGAGACGGACTTCCAGGCGGCGGACACGGAGTTCGTCGAGGGCGTCTACACCGACACGGAACCCGCGGACGTGACGGCCCTGTTCGGCTACCTGAACGGGCTGGACGCGGGCGTTCGGGCCGCGAGCGGGAGCTACCGGGTCGCAGCCGGACGGCTGGCGGGCGCCGGCGTCACGGTGCTGCACAACCGTTCCGTCGCCGAGGACGTGCGCTTCCTGGCCGACGGGGAGCCGTACACCGGCGTCATCCGGATCGAGGACGGCGACCTCGCGACGGACGTTTCCCTGCACGGACGGTCGCTTCTGCACTCGGTACCGCTGACCGCGGAGGCCTTCAAGCGTTCGTTCCTGGGCGACTACGGCCAGTACGCGGTGACCGTCGGCCTCGTGCTGTTCGCCTTCACGACGGCGGTCGCCTGGTCCTACTACGGCGACCGGGCGATGACCTACCTCTTCGGAACCGAATCCGTGCTGCCGTACCGCCTGGTGTACGTGGCCGCGTTCTTCCTCGCGGCCGTGATGGACACCTCGCTGGTCTGGAAGCTGTCGGCCGTCACGCTCGCGCTCATGGCGCTGCCGAACCTGCTCGGGATCGTGCTGTTGCGGCGGGAGATGAAGGAGGCGATCACGGCGTACTGGGAGCGGTTCCGGTGACGGCTGGGTGTCCGCACGTCCACCGAGCAGGTCCGTCTCGTCCGCACGGATGGCGCCTACTTGGCGTGCCGCCTCCCGTGGGGCCATCTCGGAGACGTCGCTTGTCGTTGCCATCGAACACGCGCGCAACCGTGTCTCAAGCTGCGGCCATGTTCAACGGAGGTAGCGGATGGCCTTCCGCCGACTACCGGGGCTCGACGCACGTTGTATTGCGCGTACAACTGATGTAAAAGCTGCGTAAATCGGATTGCAGTCCTACGAAGATAGTACTTCGTCGGAGGAAAGCTCAAGAGAACATGTCGCAGAAGGAACCGCTGATCCGGGTCACGGTCAGCCTCGACTCGGGAGACTACGCGGAGTTGGGTGCCTTGTCCGAGCGGACCGAAATCTCCCGGTCGTGGCTGATTAGGCAAGCGATCAGAGACTTGCTTGAGCGATGCCGCGATCGGGATCAGCCGGAGCTGCCGCTGTGGCTCGCACATCGGACACAACGGGACTAGCGGTAGTTGGGAGAACTCTCGCCAGATCGCGAGGAGGGTGAGGTGGAGCCGCTCGGCTCGGTCGGGGATGGCATGCCCTCCGTGGTGCGGCGCGTCCCGCTTGGGGTGCCAAGGCGGGGACACGTCCTGACCACCGTTTCGGATGCGTACCGCCGTCCCGTGCGTGCTGCCGTAGAGGTGATCGAGGAGGCGCTCGTCGAGGAGGACGAAGTCGACCGCGTCCGCTGCTCGTGCTTCCGCCGGTGCCTTCCCGAACCTGGGGCATGGGTGGTTCGGCCAGCCTCCGAGTTGCTGGGTTGGACGCTTGTGGCTGCGTGGCTCACGGGCTTTGCGACGGGACGGATCGCGCGCGGTGCGGGGATTGGGGACGGGGTCCGCTGGTTCTTCGGCGGGGCGCGGGAACTCGACGCGGCTGGCCTGTTGCCGGAGCGTGCACTCGCGCGGGCCGACGAGATGCTCGCGGATTGCGAGGACGTTCGTGGCTATCTCGAGCTACTGCCATACGTCCTCGATCCGCATGGCCCGGGTAGCCGACTGAGTGTCCGTCGTGATGGCGAGACCCGGAGAGCCCGTGACCGGAAAAGGGCCGAAGGGGTTTACTACACTCCCGCCGATGTCGCGGACTTCATGATTCGGCGCTGCTTGGAAGGGCTCGGCGAGATGGATGTCCCGCCGGCGATTCTCGACCCCGCCTGCGGCACGGCAGTGTTTCTGCGTGCTGCGCTTGCGGCACTCAAGTCACGTTGGCCGGATGAAGACACGGGCGGGCTGGCGGAGGGATACCTGTTCGGCACCGATATCGACCCTTGGGCGCTGGACGCTGCGGCCTTCGTCCTGCTGGCCGACTGCCTGAGCGGTGGCGGCAGCGACGAGGTTCCGCCGGCGTCCTCTTGGCATCGACTGCGCCTTAATCTGGCTTGCGTGGATGCGTTGAGGCTCGATCCTCCGGGCTCGGCTCTGGATTGGGATCGTCCCGAGGCGCCCGACCGAGAGCGCGGGATCGGCGCGAGGCTGGCGCCGGCTCCGTGCGTGGCGGCGGAGCCAGGTGTGTTCGACGAACGCGTGCCGCTGTCTCGGCTCTTTCCGCAACTGCCCGACGGTGGCCTCGTCGTCGTTGGCAACCCGCCGTACTCGAGCGTGGGAGAGCGCGGAGATTACGATGGTCTGAGCAAGACGTTCTCGATCCTCCGGTCCAGGAGCGGCCCTGCGTCCGAGGTTTATCCGCTCTTCGTGGAGCAGATGGTACGGCTCGCCGCAGGTGATTGCGCGGCGGGCACGTTGGTGTTGCCCATGTCGCTGGCAAGTAACGTGGGTCGACAGTTCGTCAACACCCGATCCCTGATCGACAAGACGCCCGGAACGTGGCGATTCGCGTTCTTCGACCGGGAACCGCACGCGCTGTTTGGCGAAGACGTCAAGACACGCAACGCGATCGTGATTTGGCATCGAGAACGGCCGGAACGCGGGACCGCCATCGAGTCGGGCCCGCTGCGCAAGTGGCGGGCCGACGACCGTGCGGCCATGTTTGGCACGATCCGCTTCACCCCCGTCGCCGGACCGATCCAGTCCGGCATCCCCAAGGTGGACGGCCCGCTGCAGGCGCACGCCTTCGAGTCGCTCGCCGGACGGTGGGAGCGGCTCGACCATGCTTGCTCCCAGATCGGCCGGCTGCCCCTCCAGCGCGTGCTAACCCACCAGGAAAAAGCGGTCTTCGTGGGTGCGACGGCCTACAACTTCCTGAACGTCTTCCTGAAGCCGCCTGCGAAGGCACTGGACGCCGCACGGGATCTGTCCACGCACTCCTTGCATGTGTTGCGGTTCGCGACTCGCGAAGACGCCGTCGCGGCTTTCGCGCTGCTGTCGAGTCGTCTCGCCTATTGGTGGTGGCACAGCACGCAGGACGGCTTCCATGTCACCGCTCGCTTTCTCGCCGGCCTCCCCTTCGGCACCGATGCGTTGTCGGGTGCGCCCCGGGCGGCTTTGGCGGCGTGTGGGGAGCGGATTTGGTCACGCACACGCGCCGCTCCGATCATCAGTATGAATCGGGGCCGGTCATCTCTAGCCTACTCGCCGAACGGCCTCGGGGAGGAGCGCACGGAGATCGACCGCATCTTGATCGGGCTGGCCGGGCTCGAAACGAACTTCGTCGCCGAGCTGCACCGCTTCACGGCTCGGGCCGTCCGGGCCGAGCTTCACGCCGTCGCCAACCCTTGAGGCCGGATGGAGGGCAGAAGACCGTGCGTATCGATCCAGACGTCAAGGAAAAGAGCAGGGTCACCAAGGAGGAATGGCGGGAGTACACCAAGACGGTCTGGACTATCGCGAATGGGCGACGGGACGATCATCCCGCACCGTTCCCCGACGAGATCCCGCACCGCTTGGTCAAGCTGTTCAGCTTCTACGGCGAGACTATCCTCGATCCCTTCGCGGGGTCGGGTACCACCGCCCGAGCGGCCATCCCGCTGGGCCGGCGAGCGGTTTGTGTCGACCAGAACGGCAACTATGTCAGGACGATCAGGAAGGAGTGCGGCAGGTTGCACAACGGTTACGATGCTGGAGCCGCACCTCTCCAAGCCGTCCACGGCGATAGCCGAAACATGCACTTCGTACGTGACGACAGCGTGGGGTTGATCGTTACCAGCCCTCCCTATTGGGATAAGGCCGACTACGGCAAGAGCCGCAAGAATCTTGGCAACCGAAAGAACTACGTCGAGTTTCTGAGTTCGCTGCGTCCGGTGTTCGAGGAGTGCCTACGAGTGCTCATGCCTGGGCGCAAAATCTGCGTCGTGACGGCCAACGTCAATCAGTACACCGAGCATGGGCTCCTGACGTTTCCCCTCGCCACGGACTTTACGTTGCTGCTGCGTGACGTTGGCTTCGTCATGGTCAACGAGATCATCTGGTCGAAGGACGGCTCGGGCGGGAAGTGGGGAAGCTACGGCGCGCAGCGCCCCATCTTCGGCAGTTACCCATATCCTCCGAACTTTCTGTTCAAGAACGTTCACGAGTACATCCTGATCTTCTCGAAGCCGGGATTGGCGAAGAAAAAAGGTGCGAATGTCAGGTCCTACGAAGATCTTATGGCCGGACACGCCTCGATGAGGCAGCCGTCACCGCTGGAAGACCAAGCGGAGCCCCGCTAAGGAAGGTCTGAACAAGGCCGTCGAGCGGTGGCCGAACGGACTTTCGAAGGTCGTTTGGTTATATGTGTGCTCTGCTAATGACGCAAAGTGCAAAAGCAGGCCGCAAGCGATCCGAAAGCATGTTTTGGCGCGCCGTTCGGCGAACGGCG
>JAJDVW010000123.1 GCA_022825925.1 Pseudomonadales bacterium | reverse complement strand
GCTCCCACGGCATCAATCCATCCATCTTCGCAAGGAACTTCTCGCGACGCGTCATGCGCTTCTTCGAGTCATACTCCCGTTCCGCAAAACTCGCTTGATGCATCCTCAATGTCCCCCCGCCCGCGTCGATGCAACATTATCGCAGACAATCGGACTTATTCAGAGCTTCCCTAATGCCTCGAAAGATGAGCTGAACGAGAGGCCCGCCAGTGCACCTCCGCGTCTGCATTCAGGATCCGACCCATACCGGAACGACCTATCTCTACGAGGCGATCCTGGAGGCTGCGGAGAGGGCATCCGCCTGGCGCGGGCTCTATGCGTTTGCCACGCAGGACGGCGTGGACCATCTGATCGAAGACAAGGTAATCCATGATCTCATGGGTCGGGGAGGCGGGATCGACCTGGTCGTGGGCGTGGACGCCGTGACGAATCGCGCGACGCTTGAGAGATTGCAGGAGTTGGAAGAGCGTCACGAGAACTTCCGACCGAGGGTGTTCTGGAACGAGCATCGCGGGTTGTTTCATCCCAAGATATCGGACTTCGCCTTGAAGGATGGCGGGCGAGTGTTGGTCGTGGGGTCCGGGAACCTCACGCCCGGTGGACTCATGCGGAACTTTGAGGCCTACACGGTGATCTCCGGGGATCATCGGGACGAGATCGATATTGGGGCCATACGGGAGTTCCTGGAACGCCATGGCGACGGCATCAGGAGCATCGACGAGGAGGTCCTCGAGCGTGCGGCGCGCAACATCGTTCGTCCCATTGGGGGCAGAGGTCGCCTTGGCGGTCGTCGCGGGCGCATCGCGCGTGACGCGCCGAGGGATCGCCCCCCGGCAGGATTTGAGCGAATACTCATCGCGCAAGTGCCGGGTGCCGGAGATAGATGGCCTCAGGTTAACTTCAACGCCTTGGTTATCGGGGACTATTTCCGCCTGACGCGGCTGGCAACGGAGCGGGTCTACCTGACTCGTGTATTCGCGGACGCGACGCGGGGCGAGGTGGAGGTCCGCCGCTGTGTCTTCAGTGAATCGAACAGGAATCACAGGATCGAAGTTGGCGCCGCCAAGCACCTTTCGTATCCCGAGGACGGTCCCCCACTGCTCGTTTTCCAGGAGCGTCAGTTGAGGACCTATGACTACATGCTCATCATGCCCGGCGAGGTCGGCTACGACCGAGTGTTGGAACTGAGCAACCGCCTGCCATCGCCAGGGCGAGGGTTGCCCCGACCCGTCACGGACATGGGCGAGCTGGGGCGCGCGTGGCCGGATTGTCCGTTGCTTTACCCCCCGGAAGGCGGAGACCAGAATCTGTGAGGGTCTTGGAAGGTATTGCGACGCATGCCGGCCGGGGGCCCACATGGGCGGTCTGCCGGCGCGATCGGCGCGGACGCTTCGAGTGTGGACCTGCTTGGTCGTGGTCGCGTAGGCCCGGTGGGTCGCGGGACCGTCGCGGACCGTGAGCTGGTGGGGACTGCTGCTCGGCGGCACGTTCGGATTTCTGCTCGGCGGCCCGATCGGGGCGCTACTCGGCGCGGCGGCGGGAAGGCTTGTCGGCAGCGCGCTGGGGAACATCGAGATCACCGACGCGAGCGGCGAGGGCGTGGAGCGCGTTCAGCTTGCGTTCTTCGCTGCGGTGTTCGGGGTCATGGGCCATGTCGCCAAGGCGGACGGCCGCGTCAGCCCGGAGGAAATCCGCCTCGCCAACCAGGTGATGGACCAGCTCGGGCTCGATGCACGCCAGCGGGAAGCGGCGCGGGCCCTGTTCAACGCGGGCAGGGCGCCGGACTTCGCGCTCGACGCGGTGCTCGCGCAGTTCCGCGGCGAGTGTGGACGCGCCGTCAACCTCGTGCGCATGTTCCTGGAGATCCAGATCCAGGCCGCCGGGGCGGACGGCACCGTGCACGCCGAGGAAGCCCGCGTCCTCCTCCACATCGCTGCCCGGCTCGGCCTTTCACGCGCCGACTACCTCGAGCTCGAACGCCTGATCACCGCGGGCGTTCATGCGCGCGCGGTTCAGGACGCCGGGATGCCGCTCGAAGACGCCTATGCGACCCTCGGCGTGTCGCCGGACGCGCCGGAGGCCGAGATCAAGCGGCGCTACCGCCGGCTGATGTCCCGCCACCATCCGGACAAGCTCGCCTCGCAGGGGCTGCCCGAGGAGATGATGCGCGCCGCCACCGAACGCACGCAGCAGATCAAGGCGGCGTGGGACGCGGTGCGCGAGGCGCGCTCCGGCGGCTAGGAGCCCTCAGCCGGGGAAGCTCCCTCGACAGCTGACGCGTAAGGAAGTGGTGGCGTTCCCCCCTTCGGCGGATGCGTACTTCCATGCAAGCTTGCGACGTAGGAGTTTCGCGACAGCGAAACTCCCAACGCGACCGTCAGGTCGCGCTAGCCCGCATTTCTCATCAGGGGCCGCGATGATCGGCGAGGATTTTGGTCCCTGTGCGGTACACAGGGGCCAAAAGACCGCCGAGGGCGCGGCCAGCGCAATCCGTCTCCGCGTCACGGCCCGACAGTCCGAGAAACCTGATCGAATCCGACGTTTCGGAGCATGGCGCCGCACCCCCGATGCTATGATCGCCGCGCACCCAGGGGCCCGCCCCGCGGCCGGACACCGGGAAGCGAGACCCGTCGATGCCCGATCGAGCGACCGCCACCGCCCATCCCAACATAGCGCTGGTGAAGTACTGGGGGAAACGGCCGGGACCGGGCAACATTCCAGCCACGCCTTCCCTCTCCCTGACCCTGGATGCCTTGACGACCACCACGACCGTCGAGGTCGCCGACGCCGACCGATTCGTCCTGGACGGGGCGCCGGTTGCGGACCCCAAGATCGACGCCTTCCTGCAGGCGCTCCGCTCCGAGTTCGACATTCCGCCCCTCGCGGCCACGAGCGCCAGCAACTTTCCCGCCGGCTGCGGCCTCGCATCGTCCGCCTCCGGTTTCGCGGCCCTCGTCACCGCCATGGACAACGCCCTCGGGTGGGGGCTGGATCGCGACGCCCGCTCCGAGTGGGCACGGCGCGGCTCCGGGTCCGCCGGGCGGTCCATCGTCGGCGGCTTCGGGATGCTGTCGGAACGGGACGGCCGGTGGGTGGCCCGGGAACTGCTCGCCGCCGATGCCTGGCCCCTGCGCGTGGTCGTCGGGATCACGTCACGGAAACGCAAGGCGGTCGGATCCACCGCGGGCATGGAACGCTCGCGGATGACCTCGCCCTTCTACGGGGCGTGGGTGCGTTCGACGGAGGAGGACTTCGCCGACGCGGAACGCGCGGTGCTCGAACGCGACTTCGGACGCCTTGCGCGGGTCGCCGAGAGCAGTTGTCTCAAGATGCACGCGCTCATGCTCTCGAGCGATCCGGCGCTGTTCTACTGGAACGCCGCGACCGTGGAGTGCCTGCATCGCATCCGGATGCTGCGGGACGCCGGAGCCGAGGTCTTCTTCACCGTGGACGCCGGTCCCCAGGTCAAGGCCGTGTGCACGGCGGACCACGAATCCGCCGTGCGCGATGCCCTCGAGCAGGTCCCGGGCGTCGACGAAGTGCTCGTCAGCGGGCTTGGCGCCGGGGCGTCCTGCACCGTCTCTCCCGCACCGGCGTAGGACGCGAAGATGCCCGCCTCGAGCTTCGTGCAGGCCAGCGCGCCCGGCAAGCTCGTCCTGGCCGGAGAGTACGCGGTCCTTGCCGGCGCTCCCGCCGTGGTGGCGGCCATCGACCGCCGGGTAACGTGCCGGATCAGCGCCCGCGAGCGCGGTGGATGGAGCTTTCGCAGCCAGGGGTTCGAGGCGCGCTCCAGCTACGCCCGGCACGCGCTTCCGACCGCGCCAGGCGATCCGGCCACGCTCGCGCACCACGCGCTCCGCCGCCTGGGGATGGACCCCGGGTCCCTGCCCGCGCATCTGGACTTCGAGATCGACTCGCGGCCCTGCTTCCAGGGGACGGCCAAGCTCGGGCTCGGCTCGAGCGCCGCCGCCACCGTCGCCGTCGCCGCCGCGCTCTCTGCGTTGGGTGGGGTCGAGTACGCGCTCCCGCAACTGCTCGCCATCCACCGCGACCTGCAAGGCGGTTCCGGCAGCGGCCTGGACGTCGCCGCATCGTTCCACGGCGGCGTGATCCGGTACCAGGCCGGGGCCGCACGGCGCATGCAGTTGCCCGCCGACATCCGCAGCGTCTTCGTGTACGCCGGTTGGAGTACCGAGACCCGTGACCTCGTGCAGCGCTTCGACCGCTGGCGAGGCGACGGTGGACCCCCGGAACTGCGCCGCCTCGTCGAATGCGCGCATGCCGTCGCCGAACCGGCCGCCCCGTTCCTGGAGGCCCTCGCCACCTATGTCGATGCCCTCGACGCGCTGGACCGAGCCGCCGGCATCGGCATCGTCTCCGAACCGCACCGCCTCGCCACGATGCTCGCCCGTCGCCACGGCGCCCTCTACAAGCCCTGCGGCGCCGGAGGCGGGGACATGGGGGTGGCGCTGTCGAAGGACGCCGATGCGCTACGCCGCTTCGCGGCGAGCGCGACCGAAGCCGGCATGCAGGTCGTGGACGCGTCCATCGACCCCGCCGGCGTTCAGGTGTCCTGACCCACCTCGTCGAACAACCCCTCGAACTCCCGCGCCGCGTTGCTTGTACGCGCCTCCCGAATGCATCGGGCGAGAATCGGGATGCCCTCGCGGATGTCGGCGTCCGGCACGTGCCCGAACGCCAACCGCAGGTAGGGTACGGGGGCGCCGTCGATGTGGAAGTTCGATCCCGGCGCGAAGAACACGCCGCGCTCGGCGGCGCTGCGCGCGAGCCGGTCCGCGTCGACGTCGGTCGGGTAGCGGACCCAGACGAAGAGCCCGCCGGCCGGATTCGACCAGGCGCAGACGTCGGACAGCTCGTTGCCGAGCCCCTCGACCACGAGGTTCTTCTTGACCTTCAGGTGGCCGTTGAGTTCTTCGGTCAGCTCCCAGACGTCGTCCCGGTAGAGTTCCGCGACCGTCGCGGCGGCGAACGTGTTGGCTCCGGCGTCGTGCCGCCGCGCCAGGATGCTCTCGAATAGCGGCGGTTGCGCGTACAGGTACCCGAGCCGCATCCCCGGGGCGAGGATCTTCGACAGCGAGCACAGGTAGACGATGCCGGCGTAGTCCGATAGCGCGAAGAGCGCCGGCGGCTTCTCCCCGTCGAAGTGCACGTCGCCGTAGCAGTTGTCCTCCACGATGGGGATGCCGTGCCGCTCCGCTACGTCGATCAGCCGCCGCCGACGCTCGACGGGCATCGTCGCCCCGGTCGGGTTCTGGTACGTGGTGAGCGCGTAGATGAACTTCGGGCGACGGGCCTCGCCCAGTTCCGCGAGCTTCGCCTCGAGCAGGTCCACGCGCATGCCGTCCCCGTCCACCGGCAGGCCCTGCATGTCGATGCCGAGCGAGCGGTAGGCGCCGATCGTGCCGACGTAGGTGAACTCCTCGCAGATGACGGTGTCGCCTGGCCGCGTCAGCGCCTCCGCGGTGAGCGTCACCGCCTGCATCGAGCCGTTCGTGAGTGCGATGCGGTCGGGGTCCACCGCGACCCCCTCGCGCTCGGACTCGCGCCGCGCCATCACCGCCCGCAGTCCCGGGTGGCCGAGCTTGCCCGGGTAGTCGGTGAGCTCCTCGAACTCGCGCGCGATGGCCGCCGACGCCGCGCGCTGCATCCGCTCGACGGGGAACGTCTCCGGGTTGGTGCGGCCGACGGCGAAGTTGAAGGTGCGTGGTGGCATGCGGAACGCTCTCTACGGTCACGGCTTGACCAGCCCGATCGCGTACTCCTCATGCATCCGCTGCTCGATCTGACTCTGTCTCGAGTCGCCCCAGCGCGCCGGCATCATCCTTTTGTCCCGGTCGAGTTGGCGTACCCCGATGCCCGCACACGCAAACCCCTCACTCTCGCCCACGGCGGCGAGTGCCTTGTGGGTCTCCACGTCCATGCCCCGGAGCGTAGAGGTTCCCACCACCACGACCGCCGAGCCTCCCGGACGCAGGACACGATGCATCTCGCCCAGAACTCCGGACATCTCGCAGAAGTAACGGCGCAGGACGTGTGCCTTTCGTTCGTCCAATTGCGCGAGTTCGACCAAGGTCTTCTCACAGCGCTCGGGCAACGAGATTGCGCTCTCGCCGGCCAACGCGTCGTGTCCCAGGTAGGACTTGCGAATGTCCGTCAGGTCGTCAATGGTCCAGCCGAACCAGACCAGCGAGAACTTGTGCGCCCGCATGTAGTCGATGGCATTGTTCGCGTAGGGCGGCGACGTAACGACCAGATCGACGCTCGCCGGGGGCAGTGCCGTGTCCGCCGCGCTCGCGGCTAGGATCCGGGCGCCCGACTGCGCCGGGGCTGCGCAACCTGGGGCGACATTGGCGTTCAGACGCTTTTCGAACGCGACGAAAGCCGACGGTGTGGGTTTGTCGAGGACGCGATGCGGCCTCGTATGCGCAAGGTCCCGCGCGAGAGAGACACCCCCCGACTTGGCAATGATGGTGGAAGAGAACACCACCTGGAGGAACCGCCGCATCGAGGAGTTCTCGACCTCCTCGATTTGACGAAGCAGGGCCACCAGCTCCAGTTGCCGGTCCTCGGGAAACCAGTAGTCGAGAAAGTCGCGCGTCTTCTCGTCGAATCGTCCGAGACGGTCATCCTCGAGCGCACCCCGACGACTCCAATAGTCCTTCCGCGCGCGCTCCAGAACGGCTCGACCGGTCTTGAGGGCATCGATGGCATCGAGCGGCGTCAACTTTGCCGCGGCGATCATGCGGGCCAGCGGATCGATGTCGCAGCCAATCGCCTTCCGGCCGAGGCGCTGCGCCTCGACCAGGGTCGTCCCGGACCCCAGCATCGGGTCCAGGACCGTCTGCCCCGGCTCCGACAGATGCTCGATGAAGAACTGTGGGAGCTGCGGTGGAAACTTTGCCGGGAACGGGTGCCAGCCGTGGGTCGCGAACCTGCCGTTGGCCCCGTGGAATCCCAGGTCGGCCTCCAGCAGGCTGCTCAACCGCTCGACCGCGCCCTTGTGGAGGGCCGCTTCGGCCCCTTCCGGGGACTCCGAGTCGCTTGCTCGACACCGCTCCGTCGCGACATCCTCCTCCGGCCCCGACGGCGAATGCCCCAACGGTGTCCTTCCACTCCGGCGAACGATCCCATTCTAGCGGATTCAGCGCCCGGAGAGGGTCCGGTTGCCCGCCGGTCCTCTTTTCCTGGCCAGTCCACCGGCACGGCAAACCCCGCGGCCCGTGGTACGGTGGCGCGCCGCAGGCGAGAAACGAGACCCGCGCATGAACACCGGCCAGGTGATGATCATCGGGCCGGGCGAGCGCGCACAGGGGCTGCATCGCGACTGCTACAACTGGCCCCGCGCCTCCGCCCCCGACTGGCCGTCCTGTCCCGACGTCACGCTGAGCGCCATCATCGCCCTGGGCGAGGTGACCGAGGAAGTCGGCGCCACCCGGGTGATCCCGGGAAGCCACCGCTGACCCGACTTCATGGACTGCGGCGATCACGAGCGGACCGTCCCCGCCGAACTGAACCCGGGCGACGCGCTCGTGTACTCCGGCAAGACCGCGCACGGTGGCGGCGCCAACCGGACACCAGACCGGTGGCGCTGCGCGATGCACCTGAGCTACGTCGTCGGCTGACGCCGGAAGAATCGTCGCCGCTCGACTACACCGACGAAGAGCTGCGGGGGCGGTCCGCGTGCGTGCAGCGCCTCCTCGGCCACCGGTCCTACGATCCGAGGCCTCATTTCGGCGGCGGTCTGTGGCTGCGGGACGTGAAGGCGATCGAGGAGCCTTCAGCCGGGGAAGCTCCCTCGGCCGCTGACGCGTAAGGAAGTGTCGGTGTTCCTCCCTTCGGCGGGTGCGTACTCCCATGCAAGACCTGGCCGTCCTGACGCCGCCGCGCGGCGCGGCAAGGCGCGGCAAGGACCCCGACAGCCGCGGGGCCCGGTTTGCGCGTACACTTGCCCGTTTCGCGCACGCCCCCGGAGGCCGCCCATGACCATCAGCGCATCCGCCACCGACGAACTGCTCGTCGAGCAGCAGGATCGCATCCTCGTGCTGACGCTCAACCGTCCCGAGCGCCTGAACGCGATCAGCCGCGACATGCTGGAAGAGCTCTCGGCGAAGCTGGTGGAGGCCAACAAGGACCCCGACATCCGCTGCATGGTCCTGACCGGGGCCGGACGCGGCTTCTGCGCCGGGCTGGACCTCGTCGCCGTCAACGAGGGCGGGCTCGGCAGCCGCGAGTCGGCCCGCGGCCAGAACCGCCCCCGGCAGCTCTTCGACCTGCGCGACGCGCCGATCAACGTGATGTGGAACATCGACACGCCCGTGGTGTGCGCGATCAACGGCGCGGCGGCGGGCTACGGCATGGACATCACCCTGCTCGCCGACATCCGCATCGCCGCCAAGCGAGCCAAGATGGCGGCCGTGACCGCCAAGCGGAACGTCGTCCCGGAGAGCGGCGGCACCTGGCTGCTGCCGCGATTGATCGGCTGGGCGAAAGCCGCCGAGCTCTACTACCGCGCCCGCACGATCGACGCCGAGGAGGCCCTCGAGATCGGGCTCGTCAACACCGTCGTGCCCGACGCGGAACTCCTGCCGACGGCCCTCGAGTGGGCCAACGAGATCGCCGACAACGCGCCCATGGCGGTCCAGACCACCAAGCGCATGATGCGCATGGGGCTCGAGGAGTCGTACGACACGGCCGTCGATCACCTGATGGTGCATCTCAACTCCATGTTCCAGTCCGAGGACTTCGAGGAGGGCGTGCGCGCCTTTCTCGAGCGGCGCAAGCCGCAGTTCACGGGCCGGTAACGCCCGGAGCGCGTGCCGGAAGCCCTCGCGGACGCGGGGCGTCTGGCCGACCGGCTGCGCGCCAACACGACCGACGGCGCGGCGGTCCTGGCACGGCAGGCGCTGGCCATGCTGGGGGAGTACGCGGGGACCGCGGGCTTCGACAACCGCCTCCGCATCCTCCGCTGCGCAGAGGCCCTGCGCGACGCGCGCCCGAGCATGGGCGCCGTCGGTCGGATCCTGCAGTACTGGATCGACACGCTACCGCCCGACGACGCCTCCGCCGGCGAGTCCGCCGTCGCCCACTGCGACGTGGTGTCGAGCCTGGCGGACGCGGCGCTTGAGGACACTCTCCGGCTCGCGCGGCAACGCCTCGCCGCCACGCCCGGCACGATCCTCACGCACAGCGCCTCCTCCACCGTCCTGCGCGTGCTGTCGGAACGCCCCGCCGGGGACCTCGTCGTGACCGCCTCGGAACCAGGCGGCGAGGGTCGACGCGCCGCCGCCCGATTGGGCGCAAGGTGCATCGAAGACGCGGACATCGAGCAGGTCGTGCCGGCCTGCGCCGCGGTGCTCGTCGGCGCCGACGCGATCGGCCGGCGCGCCTTCGTGAACAAGGTCGGAACCCGGTCACTCGCCGTCGTCGCCCAAGCGGTGGGCCGGCCCTTCCTGGTCGTCGCCGAGAGCTTCAAGCGCGTGGACGCCGAGGCGCCCCCCGTCACCGAGGACCTGTTCGAGTGCGTGCCCAACGGTCTCGTGACCGCGTTTCTCACCGATGATCGCTTTCCCCTGGGCTCCGCCGGCTGACCCTCGCACGAAGGCTTGGCGGCCACACCGCAAGCGCGTAAGGTTCGCGCCGGGCGCCCGCCAGCCGCGGAACGCCCCATCCCCGACACGACGGCAGGACCATGACGAAAGCAACCACCGCGACGCCGACCTTCCACAACCGCGTCACGCGCATGCTGGGCGTCGAACGCCCCATCGTGCAGGCGCCGATGGGCTGGATCGCCCGCTCGCAGCTCGCCTCCGCCGTGTCGAACGCCGGCGGCCTCGGCATCATCGAGACCTCGTCCGGCGAACTCGACGCGATCCGCGAGGAGATTCGCCGCATGCGGGAACTGACGGACCGCCCGTTCGGGGTCAACATCGCCCAGGCGTTCGTGCGCGATCCCGGCATCGTGAACTTCGTGATCGACCAGGGGGTGAAGTTCGTCACCACGTCGGCGGGGAGTCCCGAGCGCTACACCGAGCAGATCAAGGGTGCCGGGCTGACGGTCTTCCACGTCGTGCCGAGCCTCTCCGCCGCGCGCAAGGCCGTCGACTGCGGCGTGGACGGACTCATCGTGGAGGGCGGCGAGGGCGGCGGCTTCAAGAATCCCCGGGAAGTGGCGAGCATGGTGCTGCTGCCGCTCGTGCGGTCGCACGTCGACGTCCCCATCGTTGCCGCGGGCGGGTTCGTGGACGGCCCGTCGATGGCGGCCGCGTTCGCCCTCGGCGCGGAGGGCATCCAGCTCGGCACGCGCATGGTGTCCGCCGCCGAGTCTCCGGTCCACGGGAACTGGAAGGACGCCATCGTCTCCGCGCGAGAGACGGACACCGTGTTCCTGAACCGCTTCAACTCGCCGGCCCTCCGGGCGCTGCGTACGGAGAAGACCACGCGTCTCGAAAAAGACCACGAGACGAACGCCATGACCGAGTTCGGCACCGCGAAGGACCTCTATTTCGGGGGCGACATGGAGGCGAGCATCGCCCTGAGCGGCCAGGTCTGCGGACGCATCGACGCGATACGCCCGGTCGCGGAGATCCTGGACGAGATCGAGGCCGATTTCTTCGAAACCATCGGACGCCTCTCACGCCGGTACAACCTCGCCACGAGCCCGGCGTAGAATCCGCCTTGCCATCGACACTTGAGTTCGCTCGAGGGAAGCAGCAATGATTTCCGAGCCGGCCGAAGCGAGCAGTACCTCCCGAATCCCCAACTTCTTCCGGATGCCCATCCAGGCGAGGATCACGGCGCTCCACGAGCGCGGACTGCTGACGGACGCGGATCTGCGCCTGCTCGAGTCCGGTGATCACACGCTGAAACGCCACGTCGCCGACAAGATGATCGAGAACGTGGTCGGCGTGCTCGGCCTGCCCCTCGGCCTGGGGCTCAACTTCCTGATCAACGGGCGCGACTACGTCGTGCCGCTGTCCGTCGAGGAACCGTCCATCGTCGCCGGCCTCTCCGGCGCGGCGCGGACGGCCCGGCTCTCCGGGGGCTTCGACGCGGCGGCGACCGACCCGATCCTGATCGGGCAGGTGCAGCTCGTGGACGCCGCCGACCCGGACCGCGCCGCGGAGACGCTCCTCGCCCACAAGCAGGACATCCTGGACCTGGCCAACAGCCTCCATCTCCGGATGGTGGCGCGCGGCGGCGGCGCCCGCGACCTCGAGGTGTTCCGCCACCACGCCCCGGAGGACGGCCGGGAGATGACGGTCCTGCACCTGCTCGTGGATACGCGGGACGCGATGGGCGCGAACCTGGTCAACGGGATGTGCGAGGGGATCGCACCGCTCGTCGAGTCGCTCACGGGCGGCAAGGTCTTCCTGCGCATCCTGTCCAATCTCACCGACCGCGCCCTGGTGCGGGCCAGCGTCCGGATCCCCGTCGAGAACCTCGCGGCGAAGGGTTTCGAAGGGGCAGCGGTCCGCGACGGGATCATCCTCGCCAACGATCTGGCGCGGGTGGATCCGTACCGCGCGGCGACCCACAACAAGGGCATCATGAACGGCGTCGACGCCGTGGCCATCGCCACCGGCAACGACTTCCGCGCCATCGAGGCGGCCGCCCACGCCTACGCGGCCCGCGACGGCCGCTACCGCGGCCTGACCCGCTGGACCCGCAATTCCGACGGCGACCTCGTCGGTGAACTCGACATGCCGATGAAGGTGGGCACCGTCGGCGGATCGCTCGAGACGAACCCGACGGTGCGCATCAACCACCGCCTGCTCGGTTCCCCCGGGGCCACCGAGCTGGCCGGGGTCATGGGGGCCGTCGGCCTCGCGCAGAACTACGCGGCCCTGCGCGCCCTGACCACCGCGGGCATCCAGCAGAACCACATGACCCTGCACGCCCGCAGCGTCGCTTCCGCGGCCGAAGTGCCGGAGGGTCTTTTCGAACGGGTCGTCGAAGGGCTCATAGAGTCCGGCGAGATCAAGGTGTGGAAGGCGCGCGAACTCGCCGAGGCGATCGGGCGCGAACCCCGGGCGGGCGCCGTTGCCGACGACGCGCCAACGAGTTCCGCCTGCGGCAAGGTCATCCTGCTCGGCGAACACGCGGTCGTCTACGGCCGCTCCGCCCTGGCGGCGCCGATCCCCCTCGCCGTGGAGGCACGGATTTCCGAGGCCCGGGAAGGGGTGCACATCTCGATCCCGCGCTGGGGCCTGGAACAGCGCATGCCGCCGGCCGACCGACACCCCGACGGCGCCCCCGGCATCCTCGCGACGCTCCTGCGACGCCTCGAGCTGGCCGACCGGGCGATGACCATCGAGATCGTTCCTCACGTCCCCCGGGCGATGGGGCTCGGCGGGTCCGCATCCCTCGCCGTGGCGGTGCTGCGCGCCCTGGACGCCCACTACGCCCTGGGGCTTGCCGACGAAGAGATCAACGCCCATGCGTTCCAGTGCGAGCAGGCGGCGCACGGGCGGGCTTCCGGCGTGGACAACACCGTGGCCACGTACGGCACGCCGCTCCTGTACCGCAATCGGGAGACCCCGGCGTTCGAGACGGTCCCGGCCGCGCGGTGCCTGCCATTGGTGATCGGCATCGGCAGTCAGGCCAGCCTGACGGCGCACACCGTGAGGCGGGTGCATGCCGCGTGGAAGGACCGGCCCGCGCGTTACGACGCGATCTTCGACCAGATCGAGTCGCTGACCCATGCGGCCGTGGAGGCGATGCGGAACGGTTTCCTCGACGACCTCGGCGAACTGATGAACCTGTGCCACGGGCACCTGAACGCCCTGCAGGTCTCCACCCCGGAACTCGAGCAGATGGTCCACATCGCGCGCACCAACGGCGCGGTCGGCGCGAAACTCACCGGGGGCGGCGGCGGCGGCTCCATCGTGGCCCTTGCGCCCCGGGCGCGCGACCGCGTCGGTGACGCGCTGCAGGCGGCCGGCTTCGAAACCCTCTCGTTCGACATCGAATGAACCGGGCGGCGCGCACGCCGTCACGCAGACCAGGAGGCATGCCATGACCACACCCGCACGCGTCGTCGTCGTACCCAGGAAGCCGGCGCCGCTCGAGGTGCAGGAGGTCCGACTCCCGGACCCCCGCCCGAACCAGGTGGTCGTGAAACAGTTCGCCTCCGGCGTCTGCCATTCGCAACTGCACCAGATCGGCCGGCCGCGGCAGCATCCGCTGATCCTCGGGCACGAGTCGACCGGCGTCGTGATCGCGGCCGGCGGGGCCGTGACGCATGTCGAGGAGGGGGACATCGTCCTGATCACCTGGGTCCCCCGCGACGCCGCGAACGCCGGCGGCCTGCCGGAGCCGTCGGCCCTCGAGGTCGTCGGCGGTATCGCCCACGCGCCCAACGTCTTTACGTGGGCCGACCATACGATCGCCGACCAACAGTACGTGGTGAAGGCGCACCCGGGCATCGCCAGGGACGTCACCGCCATCATCGGCTGCGCGATCATGACGGGCGCCGGAGCCGTGCTGAACACCGCGAACGTCCAGCCGGGCGAGAGCGTCGCGGTCTTCGGGGTAGGCGGCGTCGGTCTCTCGGCCGTGGTCGGGGCCCGCATGCGTGGCGCCGAGCCCATCATCGCGGTCGACCTCGACGACGAGAAGCTGGAGTTCGCCAGGCGCTTCGGCGCCACCCACGGCGTCAACGCGGCGCAGGTCGACCCGGTCGAGGCGATCCACGAGATCACGGGACGTCCCGATCAGACCGCCATCACCCGGTTGCCGGTGACGGGCGTCGACTACGCCTTCGACTGCATCGGCCTGAAGACGACCATGGAGCAGCTCGTACCGTCTTGCCGGCCCGGCCACTTCGGGGCCTGCCAGGGCGGTACCGCCGTGCTGGTCGGCATCCCGAGCGAACACGTCGAACTGAACGCGATGCAGATCGTCAGCCAGGAGAAGCAGTTCCGCGGCAGCATCGGCGGCTCGTGCGCGCCCGAGCGCGACTTCCCCATGTTCCTCGACTGGCACGCCAGCGGCGACCTCGACCTCGAGGCCCTCGTCACGGAGCGCTATGCCATCGACGACATCAACGAGGCGACGGAGGCGTTGCGGGCGGGGCAGATCGCCGGGCGGGCGATCCTGGAGTTCGAGGACTGAGCGCGGAGCGCCGTCCATCACGCTCGACGAGTACATCGATAGGTTCCGGGGTCTTCGAATGGCGCGTCTCGGAAGTAATAGACCGGCGCATCCCCGATGACGCCCCACTGCTCGAACTCGCCGGGCAGGACGTCATCTTTCACGGCCGCCGGCGCTACCGCCCGTGCAAGGATGCCCTGGAATGGCGCGTAGACCGCCTCCGCGCCCGCCCCGATTGACCGCGCCCGCCGCTCTCCGCCGGCGTCTCTCCGGCCTGGCCCTCGGCTGCGTCCACCGGGAGTACCCGAACCGCATCGGCCATCTGCTCGAGTCCGATGCCGATGTGCTGCCACCGAGGCGTCTGACCCCCGCTTTCTTCGGCTGCTTCGACTGGCATAGCGCGGTCCACGCACACTGGCTGCTTGCTCGGCTGTGCCGGCTGGAACACGACGCCGACTACGCGTCCGACGCCCGGGCCGCACTGGCACGCGCACTCACTCGCGAGAACATCGCCGCCGAAAGGCACTACGCAATGCAGCGGCCCGGATTCGAACGGCCTTACGGCATGGCCTGGCTGCTGCAGCTCGCCGCGGAGCTGCACGAGTGGGACGACCCGGACGCGCGACGCTGGCGCGAGACGCTCCGCCCCCTGGAGGCCCATGCCGCGTCGGTGTTCGAGGACTGGCTGCCCCGGCTCTCGCACCCGGTCCGCGGCGGCACCCACGACCAGACCGCGTTCTCCCTCGCCCTCGTGCACGACTGGGCGCGGATCACGGGCGCATCGGGATTGCGCAGCCTCGTCGAGGACCGCAGCTTGGACTTCTACGGCGCGGACCGCGACGCGCCGCTTGCCTACGAACCCTCCGGCCACGACTTCCTCTCGCCGAGCCTTGCCGAAGCGGACCTCATGCGGCGCATCCTGCCGCCACACCCTTTCCGCGAATGGCTCGCGGGTTTCCTCGGGGATTTCGAACTGGCGCCCGTCTCGGCGACGGACAGGCAGGACGGCCACCTCGTGCACCTCGACGGGCTCAACCTGAGTCGCGCCTGGATGCTTCAGGGCATCGCGTCGGCGGCCCCTTCGGGGCGTCTCGTCGAGATGGCCGAGCGGCACGGCAGGGCTGGCATTCGAGCGCTCGACGGCCAGACCTACGCCGGCGCGCACTGGCTCGCGAGCTTTGTCGGCTACCTCGTCACGGAGCGCGGCCTCGCCGGGTGAGTTCCTGCGGCGCGGCCGCTATCGGCAGATGCAGCGCGCGACCAGGTTCGTTTCCTCTTCCCCGACGCCAGCCCGCTCCGCGAACTCCGGCCACCGTTCGACGGCAGCCGCGACTTCCTCGGCGCAGCCGCGCACCTGCGGCTTGCTCAGGCCAAAGACGCGGCCGAGCTTCGTCAACTCGCTGGGCGCCGGCGGCGCGGGCCAGTGAGCAAATCCGGCCGCATGGTATGCGCCAAGCGCCAGGCTCGGCGTGAGATCGTAGGCCGGCGACAGGCGATACCCGTCGCCGCGGTGGATCAGGCTGAAGTTGCGCTCGTGGTCGTCGGTGTTGTTGATCGCCCGATTGAACGCCATCAGCCGGGCCAGCGCCGGCAGGTCCTCCGTCACGCAGCAGGAGTACCGCCGGATCAGCTCGGCGATGTCGTCGTAGCGGAAGGTCACGCCGCGGTCGCGCTGCGTGGCCGCGTCCTTCAACAGGCCGTTGACGCTGACGAGGTGGTGCCGCCCGTGCTCCGACACGTCGAACCGGTCCAGCACCAGCGCGTCACGGCCCGGGCCACAGGCCACGACCCGTCCGCGCGCCACCTCGACCCCCGCGGCACCCGCCATGTCGAGGCACGCGAGTTCCACACGAGCGTGGTTGTAGTCGTCGGTCCGCCGCCGGTTGAACTTCGCGAGGTACCGTCCTTCGTCATCGAAGACCAGCGCCTTCGGGCGCGCTCCGCCGACGCTGCTCGCGGCGAGCAGGAGTCGCAGCAGGACGGTCTCGTCCACGTCCCGGCCAGCCTCCCCCAAGGGCGACGCGCCGTCAGTCCGCAAGGCCTCCTCCTCAAGCTCACGCAAGGCGGACAGGGGCGCTCCGAACTCGTACCCAGGTGCTGCTCCCGATTCGACAAGCGACAGCGCGCCGATCTGGCTATGGCCCATACGCCTCATCAGATCCGAGACGCAACTCGCATCGAAACGCTCGTCCCCCGCATGGAAGGCCGCGCGGGCGAGCACCTTGCGCCCCCAGTCGTCGGGGAGATGGTCGTCGAGGAAGCCCGGCACGCCGCCGTCGCAGCGGAAGTCGAACTCGCCGCGACGCAACGGCAGCGCGACGGGATCGAGGGCGAAGGCACGGGGATGGTCGAGGTACGCCGCGCGATACCGGAAGGCTACTCGCCGCACGCGCCCATCGACCTCCTCGATGGCGCAGTCCGCCGCATGCAACAGGCCCGTGGCTTCCGCGTTTAGGTAGGTGTCACGGCGGGTCGTCAAACAGACTCTCCTCGGCCACGAACAACGTGGCGAACGTCTCCGTGAGATCAAGGATCTCGGCGGCCCGCCAGTAGCGGCCGATGCTTACCGACAGGTCGCCCTGCTCCATCTTCTGCAGCGTGGAACGGCTGACGCCGACGCGTAGCGCGAAGCTCGCGAGGTCGTCGCGCGGATAGCGCCGTTTCCTGGCACGGCGCAAGTTGCTGCCCAAGTTCCGCAGGTAGTCGCCCATTGGCGACCATAATACTGGTAAATTCCGCAGTCTGCGGCCGGATTTACCAGTATTTCATCCTCTAACCTGCGGCGACAGGTGCCGGCTGGAGCGGCCCCTCAGTCCTCGAGCAGCGCCGTACCGAACGCCCTCGAACGCCCGTAGCCGGACTTCGCCGCGTAACCGAGCCGCTCGAAGTCGGCGCCCATGAGGCCGCTCTTGCCAAAGGCGTCGTCGAGGCCGCAGAGCGTCGAGAACACCGGGGGATTGCGGTCCACGATGGCCTGGTCGATCTCCTCGTAGCGCTCGATGGGACGCATGAAGTTCCGGGAGTACGCGTTGTGCAGCGAGGTGCGCTTGCCCGCCGCCTTGCGCGGCGTCGAGCCGTGCCAGGTCGCCCCGTGCCAGAAGGCGATGCAACCCGGGGGCATCTCGATGGTGACCGAGCCCTCCTGGGTCACGCCGGGCGGCACCTGCCGGCGTTCCTTGAAGCTGCCCGGGACGATGCAGGTGGGCCCGCAGTCGCCGCGAAAGTCGTCGATCGCCCAGACGGCGGTGGCTTCGAGACAGAAGTCCGGGAAGGGTTCCTCCACCATGGAGGCGGCGTAGTCGGAGTGGAGGCCCGGATGCGTCTCGAGGCCCGGACCCTTGACGATGGTGTCCGACTGGTAGATCAGGTTGCCGCGACCCAGGAGGTGATCGGCGAGGGTCAGCACCCACGGGTGGATGACCGCCTCTTCCCAGATCAGGCCCCGCTCGAGCAGCATCGTCGCGCGGAAGCTGGCGTCCGCCGCCCGCCCCTCGTGGTTCTTGTGCGTCTCTTCGCGCAGCGCGAGGGCGTAATCGTCCGTGAACGCGTTCTCGAGGACGGTATAGCCCGTATCCGCGAGTTCCGCGGCGTGCCGCTCCAGGCCGTAGTGCTTGATGCGGTGGCCGACATCGGGGTTGTTGACCGTCCGGCGCGCCAGGTGATCGTGCAAGGCGCCGAGCACTCCCGCCACCGCGGGGTCCCCGGGCATCTCGCCCACCGGTCCCGACGTCCGGTCGCCGGCCAGGTGCTGGTACTCCCGCACGATGCGCGCCCGCCCTGTCGGGTCGTCACCGTACACGACCCAGGCCAGCGGCAAGCCCGCGTTGTAGTCGCCGCGCTGGAACAGGTCGACGTCGTTGCTCGGCCGGGCCTCCGCTTCCACCGTGCCCCCGGCGATGCGGATGGTGTAGCCGAACGGACCATCGCCACCATTGAGGTGCGGGGGCGGGCTGTCGAGGTGCGCCGAGAAGCTGAACGATGCGTTCGGGATGGTGGCAGATGCCGATTCCAGGAATCGCTTCGCCTCCGCGAGCCACTCCGCGGATGCGTACTCGACCCGTTCGCTCAGCCCCACACTCGGTTTCGTGAACATCCTTCCGTTCCTCCTCTTTGCAGACGCTCGCGGCGGGCGCAGGTTCCACCGCGCTCCCACCCCCGTGGCCAGCGGACAATCATAGTCGCGTATCGCGTCGAGTTGCAGACCCGGGCGGCGCTGGAAGTTCGCTGGCGCGAAACTCCTACGGAGCAAGCTCCTGGCCGACGATGGCCGCGTCGTTCAGTCGTCGAACAACGCTATGTAGCGCTGGTAGGCGAATCGACGGTTCCTCGCATGGCCGGTGATCTCGACCAGCACGCCGCGCTCGACCATGCGCTCGACGAGACGGTTGGCCGCCGCGAACCCGATGCCCAGGAACTCGCCGGCATGCCGGACGCCCACGATGGGCGTCTCGAAGAGCCGTTCGTGGAGCCGCAAGGCGTTTCCCGCTCCCCGCCCGAGGTGGGTCAACAGGTCTTCACGCGTCTCCTCGCGCAACGCGACTATCGCGCGCGCCGTCGCCGTGGACTCCCCGGCGACGGCAACGACTCCGGCGACCAGGAACTTCAGCCACTCCTCCCAGGCGCCTTCGTCACGTACGGCCTGCAGGTGCCGGTAGTAGTCCTGGCGGCGGGCCTTCAGGTAGTGCGACAGATACAGCACCGGCTTCTGGAGGGTGCCCTGTTCACACAGCGACAGCGTGATCAATTGACGCCCGACGCGCCCGTTCCCATCGAAGAACGGGTGGATGGTCTCGAACTGGGCGTGCGCCAGTCCGGCCTTGACCAACGCCGGCATGGAATGCTCCCGCCACAGGAAGCGCTCCAACTCCTCCATGCACCCGGGGACGGCTTCCGGCGGCGGCGGTACGAAAGTCGCGTCGCGCAACGACGCATCCGCGGACCCGATCCAGACGACATCGTTGCGCAGTTCGCCGGGAAACAGGTCCGATCCCCGCACGCCGGTCAGGAGTCGTCGGTGCAACTCGAGCATCAAACGAACGGAGAGACGACCCGACGCCAGCGCACGAACACCGTGGTTCAGCGCCGACACGTAGTTGACGACCTCCGCGACATCGGCCGGACGTTCCGGATCGAGGACGTTCGCCTCCGCCCGGAGCAGGTCCTGCAACGAGCTCTGGGTGCCTTCGATCTGACTCGACAGCACCGCCTCCCGGCGGACGAACATCAGGACGAACAGGTCCGCGTTGGGCAAGATCTGAACGGCGCCGTCGAGCCTGCCGAGCGCCTGGTCGGCCTGGGACAGCAGGGCCTGGAGTTCCCGGTCGAGACGCAGGGGCGGGTCGGGAGGCAGTGCCTTCGGCCAGAAAGCCCGATACCCCTCAGGGTGCGTTCGGTACTGCCCCGCACGATCGGCTGGACTGTTTCGCGTATCGGCCATAGTGCTCTTGGAGAAAACAAGAACGATCAGTGACGGCCATATTGTATGTTGACGAACATATGGCCCAGTCGGCAGCGCCTTGTGGTGGTCAGGAACAACAAGCGTTCGATGGCGACCGGGGTCCGGGTCATCAAAGCGATCGGTCCCAGGCGTCGAGACCCACGAGCCGGCGCCCGAGTGCCGTGAGTTCCGCCACCGGCCCCGGCTCCGGGATCAATTGGCCGGGCACCTCCTGCCGAACCGCCCACTCCGGCGGGCGCTTCTCCCCGAAGAGCCGCACGCGCTCGAGCCGCTCTTCCTCGGACGCCGCGACATCCATCGTGACGTACTGCACCCACCGTGGCAGCGCCCCGTCGTTGCGCCCGGACGAGTGCGGCATCTGCCGGTGCCAGATCACCATCGACCCGGCCCGGCCGCCAATTCGGTGGATGGGCGTGTCGCTCGCATTCACCGCCGCCCGCGCCTCCGGCACGCTACGTCCCGCCACCCACTCCGGCAGGTTGGCGTACACCTCCGGAGCACAGCAGAAAGCGCCCTGGCCGTCCCCGGTGTCGCGCAGGTACACAAGGCCCTGGAAGTCCGCGCGGCGCGGCAGCCGCGGATCCGTGTCCCAGTGGAGCGGGCTCACGCGGTCGCCTCCGTCCCAGCCCGCGGCAGGGACCTTGAACGACACCCGGTCCATCGACACCCAGAGGGCCTCGTCCTCGTAGAGCTCCCGGAACACTGCGTGGACCCGTGGCCACTGGCGCACGTTCCAGAGGGCCTGTCCATGGTGCAGCGGCACGATGCCGTGGCCCGGACTGCAGTTCGCGAACCAGGTGGCGGGGTCGTCGGGGACGATGCCGAGGAACTCCGCGGTCTCCTCGATCACGGCCTCGCAGAGTGCGGTCGGCACGACATCGTCGACCACGAGAAAGCCATGCTCGAAGAGTCTCGAACGTGCGGTGCTCATGCTGTATCGCCTCGCCGTGTGGGCTCCGAGCCCGGGGAATCCCGGCACCGGAGACGCCGGCCAATCCATCGCTCTGTCTGCTAGCCTTAGCCTACGCTCGATCACCGACGGAGGGGAGTTCACGCGATGTCGAACGAACTGCTGGCCGGCCTCAGGGTCGTCGAACTCGCACACCCGCTGACGGAGTACGCCGGTCTCGTCTGGGCCGGACTCGGCGCCGAGGTTCTGCTGGTCGAACCGCCCGACGGCGCCCTGGCCCGGCGACGTCGGCCGCGGGTGCCCGACTCCGGCGAATCCACCCGCGGCAGCCTCGCGTTCCTTGCCCGCAACACCAACAAGAAGAGCGTCGTCATCGATCCCGAGGACGCCAACGACGTGGCCCTTCTGCGTGGACTCTGCGCCCGCGCCGACGTCGTCTTCGATGCCGACGGATCCGCGTTCCACGCACTCGAAGCCGCCGCGGAAGCGCCGGTGGCGGTGACCGTCACCGACCCGCTCGGGCTCGGCATCTCGTCCATCGTCGGCTTCGCCGCCAGCGGTGGCCTCGCATCGAGCGGTTGGCCTGACCAGCCCCCCTGCAACGCCCCGTCCTGGCTCGCACTCGACGGGACCGGCGTCTATGCCGCGGTCATGGCGGCGGCCGGCCTGCTGCGACATCGCAGGAGCGCGGGTCCGGTGCGCTACGAGATCCCCTACCAGGAAGCGGCGACGGCCAGCATCACGCCGTGGACCCGGACGCTGATGGCCTACGACACGGACGGGAACGGCCAGGGCACCGTCACCGCCCGGCTGGGCGCCGGCGGATTCCCGATCCACGAGACCCAGGACGGCTACGTCCGGATCCTCGCCGTGACCCCCAAGCAATGGGAAGCGCTCGTCGAGCTGCTCGGCCAACCCGACGAGCTCGTATCCGGCCCGTGGAGCGACCTCGCCTTCCGGGTCCAGAACCTGGACGGGCTGAAGCTCATCTGCGACGACCTGATCCGCCAGCGCACCGTGGAGGAGATCTTCATCGGCGGGCAGCAGCGGGGCCTGACCGCCTCGCCGGTGCACACCCTTGCCGACTTCAAGAACGACCGCCACGTCCGCGAACGCGAGATCATGGCGACCGTGCAGGATCCGGACTTCGGTCCCATCGACCTGGTGCGCCCGCCCCATCGGCTGGGGCCGTCCGAACTGAACATCCAGGTGCGGCCCGCCCCGGCACTCGGTGAACACGACGACTACGCCCGGACGCTCCTCGACGAGCCGGTGCGTAGACCGCCACCTGTCTCCGTGGACAGTGCTGCGGACGCCTCTTCCGACGAGCGACCGCTGGCAGGCTTGCGCGTCCTGCAGCTCGGTGTCGGCGCGGTCGTTCCCGAGGCGGCCTCCGTGCTCGCCTGTCTCGGTGCGGAGGTGCTGAAGGTCGAGTCCCGCGTCTACCCGGACTTCCTGCGGCGGGTGGGTCTGGGCGGCGAGAGCGACATCGACAACAGCCCGACCTTCAACCAGTTGAACCTCGGCGTCGAGAGCGTCGCCATCGACCTGAACCGGCCCGAGGGCGTCGAACTCGTGCAGCGGCTCGCGGCCGAGTGCGACGTCATCATGGAGAACATGCGCGGCACGGTCGTGCCCAAGTGGGGGCTGGACTACGAGTCCGCGCGGAAGCTCCGCAGGAACGTGGTCTACATGTCGAGCCAGGGGCTCGGCAAGGGCCCCTACGACGGCTTCCAGACGTTCGGGCCGAACCTGCAGACGTTCTCAGGCGTCACCCACCAGTGGGCGCATCCGGACGACCCGTATCCGGTCGGCACGACCCTCAACCACCCGGACCACATCGCCGGCAAGCAGGCGCTCGTCGCCGTCCTCGGCGCGTTGGCGCAACGTTCCGCCGAAGGGTGCTACGTCGACGCGGCCCAGGTCGAGGCGGCCGCCTACCTCATCGGCGACCGCTACGCCGAGCAGTCGTTCTCCGAGACGGAGGTGACGGCTCGCGGCAACTTCAGCCCCGACATGGCGCCGCACGGCTGCTACCGGTGTCTCGACGCGGAAGAGGACGAACGCTGGGTGGCGCTCGCGGTGGAGGACGACGCGCAATGGCGGCGCCTGTGCTCCGTCGCCGGGCTCGAAGGGCTGGACGATCCCGCCCACCGCGAAACCGCCGGGCGGCTCGCGAACGTCGGGGCGCTGGACGAAGCCCTGTCAGCCTGGGCCGGCGAGCGCACCGTCGAGGCAGCCGAAGCCGCGCTCCGCGCCGTCGGCGTGCCCGCCTCGCGGGTGGTCGTCGGCGCGGACATGGCGGCGATCGAGACGGACTTCTTCCCGACCGTCCGGTCCGCGAGTTCCGGTACCCGGCACTGCACCGGGATGCCGGTGCTCACGGCCGCGGGGACACGACCGCCCGTCGGGCCCTCTCCGGTGATCGGGGAGCACACCGGGCGGGTGCTGTTCGACGTGCTCGGGGTCGACGCCGAGGAGGTGGTGCGGCTGCGGGACGAGAAGATCGTGGGGCACTAGCGCGGTGCTGCTGGCCGCCCAGATCGTCGGGACGATCGTCGCGGTAGCGGGCGGTTTCTACGCGCTCGCCGTCGGCTACGGTCTCTATCTCCGCAACAAGGGCCAGAAGCCGTTCGACGCCGCCGCGCTCGCCGCCGACGGCGGCAAGTACATCAAGACCGACGACGGCCGCGTCGTCGAGTACTTCACCTACGGCAGCACCGATCCCGACGCGAAGACGGTCGTGAACATGCACGGTTCCGGCCCGGAGGCCAGGGAACAGGCGACGCTGCACGCGCCGGCCTGCGAGGGCCTCGGCGTCCGCGGCATCTCGATCAGCCTGCCCGGATTTGCGTACAGCGACATCCAGCCGGGCCGCCAGGTGAGGGACTGGCCCCGGGACGACCTCGCGCCCGTCCTCGCCAAGGAAGGTGTCGACAGGTTCATGATCACCGGCCACTCGCAGGGGAACCCCCACGCGATGGCGGCGGCGTGGTACTTCCCCGACCGCTGCGAGGGGCTCGGGCTCTACGCCCCGTTCCTGCCCATCGACGTGTCCAAGGAAGAGGGCGTCAAGGGCGCCATCGGCATCGAGTCCCTGCCCACTACGGAAACGCTTCGGAAGTGGTACATGGGCTGGTACTTCGCGGTGATGCACCTCAGCGTCGTCACCCTCGCGCCCTGGCTGCCGCTGCGCGCGATCGTGCGCGCCGGCCGCAGGGTCCGCGAGGACCCCGCCCTGGTGCGGCACTTCGGCGACAGCTTCGTGCGGGGCACCGTGCGGGGCAGCATCGGCAACGCGTGGGAGTCGGCCCTCGATGTCTGCTACGAGTGGGGCTTCGACCCGCGTCTCATCGAGACGCGGAACGTCGTGGTCTGGCACGCGGCCGACGACACGGTGTGCCCGGCCGAGATCGGCCGGTGGCTTGCGGCGATGCTCCAGGCAAAAGAGGGCGTCAAGGTGAACTTCCGTGACGACGACGTCGGCTTCGGTCACGTGACCTACTCGCGCGGCGAGTTCGCCGAGCCCGAGGGCTCCATGGTCAAGGCGCTGCTGGACGGACGAGCCTGAGCGGTTCCGCGGCCGTGCGCTCCCGGCGACCAGAGACCATCCGGAACTGCGCTAGTCCTACTCGCTCGTCCGAAATTGACCGCGCCGTTTCGACCCACCATACTTCCGCCATGGTCGCCGCTGCACCGAAAATCACGACCTACAGATATCGCTTTCTGGTCGGGTCCCGCCTCGTCCACCGGGGCATTACCACGGACCTGGAGCGTCGCGAGCGCGAACACCAGCGCCGATGGCCCAAGGGACGCATCGAAGCCGTCGGCGGACCCACCTCCCACGCCGAAGCGTGGGAGTGGGAACGACAGCAGGCTGCCGGCCCATCGAGCACCGCCGGCTAACGGCCGGCTTCGCCCTCCAGCCGCCTCGTGACCTCGTCGGATGTCCGCCGGCTATACGTTACCGGCGCCGGCTTCACGCGCGCCTTCGTCCGTAGGGCACCTCTATTGGTCGGCGATTTCGAGAACGACAGTCTCGTCGCCGCCGTACGCGGCCTCCCGGCGGCAAGCCGCGTGCTCGAAGCCGAGCGCAACCGCCACCCCGACGGGTTTATCGACGTCGAGCGTTTGATGACCCGCCTCCACGAACTCATGCCTTACGACCACCGCCACCGCTCGGCGGACCAGTTCGCGTTCCTGCTCGCCGAACTCAAGGCTGCTTTCCTCCGAACCATGCAGCAAGCTCTCGACGGCGTCGAGATCCGACCCGACAGCGACATCGTGGCGTTCGCTCGCCATTGCGCCCGAGGGAACGCCACCTGCATCACTTTCAACTACGACGACCTCCTGGACGCAGCTCTTTTGCCGCAGGCAACTGGAACCCTTACTGGGGGTACGGCTTCTTCTGCCAGCCGTCCGCCAACACCGTCTCCACGTTCTCCCAGGGTCCGCCCGCCTCTGACTTGCTCCTGCTCAAGCTGCACGGTTCCGTCAACTGGTGGGCCCGCCGCGGCTACGCCAAGCCCTTCGCGCTCGATGCGATCGTCCATCATCACGGCTGGGAAGGCATCTCACGGCGCCTGTTCCCCAGCGATGTGGTCGCTCGCCACCTTGAGTCCGAGCCCGTCCTTGTCCCTCCCGTGCTCTCGAAGTCCGACCTCGTCGCGCAGCCCGTGCTTCGCCTCGTCTGGACACTGGCCTTTGAGCACCTGTCCAGAGCCGAGGCCGTGACGTTCATCGGCTACTCGTTCCCCGCCACCGACACGGCGGCCCGCGTGCTCTTCACCGAAGCACTCGCCGATCTGCCTCCCGAGGACATCACCGTGGTCGGCCTCGAGCCCGATGAGGCCGGAGTCACGGCCCTGAAGGCCAGGTATCGGGACGTGCTCGGCCCCATACCCGACGCCTGCTTCTTCACCGACGGGGCCCAAGCCTGGGTTCAACGCCTCCCTCCACCTGGCTCACTGGCCTGACCCGTTCGCTCTCTCGATTGGGCCGTGCATTGCCGCAAAGGCCGCAGGAGGGTCGCGCCTTGATGCGGCACTCTAGCGACAGCATTGCGCCGGCCGGCGTGCTGGCGCGATCGGCAACGCCTGACGTTCGCCCTCGACGTCTGCTACGAATGGGGCTTCGACCCGCGCCTCATCGAGACCCGGAACGTCGTCGTCTGGCACGCGGCCGACGACACCGTGTGCCCCGCCGAGATCGGGCGGTGGCTCGCGGAGATGTTTCGCGCCAGGGAGGGCGGCAAGGTGAACTTCCGCGACGGCGACGCGGGCTTCGGGCACCTGACCTGTTCACGCGGCGAGTTCGTCCAGCCCGAGGGTTCGATGGTCCGGGCGCTGCTGGATGGCTGTGACTGAGAGGCCGCGCCCGTCTGTTGCGCAGCCTTTTCCGGCTGGCTACAGTGCGCGCTTCCCTCCGTTCGGTCCGTCCCATGAACGTCTCCGCCTCCCCCACCGCCCTCACCCTCGAACAGAAGCGGGCGCTCTACCGCGACGGCTACGTGGTCGTGCCGAACGCGGTGGCCCCGGAACTGGTCGACGCGGCGCTTGCGCGCATCCGCCGCGCGAAGAAGGGCGAGAGCCTGTCCGGGGAGCGCGCAATGACGGACCTCGTGAACGCGTCGTCGGTCACGCCCATCCTGCACGAGGTCATGGGGCACTTCGACCCGCCGACCCACTGCCAGATCGGCGTGAACAAGCGTGCGGAGCCCGGCGATCACTTCAACAACCTCGGATACCGCGACCGGGACATGCCCTACTACGGGGCCCAGACGCACATGGACGGCCTCATCACCATCGCGGCGCCCCAGGAAGTGCAGGAGGGGACGCCGGAGGAGATCTACCACCGCTACTTCGCGTCCGGCCCGAAGGGCGACCTCGGGCGCAGCCCGGACGTGATGGGCCATAACATGGTGCCGATGTTCCAGGACCCCGGGATGACGCTCGGGAACGGCAGCTTCACCGCGTTCGTGTTCGTGTGCCTGAACGACCAGAGCGTCGAGGGGTGCGGCCAGACGGCCCTCCTGCGCGGCGCGCATCACGCGGTCGAGCGCTTCTTTCGCCGGCAGTACGACACCAACGGCCACCTCGGGCCGGAAGGCCCCGGCTGGCCGCGGCTGAACCACGACGCCCCGAACCGCTGCGGGCTGGTCTACCTGCCCGACGAAGTGCGCGAGCAGTTCCTCGACGAGACGTCCGAAGCCACGCCGGACGGCCGCCGCTGGCCGCGCCCGACCCAGATCCTGATGCGCCCCGGCGACGTGTGTATCACGAGCTACCACATCCCGCATTCGGGGACGCGGAACGAGCACGGCACCGAGTCGCGCAAGAACATCATCTTCCGCATCCGCAACAAGCGCCGCCAGCCGGACAAGGTGGCCAACGGCGTCTCCGATCATCCCGACCGCGGCCAGATGGGCGAGTGGCTCGAATACGAGGAAGGCAACGATCCGTGGGAGCGCTCGAAGCACGCGCTGTGCAACATGTGGCACGAGTGGCAGGGGATGGCGGAGATCGTCGCCGAGGAGCGCGCCAGGGAGGCGGCCGCCTGACACCATGAACCTCACCGCCAGCCCAGCACCGCCGACGACCGCCCGGGACGTGGCCGTCACGCTGCGCTTCGGAGTGGACACCGGCGCCAGGCAGGCCCACGAGATCGACCCTCGTAACGGACGTTTCGCGAAGTCCGTCGAGCGCACGGTCACCCTGCACGACGGCCGTGCCGAAGCGGCGGTTCTCGATACGCACGGCTTCGAACTGCTGGCGCACCCGCGGCCGGACGTGGAGTGGGACGACGCCTCCGCTGTAGCCGAGGTCTACTACCCGCAGGCACGCGCGCTGGCCCTGGACGGTACCGGCGCGAGTCGGGCCTTCCTGTTCGACCATACGGTGCGGCATGGCGACGAGGCCGTGCGCGCGGCGCGCGGTGTGCGCGAACCCGCCTACGGCGTGCACAACGACTACACGCACTGGTCGTCCCGCAAGCGGATGCGGGACCTCCTGCCGCACGAGGCCGAGACGCTCCTGCAACGCCGCTTCGCGATCGTGCAGATCTGGCGACCCATCCGGCACGCCATCGAGGCCGATCCCATCGCGATCGCCGACGCCCGCACCATCCGCGAGTCCGACCTGATCCCGGTCAACCGCATCTCGCCCGGGCGCGTGGGGGAGACCTGGCAGATCGCCTGGCACCCCCGCCAGCGCTTCTACTGGTTCCCGCGCATGACGCCGGACGAGGCGCTGCTGTTCAAGGTGTACGACTCCGCCACGGACGGCCCCGCGCGCTTCACGGCGCATACGGCGTTCCGCCTGCCCACGCAGGACGCAACGACCTCGCCCCGCGAGAGCTGCGAAGTGCGGATGTTCGTGTTCTTCTGAGGACGCACTCCGCATCCAGGTTTCAGAACGCCGGGAACACCGCCTCCGCGAACGCCCTGGCGTAGTCGAACCCGCCCTCCTCACGCGGCGGCGGCGTCGGCATCGGGTGCGGAACGATCGCCTCGATCGGCAGTCCGTAACCCAGGATGGTCTGGATCTGCTCCATGATCGCGGGGAACGGCCCGTGCAGGGCGAACGCATCCACCGCCGCGTCGGGCAGGAACGACACCACGTCGCCCGCGGCCTCGAGGTCGCGCGCGTGGTGGAAGTCCGGCCACACGCGGCGCTTGAGTTCTTCCACGTCCAGCCCGTTCCAGGCCATGCCGATGTGGTCGAACAGCATGGGCGAGTACTCGTAGTACCCCGCCGCCATGGCCCGCCCGATGCGCCCGACGCGGTCGGCATCGTCGTCCACCACGGTGTGGAACACGCAGCCGATGCGGACCTCGCCCGGGTCCCGTCCCGCCTCCGCGGCCCCCGCCCGCACCGCCTCCACCGCGAGCCGCAGGTTCGTCTCGTGCACGCCGACCCGGATGAAGACCCCGTCCGCGACGCGCCCGGCCATGCGCAGGGTCTTCGGTCCCTGGGCGGCGACCCACACCGGTACGCGCGCGGCGTGCCTGAGCACCGCCGGCCGCGCCGCGTCCACCGGCAGGCGCTCCCCGGCGTTCAGACCCCGGATCGTGCGGATCGACTCCTCGAGTTCCGCCACCGTGGCGGGCCGCCTGCCCATGAGGCGCACCGCCGTGTCGCCGACGCCCATGCCGAGCACCGAGCGGCCCGGGGCGAGCCGGTCCACCGTCGCGATCGAACCGGCAATCACCGCAGGGTGGCGCATGACCGGGTTCTCGATCAGCGGACCGAGCACGATGCGGTCGGTGTGCCGCAGGCCTTCCGCCAGCATGACGTAAGGGTCGAGGACCAGGAGCGGCGACGAGGGGATGAACCCGTAGCTCCAGCCGAGTGACTCCAGGCGGGCCGCATCCGCGGCGAAGTGGGCCGGGGAGCGGAGGTCGAGCCGGTTGAGACCGAAAGCGGGTTGCGTCACGAACCTTCCCCAGCCGCGGAAGAGCGTTCCATCGTACCCCGCCGGTGCAGCGTCTCGGGAACCGTCGCCACCAACAGGAAGACGCCGACCAGGGCCATCGCTCCGGTGCCGGTGCAGGCCACGACGAGCGACGCCCACTGCACCACCGACCCCATGACGAACGGTCCGACCGCAGCACCGAGATCGCCGACGAGACGCCAGACCCCCAGGAACTCTCCGCGTCCCCGTTCCGGCGACAGGTCGCCGCCGAGCGTCATGAAGATGCCCGTGCCGAACCCGTTGCCGAGCCCGGCGAGGAGTCCCGCCGCCGCGAACGTCCAGAAGCCGTCCGCGAACGGCAGCAGCGCGAGTCCGGCCCCGAGGAGCAGCATGGCGGGCGCCAGCGCCCAGCGGCGCCCGAGGTGGTCGAGGATCAGCCCGGCCGGATAGAACATCACCATGTCCACCGCCGCCGAGAGGCTGAAGGCGAAACCGATCTCCGCCGCCGACAGCCCGATGCTCGACCCGACCAGGGGGATCATCAGCAGGCGTCCGGCGCGCAGGAACATGAGGATGACCATGACGCTGCCGGCGGTCGTGAATGTATGCCGATGCGTGCTGATCACCCGCGCCAGCGGCACGTGACCCGCCGCATGCGGCAGCCGCGGCGCCGGGTTCGCGAAGATCAGCACCAGGACCAGCGACACCGCGAAGAGCGCCGCCGAGGCCAGGAACATGGGCTGGTAGCCCAGGGCCTCCGCCCCGACGCCGGCGATGAGCGGTCCCGCGAGGGCGCCGGCGCGCTGCAGCCCCGCGAGGACGGAGATCACCCGGCCGCGCTGCTCGAGCCGCACGGTGTCGGTGATGAACGACACTCGGGCGAGGATCCACACTCCCACCCCGCCGCCGAAGCCCAGCGCCGCGAACGAGAGCAGCGTCGCTTCCGTCGCCAGGGCGGCCGCCACCGTGGCGAACGCCACCGCCAGCAGCCCGACGATCATCACGCCCCGGTCCCCGATGCGGGCGACCAGCATGCCGGCCGGCACGTCGCCCAGCATCGTGCCGGCGCCGCGCAGGCCCACCACCGCCGCCGCGAGCGCCGCGCCCCCGCCGATCTCCAGGGCGTAGAGCGGCAGCAGGATCTGCACCGCGTTCTGCGCGATGGCGGAGAAGAAGGACGGGACGTAGACGGGCAGCGCGATGTCGCGCATCACCGCCAGGACGGGCGCCGGAGCCTCCGGGTCGGACGGCCCTGGCGTCGGGCGGCGTGATGGAGCCTTCAGGCTACGCGCCCCCGCGGACGGCTTCCGTCGTCCAGTGCACCAGCGTGTGGGGCGGTTCATCGTCCGGGTGATGTTCGAACACCGCCCGGACGGGCGCGCCGATCGTCACCTCCTGCTCGGGATCGCCCAGCAGGTTGCCGACGATCCGCGCGTTGTCGTGGTCCGGAAACTCCACCAGCACGATCAGGTACGGCCCCTGGTCCTTGAGCGCCGGATGCACCGGATGCCAGACGCGCTCGTAGCTGTAGATGCGCCCCTGCGGCTCCACTTCCACGAACTCGAGGTCGTCGCTGAAGCAGTTGTGGCAGATCCACTCCGGACCCCACTGCCACCGGCCGCACGAGTTGCAGCGCTGCAGTTTCAGGACGCCCTTTTCCGCCGCCGCCCAGAACGGCGCGTCGAGTCCGTCGGGCGCGGGGACGGGTTTCGGGAGACCGGGGTTCAGGTAGCTCATACCGTCGCCTCCGAACCGAAGATGCAGCAGCTCACCGGCGTGACCATCGGCCCCGAGATGACCATCGAGACGTCGACGTCCGCGACCTGGTTGGTGGACGCGCCGCGCACCTGCCGCACCGCCTCGATGTTGAGCCCGAGGCCGTGCATGTAGCACTCGGCCAGATTGCCGCCGCTCGTGTTCGTCGGCAGTTGGCCCTCGGGCGCGATCAGGTTGTCCTTCACGAAGAACTCGTTGCAGCCGTCCGGTTCGCAGAAGCCGTGCTCGACGATGCTCATGAGCACCCCGCCGGTGAAGTTCTCGTAGGACTGCAGCACGTCGACATCGCTCGGGCCTACCCCGGCCATGTCGTAGAGCCGCGGCGCGACGGTCTTGAAGGCGCTCGTCGCGTAGTCCGGCGCGTTGTGCACGGAGGCGCCCGCGCGGTGGTGCGAGCCGCTGACGGCGCCGAGCAGGTAGCAGGGCTCGTGGCCCACCTCGGCAGCGCGTTCCGCGGAGACGAGCACCATGGCCGCCGCGCCGTCGTTCTCGAGGCAGCAGTCGAAGAGATGGAACGGCTCCACGATCCAGCGCGAGCTGTCGTACTTCTCCTCGGTGAGGGGCCGGCCGTACATGACGGCGCGCGGGTTGTTCTGCGCGTGGTGATACGAGGCCAGCGAGATGGCCCGGAGCGCCGACTGCTCGACGCCGTGGTCGTGCATGAACCGGGTCACCTTCATGGCGAACATCTGCCCCGCGGACATCAGGCCGTACGGGACGGTGTGCGCCGTGTCCCCGGCGATCACGTTCCGCTGCGGGCCTTGTCCGAAGCGCCCGAACTGGCCCTGGGCGAGCGCCCGGAACACGACCACGCACTCGGCCATGCCGGTGGCGATCGCCGCCGCCGCGTTGCCGATGGCCCCGGAACCCCCGCCGCCCCCGCCGCCCCACTGCATGTTCGCGAAGCGGAGGTCGTCTATGCCAAGCGCCGCCGCGAGGCGCGACGGGTCGCTGCGGTCGTTCGAGTAGGACGCGAAGCCGTCCACCTGCTTCGGCGAGATGCCCGCGTCCTCGCACGCCGCGAGGATCGCCTTGAGCGCCAGCTTGAACTCGGGGTCCGGCGACTGGCCGTGCTTGTAGTAGGTGGTTTCCCCGACGCCGATCACGGCGACGCGCCCGCGCAATGAGCGTTCCATGTCCTCTCCCCCTGCCTGGAAGTGCCCCGAAACGGCTGCGCCGCGACGTCGCACGCTGTCGCGCGCCGGCGCAAAGGATCGGGTTCGGCGTGCTTTCGCGGCATTCTCGCATCGTTTAAGGTGCGGGCAAAATCGACCACGGGAGGAACCATGCCCATCAATCCGGATGCCGTCGGCGAGACCGGCGGACCCTCGACCCGAAGCTGGACGTCCAAGGACGCGCTGCTTTACGCGGTCGGCATCGGCGCGGGGACCGACGAACTCCCCTTCACCACCGAGAACACGAAGGACGTCGCCCAGCGCGTGTTCCCCACCTTCGCCGTGATCATCGGCGGCGGCGGGGCGCCGCTCGGCAAGGTCGGCAGCTTCAACCCGGCGCTCATGGTGCATGGCGAGCAGGGCATCGAACTGCTCGGCGAGATTCCGCCGGACGGCGAGATCGAGAGCCGCGGGCGGATCGCCGGCATCTGGGACAAGGGCAACGCGGCCCTCATCGAGATGGAATCCGAGGGCGTGAACACCGCGACCGGCGAAGCGCTGATCCGGACCCGCTCCACGCTCTTCTGCCGCGGCGAAGGGGGCTGGGGCGGCGACCGCGGCCCGTCCGCGAAAGTAGAGTTCCCCGACGCCGCGCCCACGCACCAGGTGACCTACCGGACCCGCGACGACCAGGCCCTCACCTACCGGCTGTCCGGCGACCGGAACCCGCTGCACTCCGATCCGTCGTTCGCGGCGATGGGCGGCTTCGACAAGCCAATCCTGCACGGGCTCTGCACCTACGGCTTCACCGGGCGCGCGCTGCTGCACACCCTCTGCGGCGGCGATCCGTCGCGCTTCCGGTCGATGAACGGACGCTTTTCGCGCCCCGTGATTCCCGGGGACGCGCTGACGGTATCGATGTGGGTCGACGGCAACCAGGCGCTCTTCCGCACGACGAACCAGGACGGCGCCGTGGTGATCGACCAGGGGGTATGCACGTTCGCGTAGTCGAGGTCCGCACACGGCGCCTCGGCGCCGCGCTGCTCTTCCCGGCGTTGCTGCTGGCCGCATCGTGCTCCGACGTCACGGGGAACTCCGCGGACGCGGCGCCGCATTCGCCGGCCTGGGAGGCGGCGTTGCGTCTCGTCCGCGAGGACTTTCCCGGGGTTCCGCAGATGACCACGGCGCGGCTCGCCGAGGTGCTCAAGCAGGAACCCGCCAGCGTCCTGCTGCTCGATGCGCGGAGCCGCGGGGAGTACGAGGTGGGCCACCTCCGGGGAGCCGTCCACGCGGACGGTCTCGACGCGGCGCTCGCCGCACGGGCGGCACACGGCCGCGAGGGCACCGTGGTCGTGTACTGCTCAGTGGGCTATCGCTCGGCGGAGTTGGCCGAACGGCTCATCGCCACCGGCGTCGACCACGTGTTCAACCTCGAGGGGTCGCTGTTTCGCTGGGCCAACGAAGACCGGCCGGTCCACCGCGGCGCCGAGCGGGTCTTCCATGTGCATCCCTACAACGATGACTGGGCGACCCTGCTGGACCGGCGCTACTGGCCCCCTTGAGACATCGCCCTCGTCGCATGCCTGTACTCTCATGGTACTCGTAGCCGGCCTACTCGAGAGCCGAGGCCATCCGCCGGTTGGCGAGCGCCCAGTTGCCGCTGGCCAAGCGGATGTGCGCGATGGCCTACAGCAACCGTCGCATTGGTCCGCTTGCCGACGAATGGGCCATCCATCACACTACGGCGGCTCTTTCAGCCACGCGGGAGGACGTAACGTGCCGCGCCCGCCGCGCCGGCCCCTCCGCCGGCGCAAGTCGGACAACGAGAAGCGGCGTCTCTGGCCGGATCCGCCCGAGAGCGTCATCGAACGAATGCTGAACACCGTCTGGTACCACGGAAGCTCGAAGCACAAGCTCCATCCCCACCTGTTCGACCTCCCGCCCTTCCTTGGTTCGAGAGGCGATGCCACTCTCTGCGACGACGCCGATTTCGACCCTGACGACATGAAGGATGTTCCGATGCTGTTGCGGCGCGGCATTCGCGCCGGACTGATCGGACACACTGGACGCCTCCTCTGGACCGTCGCAGACGACGGCTGGATCTTCGAAGCACGGGAGACGAATCACGCTACCGGCGAGTATCACGGCTACCCGGTGCTTCGGAGCGAGGCCATCGCGCAGAAGGTGTTCCGCCGCTTCTCACGCTGGGCCAACGCGCAAGGCGATGCCACCGAAAGGTCCGCCAGCGCGTTCTGCAGGTTGCGGTACGTGTTTCGATGAATGACGCGTTCGAGATAAGGATTGGCAAGCCGGCCAACGTCGAGGCCACCGAGACACGACGCTTGGCCATTCGCATCGGTGACACTTGCCTTACCCGACTGGTCCGGCGGGGAGCGAGCGTGCCCGACGACAGCCTCGAGGCGCCACCCCTGCCCCTGGCATTCTGGATCACGGACAACTGGTGGCGCATCCGTTGGGAATCCGCCCCATATCCCGCTTTGAGTGCCGATTGGCGGTTGGCGCACGACCTGTCTTCGGTCGGCGCGGGATACGCATGGCCGAACGTCTCCCTCTGGGGCGAAGGCGGACGGTTCGCGATAGCGGTTCACGCCGACTCGGCCAACTTGACGCCCGCCCTGAGGTTCCTCGCGGAGCCCGGACTCCACTACCTGCCGGCATCCACCGCGGAGGAGACATTGGATCGCTTCGTTCAGGATGTACTGGATGACGTCGGCCCTGCGAACGATGGGCTCGACACCGAGTTCGAAGCGTTACTCTCGGAACGTGCCGATCCACGCGCGAGCACGTGGCGTCGCCTCGAAGCCATGCTTGGATTCGATCCCGACGAGGCACCGGAAGCCCTCGTCGCGTCCCTCGAGAGGCTGGCGGACCGCTTCGGATTGGAAGCCGTCGGTGAAGCCGCCCTCGCCCGCCAGGGGGAGCAAGCGGGCGATGTTCTGGAAGCGTGCATCGATGCCGCGGATCGGTCCAGGGTGGTCGTTCATCCGCCCCACGCGTTCGAGGCAATAGACGTCGAGAAGCCATCGCTGGACGCCCCTTGGCAGCGGGCCACGTCCGCAGCCGAGATCCTGCGGGATCGACTCCAGGTACCTCGTGGACCCATCCGCAACACTCGCCTGAGTGACCTGTTGGGCGTCAGCATCGATCATCTGAGGCAAAACGCTGCCGCGACTGCGCGGGCGCCATATGGGCTCCGCGTCAACCAGGAAAGCAACGGCGGGAGCAAAGTCGCCCTCAGGTCGCGATGGCCCGAGGGTCGCCGCTTCGAACTCTGCCGCGCCCTCGCCGATACGATTTGGTCCCCTGAAGACGCGCTGGGTCCGCTGTCCGAAGCGAAGTCCGAGCGTCAGAAGTTCCAGCGGGCGTTCGCGCAGGCTTTCCTCTGTCCTTTCCACGATCTTCTGGCGTACATCGACACGGACCAACCCGCAAGCGAGGACATCCAGGCGGCCGCACGCCATTTCCACGTCTCCGAGCGGACGATCCAGACCACCCTGGTGAACAACGGCGCCATCGATCACGCGTCCTTCGAGCAGATGGTCGATGCGTCGTGACTCACCTGTCCTTTAACGTGCCGCGACCCCGGTTGCGCTGCGTCCTCAAATCCCCCTTTGCCGAGCAGAGAGCCGACGAGCGACAGAACACCAAGGCAGTAGTGGCCATGGCCGGCGTACGGCGCATCCGCGTTTACCACCGCATCACGAAAGTGCTCCTCGCCGGCCCTCGTAACTCCGTTCGTCACTAGATTTCTCCTGCCCACGCCGGGGCCGCCCGTCAGTCCAGCTCCGGGTGCGCCTCGAACCCGGCAGCCGCTTCGAACGCGCTCCCCAGGCGGACCAGCGCGGCCTCGCCGAGACGTGGTCCGATCAGTTGGAAGGCCCGCGGCACGCCCTCGCCGTCGAGGCCGACCGGCAGCGTGATGGTCGGGTGGCCGGAGTAGTCGAACGGCGCCGTGAACTGGATGAACGGCGCCATGCCCTCCTCCGGCACGCGGGTACCGAAGTCCGTCGGCGGCGGCGACGTGATCATGCACGGGGCCGCGATGGCCCGGACTTCCGAGAACCTGGCGTCGAGCTCCGCGCGGAAGCGCTCCCGCGCCCGTTCGAGCCGCGCGTAGTCCATCGCCTTCGCGGCCAGCCCGAACGCCAGCAGCCGGGCCAGGTCGGGGCCGTAGTCCTCCTGGCGTGACGGCCAGGTCGCCTGGTGCGCGAGCGCGCACTCCACGCCGCAGGTGATCGCCCACCCCTCCACGAGTTCCGCGCAGTCCGGCATGCGGATATCGACGATGCGCGCGCCGGCCGTCTGCAGCAGCCTGAGCGCGTCCTCCACCACGGCGACGGCTTCCGGGGCGACGCCCGCTCCGATGTAGTCGCGGTCCACGCCGACGGTGAAGCCGGCCAGGCCGCCGCCCGCCTCGGCGACGTAGTTGGGCACCGCCGCCGGCAGCGACGTCGGGTCCTTCGGGTCCTGCCCCGCCATCACGCCGAGCATGCGCGCCGCGTCCTCCACGGTACGGGTCATGGGCCCGATGTGATCGAGAGACTCCGCCAGCGGAAACGCGCCGTGCCGGCTGACGCGCCCATAGGTCGGCTTGAGGCCTACGAGGCCGCAGCAGGCCGAAGGAAAGCGGATGCTGCCGCCGGTATCCGAACCGAGGGCGCCATGGGCGAGGCCCGCGGCCACCGAGACCCCGGAACCGGACGACGACACGCCCGTCCAGCGATCCGCCGCCCACGGGTTGACCGGGGGCGCGACGTCCGGGTGGTGGTTCGAGAACGCGCCCTCGGTGAGCTTGAGCTTGCCGAGGATGACGGCGCCCGCGGCCTTCAGCCTTCGCACCACGGTGGCGTCTTCCCCAGGTACCCAGTCCGCGAGCACCCGGGTGCCGCAGGTCGTCACGACCCCCTCCGTCCGGAGCAGGTCCTTCAGCGCGATGGGAACGCCGTGCAGCGCGCCCAGGGGTTCCCCGCTGGCGCGCCGGGCATCGAGCGCCGCCGCCCGCGCCAGCGCGTCGTCCGCCGTGACCGTCACGTAGGCCTTGAGTTGCGGGTCGAGGCGGTCGATGCGCGACAGCACGTCTTCGGCCACGGCGACGGCCGACAGCTCCCCGCTCTTCGTCCGACGGCAGACGTCCGACAGCGTCAGGTAGTGCAGCGGAACGTCCGCGCCCAACCCGCTCATGCGGCGACGCCCATCCTCCCGGGTTCGTCGAAGATCTTGCCCGGGTTCAGGATGCCCCGCGGGTCGAGCGCCTGCTTCAGGGTGCGCATGAGGGCGACCTCTTCCGGCGTGCGCGAGATCGACAGGTACGCCTTCTTGTCGATGCCGATGCCGTGCTCCGCCGAGACGGAACCGCCGATGTCCGCCAGGGGCTGGTAGACCGCCTGGTCCACCCCCTCCTTCGCGCCGTGGTCCCGCCCGGCGGAGATGCCGAAGTGCAGGTTCCCGTCGCCGAGGTGGCCGAAGGCGAAGTTGCGGAAGGTGCCGAACGTCTCCGTCAGTCCCCGGTTCACGTCATCGACATAGGCCTCCATCTTCGGGATGGGCAGGCTGACATCGTAGATGAAGAGCGGCGGAAAGCGGTTGCACTGCTCGACGTCGTCCCGCATCGCCCAGAGTTCCAGGCGCTGCGCCTCGCTCTGGGCGATGACGGCATCGACGACCAGGCCCGCCTCGTAGGCGTCTTCGAGGGCGGCCTCCGCGCGGGCCTTGTCCGTCTCGGCATCGCCGCCCATCGCCTCGATCAGCACGTAGTACGGATAATCCTGCGACAGCGGCGGGCGCTGCTTCGCCGGCGGCGTGCTGACGAGCCGGTAGAAGTTGTTCCACAGCACCTCGAACGCGGACAGCGCGCCGCCGAGCCGCGCGTCCATCATCTTCAGTAGCTCCGGCAGCTTGTCGAACTCGTCGACCGCCACGAACAGCGTCTCCTGGCTGCGCGGCTTCTCGCGCAGGCGGAGCACAGCCCGGGTCACGACGCCGAGGCTGCCTTCGGTACCGATGAAGAGTTGCTTCAGGTCGTAGCCGGCGTTGTTCTTGATCATCTCGTTCATGGAGGAAACGACGGTCCCGTCCGCCAGCACCGCCTCGAGGCCCAGCACCATGTCCCGGGTCATGCCGTAGCGAATCACCCGGTTGCCGCCGGCGTTCGTCGAGATGTTGCCGCCAATGGTGGCGCTGCCCCGCCCGCCGAGATCGAGCGGGTACATGAGGCCGTGCTCGTCGGCGCACTCCTGCACCGCCTGCAGGACGACGCCCGCCTCGACGGTCATGGTGCGGTTGACGCGGTCCACGCCCTCGATGCGGTTCATGCGCTCCAGCGACAGGATGACGTCGCCGCGCTCGGTGAGGGCGCTGCCCACCAGCCCCGTCAGGCCGCCCTGCGCGACCACCGGCTGGCGAGCCCGGTCGCACGCCGCCAGCACGGCGCTCACCTCTTCTGTCGTGCGCGGACGCACCAGGGTCTGCGCCTCGATGGATTCGGACATCCAGATGCCGGCCGCGCGGCCGGTCACGTCGGGGCCCGTCAGGACGCCGCCGGGACCGGTGATTTCCGCAAGCCCCTGCACGAGATCCGCCATGCCTGCCCCCCTCGAAACGCTTCGCTTCGGATGGTAGCACGCGGCCATGCGCGAACCCGGCGACGCGGCGCCACGCGGCGCCCGCCGGCCGTAGCGCTGCCGCGGGCGATGACACAGGCTCCGGGACGCCTCAACGACGCGCGGGAGAAGGGTGGGCAACCAGGCGGACGCGCGCGAGGGCATCCTTTCGTTCCTCGAGAAGCGCGACCCCGAGTGGCAGCTCTCGGCCGCCCGTGACCTCCCCGATGGGTTCGCGTAACGCTTCGCCGCCACCAGGGCGGGCTACTCGGGCTCGAGGTCCGGAGGGTGGGGGAGTCCGAGTCCGAGATTGTCGATCAGGTGCTCCCGCGTGACGCGCTCCAAGACCTCCGGCCACTCCGCACCGACCCGCCTCGCCACGGCGCGCGCCCCGGGGAGGAACTCCCCGGCGATGGCCCGCGTGCGTTCGAAGACGGCCGTCGAGTTCGCTTCCGCCGCGGGGAGTTCCGGGAGCGCGGATCGCTGGTCCGGGGCTAGCGCCCGTCCCAGCGGTCATGCGTTCGGGGTTCGGCGCGCCGTTCGTGTCCTACGCCGCCGGCTCGTACCAGATCGGCGACGAGAATGCCCGCTCCTGGATCGTGCTGGGGACGACCCCGCGTGGGGTCGTTCCCGCACGGATGGCGTCCCAGGTCGACCAACGGCACGTCGGGTTCTCCAGTACCCGCACGTAGTAGAACGCGCGCTCGCGCGGATCGAAGTCCGGATCGCTCCACAGCGTGGCGAGTTCCGTCGCCCCGACCCCTTCCGAGATGCTGCAGTCGGTGAGGTCCACCGTCGCGCCGTTGTCCGGGCAGCGGTGCGTTGCGGAATCGACGGCGAGCCCGTCGGAGCAGGCCACGTCGTACACGCGCTCCTGCGCGCGGCCGTCCGCGACCCAGCCCTTGACCACCTGCAGGCGCTGCAGCTTGGCGGCCTGCGGATCCTGCGCCGCCCAGACCAGGAAGCCGGGTGCGCCGGACTCCCGCGCGAAGAGGTCGCCGCCCATCGGCACGCCCACCTCGTAGGCCTCGGCGATGTTGTCCGCGTCCAGCATCTCCTCGGACAGGCCGTAGCCGCCGAAGAACCGCAGGCGTATCCACGTGCCGGTCGTCGAGAACGTCTCCTTGCGACGCAGGGCGTCGAAGATGGCGCCGCGGGTGTTCTCTTCCGCCCACACGCCGGCGAGGCCCGACGCGCCGAAATAGATGTTCGCCCCCTCCGTGTAGCCGGACGTCTCGTCGTCCGGATTGACGGGCACCGACCCCCTGCCCACCGGTGCGCTGTCGAGCGTACCGACCTTGCTGACGAAGCGGTCCTCGTCGAACACTTCGCCGCTGTTGTGGGTGTCGCTCGACCCGATGACGCCGAAGCGGTAAGGGTTGAGGCCCTCCTCGGCCTGCATCAGCAGGCCGTTCATCCACGCCTCCCGGGCGTAGCTGCCCTGGGGACGGCTCTTGATCACCGTCGCCACCCGGTAGGGCATGATCTCGAAGTCCGCCCACTCGTCGTTGGGGGACAGGAACGGATGCGTGTCCGACGTGCCCTTGATCTGGGTGTTTTCGATCAACGGTTCGTTGCGCATCCGGGTGGTCGCGTAGGCCGCGTCGATGGGGCTGCCGTCGGTCTGCGTGAGCTCGAACATGCGGCCGTTCGAACCGTTGGAGTTATGGGGAATCGCGATGACCTCCATGCCCCGCCGGCGCTGCCGGTCCATCCACGCCCAGAGGTCTTCGGGGTTCAGCGAGTCGAGCCGCGAGAACGGCATTTCCGGGGCGGTGTCGCCACGGAACACCACGTTGCGGTGCAGATTGCCCCGGTCGGTGGGGTACGACGACGTGTACTCGTACGCGATGAACGTCGTGAGTTCGCCGGGCACGTAGTGCCGGTTCGCCGAGGCGACGATGTCGGCCCACCCGGTCTTGACGTCGTTCACACTGAAGTTGTCGCTCAGGAACTGGCCCGCCGTGCGGAAGGCCCGGCTACGGTCCACCCTGCTCTCCGCATCGAGGAAGGCCCGTGCGTCCGGATCGTCGTGCAGCGGGTGCGCCGGGTCCGTCATCGCCGACCACATGCCGAGGTAGAACCCGTGGTCCGTGACGGCATAGAAGTCCAGGGGCCGGTCGAGCTGAATGTCGAAGCCCGACGGATGCCGCAGCGGTTCGCCGCGGGCGAAGGCGTAGGCGTCGTCCGGGTTCGTCCGCGTCCCGAACAGGAACGCGTCGAAGGAGTACCGGGTGTGGATGTGCAGGTCGCCGAAGTACGCCTGCCGCTCCGCGGCCGAGCCCGGCAACGCGCCCAACGCGCCCACCAGAGCGCCCACCCACGCGCCCAGCAGCGCCGCCGTCATCATCGTCCTTCGCATGGTCACTCCTTCTGTCGCGCCGCCGCGCGGATGTCCTCTCCCTTGGCGTGGCCGCTTTCCGCCACCTCACCGTCACCGCAGGGGCGGCGTCGGTGCCGTCCCCGTCCCACCTCTCGAATCCGCCCCGCCGTCCGGCAGGTGTCCGAACAGAACCGGGACGAGCCGTAGGGCACGAACCACTCCGAACACACGGGGCACTGGATCGGTTCGGATTTCGGGGGCTTGAGCTGGCCGGCCCGCCGCGCTTCGAGCAGCTTGGCGATGGTGCGGTTCCGGCGGGCCATCTCGCGGAACTCGCGGTCGCCGACATCGAGCAGGTCCAGGATCGTTCCGGCTTCGAGCCGCGGCGAGCGCAGCAGCAACTCTATGGCTTTCTCTTCGAGGGTCATGACCCCACCCCGAACGGACGGCCCGAAAGTCGGACTGCCCTATGGGAGCCGGGACACGGCGTGTTGTCAACTACCGCAATGTGCCGGCCCCCAGCGCTCCGCGCGTTACGCGTCAGGTCGTCAGCCAGCCGAACTGCTGGGGCTTGCGGCCCGCCCGCGGGTTGAGGGGAACGTTGATGAGCGCCGGGCCGTCGAACGCCATCGCCTCGTCGAGCGCGCCGCGCAGGTCCGCCGCGTCCTCCACGTACAGGCCCTTGCCGCCGAGGGCTTCCATCATGCCCTCGTAGTGCGCCCCGTAGGTGAGGTAGAACGGCGGCGGCGTCTGCCCCTCTTCCAGGGGTCCGATACCGCCGCCGATGCCGCCGTTGTTGAGGACGATCAGCTTCACGGGCAGCTTGTAGCGGACCATCGTCTCGATCTCCATGCCCGAGAACCCGAACGCGCTGTCGCCCTGGACCGAGACGACCGGCTTGTCCGGATTCGCCACGGCCGCCGCGACCGCGAAACCGAGCCCGATGCCCATGGTGCCGTAGGTACCCGCGTCGAGCCGGTGCCGGGGCGCGTGGTTCGGCATCTGGGTCCTGCCGATGTCCATGGTGTTCGCGCCCTCGCCGATGATGATGGCGTCCTCCGGAAGCCACTCCACGATGTCGCGATAGGCGCGGTAGTAGTTCATCGGCGACGCCTCGTCCTCGACCATCGGACGGATCGACTCCGCGTTGGCGTCCGCCTTCTCCTTGAGCACCGCGCGCCACTCCGTCTCCGCGGGGTAGAACCACTGGCGGTTCGACAGGGAGGTGTTGAGCTGGCCGACCACCGCCTTCCCGTCCCCCACGAGCGCGACTTCCGCGGGCACGTTGCGGCCGATCTCCTCCTGCTCGATGTCGAGCTGGATGACGCGCACGCCGGGCTTGAAGCGGGGCGGCAGGCCGAAGTGCATGATCCAGTTGAGCCGCGCGCCCATCAGGAACACCACGTCCGCCTCGCGCAGCGCCGTGCTGCGGGCGGCGCCCACCGAAAGCGGGTCGGTGTCGGGCATGATGCCCTTGCCCATGGGCGAGGCCAGGAACGGCAACTGCGTCCGTTCGACGAACTCCCGTACTTCGTCCTCGGCGCGGGACCAGGCCATGCCCTTGCCGAGGATCACCAGCGGACGCTCCGCCGACTCCAACACGTCGAGGGCGCGTTCCACGGCGTCCGCATCGGCCTGCGGGCGCGCCGGCGGCGCCGGCGGCGCGGCGACGGCCACGTTCTCGTCCTCCGCCTCGGCGCGGATGATGTCGTCCGGGAAATCGAGATACACGGGACCCGGCCGCCCGTTCTGGGCCGTGCGAATCGCCTGTTCGACGTAGTACGGGATGCGCTCCACGCGGTCGATGCCGTGGGCGTACTTGCAGTACGGCGCGGCGAGCTCGGTCTGCCGCTCTTCCTGGAAGGCCCCCATGCCGTTCTGGTAGGTCGGGGAAGCGCCCCCGATCAGGATCATGGGCCAGCAGTTCTCGCGCGCGTTGGCGAGTCCGGCGAAGGCGTGGATCACACCCGGACCCGACACCACCAGGCACGCCTGCGTGCGGCCCGTCAGGTAGCTCGCCGCCTGCGCGGCGTAGCTCGCCGACTGCTCGTTGCGCATGCCGATGAAGGTGATGCCTTCCTTCTGCGCCGCGGCCGCAACGCCCTGGACGGGAAAGCCCACGATGCCGAACATGTAATCGACGCCCTGCGCTTTCAGGCTGCGCGCCATCAGGGTCGCGCCATCAACCGTGGCCATGAATCCTCCCCAACGTGAGTGCGAAACAAACCGCTAACGTAGCGCGCAGGACCGTGCAAGTCCAATTGGCAAGGGGTCCCAGGCCGTCCGGCGACCGCGCCCGAGACGGTGGTGTACAGATCGTCGATCGGACCGACGATCTGTACACGCGGCAATCGGGTCCCCCCACCGCGGACACTGGCTTACACTCAAGGCTACTCACGGGATCGGAGGATTGAGCATGCCCGGACCACTCGAAGGACTGCGCGTCGTCGAACTCGGCATCGCCATTCAGGGGCCGGCGGCGGGCCTCTATTTCGCGAACATGGGCGCCGAAGTGATCAAGGTCGAACCGCCGTTCGGAGACGCGAGCCGCTATCACCGGGGCGTCAACTACCAGGCCCTGCCGGAAGACGCGCTCTGCTCCCAGTTCCTCGCCATGAACAAGACCAAGCGCTCCCTCGCACTCGACCTGCACACGGAACTCGGGCAGTCCGTGATGGGGAAGCTCCTCGAGGGCGCGGACGTGTTCCTCACCAACGTGCGCGAGGAAGCGCTGGAACGCATGGGCCTTCGGCTCACGGACCTCACCGCGCGGTATCCGAGGCTCGTGGTGGGCCACGTCAACGGTTTCGGTCCCCGCGGCGACGAGGCGGACAAGGCGATGCTCGACGGCGCCGCGCAGGCGCGCGGCGGGATCGTCAGCATGAGCGGGCAGCCGGGAGCGGCGCCCACGCCTCCGGGCTCCGCGATCGCCGACCATGCGGGCGCCATGCAGCTCGCTCTCGGCTGCGTCACGGGGCTCGTGAACCGGTCCCTCACCGGCCGGGGCCAGATCGTGCAGACGTCGTCCCTCGGCGCGCAACTGTGGCTGCAGATGTGGGAACTGCAGCACTCCGCCATCACGGGCGTGCCGCTGTCGCGCGAGGGCTCGCACCACCCGAACATCAAGGGCCCCTATGGGGTCTACCTGTGCAAGGACGGCATTCCGGTGCTGCTCGTCGTCGCCATGACGGACGAGGCGTGGTCCGACTTCTGGATCTTCTTCGACAAGCCCGAAGTGATCCTCATGGAAGAGTGGGACAACCCCGGAAAGCGCGTCGGCATGGCGGGCACCGACGACGGCGTGCCGGAGATCCGGCAACACCTCCGCGACGCGTTCGCCTCGAAGACCTTCGCCGAGTTCGAGGCGTGGGTGGCCGGTCAGCCGGAGATCATCTGGGAGCGGGTGCGAGGCCACGGCGACGTGCTGACGGACCCGCAGAACCTCGCCAACGAGTACGTGGTGGACCTCGACCTGCCGGCGACGGGCGTGGCGCCGACGATCGGTACGCTGATGCACTACAGCGCGACTCCGAGCGAGCGACCGCGCGTGCCGCCCGTGTTGGCGGCGGACACCGAAGACATCATGACCGAGCTTGGCTTCGCGGCGGAGGATGTCCAGGCCGTCCAGGACCGCTGCGAGGCCGTCAAGGCGGAGATGTACGCGGCCCTGCTGGGCGAACCCTGATCCGGGCGACCCTGTCCGGGCAGCCCTACCCGGGCGGCCCCGATTTTGTAGAATCCGCGACCCGTTTCTCACGTTCTCGAAATAGGGGGGAGGAATCGATGGCGGGTCTGGCAGCCGGTAAGCGGCTCAAGAGCACGGTCTGCAACACGGAAATCATGGTGATCGCCGCGCCGGGCGGCGAGGTGGACCTCACCTGCGGCGGCGCGCCGATGAGCGCGGACGGTGCCGGCAACGGCGGCAACGTCGCGGCGGATTTCGCAGGGGGCACGACGCTGGGCAAACGCTACACGAACGAGGAGGGCAACCTCGAAGTCCTCTGCGTGAAGCCCGGAGACGGCTCGCTCGCGCTCGGCGGCGTCGCGCTGAAGCTCAAGGACGCCAAGAAGCTCCCGAAGACAGACTGAAGGAACCCCCCGCATGAACGTCATGATGCTGCTGGAGATGGCAGCGTCGGGGTTCGGGGACCGCGTGGCATTCGTCGATGCGCAGGCAGGCGCATCGATCACCTACCAGGAACTCTACGACGCCGCGGGTGCGGCGGCGCAGACCCTCGCCGCGTCGGACGCCGAACGTTTCGTGATGCTGGACGTCACGAACCTGTCCATTCCCGTCGCGCTCTTCGCCTGCGGGTGGGCGGGCGTGCCCTACGTGCCGATCAACTACCGGCTGACGGACCCCGAGATCGATGCCCTGATCGACCGGGTGAAGCCCGCCTACCTCGTCGGCGACCCGGACCGCATCGGGCGGTGGACGGGGAGCGACGGGGTCGAGGTCCATGGGCGCGACGCGTTCCTGGGACCCGCCCGGGCCGGCGACGCGCCGGAACCCGCCTGGTCGATGGACGCCGAGGAGACGGCGGCGCTTCTCTTTACCAGCGGCACCACCGGCACGCCGAAGGCGGCGGTGCTGCGTCACAAGCACCTCGTCTCCTACATCCTCGGTTCCGTCGAGTTCATGGGCGCCGACGAGGCCGAGACCTCCCTGGTGTGCGTGCCGCCCTACCACGTGGCCGGCATCGCCGCGGTGCTGAGTTCGGTCTACTCCGGACGGCGGGTCGTCCAGCTCGCGAACTTCACGCCCGAGACCTGGATCGATCTCGTCCGCGCCGAGAAGGTGACTACGGCGTTCGTCGTCCCGACGATGCTGCATCGCATCGTGGACGTGCTGGAAGGGGAGTCGAGCGCCAACGTGCCTCACCTCGAGTCCCTCTCGTTCGGTGGCGGAAAGATGCCGCTGCCCGTGATCGAGCGGGCGATGGAACTCTTCCCGGACACGGACTTCACCAACGCGTACGGACTGACGGAGACCAGTTCGACCGTCACCGTACTGGGTCCCGACGAGCACCGCGCCGCGGCCGCGAGTGACGACCCGGTCGTGAAACACCGGCTGGTGTCCGTGGGCGTCCCGCTGCCGGGCATCGAGATCGAGATCCGCGACGACGACGGCAACGTGCGCGGCGCCGAGGAACACGGCGAGGTCTACGTGCGCGGCGAGCAGGTCTCCGGCGAATACGAGGGCCGCGGCAGCCTCGTCGACGAGAACGGCTGGTTCCCCACGCGCGACGCGGGCTACCTCGACGAGGGCGGCTTCCTGTTCCTCGAGGGCCGCGCCGACGACATCATCGTGCGCGGCGGCGAGAACATGTCGCCCGGCGAGATCGAGGACGTGCTCATCGAGCACGAAGCGGTGTTCGACGCCGCCATCGTGGGCGTGCCCGACAAGGAGTGGGGCGAGGCCGTGGTGGGCGCGGTCGTGCTCGAACCGGGCGCCGAGACGGAAGTCGAGACCCTGCAGGCGTGGGTCAAGGACCACATGCGCTCCTCGCGCGTTCCGGAACGGCTCGAATTCTGGAACGAGTTGCCCTACACGGAGACGGGCAAGCTGCTGCGGCGGATCGTCAAGGGACGGCTGGCGGACGGCTGACCGGTTGGCGCGACGTGCGGGTCCGGGCGCTCGCAACCTGGCGCATGTTCGTCGGCTTGGGAGCGGGGCGCACGCGGCGTGGCAGAACGTCACGCTTCCGGGGCTGATCGAGCGCGGCTTGCACCTGGTTTTTCGTGCCGACGGGGAAGCGGCGCCGTTCCAGCTCCGCGACGCGAGCGTCCGGGGGACGGGGACTCAGACCCGAGTTTCGTGACGCCGACTGGACGCGCATCGGAGAGGTGATCTACAAGGGACGCGGCGGTTGAGGTCCCTTGCGCAAAGCTCGCCTGTGGGCGTGTTGCCGCGACGTACCCTCGGTCGCTCAAGCCGGCGGCTTGTCCGCCAGCACCCCTTCCCGCTCCATCTCCGCGATGCGTTCGTCGTCGTAGTCGAGCCAGTCGCGCAGGATCGCGGCGTTGTCGGCGCCGAGGCGGGGACATGGGGTCCAGTCGCCGCTGCCGATGCCGGCCATCTTGATGGGGTTGCCGGGGACGGGCGTCGGTCCCGGTTCCAGCGGCACGAAGAAACCGCGTTCGCGGACCTGCGGGTCGGCGGTCATGTCGGGGGTGACGTTCACCGGTCCGGCCGGAACGCCGCCGGCCTGTAACGCGACCGCCCCTTCTTCCCTGGTGCGAGCGGCGGTCCACGCGGAGATCTTCGCGTCGATGGCCTCGCATCCCATGCGGCGCTCGGCGAGGCTCGCGGACGGGTCGAGTCCGGCTCCGATCAGCGAGCACAGCCCGCGCCAGTCGCGGTCGTCCCGGCACGCGATGGCCACCCATGCGTCTTCCCCCCGCGACGGGTAGACGCCGTGCGGCGCCATGGCGGGATGGCGGTTGCCGATGCGCTCGACGCTCCCGCCGAGTTGGTGCTCGACGAGCCACGGTCCGCAGAAGACCACGCCGGATTCGTGCAGGGACATCTCGAGGAAGCCGCCCCGTCCGGTCGCTTCGCGTTCACGCAACGCCGTGACGATGGCGCCGGCGGCGTTCACGGCGGCGATGGGATCCATCAGGGCCATGGCGGTGTTGCGCGGCTCCTCCGGTCCATAGCCCAGGACGTGGCTGAGTCCCGACATCGCCTCGACGGTGGGGCCGAACGCCACCCAGTCCCGGTAGGGGCCGTCCTTGCCGTACCCGGGCATGGCCATGTAGATGATCGAGGGGTTGGCCCGTGACAGGGCGTCGTAGCCGAGCCCCAGGGCCGGCATCGCCTCGGCGCTGAAGTTCTCGATGACGACGTCGGCGACCGCGACGAGTTCGAGGAACGTCTCCCGGCCGGCGTCGGTCTTCAGGTCGATGGCGACGCTGCGCTTGTTGCGCTGCAGCTTCACGAACACGGCGACCCGGTTCCAGGGTTCGTCGCCCGGCTCGCCGCCGATCCATCCGCTGAAGTTGAAGCGGGCGCCCTCCCGGGGGCCGCGGCTGGTCGGCGCCTCGATCTTGATGACGTCCGCGCCCAGGTCCGCGAGTATGCGCGTACCGAGCGGTCCGGCCCAGACGTGGGTCAGGTCGAGAATGCGCACGCCGCGCAGGGGTCCGTCAGCCATCGCGACCCTCCGCGGCGGGTGTCTCGAGCAGCGCCAGGTCGCGGTCCGGCGGCGTCTGGCCATCGCTGCGCCAGGCACGGCGCGGGGACCGTACGGGGGCGGACTCGCCGCCGTGGACGCTCTGCCAGAAGCCGCGCACGGCGAGGTGGGGATCCGCCAGCACGTCGTCGAGACTCTGGACGACGCCGACGGGAATGCGGCAGTCCTCCGCGCGGCGGCGGATCTCCGCGCGGGTCATCGGCGCTACCGCCGCGTCGATGATGGCGTGCAGGGCATGCCGGTTCCGCCGCCGCAGTTCGTTGGTCCCGAAGCGTTCGTCGAGGACGAGTTCGGGGAGGTCGAGGAAGGCCGCGAACGGGTCCCAGAAGCCCGGGACGATGTTGATGTGCGCCCAGCCGTCCGCGCAGCGGAACAGGTTCGTGGGGACGACGTGGTAGAAGTCGCTGCCGTGCCGTTCGCGGATCGCCCCGTCACAGTGCCACATGACCGTGGTGAACTGGCTGAGGGCCATGACGACCTCGAGCATGCCGATGTCGATGACCTCGGATTCCCCGGCGAGACGACAGGCGTTCGCCGCGGCATAGGCGAACGCGCCGCTCTGGAACTCGGGGTAGTGTCCGGGCAGCGTCAGGGGCGCGCGATCGGGGTCGCCCATGATGTAGGTGTAGCCGCCCATGGCGAGGAGGACGTTCGTGGACGCCTGCCAGTTGCGCTTGGGTCCGGTACGGCCGAAGGGAGTGATGGCGGCTCTCACGGGAGCATCCCACGCATCGAATCCGAGGGCCTCCACGGCGTCCGCCGTGTGGCCTTCCGCCACCACCACGTCGGCTCGTGCAGCGAGTTCGGCGATCAGCTTCGGATCGTCCGTCCGGATGCGACGCTTGCCGGCGTGCAGGTAGATGTCCATCGCCGCGTCGCTCACCCACGCCGGCGGCCTCTCGCCGGTCTCGACGCGCACGACGTCGCATCCCGCCTGTACGAACAGACGCCCGCAATATCCGGCGGCGTAGCCGCCCATTTCGAGGACCCGATCCAAGGGGGTGTTACCGTGGCCGTTCGCGCATGATGATACGGCTCGCGCCCCTTCCGTTCAGCGCGGGGCCGTTCCTCACCACTCGACGACCTCGTCGACGAGCCCCCACGACAGCGCCGTCGCCGCGTCGATGCGCGCGCCGGTCAGGGCCATGTATGCAAGCCGCCGCCGCCCGATCCGGGGCAGGATGCTGGCCGTGCCGCCGGCGCCGGGCACCAGTCCCATGGAGACCTCGGGCAGGACGAAGAACGCGTCCGGGCGCGCCTTCACCCGACCGGCGAAGGCCGGAAGCTCGATACCCGCGCCGATGCAGGCCCCGTGCAGGCGTGCCTCGATGCGATCGCGCAGGGCGTGCATCAGGAGGGCCGCGCTCCGGGTCATCCGCGAGGCGTGGGCGCGGCCGGCGTCGGTCGCTTCGCCGAACTCGTCGAGGTCGCCGCCGGCGCTGAAGCACGCTCCGGCGCCGCACAGCACGGCGCGGTCCGCCTCGGGGTCGTCGGCGACGAGTTGCAGCGCTTCGCAGAGAGCGTCGCGGAGTTCCGCGGAGTACGCGTTGCGCTTGTGGGGCCGGTTGAGGGTGAGCCGCAGCTCCGAGTCGTCCCGGTCGACGAGCACCAGCGGCAGGTCGGGTTCGGGCGCCGCTGGCCGGCGTTTCCGTCCTGCGAGCCAGGCCTGGAACTCGGCACCGTGCTGCAGGGTGGAGTAGGTCAGCGACTCGGCGAACAACCGATCCGGGACCTCCGTGCGGGCGTTGTGCCGCAGCAGGCGAACGAGGGTCGTCGAGGCGATGGGGTTGCGCTCGATGGCGCCGATCACGGGCTCGGCTTCGGCCACCGAGTCCACCTGCACGTCGACCACGTCGGCGTCCGTCGGACCGACCGCGACCACCGGGCAACTCGGGACGCAGGCCGGCGGCGCCGGCGGCGACTCCCCACCCTCCACGAGCACAAACGGCGTGCCGGCAAGCGGCGAGAGGTCCTCGGCGCTCGCCGGCGACGCGAGGCGGGCGTAGAGCGCTTCCAGGCTTACGGGCGCGTTCAAGCGGGTGTCCCGACGCGGGTGCAGTCCGGGCGATTATGCATGGGTCTCGCCGTCACTCTTCGAGACGGTGCGGCAGGACCTCCCTCCGGGGCAGGGCGCCGAACCCGGGCAGCTTGATCGCGAAAGGGGCCACGCGCAGGCCGATGCTCAGGCCGAAGAGCTGCAGTTCCAGCCCCTCCCGGAGTGCGGCGGTGACGCCGGCGACCCCGAACAGCGAGACCTGGTATCCCGTCCCGCTCGGAGCGCGGTCCGTCACGGCGCCGCCGGCGAGGTAGTCCTTGCCGATGGCCGTGGTCGGCAACTCCAGGTTCAGTTCGGGCACCTGCCGACCGACGAAGGCGGTGAACGTATTGCTGTTCGGTCCTGGCCAGGTTCTGTACTCCCTGGCATAGGGATAGTCCTTGACGGCCGCCTCCACCCGGTCGAGCACGGCGTCCACGCCCTCGCCCCGCAGGTCGACCAGGAGCTCGGGAGGATTCGAGAACCACATTGCGTCCGGGCGGCCTTCGGCCTGCACCAGGGCCGAGCCTCCCCGTCTGAGTCGCCAGCCGATGACCTCGTGACGGGTGTACGCCTCCGCGTTCGAGCGCTTGGTCGCGATCCAGGTGTGCACGGCCACGGCGCCGCGGAGCCCCCACGTGCGTGCCCCATACACCTGTATCACCGCTTCCCGCACCTCCTCCGGCGCGGGAGCCTGGCCGGTGGCCTCGTGGCTCGACGCACTCCAGTGGGGCTGGTCGAAGAAGAGGCGCCAGACGAACGCGACCGCCACGGGCAAGAGGAAAGGCGCAAGAATGAGCCAGAGCGTCATGCGCCAACGTGGCGTGCGGGATGCCGACAAGCCATGTCTCCGGGAAGGCTCGGAAAGCGCGCAGTTTACGCGCGGCCTGGCGGTCGCGTGGGAAGTTTCGCTGACGCGAAGCTGCTACACCACACTAGAATCGGGATCATTCGAACTGCTCGCGGTAGCCATGCTCCTGATCCGCAACACCGAAGTGGAGGGCGTCTCCGGTCTGGACGTCCGCTGTCGGCGCGGCAGGGTCGTCGAGATCGGCCGGATCCTCGCGGCGGAGGGAGAGCGCGTCCTGGACGCGGACGGCGGCGCCGTGCTCCCCGGCCTGCACGACCATCACTTGCACTTCTTCGCCCTGGCGGCGGCGCAGAGGTCCGTACGCTGCGGCCCGCCGGAGGTGCCCGACGCCGCGGCCCTGGAAGCGGTGTTGCGCGATGCGCCCGGCGACGGCTGGATCCGTGGCGTGGGCTACCACGAATCCGTGGCCGGCCGGCTGGACCGGGCACGGCTGGACCGAATGGTCGCCGACCGGCCGTTACGCGTTCAGCATCGGTCCGGAAAGATGTGGTTCGTGAACACGGCGGCGGCGCAGGCGCTCGGGCTCGGGCCGGAGTCGAACGGCCGGCTGTTCCGCCGCGACCGGTGGCTCGGAACGCGCGTGGACGGCGATGTCGACGTGGCCGCCACGACGCGGCTCCTGGCCTCTTGCGGCGTGACGGGCTTTACCGACGCGACCCCGCACAACGATCCCGCCGCGGTACGCGACCTCGTCGCCGCCGCGCCGCTGCAGCATGTGGTCGCCATGGGGGACGAGTCCCTCTCCGAGGGCGCCCTCAAGATCATGCTCGACGACTTCGAACTGCCCGGGATCGACGCGTTGCGGACGAGGATGGCGGGCGCCCATGCCGCCGGGCGGCCGGTCGCCGTGCACTGCGTCACCCGCACCGAGCTGGTGTTCGCGCTGTCGACCCTACTGGAAGCCGGCGCCGTCCCCGAAGACCGCATCGAACACGCCTCCGTCGCGGACGCGGCCGGCATGGAACTGCTGGCGCGCGCCGGCGTGACCGTCGTGACGCAGCCCAACTTCGTCGCGGAACGCGGCGACCGCTACCTGGCGGAGGTGCCCGCGAGCGACCACTCCCACCTGTACCGGGGCCAGGGGTTCCTCGACGCTGGCATTCCGCTCGGCGGCGGCACGGACACGCCGTTCGGAGATGCGGATCCCTGGCTTGCGATACGCGCCGCGGTGACACGCGAGACGCCCGCCGGCAAGGCGCTCGGAGCCGGCGAGGCGCTCACCCCGGAACGCGCGCTCGCACTGTTCACCACCCCTCCGGAGGAACCCGGCGGCGCGCCTCGCCGGGTACGCGTCGGGGAGGCGGCGGACCTCTGCCTGCTCGACCGGCCGTGGTCCCGCGCGCGCCTGTCGCTGTCACGGCACCGCGTGGCGGCGACCGTGCGGGCGGGAGAGGTGACCCATGTGCGCCCCGGCGCACTCGCGACGGGTGCAAAGTCGCACGAAACCGATGGCTGATTTCCCCTTCGCGGTGCGGTGCCTCGGCAGCACTATCGCACTCCGCGTCGGCGTTCGAGTTCCCAAGCCCCGTGCTATCGTGCATCCACTCGCGCCCATGGGCGCCGCAACTCCCTGGAGGCTGCCCCGATGACCCAGGCCCCCACGAACCGGCCGGTCGTCTACCCCGAGACGGACGGGCGTCCCATGCCCGACGGTGAGTACCAGAGCGTCACCTGGCGCTACCTCGTGGAAGCACTGAAGAACCACTTCCGGGGGCGAGGCGCGTACGCCGCGGGCGACCTGTTCGTCTACCTGGAGGAAGGCAATCCCCGGAACTGCATCGCGCCGGACCTGTTCGTCGTGCTCGGGGCGGGCGATCACCTGCGCGACACGTACAAGGTCTGGGAGGAGCCCGGCGGGCTGCCCGACTTCGTCCTGGAAATCGTCTCCCCGAGCACCTGGCGCCAGGACCTCGGGTCCAAGCGGGCGCGGTACGCGTCCCTCGGGGTCGCGGAGTACTGGCTGCACGATCCCCACGCGCGCCACCTGCGTCCGCCCCTGGCGGGCCACCGGCTCGTCGACGGGGTCTACGAAGCGCTTCCCGTGCGCGACACCCTGCGGGGTTCGGCGATTCGCAGCGACGTGCTGGGACTCGAGCTCTGCCTGGACGGCGAGCGGCTGCGCTTCTTCGATCCGGCCGGCGAGCGTTTCCTGCGCTCCTACGAAGAGGCGGAGGCACGCATCGAAGCAGCAGAGGCGCGCATCGCGGAGCTGGAGCGGGCGCTGACGGCGCGCGACGGCGGCTGAGGCGCTACAGGCCGCCGAGCACTTCGTCGTTGTGCTCGCCAAGCCGCGGCGCCCGACGTGAAATCCGCCAGGGACTGCCGGTCATCCGGTAAGGGGCGCCGGGGTAGCGCACGATCCGCCCCAGGTCTTCGTGCTCCACCTCGACCTGGATGCCCCGCGCCTTGAAGTGCTCGTCCTCGAAGGCTTCCTCGGGGGCGTTGACGGCACCCGCCGCGAGACCGGCACGCTGGCAGCCCACGAAAAAGTCCTGCGCCGGAAGACGCGAGGCAATCAGCTTCATCGCCTCGCGCCCGGCGCCGAAGATCGCCGTGACGGCATCGTCGCGGCCGATCCGGGACAGGTCGAAGGGGCCGTCCCACTCGGCGCCCATCTCGAGGAACACGGCTTCGGGTAACTCGTCTTCGAGACCGGTGTCACGCAGCCACCTGAGCAACCGGCCGAACTCGTCAGGAGTTCTCGGCGGCACCCCCGTGTTCGCGTGGCGCCCGTCCGCGCAGCGCTGCTGCGTCTCCGACGAGGGATTGACGGCGGCGTGGCGGCCGGTCTGGCGCTCCACGGTCTGGCGCGCGACCAGCCAGGAATAGCTCGCGGCCTCGGTGGTGACGTTGCAGGCCGCGTGCATGCTGACGTCGATGAACTGGCCCTCGCCGGAGACACCGCGATGGAGGAGCGCGGTCAGCGTCGACAGGACGGCGAAGTGAGACGCCGTGTGGAAGCCCTGCTGGGGTCCCCGGACCGGCGGCAACGAGTGGTCGTCGTAGCCGCAGCTCCAGACCGGCCCGCCGGCGGCCATGACGGTGAGGTCGGTGAACGGGCGGTCGCTCTTCGGATCGTTCCGGCCATAGGGCGTGACGGACACATGCACGATGTCCGCCCGGATGGCGGTCAGGTCGTCGTAGTCGAGCCCGAGCCCCGCGAGCCGGTGGCGCGGCTCCGCTTCGAGCAGCACGTCCGCCGTCCCCAGCAGGGCGCGGAAACGGTCGGCGTCCCCGGGATCGTCGAGGTCCAGCGCGACGCCACGCTTGCTCGTGTGGTAGTGCCACCAGTAGAGACTGCGGTCGTCCCCGGGCTCGTCGTCGACGAACGGCCCGTAGCCGCGCGCCCGATCGCCCTCGGGCGGCTCGACCAGGATCACGTCGGCGCCCATGTCGGCCAGCAGCTTGCCACCCCACGCGATCGGATCGTTCGCCAGCTCGATGACGCGCACCCCGGTGAGGGCGCTCACAGGACCCCCTCCTCGCGCAACCGGGCCAGCTCCTCCGCCTCAAGGCCGAGCACGCGCGTGAGCACCTCGTCCGTATGCTCGCCCAGGCACGGCGCGCCGCGTGCCATCCGCCAGTCCGTCTTCGAGAAGTGCGCGGGCTGACCGTCGACGCGCACGTCGCCCATCTCGGTGTGCCGTACCGTCGGCCAGAGACCGAAATCGCCCGTGCTGGAATCGAGGTCGATGCGTTCCTCGGGCTTCTGGACGGGGGCGGCGGGCACGCCGGCCTCGAGCAGCGCGGCTTCCGTCGCATACTTGGACCGCTCACGCGTCCAGGCGCCGAGATGCATGTCCAGCGCGTCCTGCGCGGCGAGTCGGCCCCGCAGATCGGCGAAGCGCGGGTCGCGGCACCAGTCCGCCCCGATGGCGTTGGCGAGGGCCTCCCAGTCGCCCTGATCGCGGCAGGCGATCGCGACCCAGTCGTCCTCCCCCCGGCTCGGATAGATGCCGTGCGGGGCCATCGCCGGCCACTGGTTGCGATTGCTGTGGGGCGACCCTTCCCGGCGCAGCGGCCGGCCGTTGACGGTCCAGTCGAGCAGCGCCGGGCCGTTGAGGGTCACCGCGGCGTCGGTGCAGGCGAGGTCCACCCACTGCCCTTCGCCGGTGCGTTGCCGGTGCAGCAGGGCAAGCAGGATGGCGATCGCCATGTAGTACGCGCCGGTGTGGTCCATGTACGAGTACCCCCACCCCGCGGGCTCCTCGCCGGGCAGGCCGGACGCGAGAGTCAGCCCGGAGACGGCCTGCGCGATCGGCCCCCAGCTCTTGAAGTCGCTGTAGGGGCCCTCGTGGCCGAAGCCGCAGTTGGAGACGTAGATGATGTCGGGCTTGATCTCCCGCAGCCGGTCGTAGCCGAACCCCCAGCGCTCGAGCACGCCCTTCGCGAAGTTCTCGCTGACGACGTCGGACACCTCGATCAGGCGGGTCAGGAGTTCTTTGCCGCGCTCAGACCGCAGGTTCAGCGTGATCCCGAGCTTGTCCGTGTTGTGGTTGTTGAAGCCCCCGCCCATCTCGATGCCGCGCCGCTCGTCGACGAACGGCGGCACGCCGCGCAGGATGTCCCAGCGGCCCTGGCGGACCGGGTCCTCGATCCGGATGACCTCCGCGCCGAAAGACGACAGCCACTTGGTGGCGCCGGCGCCCGCGAGCTGTCCGGTGAAATCGCAGATGCGGAACGAAGACAACGCTCCGGGCATCGGGCTCTCCTGGTATCCAAGGCCGGACCCTAAGTGTGCATGGCGCGGGCATGCTTGCCAATTCGTCGCCGGGGACGCTAGCGAAGCTATGGACCTTGAGGTGACACGACGGACCATCCGGCCCGCTCACTTGGCCAATTCGGAGCCCGATGACTACGGAATGGTCGCCACATTCGTTGAAAGAGAGAAGATAGAAGGCGGGAACGCCGTGGAGTTGAACGGCGGCGGGCAAGCCGAACGCCAACGCGAGCGTAAGCGACCGGCGGCGGTATGTACCCAACAGGCGTCGCTGCGGTGGCGGCCGCCGTCTGTGTTGTGGCGGTCGCAGCCCCCGCGATCGAGACCGCGACGCACCGCTTCGAGGAGGTGGCGGAGGGCGTCTTCCTCGCGCAGACGACGGCCCCGCCGTTCAACGGCAACGCGCTGGCCGTGGTGAACGCGGAGGATGTCCTGGTCGTGGACTCGCACATCACCCCGCGCATGGCGCGCGAACTCATCGCGTTGATCGGGGAGATCACGAGCAAGCCGATCACGACCCTCGTCAACACCCCGTTTCCACTACGACCGCGCCTACGCCAATCAGGTCTTCGGGCCGGCAGTCGCGATCATCGGGAACGAATGCACCCGCGGAAGATGGCCGGCAATCCGCTGGCCGAGGGGACGTTCCAGCGCGGCAAGCTCGGCGACGACTTCGTCAACGAGTGGCCCGAGAGACCGGGACACGTCCCCTACGTGGGCCGTTCAGCCGCCCGCGGCTACGGACGCCCCGCGCGCGTGCGGGACGACTTCGCTCTGCGTCTCCCGGTACGGGAACTTGTCGGTCAGTCCGGCGATGACGCGATAGATGTCGGGGTTGTCGCAGTCACGGACCATCTCCTCGGTAGTCTGTCCCGGCACGTCCTCCTGCGGCAAGGTGGCGGCGTGGCGATGGTAGACGGCGAGGCCGAGGCGCAGGCCCTCGTCCTTGCGCGGAAACGCGCCGTGCCACGTGGCGCCGTGCCAGACGATCACCGAACCCTTCGGGGCCTCGGCCGGAATCGCATCCTTTACGCGCTCCGGCGGAGGCGCGGGCATCCCTTCCAGGTGGGAGCCGGGCACGTAGGCGAGGGCACCGCCGGCCAGGGTGTAGTCGGTGAGACACCAGGTAAGGCTGAACCGGACGCCCGTCATCTCGCGGGCGCGCTCGAGAATGCGCTCGACGATCCGGTCGATGCGCTCAAGGCCGAACGCGTTGACCTCGGGGGGGACGATCGTCAGTCCGTCCCGGTCGAGTTCCCGGGCGTGCTCCTCAAGGCCGAGTTCCTCGACTTCCGGCGTGATCTGCAGCCGGCGGGATTCGGTGCGCCGCGGCCCATTGCAGCACCACTTCCTGGATCGCCTCGCGCGCGTCGATGTCGAGGCGCGCCGGACGGGTGAACGTGCCCTCGAACACGAGGGGCGCACCCTCGAGCAACTCGAGCAGGCTGGTCTTGCCGCTGCCGTTCCGGCACGGCCATCCTCGACGAGGAACTGGCGGCCGGCCTCGCCCCAGTCAACGCCCTCGACGACGGCAGCGCGCGGTGGCCGTCATCGATCCGAACAAGGCACGACAACGCCGTGGTGCCGTACGAGGGCACTCGCCTCGGCGAACTCGACGACGCCCAGCGGGAGCTCGCCGTCGCGCTGGTCGGGCTGTACACCGGGAACCTGCGGGACGGGCACGCCGAGGTCCGGCTCTCGGAGGTGGAGCGCCACTGGGACGACACGTACTTCGCCTGGATCGGCGACGCGGGTCCGGACGCGGTCTTCTACTACCGCATCCACTCACCTGTGATCATGATCGAGTACGACCACCTGGGGCCGGTGGCGCTGGACGGTCCCAGGGGACCGAGCCGCAACCACAGTGCATACGGTGGTGCGGACGCCCAACGGGAACGACTACGGGAAGGACCTGCCTCAGGCAGCACTTGCTTGAGCATCCGCATTGAGGGGTGGGGGAGTGCTCACCAGCTCTTGCCCTCGAGAGACTCCAGCACCCCCGGCAACCAGGCATCGAGCGGCAGGTTCATGTGGTCGTACCCTTCGATGACGTCGACTTCCCAGCCGGCGGCCTCGAGTCTCTTCCGGTTCGCGATGATCGGCTCGGCGATGGGCAGCTCTAGTCCCAACCCGGGGACACCCACGTCTTCAGACCCCACGTAGAGATAGAGCAAACCCGCCCTGTCGCGCATGAACTCGACCGCCGCCTCTTCGTCCCAGTCGCTGCCGACGATGTCGGCATAGAAGTTGGTGTTGGAACCGAGCACCCGCTGCGCCGCCGTCCCGTCAGGCAGACTGGTCGATTGCGCGCGCGAGCCCTCGAGGATCTCCGCATAGGGGGCTTCCAGGACGGGCCAGCCGCCGATGGCGAGGCCCGCGCAGCGCCGCGTGCGGCTCGCGACGTGGATGCCGAAACCCGCGCCCCAGGAGTAGCCCATGGCGACGAACCGGTCCACGCCGGCGGCGTCGGCCACCGCCACGTAGTCCTTCGCCACGGTTTCGGGTGTGAGATCTCCCGGCAGGGGGCCGGTGCTGGCGCCGGTGCCACGCGGGTAGTCCACGTACAAGACCTGGTACTTCGCCGTGAGCGCTTCGATCAGTTCCTGGTGGACGCCCGTGCCGGAAGCCCGGGCACCCAGTTCCTGCATGATCCGGTCCCAGCCTTCGGTCCAGGGGTAACCCACCCAGAGGGTCGGCGCGTCGGCGGGGCCCAGCAGGCGATAGTGGATCCGGACGCCGTCGTCGGTGACGGCGAAGCCTTCCTTCTTCGTCGTCTCCGCGTCGTCGTTCGTGGAGGCGCAGGCTGCGAACAGCGTGGTCGCCAGGGCGATGGCGAATGGGTGCAACAGTCCGTCTCGTCTCACGAGCGGTCTCCAGGATTCGTCCAAAGGCGCGGTCGCCACGATACTAACCTAGCCCGCATTTCTCACCAGGGGCCGCGATGATCGGCGAGGATTTTGGCCCTGTGCGCGTGCTCGCGACCGGAGGCGTAGCGGTGTTCTACGGCTCCACTCATGTCCAAGCGACCTGGTGAGAAATGCGGGCTAGCAGACTGTCGGACTTGTACCGTCGATATTTTATGATTGTCGGCGGCGCACGAAGGAAGGGCACCGGATGCCGAAGTTTGTGAACGCGGACCAGTCGCAACTGTATCTGCTGCCGCCGGATCTCCGGGAGTGGGTGC
>JAJDVW010000095.1 GCA_022825925.1 Pseudomonadales bacterium | reverse complement strand
GGCGACGCCGGAGTGGACGCGCCCGTCGGTGACCTCGAACGCGAACTTCACGGTCAGCCTGACGGTCACGGTGAACGGGGCGGGAACCAGCGCCCAGGCCGGCACAAGCGCGACGGCGAACGCGAGCCGCGCCGCGCTGGTGCTTGCCGTCACTTCGCCGGCGTCGTCGTGCGTGGATGACGCGAAGTGGAAGACCGTGACGGACTACTACGACCACAACGCGACGCGGTCTCCGAACTACGGCGCGAACTGGTACCGGGTGCTGATCGCCTACCGGCTGGAGGATCCGGAACGGGCGCTTCCGACCTGGGAGGGAGCGACGAGCCAGCCGACCACGCGCTACACGGCCTCGGAGGCGACCGACGGCGAGACGGTGTGGTCCGGCTGGACGCCGGTTCGGGAGGTGCTGGAGTGCCTGGAGAAGGCGTTCCCGACGCTGCCCGCGGCGGTGGCGCCGGCGGTCGCGATCGACGCCGTCGCGGCGGGCGACGAGGGCACGAGGGCGACGCTCGGGGCAACCCTGACGGGCGGCACCTACGACGGCGCGGTCGAGTACGCCTGGAGCGTGGCGGGCGGCGCGCTCGACGACGCGACGCTGGCGACGCCGGAGTGGACCCGCCCGACGGTGAGCGCGGACGGCGACTACACGGTGGGCCTGACCATTACGGTGCATGGCACGGGCGCGAACGCCCTGAACGGCAGCAGCGCCACGGCGAGCGCGAGCGTGGAGGCCGAGGTGCGCGACGTCGTGGCGCAGCTGCCCGCGGCCGCCGCCCCGTCCGTGTCCCTGTCCGTCCCGGCAGGCGACGAGGGCACGAAGGTCGGCTTGAGCGCGACCCTGACCGGCGGCACCTACGACGGCGCCCCGGAGTACGCCTGGCGCGTGGCCTCCGGCGCCCTCGACGATCCCGCTTCCGCCACGCCGGTCTGGACGCGCCCGACGGTGAACGGGAACACCAGCGTGAGCGTGGAGCTCCGGGTCACCGTGCGCGGCAATGGCGTCAAGGCCCGCAACGGCACGAGCGACACGTCGACGCCGTATGTCGTCGGCTCCCTCGTGCGCGACGTCAACCCCGCTCCGGTCGCACCGTCCGTGTCGATCAACGGCCTTCCCTCCATTCCCGAGGGCACCGACGTGCAGCTCAGCGCGACCCTGACGGGCGGTCGCCACAACGGTACGTTGACGTACAAATGGAGCGTGAGCATCGGTACGCTCGACGATCCGAGCCTGGCCACCCCGACCTGGACATTGCCGTCGGTCTCCGCCAGCACTTACACAGTCAACGCGGTGACTCTGCGGGTCACCGTGACCGATGCCGGGGGCACCGACTCAAAGTCCGATTCCCTCACGGTCACCTGGGTGTTCAATACCGAGAACCCCCAACACGACAACACGCCGGCCCATGCCAACCCGGTCGCCTTTCCGGAAAGCGTCACAGGCCACCTCTCCAGAAGAGACCTGGACTACTTCCGATTCAGCCTCCCGGCGGAGAAGCGCGTCGCGATTCTCACACACGGAACCACCGACACCCTCGGGAAACTGTTCGACGGGGACGGCAGTCAGATCGCTGAAGACCATTCCGGAGGCCCCGGGCGGGGCTTCAAGATTGTCCGCAATCTGGCAGCGGGCGACTACTTCGTCGAGGTTTCGAATCAGCACCCCACCGTCACCGGCGACTATGAGCTGGTGCTCAAGGAAGACACCGGCAACGCCCCGCCGCCGGCTTGCGTGAGCGATGAGCGGTGGGGCGCGGTCGCGAACCACTACCTCACCAATTCAAGCCAGGCGCCGGACTACGGTGCGAACTGGTACCGCGTCCTTGTCGCCTATCGTGCGGAACGCCCCGATTGGCCGCTCCCCGCATGGAAAGGCACGACTGCCGAGCCCACCACGCCCTACACCGCCGGTGAAGCGACCGCGAGCGAGTCCACATGGTCCGGGTGGACGCCGGTTCGGAAAGTGCTGGAGTGCCTTGAGGGCGGTCCTCTGGCGACCGCACCGAGCGTTTCGATCAACAAGGTCGCGGCGGACATCGAGGGCACGAAGGTGACACTGGGTGCGACCCTGACCGGGGGTGTGTACGACACGATCGAATACGCCTGGCAGGTCGATGGCGGCGCGCTCGACGACGCGACCTCCGCCACGCCGGAGTGGACGCGGCCTTCGCTGGCTTCGGACACCAGTTACACCATCAGTCTCGCCGTCACGGTTCACGGCACTGGCACGGACGCGCGCAACGGCACCAGCGACACGGCCAACGACAGCCAGTCGGTGCTGGTGCGCGAGACCATCCGGCCGGTGGCCGACGCACCTCAGGTCTGGGTCGACGCCATCCCAGCGGGGGAGGAAGGAACCAAGGTGGTGCTTCGCGGGGGCTTTAGCTCTAGCGGAGGCACCTACGACGGGCTCGCGGAGTACCACTGGACCGTAACCGGGGGAGCACTGGACGACCCCACCTTGCCGAGGCCAACGTGGACACGCCCGTCGGTGAACGCCGATACCGACTACACAGTGCAATTGACCGTCACGGTGCACGGCACGGGCGCGAACGCCCGCAAGGGCACGAGCGACTCGGCGACCGCCAGCACCACCGCCCGCGTCAAGAACATCCCGCCGCCGGTGGCGTCCGCCCCGTCCGTCACGATCAACGCGATTCCGGCGGGCGACGAGGGCACGACGGTCGGCTTGAGCGCGTTCTTCACCGGAGGCGCCTACGACGGCACTCCCGAATACGCCTGGACCGTCACCGGCGGCGCGCTCGACGATGCGGCTTCGGCCATGCCGACCTGGACCCGCCCGGTGGTCGGCGCCGACACCAGTTACACAGTGCAATTGAGAGTCACCGCCCGCGGCACGGGCGCGAACGCCCGCAACGGCACGAGCGATACCGCGACTGCCAGCCGCACCGCCCTGGTGCGCAACGCCGCGCTGCCGCTGCCGCTGCCGTCCGCGCCGTCCGTCTCGATCAAGGTCATCTCCGACGGGGACGAAGGCACGGCGGCGCCGCTCTCCGCGACCCTCACCGGCGGCAGCTACGACGGCACGCCCGAATACGCCTGGACGGTGAGCGGAGGAAGGCTCGACGCCCCTGCTTCGGCCACGCCGACCTGGACGCGCCCCTCGGTGACTTCTCACACCAGCCACACCGTGCGCCTCACCGTCACGGTGCGCGGCACGGACACGAAATTCCGCGCCGGCGGCAGCGCCATGGTAAACGCGAACCGCTCGGCGCTGGTGCGGGACAGCAACACTCCGGCGCCGCGGACCTCCTGCGTGGACGACGCCCGCTGGGAAAGAATCGCCGACTACTACGATCACAATGCGAACTCGTCCCCGGGCTACGGCGCGAACTGGTTCCGCGTGCTGATCGCCTACCGGGGAGAGGATCCCGAACGGACGCTTCCCGACTGGCAAGGCGCGACGGCCCAGCCAACCACGCCCTACACCGCCGACGAAGCGACAGCGAACGAGAGCGAGTGGTCCGGCTGGACGCCGGTGCGCGAGGTGCTGGAGTGCCTGGAGGAGATGTCCACCGCGCTGCCTGTGGCGGCAGCGCCCACGCTGACCATAAACCGCATCCCGGCGGGGAACGAGAACGTCGGCCAGCAACTCGGCGCATGGCCGGTTGGCGGAACCTACGACGGTTCGCTCGAATACGCCTGGGAAGTGGAACGCGGCTGGCTCGACGACGCCGCCTCGGCCACGCCGACCTGGACGCGTCCGACAGTGAACGCGGACGGCGACATCGGGATTCGCCTGACGGTCACCGCACGGGGCGCCGGCGCGAACGCCAGCGTCGGCAGCAGCGATACGGTGCGCGCGACCCACTCGGCCACCGTGCGGGACACGAGCGACGATCACGGCAACGAACCCGGGTCGGCGACGGCCGTGGCGATACCGTCAACCACCGCCGGAAATCTCGGCGGAAGTGCCGGCGATGGAAGCGGCGACACAGATTACTTCCGCATCGATGTCGGCAAGGCCGGGACGCTGACGCTGGCCTCCACCGGCAGTCTGGACACCCGGGGCCGTCTCTACGACAGCGACGGCACGGCCCTGTACAGCAACGCATACAACGGCGACCAGGACAACTTCGGCATCACCACCGGGACGCTCGCGCCCGGCGTCTACTATCTGGCGGTGTACGGCATCTACTCCTTCACCAAGGGCGACTACAACCTGGTGGTGTCGGGCAGCGCGCGGCGCGACGGAACGCTGCCGGCGGCGGACACGCCGACGGTGGCCATCGACGCCATTGCGGCGGGCAACGAGGGCGCGGACGTCGGCTTGAGCGCGACGCTGACCGGCGGCACCTACGACGGCGCGCTGGAATACGACTGGGAGGTGACCGGGGGCACGCTCGACGATCCCGCCTCCCCCACCCCGACCTGGACGCGTCCGATGGTGAACGCAGACGCCAGCCACACCGTGCTCCTGCGGGTTACGGCGCGAGGCACTGGCGCGAACGCATGGAACGGCAGCATCGACTGGACGGATGTGAGCCGTTCCGCCGAGGTTCGCGAGAGCTTCGACCACGGCCACGATCTTGCGTCGGCGACCCGGGTGACGAATCCATCGGTCACCACCGGCTCGCTGCACTTGAGGGACGTGGACCTCTTCCGCATCGATGTCGTCCAGGCGGGGACGCTCACACTGGAGACGGCTTCATCCATGGACACCTTCGTCAAACTGCTCGCTGCGGACGGTATCGTGATTCGCCGCTGGCACGACGGCGTCGGGATTCCCCGCAACGACGACGGGGGCAACGGCGACAACTTTCGCCTCACGACGGGAAGGCTGGTCGTGGGAACCTATTACGTGGAGGTGCAGGCCGTCTGGACGAACCACGCCGACGGCTGCGCCCCGAAACTCCCTGACAGCGGTCCGCTATGCGGCCCGTACACGCTGATCGTGTCGGGCACCGCGCACGCCAGCACCCCTACTTCCACTGCAATCGCTCCGGCGGAGACGATCGCCGTGGTGCTCGACGCGACGCGGTAGCCGATGGCTGGTTCGCGCAGGGTCTTGATCGACACGGTGGAGGCCGGCACCCAGACCGTGCTTGGCGGCGCAATGGGCACCGTGGGAAGGATGCGGCTCCGGTGGCCGCTGCTGTTCGTGGCGCTGCTGCTCGGCGCCAGCCCGGCGCACGGTCCGGAGCCGGGGGACGCCTTGACGGCCGCCCGCGGATCGGTGTCCGGGCACAGCGCGCATGGCGTGGACGGCGGCGCGCACTGGTGGACCTTCACGGCGCCGGTGGACGGCTGGTACCGCTTCGAGGCGCGGGGCGACGGCTCGGTGCCTGCGGTGACCCTGACCGAGGCGGACTCCGGCACCCTCGTGTCGTCGAGCCGCTGGCGGGATGAGGGCGGCGCACTGCTCCACATGGAGGCCGGCTCGAGCCACCGGGTGTCGGTGGTCCCGGTCGCAGGCGGCGGCGACTTCCGGCTCGAGTGGGCAAGGGAGGCGGCGCCGGTGCGGCTGCGTCTGACGGATCGGCTGGCGGACGGCGGACGGGACGCTCGCGGGGTTCCGGTGGAGATCCGCCGTCCCGGCGATCTGGCGTTCGGCGGCGGGCGGCTGTACCTGGCGTCGGGTCTTGGGCTGACGGCGTTCGAGCGCGACGCGGCGACGGGCGGACTGGCCTTGTTCGGCCATGTGGATTCCGACCTCGCCGAGGCGTCGCTTGTGTGGGAAGGGGATCGCGGGCGGGTGCTCGCCCACGACTGCGGCAGGTGGCTTTCGTTCCCGGTCGACGGCGGCGGAGCGGAGGACATGCCGGTGTCCGGCGACCCGGCGGGCTGCGGCCGGCCGCTGCTGGACGCGGAGGGCGGTCTGGTCCACCGCGTGGGCGACGCCGGCGTGGACACCTTCTCGGTGGGCGAAGACGGCGCGCTGCGGTTCGAGGGCACGGTTTCCATGTGGGGAATGCGCGGTGCGGTGGTCGGCGAGCCGGGACGCGTGTACGCGGTCGGCGACGACGGGCTGGTGGCGATCGAGCGGGATCCGCGAACGGGCCGGCCTGTGGCCACCGCGACGGGCGTGAAGCTGTCCGGCACGCCGGTGGCGTACGACATGGAGGGGGAGAGGCTGCTGGCGGCGGGCTCCCGGGGCGTGCGGTGGTTCGCGCCAGGGAGCGGGACGGAGGCTGCGCCGCTGCCGGTGCCGGACGCTCTGCGCAACGCCCTCGACGGTTGCGCGTTCGCGGCCCTGGGCGGGGGTCCGGCGGTGGACGCGTTCTGTCCGGGCGTGGCGATGTCTTTCCGGCCGGGCGGCGAGCCGCATGCCTTCGCCACGCCCGAGGGCGAGCCGGTCGGTGCGGCGGCGAGTCCGGACGGCCAGCACGTGTACGCGAGCACCCGCGCCGGGGAGATCCTGACGTTCGCGCGGGTTGCGTCGTCTTCGGACGACCACGGCGACGGCCGGGCGACGGCGACGGAGGTGGCCATTCCGTCGACGACGGCGGGGGAGATCGGGGTCTCGGGCGAGGCGGACTTCTTCCGGGTGGAGGTCGGGATTCCGGGGACGCTGACGTTCGAGACGACGGGGACGACGAACACCTACGGGTACCTGTACGCCGACACCGACCGGCCGCTGCGGTTCAACGACGAC
>JAJDVW010000032.1 GCA_022825925.1 Pseudomonadales bacterium | reverse complement strand
GGCGATGCCGCTGCGGGCGTCGTCATGCACGGTGTCGGCGCGACTGTCGGCGGCTCTGCCGCTGTCCGCGTAGCGGTCGTCGCCACCGACGCGCGCCGCCTTGCGTTTCCGTCAGGCCCGACTTAATGGTACTTTGCATCGGTAAGTGCCAAGCTTGGCAGGCTTTCGCCTCGTGCGCGGGACGATATGCCGGGCGACAGGATCGGAGACATCGCGATGACCATGGCGAGCGAAGGGCGGGCGGTTGCCCGGACGATGGGGGCGGCGCTGGCGACGCTCCCGGGCGCGCGCGGCCGACGCGGCGAAAGTCGTCCGGCCGGGGTCTTGACAATCGCGGATGATGCCCGCGCTATAATGGTCGCCGGGTCGCCGGGTCGCCGGGTCGCCGGGTCGCCGGGTCGCCGGGTCGCCGGGTCGCCGGGTCGCCGGGTCGCCGGACCTGCGTCCGCGTGACGGCCATGAAGGCGCTCGCATGGCTGCGCGGCCCAAGGCTCTCCGCCTCCCCGCCTGAGTCTGCCGCCCGCGCCGTCGCGGGCGTTCGCCGTTCCGTCCGCAGCCTTCGGCGCGGCCTGTGGGCGGCGCTCCTGTGCCTGCCGCTGCTCGCGGGCCTCGCCGTCCCGGCCGCCGCGCAGACGATCGATTCCAACTCGATCACCGAAGGCCAGACGAAGACGTTCACGGTGTCGAACATCCCGTCATCCTGGACCGGGACGCCCGGTTTCAGCGTTAGTGGGACCGGGGGCGCCTCAGCACTTTCAAGCTGTGCATCAGGTGTCCTTGCAGCTATCCCGAACTGGGACTTTTGCATCCAGAGCTCATCACATTCCGGGACAACGTATTCTTTCACGGCTCGGGCGCAAAGCGACTCGAGTGCGGAAACTGGCGAGGGTGCCTCGGTGACCCTCACCGATGCTGGCGATTCCAGCAGAACAGTCAGCTTCACGATCACCATCGACGAAATATCGCAGCCCACCGTCACGATCACCGGCGGCTCGGCGGTGACGGAGGGCGGCGACGCGACCTTCACGCTGAATCTGAACCCGGCGCCGACCTCGAACCTGCGGGTCGATTTCACGGTCTCGGAAGAGACTGGCGACGGTCAGAGTTTCGTGACCACGGGAGACTACTTCGCCACGGTCTCGGCCAACAACACCTCGCAGACCTTCACCGTCGCCACGACGAACGACTCGACGGACGAGCCGAACGGCTCGGTTACCGCCACCCTTGCCGCCCGCACCGGCTACACCATCGGCACCCCGTCCTCGGCCTCGGTGACGGTCAACGACGACGATGCCCCGACCCTGTCCATCGGCGCCCCTGGTGACTTGACCGAGTTAAGCTCCGGTATTCCCAACCTCGTCTCTTTGATCGACTTTTCCATAACCCTGTCCGGGCCGACCGTCGTCGGCAACGTCGATTTTCGAGTCTGCTTCAGCGGCACGGCGACGCTCGATACCGACACCAACAACGACTTTCCCTCCGGCGAGGACTACCAGGTCTTCCTCAGCACCGCCAACCAGCACGGCAACTGCGCCGACGGACAAATCCGCAAAGGCCAGACGACCGCCACGTTGCCTATCAGCATCAGGGTGAACGGCGACACCGACTTCGAGCCGGACGAGACGGTGATCGCGACGCTGAGCCTGCGGGGAACATCGAATCCCCCGGACGTGTCGCTGGGCACCGCCACGGCGACCTTCACGATCCTGAACGACGACGCTGCCGCGAGCCGCAGCGACTACGCCTACATCGCGAGCTACGACGACCGCCCGCTGGAGCGCAGCGAGGGCGCGGCGGGCCGGGCGCATTTCACCGTGACGCGGATAGTGGTGCCGCCGGACCCGGTGCCGGCGAACTTCGACCCGATTCCGAACGCCTGGGGGTTCCGGGTGTGCTTCGAGGGCACGGCGACGCCGGGTGAGGACTACAGGGTCGTCAACCGCTTCGGCAAGCCGCTTTCGCTCGACGGCGACGGCTGCTCGGCGGCGAACAGCAAGGGCGACGGCACCGGGGTTGCGGCGGGCCAGGACCGGGCGCACTTTCACATCCAGGTCATCGACGACGCGCATGAGGATTCGGGCGAGACCGTCGTGGTGCGCCTCGACGGCGTGACCGGAACGTCGCTCTACGACTTCGACAGCCCCTTCGGCCACTTCGGACAAAACCCCGACGGCGTCAGCGACGAGGTGCGTGAGGACTGCGCGAGAGGCGGCCCCTGCCCGACGGACATGCTCGTCTTCACGATCCTGAACCATGACGGCCCGCCGCCGTCGCAAGGCCCGTATGCCGAGCTGGTGAAGAAGATGTACGGGTGGCGCAACGATCCGCAGTGGAAGAGCCACAAGTCGCACACCGACCGCTGGGACCGGGCGCTGCTGGCGTTCGGGGAGCGGGTGGAGGACGCCTCGCTCCAGCCGATGTCGGCGGCCCAGGCGCAGGTCTTCGCCGACCGGGGCATGAGCCGCTGGGTGGAGGTGGCGAAGGCGCTGCACGAGATCGAGGCGGCCCGCCTCTCGCCGCAGGGCGCGGGCACGCAGACGGCGCAGGCGCACGGCTGCGACCTCGCGTCGGTGAAGGCGGACGTCGCGGGCTATGTCGGGGAGACGCAGCACGGCGCGGCGCATGTGGCGCGCTGGAAGCAGGCGCTGGCCGGGCTGAACGAAGAGGCCGGCGGCATGACGGCGGCCGGGGCGCGGCAGATGAAGGCGAAGTACTCGCCGGGCCGCTGGCGGCCGGTGGTGGACGCGCTCGACTGCCTGGAGAAGGCCGCGGCGCAGCCGGAGACGCCGGCGGCGGTTCCCGAGGTTACGGTCTCGGGCGGCAGCGGCATCACCGAGGGCGGCAATGCGTCGTTCACGGTGACGGCGACGCCCGCGCCGTCCTCGCCGCTCGCGGTGACGCTGACGGTGGGCCAGAGCGGGGATTACGCGGCATCGGGCGAGACCGGCACGCGGCAGGTCACGGTCCCGACCGGGGGCAGCGTGGCGATAGTGGTCGCGACGGCTGACGACGGTGCGGACGAGCCGGACGGCTCGGTGAGCGCGACGGTGGAGGCCGGCACGGGCTACACGGTCGGCGGCGCAAACACCGCCTCGGTTGGCGTGGCCGACGACGACGACCCGGTTCCGGACCCCGTGACACCCGAGCTCCGGCTCTCGGCCGGCACGGCGGTGGAC
>JAJDVW010000020.1 GCA_022825925.1 Pseudomonadales bacterium | reverse complement strand
AGCGCTCCGGACGACGAGCGTTGTGGTGCCCCCAGGGCACCTCAAAGCGCTCCGGACGACGAGCGTTGTGGTGCCCCCAGGGCACCTCAAAGTGACCGTTGTGGTGCCCTGAGGGCACCTCCATTGGGCTTACGTACGATAGGGCTACCAGATCCTGAACAGCTGGCTGGCTGCAACGGGTCGCGCGCACGTGCGCGCGAGACCGAGCCGCCGAAGCCAGCCAGCCAGCAACCGGCCTCTGAGAAACAGATCGGATTGCTATGCACGCTGGCTCGCCGAGGCGGCGGTATTCCGGACGAAGACCGGTACCGGAGATTCACTCGACGTGAAGCCGATGAGGCGATCCAAATCGCGACGACCGAAGCCGAACAGCACGAGGCTGGACCAACCGTGCACTGCCCACGCTGTTACGGCGAACAGGCCGCGAGCGACGTTCACCAAGGTCGCTGCCCGGCCTGCCGAGGCATGAACGACGTCGAAGCTCGGAATCTGCGCCAGGCGCGCAAGTGGGCGCGAGCGTGAGCGTCGAGATGGATCCGCAATGGCGAGCCGAGTTCGACGCCGCCGCGGCTCGGTCCCTGGAGGTCCGTCTGCGGTACGCCTTCGTCCACACGTACAAGCCCGTGCTCGACGACGAGCCGTACCGCTCGTTCGACAGCACGGCTGCGTACCGGCGGTGGTGCAACCAGCACCTGCCCGCGTGGCTGGGCTATGGGAGCGATTGACCACCGGCAGGTCGAGGAGCTGCGGGACGCCCTGCAGCGCCACGGCGTGAAGTACTTGTTCATCGGGAAGACGGGAGCGATCCTGCATGGGTTCCCGGACACGACACAGGATGCGGACCTGTTCGTGCAGAAGACGGTTCGCAACGGGGCGGCGGCGACGAGAGCCCTGCAGGAGCTGGGCTTCGACCTCACGGCCGAGCAGCGCGCCGAGATCCGGCGGGGGAAGGACTTCGTGCAGCTGAAGAACGGGCCGTTCGACGTCGACCTGGTGTTCGCGCCGGACGGCATCGAACGGTTTGAGGATGCCTGGAACCGCGGCGCCGCCATCGACGGGTTTCCGGTCTGCTCGATCGACGACATCATCGCGAGCAAACAAGCCTCGAACCGCGCCAAGGACCGCGAGACGCTGCCACGGCTGGAGGGGTTCCGGGACTACCTTCAGGAGCCGGGCCGCCAGAAACATCCACGCCTTCCGGATCTGAAGTCTCGAGACCGTGATTACGACCGAGACCAGGCAAGGTAGTTCGCCGGGCGATTCAGAATGCCCCTCAGGCGGCCTGTGCGGCCCTCAGGACGCCGCGACCGGAGTTTCGCGGCCTTCCCCCCTCCCTGGGGGGCTGCGGCGCCGTACAGGGCATTCTGAGCGGTCTGAAGGGGTATCCCTTCTGGGGGCGGCCGGGAGGCGGCGGGTGGGCAATCCATTCGGGCAAGGTCGTCGAGGGTGTCCGACGTCACCTGCACCGCCGCGGGACGGGAGCGCGAAGCGGTCCTTCTGTCCCCCTTCCCGGAGGGAAAAATCAGCCCGGAGCGACCCCAGCGGCAGGTGTGACGCAGGAACACCTGCCGGGGCCGAAAATCGCAGATTTTCGGGGGGTCGCTCCGGGCTTGTGAACCGTAACCTCCACAGAGTGGAGGAGGGGGTCGGAGCAATGAATACAAGGGGATGAGCGGGGTAGCAATGTGACGGTGGATGTGACGCAACGTGCAGAGGTTGCGTCACGGCCAAAGCTGGCATGTTGGAGCCCGTACGCGGGGCGTGATATACAGGCAGTGCATGGCATCGTCACCCGCGGCAAGCTACGTGCGGACGATGTTCGCGACGACCGACCACGTCGCGATCCTGGGGGTTCCAAGACGCTCGAAAACGGGGGTCGTCCAGGAGGTCATGCGGGCAGCAACGCTGGCGCAACCGGACACCCAGCGGCGGCTTCAGGATCTGAACCGCCAGGGGTACGACATCTACTGCACGGTCAACACCGTGAAGGCGAGTGCCCGGAGTCGGACGAAGACCGACATTGCGGAAGTCCGGCGATTGCAGCTCGATCTCGACGACAACGGCCGGGAGGGCCTCCGAAAGCTCCGGGCAGACGTCAACGACGGACGGGTCCCGTCGCCGGCAGTGGTCATGCAGTCCTCGAAGGGCAGATTTCAGGTGCTGTGGCACACGGTGCCGGGAGCGTGGACGCCGGCTGCGGCCGAGGCGACGATGACCCGTCTGGCGAACGCCTACGGCGGCGATCGTGTCGTGACGGACGTCGCTCGGGTGATGCGGCTGCCGGGATTCGCGAACCACAAGGAGGGGCGCGACGGCTGGGTCGTCACCTGGGCGCAGTATGATGGGCCACGAACGATGCAGGCTGATTTCAAGGCGCTGCCGCAACCGGACAAGGCGTCGATAACGCAAATTATTGAGGCTCACGCCCGTCGGCGCAACCGCGAGGCGTTCCATCGCCTGCGAAGCTCGCAGCAGCCGGCCCGCGCTCCGGCTGCCGGCATGCCAGTAGCGGCATAGGAGCGTTTGTGGATTGTCCCCATGGCACCATGTAGCCACTCGGGTGGGGAGACCACAAGGGGGAGAAGCGTCGGTTGCGGCCGGTTGGTTCACTCGGGTGGGGATGGCTCAGCGGTATCGTGTCCGACGTGCGTTGCCAACGTGCCGTTGGTGACGCCCAACCGATAGGTGTTGATCGCGAGCAGCGTCAGCATCACCAACAGCAGGGCGATTACCAGATTGACGCGGCCGGTGAGACCGGACAGCTCCTTCGTGAGCCACCCGATGTCGGACGCTGCCTGCTCCGCGGCTTCCGGCGCCGCGCCGGCTGACTGGAACGCCTTCAGCACAGAGGCCGCGTACAGCTTGGGCATCTCCGGCCATGGTATCACTGCCGGGCGCTGTCACCGGCCCGGCCCCACGTCCCGTTCGTGTCCCTGCGTTCTCGTCCGGAACGCCAAGTCCAGGAACTCGCTCGCCCGGTTCTTGAGCTGCTCGTCCGGGAACAGCTCCTTGTAGATCCGGATCGCCTCTTCCGGACCCTTCAGCCCCAGGTGCTTGCACAGCACCGTGATGTCCTCCCGGTCCTTGCCCCGCGCTGCCAGCAGCTTCATCGCCAAGAGGTGCCTGGACGACGCGCCAGTGACCGTCAGGTGCGCAGACTGGTACAGCGTCTCCGCCCGCCTGTCCGACGCGCGCGGGATCGCCGTCGTCGCCTGGTCGTTGAGCCACGTGTCGCCCAGGCCGTGCCGGCGGCCGACCTTCCTAACGGCTTCCACCAGCCGGGAATGCCCGGTGTCGATCCGCGCATCCACGTCTCTCGTCGTCCTTTCCCGGTCGAACGCCAGGCTCATCGCGGCTCCGCCGACGATGTAGATCTGCGCTCGCGTCCGGCTGAACCGCAGCTCGGCCGACAACTCGTCGAACAGCTTGACGATTGTCTCCCGGTCAAGGGGTCCACTCATACCGTTCGCCCCCTCGACTGTCGAGATCCCGCGGGTCCGGTATCGCCCCGTGCCGTAGGAACGCGGCCGGCGCGTACATCAGCGACTCCATCCGGCCCGACCGGATCGGGGACAGGACCCAGGTGCTGTCCAGGAACCGTTCCGGCTCGTCGACCCACGCCGGGCGCTCGTGCCCGTGCAGCCACGCCACGTGCTCGACCACCGCGGCAAGCAGCGCATCCCACTTCGAGTGCGTCAGCGGCACCCGCTCCGCCAGAGCCTTCCGCTGCTCCGCCACGCCCAGGATGTTGAAGTCCCGCGGCAGGCCGCACACGATCCACCGCTCGATATCCGGCTCCGGCCATCCTTCGCGGATGCCTTCGATGTAAGCGCCCAGCGTGAACGATTCCTTGGTGGTTTCAGTTTGGACTGTCATCGACTGCCACCCACTGGTCCGCCATCGCCACCAGTTGATCGTAGCTGCCCGCGTTCCACGCGGCCGTCGTCCAGTCACCGCTTGCCGTCTCGTACCCGGCCTGTCGCAGTGCCTCAGCAACGTGCGCGACGATCTGGATGGCATTGCCCTCGTTCAGGGACCGAACCTTGACGTCTGGGTACTGTGGTTCGGCTTCCGGCGGAGGAGTTTCAAGTACGCCGACGATCGCAACTGACACGCACACAACGAACACAGTCACGGCTTCCCAATCTACTCCCGCCACTGTTTTCACCCCTCTGGTCTTGGTGTTCTGGCGCGCCAGGTGCGCTCCGCTTCGGCGATAGCCTTGCGCAGTCGCCGGTACCACTCCACGACCTCCGCCTGCCGCACGCGCCGGACAGCTCGTTCGGCCGAGCGCCGCGACGAGAACGGTACGTCAATCCCGCGTGATCCCATACTTCTCCTCTCCCCTGTGTGGGGCCATGGCGGCATGGCATATTGTCACCATTACGCCATTGCCCCATTCCCTCGTCGTGGTGTCGTCGGCGCGATCTCCGGCTGGCCCTCCCGGGCGAAGAGCATGTTGAACGCCTCCCCGCAGAGCGCATGGAGCGTCGTCCGGCGGTCCAGCGCCAAGCGCTTCAGTTGGTTCCGGACCTCTAGCGGCACGTGGAGCGTCATCGAGACGGTGCCGGCCCGACTCGGCGGCACCGTCGCCGGTGAACCGGTCTGCGGACTTGCCGCTGGCGACGGCTGCGCGGTCCGGCTGCCGGCGGCCTTCCGGAGTGACGTACTCAAGTCCGGCTGTTTCGGCATGTTGCCTCCGTGAGAATCCAGTGCGCGACGTCGCGCGCTTCCGCGGCCGCGACGCTCGCCGGGGCGAACTCGGCGGCGACCAGGCCCATGGCCACCGCATCGCCGACTGCGGCCCGTTGGCCGAGGGTGTGTGGACAGACCACGATCCCGAAGTCTTCGAGCGCCGTGCGGGTCTGCTCGGCACGGCGACCGCGGGGCGGCGTCGCGTTCAGGACCGCGACGACGGGCGGCCCTCCCGCCAGCGTGACGACCTGCTGGCTCGTCGGCACCGTCTCGATGTCGAAGATCAGCGGCCGGCACGGGATGACCACAAGGGAAGAGAGGCGAGCTGCCTCAAGCGCAGCCGTCTCCAGGCGGGCCGGCGTATCGATCACGACCAGGTCGACGCCCTGCGCCGCGGCCGTCTCCAGTGCCCGTCCCAGCCGGGCCGGCTGCGCATCCAGAACGACGGGCGTCGAAGCCTCCCGCCGGTCTCCCCACTTGCAGGCGGTCGCCTGCGGATCGATGTCCAGCACGACGGCCGTGCGACCAGCCTGCTCGGCTCCCACCGCGAGCGTCAGGGCGAGCGTCGTCTTGCCGGTGCCGCCTTTCTGGGCGACAAGCGCGATAGCCAACACATGGAGACTTTACCACATGGTGCCATGGCCATACGCGGAGAAAAACGTTTGACAGCGCCAGCGCTGGCGATTCAGCATACGGTCGTGGAAGCTTGGGTCGCTTGGCTCACCGTAGCAGGTCCCATCATCGGCACGGTAGCGACGCTGATCAGTATCTGGCTATCGCACCGCTCGAGCCGCGCCGCCCACAACCGCACTTTTCACACCCTCGTGGAGCACGGCCGCACTCTGGCGGAACACAGCCGCACCCTAGCGGAACACAGCCGCATTCTGGCGTTCATGAGTGGCCGGCAAGCTGAACGCGATGTCGGTACACAGCCTCAAGCTCCTGCGGAAGCAGCGGCTGCAGTTGCCGAACCTCCATCCGAACGCCACCCGGCGGAAGAAACCGCCGAAGGAATGCGGTACGCAGTCATCCAAACCCCGGCGGGCCTGCTCGACGTTGTGTCGACCCCCGGAGGCCGCCTCACGCTCAAGAAACGTACGACCAAGCCGCCGAAACCGACTGGTAGCCGCACCACCTCTCGATCCACCCGCTCGACCGATGCGCCCGTGCCGGAAATTTAAGGTGCGGAACGTCGGCCGGCCACAAGTCCCAGGACTGGCCCGGACCCGCTGGACGGCCCGCTCGGGACGCCTGGAACGCTTCCACCTCAACGTGCGGGCGGAGACGCGACGCGCCTTTGTTTCTCCCACGACAGGCGTGGCTGCAACGCTTCGCGGATTCGGCTCTCCTCGACCGCATCGTTGTACTCGGCTGCAATCTCCTGCCAGGGGATCCCGGCCTTCCTGACGGCTTCCCGCTTCACGGCATCGCGCTGGAATGCCCCGTTCTGGTAGTGGCCATGCCCCTGATACTCCACCGCCAGCGCCGGCATGCCGGTACGGTCGATGACCAGAAAGTCCAGGCGCTTGCTGTTGATCGACCGGAACGCGAGCGCTTCGTCGGACGCCAATGTGGACTGGGGTGCGATTACCTCGCCAAGACTGACCTGGGCCATGACGCGATGACCCCCGCCAATCTCGCGCGTGACCTTCTCTAGGATTCGGAGGATCCTGTATTCCGGCTTGTTGAGCAGGCGGCGCGCTCGAAAATCGACTCTATCGATGAAATCCTGCTGCGCCTTCGGGTCACCGAGGCGCGCCACATCGGACCGGGAAGCTCCCGGCTTCCATCGTTCGGTACTTCTCGGGTAACCGCCGCGGTGACGGCCCTGGCGGCCGTACGGGCTGGGACCGGCCGCGACGCCGAGTGGATCGCGAGATTTCCGAGATCGGCGAGCTCGGAGAATCGCCAGAGCGACAACGATGGCAATCAGCCACCACCAAGTCGAGAACAACTCCCCAACATGCTGCGCGCCATCAGCGAGTGGCTGCAACGCCTCGATCGTCTCCGGCAGCAGTTCCTCCCAAGCCTCCCTGTCGGGGTGCGAGAGAGTGTGTCACGAAATGCGGAACGCCGGCCGGCCACAAGCCCCAGGACCGGCCAGCGCCCCTGTCGCCGACGAGGTTTCACCCCCTGTGCTCCTCGCCGACGCGTCTCAACGACTCGGTGCCGGGTGCCGTTCGACCTGACGACCGCGCGAGCTGTCGGTCTCGCGCCCGGCGTCGGCCGTGAAGTGATCGGTACGGGCCGGTGCCGCGCGCTCCGGTTCCGGCGCCGGCGTCCTCGCGCCGCTGACCTGCTCCTGCGCCGGCCGTTCCTTCTCAACCACCCGCTCCCGCTCGCGGGCCAGCAGCCAGTCGGACGCCCGCTGCGCGTCGACGCACGCGGCTCGGATCTCCCGCGGGTCGTTCTCGAGCGCCTTCACCCACGACGCCACGTACGCCGTCCCGTGGCGCGGCTCGTGTCCGACCCCGAGCTTCTCGCCGGCCATCATCGCCGAGATTTCCGCTCGCAGCTCCTCGCGCGCGTACGTCTCCGAGCCGAACCCGCCATGGTGGGTCAGGGTCGGCCGGTTCAGCCGCTTCTCGTGCCCCGTCGCGTGCCCCAGCTCGTGCAGCGCCGTGTGCGTGTAGGCCGCCTGCGTCGGGAACTGGCTCCGTACGGGCAGCACCACCCGGTCTTCCGTCTGGTTGTAGTAGGCCCGGTCCCCGGCGCGGTGGTTGATCCGGACGCCGCTGTTCCGCATCACCGCTTCGGCCCGCTGGTGGCCCTCCCACTCCGGCGCCGCGCGGTCCAGCGACCGCAGCTTCAGCCCTTCGGTCTGCTCGACGTTGAAGACGTGCTGGACCTTCACCAGCGGCCGGGCGCGCTTCTCCGAGGTGAACGTCGGCCGGCCTTCGCCATCGAGCACCGGCTTGCCCCGCTCGTCGCGGACCTGCATGCGACGGTAGAACTCGACGTACATGATCGGCGTGCCCTTCTCGCCCTTCCGCACGTGCCCGCCGGCCTGCTCGATCTGCCGGTAGCCGCCCCAGCGCGGGTCCGCGTAGCCGCGGTCGAGCCCCTGCATCGCCAGGTACACGGCGTTGCCGCCGCGGTAGTCCCGCCCGCTGGAGAAGTTGTGCGGCAGAACCCGTTCGCCCGGCTGCCACGGTTTCTGCCAGGGAGCCGCCCCCGCCTTGAGCGCCTCGATGACGCGCTCGGCGAACTGCTTGTGGTACTCGTCCGCCTGGTCGCTCCGCTGCTTGACCATCACCGCTCCTCGATGCCGCCTCCCTCGTCCTCGAGGTCGACGCCCCACTGCTCGAGCGCCTCGGCCGACGGGGCCTCGATCGGCGGGCCGCCGTCGAACAGCCCCGGCAGCGCGTCCTCGAATTCCTCCCGGTTCCCGACCGGGATCGGTGCCTGTTCCTCGACGTCGCCGCGGTCACGTTCGCTCTCTGTCATGCTCTCCCCCTTTGTGGTCCCCGAATGGTCACGATAATGACTCTTAGCATGACCATTGCTTCCGCCTTCCGCTCGCCCGTCGGCATCCGCGTCTCACGTCGATTTCCCCTGTCCCTCAGAAGATCCAGGTGAGGAATCGCGCCGCGCCCACCGCCAAGCCGACCCCGAAGACGATCCCGGCCACCATCCGCTTCGCGCCGCCCGGGCTGAACAGGAACAGCAGCCCGCTGACCACAATCGCCACGATCCCTAGCAGCTGCTCTTGGTAGTCCATCTCTCAGAAGATCCTTGGCGCGACCTTTCACGGCCGCGTGGTAACCTGCACGGCCAATGCCAAGCCGGGACGCGCAGTGGATCATCGGCACCATCGTCGTCGCCGTCATCGCCCTGAGCGTGCAGATGGGCGGCATCCGTAGCGACATCGCCGAGATCCGGGCCGACATGCGCGAAATGCGAGGCGATATCCGCCGGCTCGACGACCGGCTGCGCACCGTCGAGGTCGCCTTCGCCAAGGTCGACCAGCGGCTGTTGACGCTAGAGCGGGTGTTGCTGCCCGCTGCTGGCGCGCCGCAGACCACAAACCCGGACTGATCCTTCGTCACCGCTTCCGCCTCCGGCGCCTCTTTGCCGAGGTCCTCGTCGGTTTCCCCGACGCTCCTCCACCGGACGTGTTCGCCGGGGTCGGGGCCACGCGGGCGGGCTCTGCCGGCCAGATCGGCTCGACCACCCAGCGGTTGTTCTGCGCGTCGTAGTCCTTCACCCGCACCATCTGCGCCACCTTCCGCTCGCCCGTCGGCATCCGCGTCTGGTGGATCACCGCCTCGATGCCGTCCACCACCCCGCGGCAGACCACCGACCACGGCAGCGCGTCGGAGGCCTGCATCGCGCAGCTCGCCAGGCGCGACAGCGCCGACTCGGCGTTGTTCGCGTGCACCGTCGCCAGGCTGCCCCCGTGGCCGGTGTTCAGGGCCTGCAGCAGGTCGGCGGCCTCCGCGCCGCGCACCTCGCCCACCACGATGTGGTCCGGACGGTGCCGCAGGCTGTGCCGCACCAGGTCGCGGATCGTCACCCCGCCCGCCAGGCCGCGGGCCTCGAAGCGCACGCAGTTGGTGCGCCGCAGTTGCAGCTCCAGCGTGTCCTCGATGGAGACGACGCGATCGGCGTCGGGCAGCAGCGCGGCCAGCGCGTTCAGCAGCGTCGTCTTGCCGGACCCCGTGCCGCCGGCGATCAGCAGGTTGCCGTCGTGGCGGAGAATAGCCGCAGCCTCGTCGACCACAGGGAGAGGGAGAGAACCCATCTCCTCCAGCTCGCGGATGGTGAACGCCCGGCCGCCGAAGCGCCGGATGGTGATCACGGCCGTCGGCGAGCCCGGCGGGCTGCAGATGGCCACGCGCGAGCCGTCTTCCAGCCGCGCGTCGATGACCGCCTCGGTCAGCGGGTCCTTCCGGAGCGGCCGGGCGATGTGGATCGACGCCCGCGCGATGGCGTCGGCGTCGATCTGGGGCGCTTCGAACGCCGTCATCTTGCCGCGGCGCTCGACGAAGACCTGGCCGGGGCCGTTGATCATCACCTCCGACACCTCCTCGTCGTCGAGGACGTCCTCGAGCCCGGGCAGGAAAGGTTTTAGGTCGGCGATTCCGAGTTCCATCTATCGGCTTCCCCTCGGCGTCCTTGCCGCGATCAGATCTCTCCCGCCGCGCGGGCACGCCAGTACGGCCGGTCCCGCGGCAGGAAGTGCGGCTTCAGGTAGACCCGACACGCGTCCAGCGTCCGGCGGCCGTCGTACGGGATCACGATGGCCTGGTAGTTGTCCAGCACCGTGAAGTCCCGCGGGTGGAACAGCGGCTCGCGCCGCTCCGAGAACGCCTTGCTCGCTCCCACGCTGCCCGTGCCGCCGCCGGCAGACCCCGACAGCACCGACACGGCGGCCCGGCTGGTCTGCTCCGATACCGTGTAGGAGGCCTTCATCCGCGGCACCTGACCGCACATCGTGCTCGCGCTTTGCGCCGAGGCGTCGTCGGCCAGCGACAGGAAGACCCGCGTCCGCAGCGTCTGCAGCAGCGCCCGCCACGCCGCGTCCGACTGCCCCAGCACCGCCCGCAGCGACGAGATCGACTGTGTCGCCACGATCGGGATCAGACGCGACTGCCGCGTCAGCGCGAACATCTTCTCGTCGCCCGACGGGTCCTCCTCGCCCACCGTCGCGAAGCTCTGGTACTCGTCGCACAGGAAGACCGCGGGGCGTTGCTCCCGCTCCGGCCGCCGCGCCCGCTCGGCCGGCCGGCGCAGCAGCGTCTGTAGCCACGCCTGCTTCAGCATCACCCCCAGCGCCCGGCTCAGCCCCGGGTTGCGCCCGGCCGGCATGTTCAGGCACAGCACCTTGCCGCCGTCGATCAGCTCGTCGAGCGCCGGCAGCCGGCGCAACAGCCCGACGCCCGCCGTCGGCGGCGCGGCCCCCTTGGGTGGCGTCTGTTCGGGCGCCGTCTCCCGTTCCGGCGGCGGCGGGCAGAACACCGACGCCACGTCCGGCATGTCGAACACCGAAAGGAATACGCTCAGCCCCTTGACGATGCTCGATTGCAGCTTCGGGTCCAGCTTCAGCCAGTCGTTCTCGTACCACAGCCGCACCGCGGCCAGCTGCGCCACCCGCGCCGGGTCCGCCGGCAGCGGCTCCTCCACCGTGAACGCCACGTCCAGTTCCGCCAGCTGCTCGCGCAGCTCCGGGTCGGCCGCCGTCCGGACCGCATCTTGGCCGGCATCGTCCCAGTCCCTGCCGTCCGTCAGCGCCGGGGCGTGCGCCGCGAAGTCCGCGCTGCCGATCCGGACCGTCTCCGGCGGCTCGACCAGGGCGGCCACCTCCACGAGCTTCGCCTCGAACAGGTCCGAGCTCAGCGTGCAGCGGTACACGTCGCGCAGCGTCACCCAGCGCTCCGGAGACATCCGGTGCAGCTCGATGATCCAGCGCACCAGGTCCACGTAGGCCTGTTGCCAGAACGGATCCTTGCCGCGGCCGTAGAGCTGGTTGATCAGGCTCGCGATGGTGTAGGCCAGCGATGACGAGTCCAGGTTGTTGTCCCCCAGCGGGTTCCACTGCCACCGGCCGCCGAGCCCCAGCTCGATGTAGTCCTCGCCCCGGCCGGCCTCCTCCAGGATGCCGCGCACCTGATGGCAGAAGTCGCCCTTGACCTCCAGCACCAAGCCTGCGGTGCGCTTCCTCGGGTCTTGCGCCTGCCAGTTCAGGAGCTGCTGCGCGAACGGCCGCATGCAGCCCGACGTCTTGCCCGAGCCGACCGCGCCGAAGATGGCGACGCCGGTGTACAGGCCGCGTTCCGGGAGCGTCAGCCAGCTCGGGTCCGCCACCTCGCGCACCTCGGTCGGGTGGTGCACCTCGCCGACCACCACGGCCGGCGCCGGGTTCTCGGCGGCCAGCGGCCAGTGCGGCAGCTTTCCCTTCCCGGACCCGCTCGCGCCGCCGCCGAACCACACGCGGTGGACCGCGACCACAACCGACCAGACGCCGATGACGAAGACTCCCGGCGCGAGGTAGTGCCAAGCGCGGACGGCCGCCAGCAGTCTCGGAGACCGCACTGCCACCAGGTCGGCGAGCGGGTCGGCGCCGGCCGGCGGGAACGGCCACCAGACCCACCACACGCCGACGACCATCACCCCGACCAGCAGCCTCGTCATGCCGGCATCCCTGCGACGAGGCGAAAGTCCGTCCTCGAGCGCGCGCGGATCCGCGCCGAGCTCCGCGCTGGCGACGTCGACTGCGGGCCGCGATTCGACCCGTGAACATTGCCCCAAGCGCCTTCCGGCTGCCGCTCGGCGGACTTTCGCCCCGAAAACGAATCTGTACTGCCCGTTTTCAGCCCGATCGTCGACGTCGACCGGGTTCCTGGTCGACGTCGAGTCCCCCTCATGCCGGCACCCGCCTCGACCGCCAAGTCCGGCCGCTGTCGATGGCCGGCCGGCCCGGGTCGCCCGTCCGTTCCTCCAGCTCGGCGATGCGCCGAGCCGCGGCGTTCAGGCCGCCGTGAGCGTCCAGCGTCCGCCGATCCATCGACGCCAGGGCCGCGCGCAGCCGCTCGGCCTCGGCCCGCGCCGCGGCGGCACCGTCTGGCGAAGTCGCCCTCGGCGCTCGCATCCAGCCGTCCAGCACCCCCTGCGCCGCCGCCAGGCGCGTCGGGTCCCGTCCCACCACGACGACCTGCACCGCGCGGCCGCTCGCGCGCAGAACCGACCACAAGGGGGAATGGAGCCGGCCCCACGTCCGGACCGCGCGCGGCCTGGAGTCTTCCGCCTGCACGTACACGAACGTCGCCCGGCCGTCGTCCAGCGCGACCGGCAGCTTGTGCGCGAAATACCGCGTCGTCGACCCCGACTCCCGGTCGTAGCGGCGCCGCGGCAGCGACGTCTTGGGGATCCCCGCCGCGGCCAGTGCGGACACCTTCTCGTCCTCCGTCGCCAGCCACGGCTCCATCGTGTGTTCGAGCACGTAGTCGAGCGACAGCAGCCGGCGCAGCAGCACCGTGCGACTGGCCTCGCGCCGGTGCCGCACGTGCTCCGCGCCCAGCGCCCGGTACACCGGACGGCCGACGATCCGGCATAGCCGCGCGCGGCTGCCATTCCAAGGCTGCTCGACCGCGATGCCGTCGCAGCGCTTCATGAGCCGTCTGACAGGTTCCCGATGCGTCCGGCCGATGAAAGCCAGGTACTGCGCGGGCAGGAAGACACCGCTGTGCAGGCAGACCAGCGCGATCCACTCGGCGTCGCGGCCGGTCCAGCCCAGCGCCGCCAGGGCCGCCACCCGGTCCTCCATATGCGGGACCATTCACCCGCCTGTCACGATGCGGTCGCCCTGCAGGAACGAGATCACGATCCCCATCGGGTTGTGCACCACCAGCTCGGCCGGGATCTCCGGCAGGAACCCGAAGCGCATCGACACCGACCAGCCCTCGCGCGCGGTCTCCTCGCCGCGTGCCAGCCGCACCAGGTCGAACGTCGCCGCTGCCCCGTGTGGCTCCTCCGGCTGCGGCACGATCCGGACCTGCACGTTCTCCACCTGCAACTCCTCGCCGGCCAGCCCCAGCGCCATCTGCGCCACCGCCTCGGCCTCGGCCGTGTACGCCGTGTTGGCCACGGCCGCCGAAAGAAACCACAGCGACCGGCTGAAGTGGTCCTCCACCGTGGCCCGGCGACGCGAGTAGTGGTCGACCACGAAACGATGCAGGAAGTACCCGGTCGTCGGGTCCAGCGGGTCCGCCTGCGCCTGCATCGCCTCGTAGGCCACCGCCTCGGCGCGGCCTACTTCGTCGACGCGCACCACCAGGGGCCGCGGCTGCGGCGCCCAAGCCAGACGCACCAGGGCGACCGCCATGACCACGAGCACCAGGGCCAGCACGCCCGACACGATGCGCAGGTGCCGCGCCGCGTGCATTTGCTCGCCCCAGATCTCCGCGAACTCACGACCCGCCATTCAGCATTTCCTCCCCGACGTAGTACCCTGCGTCGATGAGTACGGACACCAAGGCGATCCTCGGCACCATCGTCGGAACCGGCCTTGTGCTGGCCGGGCTCCTCTCCGCGCAGCTCGGCGGCCTGAACACTCGCATCGACGACCTCCGCGCCGACATGCGCGACCTCCGCGCCGACATGCGCGAGGACCACGCACGCTTCGACACCCGCCTCGACGCCGTCGAAGTCGAGCTCGGCAAGGTCGGCCAGCGTCTGTTAACCATCGAACGCGTGGTGCTTCCCGGCCCCGACGCCGACGAGTAGGCGACGTGCAACAGACCGCCGAGCACGGTGACCACGTCACCACCGACCAGTTCAAGGCCGGTGTCGCCGAGCTGCGCGCCGACATCGCCACCCAGATCAACGGCCTCACCTGGCGCATCATCGGCATCGGCGGGGTCGCCGTCGCTGTACTGCGCTGGCTCGAGTAACCGCGCCTACAGCCCACCCGTCGCCGCCATCCGCGCCGCGCTGGCCGCCTGTGTCACCCGCTGGCCCATGCCCGAGGCCGCATTCCCGGCTCCAGACGTCAGCATCTGCGTCAGCTCGCCCACCTTGAACATCGCAAGCCCCGCCGCGATCACGTATGGCACCGTGAGCGCCATCCGCCGGATCGCCGTCGTCAGGCCCGACGGTCCGGTCCACTCCACCTCGGGGCTCCCTGCCGGCGGCGTGAAGTCGCCCGTCCACCCTTGCAGGGCGAAGATGCCGATCTCGCCGACGACCTGGAACACCGCTGCCGCCACTGCGGCGTAGAGCGAGTAGTTGATCACCGTGCGGAACCACCCCCAGAACAGGAACGACAGCGGCGGCACCACGATCCACGGAATGAACACCGGCCCCAGCATCACGGCGATGCCCAGCGCGATCTGCGCCCACATGACCTGCCCCTGCCCGACCGCAAACACAACGAGGAGAGAGAGCAGCGTGATCGACATCATCACCACCGTCACCGCGAGGTCGAACACTGCGTCCACCACCGCCATCGGGTCCGTTACCGTACGCCAGACGGCCATGAACACCCCGCCTACGGCCTGCCCACGCGTGAACAGGCCGGTCCAGGCACCTATCGCCAGCTCCATCTGCTGCCACAGGCGATCCAGCGTGTTGCCCCCGATCACCCCTTGCAACCATGGCCCCATGCGAGTTATCAACTCGGGCACGCTCAAGCCTGCACCGGGCAGCGGCGACCTGTAGAACTGCAGCATCCCCAAGGGGATCGACAGGCCGATGACCAGCCGGATAACCCCCGCCATGTCGACGCCGTAGCCGCGCAACGCCATCTGCGTCCCGTACCAGACGATCATGATGGCCGCCAGCCCCCGCCACAGGTCCATACCGGCCCCCATCACCGCCGGTGCGACGCTCTGCTGGATCTGCTCGACGAAGATCCCGCTCTGCTCCAGCAGCAGCAGGATCTCTTGGAGGAAGGTCATGCCTGACCGCTACCTCGCGCAGTCCGACCGCTCAAGTTGTGCCATGCTGTTGAACCGCGACCGCGCCTCCGCGAATTGCTCGTTCAGGCCGGATGTCTCCGCCTCGAGCTGCGACCGAGCTGCCGCCAGCATGCCCTCCGCGCGTTCCTTCGCCCGTCGGACATAGTCCACCGGTCCACCACTTCCGATACGCACTTCGTCCCACGCATCACGCTCCAGCAGATCACGCAATCGGGCAACACCTTCCAGGTGTTCCCGCAAGGGCTCCAACAGCCTCGTCTCGAACTCTTCTTGTTGCCGTTTCCGCCGCGCCAGCATCGATTCCAGTTCTTCCGCGGACCAGAAGCCGTCGCGCAAGCCCTCCTCGTCGCTGCAGGTGGGCCTGCCCACCCGCTCTATCGCCAGCGCCGCCCGTTCCTCCTGCGCCGCCACTGTCTCCGCGTAGATCCCTTCGAGCTCGTCGATTAGTGCCTCGACTTCGCGTTCGTCGCCGCCGCCGCATCCCACCGCTAGCGCTAGCAGCCCGAGACACAACACGCCTATGCCTGTCCGAGGTCCCATACTCTCCTCCTTGTGGTCGCCGGGTCGGTTTCTCCAGGGGAGATTACAACCCGGCAGACCCCAGCAGCGCGTTCCGGAAGCTGTCCGTCCGGCGCGCCGCCAACCCCCTGGACTGCGTGGCGAACGCTTCCATCTCCGTCTGCGCCCGCCCGGCGTCAGCGATCCACCGCGCTTCCCGCTCGCGCCGCTCCCGCTCGAACTCGTAGTAGCGCTCCCGGGCTTCCAGCCCCTTCTCCTGCGCCAGCAGTTGCGCCTGCGCCAGCAGCAATTCGGTCTGCGTCACGCTATTGGCCAGCAGCGCCTGGTCGACCCGCTGCTCGCGCATCAGGTCGTCGTCGCGCAGCTCTCCCAGGTGGGCCGCCGTCTCGCCCACCTGCGCCGTCAGCGTCGAGGCCGCTTCGGCGATGGCGTGCGCGTGCTGCAGCTCCGCCGCCGCCCGCCGCTCCCGCCGCCGCCAGGTCTCCACCATGCGGTCCGTCACGGCGCGCGCCAGCCGCAGGCCCCGCAGATCCGCCGCGCGGACCCTGTTCGGCAGCGCCGCCTCGATGTCGTCCCACACCGTGCGCCACGTCGCCGTGCCCTCGGCCACGTCGCCCAGGACGTCGATCGCCTCGCGGGCGGCGTTGCGGCCGGCGTTCGACCACGCCGGGCCGCTCGGGATCGGCCAGGTTCGGAAGGCGCTCGGCTCGGCCGGATTCGTCTCCGTCGCCGGCCGGCCGCCCAGCAGCACCGTGCTCGACGTCGGGTCGCCCAGGCGCGGCGCAGACAGGATGTCCAGCCATCCCGGTTCGTCCGACATCCCCGGCACCCGCTGGTTGTACAGCCCGGTGCCGCCCATCGCCGTCGACGTCGCCAGCCCCTTGCCCAAGTACTGGCGCCACCAGTGCTCGTCCTCCAGCTCCCGCAGCCGGGGCATGTTGCCGGGGCCGCCCGGGTCTCCACTCAGGACCTCGTTGATGCTCGTCAACTCCGTCAGCTGGTCGACCATCCGCGCGATCTCCGTCACCTGCTGCGCGACCGCGATCGGCGCGCAGAAGTCCGTCCCGCCGCCGCTGCCGAATCCCATCACGATCACGAACGCGCAGGCATCGACCCGCCGTTCCGACCACGTGCCCAGGACCGCGGCCAGCACCACCGCCGCCACCAGCCATCGCCATCTCTTGCTCATCGGAACATCCTTTCCGGGTGCGGCTCGGGCCGCGGCACGAGGAAGTCCGACGTCACCCACACCCGCAGCCGGTGCCCGGCGCGGATCGTGATCGTCGGCATGCGGTTGAGGAACCGCTGCAGGATCTGGGTCGCCGACTGCCCGAAACCCTGCCCGGCCCCGGCCCGGAAGCCGGCGCCGCCGCCCGCATACGGGTCGGCGCCCTGCAGCGTCAGGCCGGCGAGCACGCCCACCGCCCCGGCCGCGGCGAACATCGACCAGTAGTGCCGGTTCACCTGGTCCCGCAGGGCGCTCTCGCCGATCTGGTTCAGGCCGTGGAACGACAGGTCGACCCAGCGGCCGTCGGGCCAGATCATCCGGTGGAAGCCGACCGCCAGCCGGCTCTGGTCCTCGTCGCCCACCGCCTGCGCCGTGCCGAGCAGCCGCGTGCCGCGCGGGACGAGGATGCGCTGGCGGTCTCTCGAGTAGAACGGGATGGCGACCTGCGCGAGGACCGGGCCGGCGAAGTCGCCGTCGAGCTGGTTGACCAGCACCGCCGAGAAGAACGAGCCCTCGTAGACGCGCTCGAACCCGGGCGGGTCGGCCGGCTTCGTCACGGTCGCCGGCTCGGCCGTGGCCCCTACCTCCGGACCGGTGACGCCGGGAACGGTGCGCGCCAGCGGCTCGCGCCGTCCTGGATCGGGCTCGCCGCCGCCGAGGCCCGTCAGCAGCGCCTCGTTGAGCGCCTGCTGAGCCTCCTGCGACTGGGCCAGGAAGGCGGCCGGGTCCACCGTCGCCACCGCTGCATCCCCATCCGCAGCCTCCGGCGCCGCCGGCGCGCTCGCGGCCGGACCCGGCCCGGCCGGCGTCATCAGGGGGTCTGCGCTCCCTCCTGTGATCTCGTCCGGATTCCGGAAGGTCTGCACCAGGCTCGGCGCGCGCAACGACCGTGTGCGGCGCTCCAGGGCCTCCAGGCGCAACGTCTCCTGCAGCTCGATCTCCCCGGCCGTTTGCAGCGCCGGATCCTCCGCCCCGCCGACCGGTCCGAAACTACCCGCTCCGGGGAGCGTCCCGGCGCGGGCGAGCAGCGCCGCGGTGGCCGCCTGCTCCCGCGCCGCTTCCTCGGCCGCCGCCTCGCGCTCGGTCGCGATCTGCTGGTCCAGCGCCACCTGTTCCCGGTCCCGCAGCATGCGGGATCGGAACTGGCCCCACAATCCCTGGTCGACCGCTTCCGGGTCGGCCTCCTCGAAGAGGTCCTCTTCCGGCCCGCCGCCCATCGTCAGCACCAGCGCCGCCACCATCACGGCCCCCAGCAGGAGGCCGATCCGCATGACGACGTTCTCCGGCAACGCGCCGGCCGGCTTCTTGAGCAGCTGCTTCCACTTTGCCTCGGCCATCTACCGCTCCGCCTCGCCCGCAACCGGCGCGATGCGCACGATCGGATGCACGGCGCGAACCCCGCGCCGCACCCTCACCCCGGTCTCGACACATACCACCGTGTCGATGGTCGCGGCGGCGTCCTCGACCACAAGGAGGGGGACGATCTCGCGGGTGGCCGTCAGCAGCACCACATCGCCCGGTCGCTCCGGAAGGACCCGCTGACCCCTTGACGATGCTCGAAGGCAACGCGGGAATATCACGGTCCTGCCTCCCGCCGCTCGACGGTCCACGCGATGCGCCGGCCGTTGGCCTCCAGCGCGCCGCGGCCGAGTACCCGCGGGACCACGTGCAGCACCTCGTCGAGCACCGCCGCCACCCGCACCGGCGCCAGGACGCCGTTGACCTGCTCGTAGAGCACGGGCGACGTCGCCCGCGTCCGCAGGTACGTCCGCTGGCCGTCGTGCCACAGGCCGTCGACCAGCCACGGGTGGCTGCGCGGCTCGGCGTCGAACGCCCACCGGTAGTCGAACTGCAACTGCCGCGGATACGCCTCGCGCCTGCTGTCGAGCGCCTCCTGCGCCGCGGTCCGGGCCGCCTCGATGCGCCCAGTGGCGCTGGCCTCCGCCTCCTCGGCCTCCTCCCATGCCTCGACGGCGCGCTGCGCCATCGACGCCACCGCCAGCGTCGTCGTCAGCACCGGGCCGGGGCCGGCCGTCTCCGGAGTCGGCGTGCGGCCGGGAGGTTGGATGCGCACGACGGCGTCGACCGCCGCCTCGGTGTCCTCGACCACAAGGAGGGGGATGACCGCGCCGGACGCCGTCAGCAGCACCAGGTTCGACCGGGCCGCCTCGAACAGCGGGCGGATGAACGCCATGTGCGCCGCCGACGACACGTCCCAGTACTCCGCGTCGCCCACCACCACGTCGACGATCGACTCGCTCTCGGGGAGAACGACCGTGGTGACGTGGCGTACCCGGGTCGTCACCGTGATGGGCGCATCCGACGGCGCGGCGGGGGCGCGCAGATCCTGCCCGGCGGCCTGTGTCGCGGCCAGAGCGCAGGCGGCGGCCAGCAGGAAGACCCACAGCAGGCGGCGCTGTGCGCCGGGAGAACGGAAGCGGTGGATGGCAGTGGGCCGTTGCCTCATCGCATCATCCCGTGCAGCAGGACCACGCCCACCGCGCCGACCATGCCGCCGACCAGCGCGCGGGCGTGCCAGGGCCACTTGCCCGGGTTGCGCTCCAGCGTCCACTCGGTCTGCGAATCGCCGATCTGCAGTCGTCCCGCACCGAGCACGTGGTCGGCCACGTACAGGCCGTCGGCGAAGACCTCGTAGGAGACCAGCGCCGGGTCCAGTCCCGTGCGGCCGAAGCGGCGGTCCGCCTCCTGCAGCTCGTACAGCGCCGGGGTTTCCTGCGCGCGGCTGCGCAGGTACGTGAAGCGTCCGTCGTGCCAGAGGGCATCGACGAGGAACGGGGCCTGCCGCGCCTCGGGTTCGAGCTGGTAGGGGAAGCGCAGACGGCGCGGGTAGTCGCCCAGCCAGCGCGACCACGCCGTGTCGTGCTCCGCCCAGATGGCCGCCACCCCGTCGGCCGCGGCCTCGTCGATGGCCTGCCGCTCGGCCTGCGCGGCGGTCACCGCAGCCTCGTAGACGGCCAGCTCGCCGCCCGAGACGATGCGCGGCGCGTGCCGCCGCGCCTGCTCCGGCGTGGCGCGTTCGGCGTCCTCGACGTGGACAACCAGGTCCGGGTCGTCCGTCGAGGACTCGGCCACCAGCAGCGCCCACACCCGGCCGCTCTCGGCGACCAGGGTGACGTTCGACGCCACGCCGGCATCCAGCGGCTTGATGTAGGCCACGTTCGCCGCGGCCGACACGTCCCAGTACTCGGCGTCGCCGGCCACCACGTCGACGATGGTCTCCGCCGGCGGGACCACCACCGTGGTTGTGTGCCGCACCTGTGTCAGCACCGGGATCGGCACGTCGGACGCCGTCACCGTGCGGATGCCCTGCGCCGCGGCCGGGACGGCCGCCAGGACGACGAGACAGGCCGACGCCACCAGGATCGGTGGTACGCTACGAGCATGAGCACCGACACGAAGGCCGTCATCGGGACCATCGTCGGGACCGGCCTGGTGCTGGGCGGCCTGCTCTCGGCGCAGATCGCCGGCGGCAACGCCAGCCTGAACAGGCGGATCGATGACCTCAACTCCAACGTCAACGCCCGCTTCGACGACGTGCACCGGCGCATCGACGACATGCAGGACGACATCCGTGAACTCAGAGCCCTGATCTTCGAGGCCTTCAAGCCCGACGAACCCGCCGACTGATTCCCCGCCGTCCGTTTCCGTTCTCACGTCTCGTCTCCTTGTGGTTCTGGTCGTCGTCCTGCGGTCTGGAGATTCGCTCTGCGGCTCGTCGCTGGGCCTCTGTCGCCGAGGACGTGTGCTGCTGCGGGCACCGCCGCCAGAACCCCGATACAGGCGACCGCCGACCCGACCTCGCCGACTGTTTGACGTGCCCCGAAAAGGTGATCCAAGATGCGCGCAAGAAGAGAGGATTCTCCGATGAAAAGGGATCTACTCATCGCGCTCGGCAGCGCTACGTTGACCGTAGTCCTGACACTGCTCGGCTGGTCGTACGCCTTCGGCCGGAACCAAGTAACGCGCGCCGATTTGACCACCATCGACAACAGCATCAATACCCAGATGGCGGAAATCCGAGGGTATTTCGTCGACCACCTCCGAGACCACGCGGAGGAGGAACGCGAAGTCGCCCCGTAGTGTTCCCCCCTCCCCCCTGTTTGGTCATCTCCTCACCTCCCGGCGGCGCAGCAGTTCCCACCGTCGACGAGTCCCCCTCTCCCCTTCCTGTGGTCATCCCATCACCGCCGTCTTCCCCACGTCCTCGCCCGCGGCCAGGCGCACGATCGCCCCTTCCAGGCCCCACTCGGCCACCGCGGCGGCGCGCCGTTGCGCCTCTGTCGCAGACGACGTGTAGAGCCAGTAGCTCTCCGGGTCGACTGTCAGGCGGACCACCGCGGCCGTGTCCGGCCGCCGCACGTACAGCTCCCGCTTCGGCTGCAGCTCGCGGATCAGCCGCAGCTCGGCGTCCGAGAGCTGGAAGGTTGCCTGCCCGGCGGCCGGGAAGTCCGGGTTGGCCAGGAACAGCTTCGTCGGCATCGACTCCAGAAGCGGCGCCGCGCCCGGCGTCTCGGTGATGTCGGTCGCCGACTGGGTGGCCAGCACCAGCGCCGCGTTGCGCTTGCGCCACGTCTTGGCCGCCTCGACCAGGCGGTTGAGCACGTTCGGGTCGCGCAGGTAGGACCACGCCTCGTCGACCACCATCAGCTTCAGGCGCGACAGCTCCTTCGGGTTCTCGATCTCGCTGCGCAGCTTCTCGAGCAGGTAGAGCAGCGCCGCCTCGCACCAGTCCTCGTGCTCGACCGCCCCGGCCAGGTCGATCACCTGCCAGTCGGCCACCTGCAGGTCGTCCGCGCCGTCCTCTGCCGGCGGGTTGTCGAACCACTTCCCCCAGGCCCCCGCGCCGTGCCAGCGGGACAGCGGCGGCCCCATCCCGGACGGCAGCGAGCGCGCCAGACGCCCCAGGGTCCGGTGCGCCGGGGCCAGCGCATACAGGTCCTCGACCCGCGCGCGGACCTCCGTCAGGTCGCCGCTCTGCGGCTCCCAGCCACCGATCCGCAGCAGACGCAGCACCCACGCGGTGAGGAACTGGTAGGTCCGCTCGGACGGCTCCAGGCTGAACGGCCGTAGCGGGCGCGCGTCCTCCGGCACGACCTCCAGGTAGCTGCCGCCGACGAACTGCGTCAGCGCGCGGTAGCTGCCGCCCAGGTCGAGGACGAGCACCCGCGGGCCGTACTGCAGCGCCTGGACCAGCAGGTAGTTGAGCGTGAAGCTCTTGCCCGAGCCCGTGGACCCCAGCATCAGCGTGTGGCCGACGTCGCGGCCGGCGAACAGGTCGTAGTGGTAGGGCGTCCCCGAGGGCGTCTCGAAGACCGTCATCGCCGGCTTGTCGAGGTGCCTGCACCAGCGCTGCCCGCGCGGCGGCCCGAACAGCGGGGCCATCGCCGCGGCCACGCCCGCCGAGACGAACACCTCGCGCGGCTGGCGTGACTTCGGTTGCCCGGGCAGCCGTCCGAACCACACCGCCAGCTGGCCGTAGCTCTCGCGGATCGCCTTGGCGTCGATGCCGCCGAAGACCCGGTTGACCTCGGTGCCCCATTCCTCGAGGCGGGACGCTGGCCCGCGGATGGCCACCGACAGCGACACGCCGCCGTAGGCCACGCCCTCGGTCTCCAGCTCGACCAGGGCCTGCCCGGCCCGGTTGGCCTCCACGCTCGCGGCGGCGTCCTCCATCGCTGCGGCCGTGCCCTCCTTCTCCTGCATGTGGGCGGCCATCGAGTACTTCTTCGAGAAGTAGTGCCGCTGCGCCGAGCGTAGCTTCGAGCGCGCCGCCTCGCGTGTCCACGGCCGCCACTCCAGCACCACCGTCAACGGGGCCTGCACCGAGCCGTACAGCTCCTCCAGCGCGTTGGCCACCGCCGCCGCGGGCGGGCCGACGCACGACCAGACCCCCACCTGCTCGCCGCCGATGTGGAGCACCTGCCGCTCGGCCGCCAGGTCCGTCCCGGCCAACCTCCAGTTGACGCCGGCATCGGTACGCAACCCCTGCACCCACTCGCCGACGCCGCCGTTGACCAGGCGGTAGAGCACCGCCGCGGCCTCCTCGGCTCCCAGCGTCTCGATCGGGGTGGCGTCGGCCACCTGCGCCTGCGCTGTGGCGACGTAGGCCGCAGCGCGCTTCACCGCGCGTTCGATCTCCTCGCTCAGGAAGACCGACTCGTGCGGGGCGCGGCGGCGGCGCAGCCACGCCGCGGCGTAGTCGCGCCACCAGGTCCCGCTGCGCGAGGCCGCGCGCTGCCGCAGCTTCGGGTCCCAGCACCAGACGACATGCACGTGCAGGTCCTGCACCCGCTCGGCCAGGAACGCCTGCCGCTTGCGCTGCGCCAGGCCCGCGATGTCCGAGACCACAGGGGGGAGGCGCAGCGACGCTTCCCGGCGCTCGACGAGCCAGTAGATGCGCATGCCTTCGGGCAGCCCCGATAGCATCCGTTGCCAGCGGTTGCACACCGCGTCGAGGTCCTCGGTCGCGCGGCCGTCGGTCACCACCGGCGTCAACGCACTGACGGTCACCAGCTCGCCGGCCCGCGTCAGGCAGGTGCGGTCGTCGACGAAGCCCCAGTACGGCAGCTCCTCGGCCAGCGCGCCGATGTCGTCATCCGTCATCGCCGCTCCTCAGCAGCACCACGTACGGCGCCCGGTCGCGCAGCAGCCCGGCGTCGTAGCGGTTGCGGTACCGGATGGCCAGGCGCACCACGTTCAGCAGGTTCTGGTCGTAGCGCCACGCGAACCACCCGGCCGCATACATCACCCCGAAGATCAGGAGGCCGCCCAGCAGGCTGTTGACCGCGTTCCAGATGCCGCCGCCCACGATCATCGCCAGCAGGAAGAACCGCCGCTCGACCCCGAGCACCTTCAGCGGCTCGGACAGCACCCCGTAGGCCGGCCATCCCCGGCTGCCCCGCATCTAGAGGATCCAGTTCAGGAAGTTGGTCGCCCCAATCGCCATGCCGACGCCGAAGATGATCCCGGCCAGGGTCTGCTTCGCGCCGCCCTCGTTGAACATGAACAGCACCCCGCCGACCACGATCGCCACCAGCGCCATCCCCCGCGCGATCGGCCCCGTGAAGGCCTGCCGCACGTTGTTGACCGCCTGCACCCACGGCGAGGCGCCCTGCGCCAGAAGCAGCTCCTGATACGCCACCACCAGGCACAGCGTCATCGCCGCTGCCCACAACCACTGCTGTTGCTCCCGCATCGTCACTCCTCCTTCGTCGTCGCGCGCCGCGAGGCGCGCTTCCCCCACATGACGGCCGCGACCGGCAGCAGCACCAGCCCCGCCAGCGCGGCCAGCTCGAACAGGCTCAACGCGATCACGATCACCAACAACACGAACTCGTACGCCGTCTCCGGCACCAGCCGGCCGCACGGGATCAGCCCCAGGGCGCAGCGCAGCAGGTCCATCGGCTCACCGCGGCCAAAAGTGCATCAGGACGACGGTCCCGAGCCACAGCGCAATCCCCAGGCCGCCGGCCACGCCGCGCAGCGCCGCCGCCCGGTCGCACGGCAAGACCCGGAACGCCAGGCCGGCGATGCACGTCGCCGTGAAGCTGCACGCCCAGACCGCCTCGGCCGCGCTCACCCCAGGCCTCCCGACGTGATGTGGCCGGCGACCGACAGCGCCGCCGACGAGAGCATCAGCGTCCACGTCAGCCATGCGCTGTCGCCACGGTCGTCGAGCCACAGCGTCGCCAGCGACCACGCCACGGCCACGGCGAACAGGCCCACGCCGAGATCCAGCAGCAACTCACCCTCCATCAGGCCTCCCCGTTCACTCACCGCTCGTGTCCGCGCGCGTGCTCCCGCTCGGCGGCGGACTCCACCCGCTGCTCCGCGTGGCGGATGGCGATGCGCTCGGCGAACGGCCGCGAGGCCGTCTCGCGGGCCAGCGCCCGCAGGTCGCCCGACACGTCCTGGCCCTGGGCGCGCATGTCCTCGATGGCCTCGCGGTTCGAGGCCCACTCCCGGACGGCCGCCGACGGCGCATCCTGCCGGCGCCGCACCTCCTCGGCCACCTCCCGCGCGGCTCGCGCCGCCGCCATCGCCGGCACCGCGACCGGCACGCCACTCCCTCCGCCAGCTCCCCGTTCACTCATCGCTCGTACGCTCGGCCGTGGTTCCGCTCGACCGCTGCTTCCACCCGCCGCTCCGCGTGGTGGATGGCGATGCGCTCGGCGAACGGCCGCGAGGCCGTGTAGCGGTCCAGATCCCGCCGGGCGTACGACACGTCCTGGCCCGCGGCGCGCAGGTCCTCCATGACTTGGCGGCGCGCGGCCCACTCCCGGACGGCCGCCGGACGGCGCATCCTGTCGGTCCCGCACCTCCTCGCGCACCTCCCGCGCGGTCCTCGCCGCCGCGAGCGCCGGCACCGTGTGCCCGCGCGCGTGCTCTCGCCCGATCGCCGCTTCCACCCGCCGCTCCGCGTGGCGGATGGCGATGCGCTCGGCGAACGACCGCGAGGCCGTGTGGCGGTCCAGCTCCCGCAGGTCGCCCGACACGTCATAGCCCCCGCCGCGCCGGATCTCGATGGACTCGCGCAACGCGGCCCACGTCCGGACGGCCCCCGACTGGCCGGCTGGGCTCCGCCGCACCGCATCGATGGCCTGCTGGGTCGCGTGCAGCACCGCGTGGCGCTCGTCCTCCCACTTCTTGCCGGCGGCTGTCGTCGCCCTCCTGGCCGGGATGACCGAGCCTCTGAGTGTTCCCTCCTTGCCCACTCAGGCCTCCTTCGGCGGCATTTCCGCTTCGGCCGCCGGTTCCCGGTCCGGCTCCCCGGCCGCCAGCTCGCACACCTTCGAGTGCGCCAGGTCGGCCACCTTCGCTACCAGCAGCAGGTCGTTGCGCCGGAAGCTGTGCGTCGACCGCCACTGGCCGCCCTCCCGGTACAGCCGCATCAGCTGCACCGTTGTGCCACACCTCGCCGTCCTCGCCGGCGTTGACCCAGATCACCGCCTTGATGCGGCCCAGCCGCACCTCGGCCGCGGGCCGGTCCGACACGCGCGCGTTTCCGTTGGTCTCGGTCACGACCAGTCCCCCGTCTCGTCCCGCGCCAGCGCCTCGGCCAGCGCCGGGTCCTGTCCCCCGCGCCGGATCTCGCGCTCGACCACGTCCACCTTGCGACCGACCGCGCCCAGCCCGATCACCCGCGCCGCCAGATACGCCGCCGCCGCCTGCGTCGCCAGCGCCATCCCGCCGTAGGCGGCCAGGTACAGCCCGTAGTCGGCAGCCACCACCGCCGCATACGGCTGCAGGTACGCCAGCTCCTCGAGCAGCAACCACGTACCCACGCCGACGACCACCATCGTCATCCCGACGCTCACCTTCCACGGACTCACAGCTCGAACACCTCGTAGGGACGCCCGCCCCGGCTCCCGGACCGGCCGCCGGCCAGGCCGCGGCCCCCGGTGCCGCTGCCGACCTCGGCGAGCGCCCGCCGCACCACGCCCGCCGCCTGCGCCGACGAGGCGTACAGCGCGAAGCCCGCCTGCGCCTTCGCCCGAATCTCCCGGCCCCGGTAGTGCTCGGACGCCACCTCGACGTTGCAGCGCCCGTCTCGGCCGTCCGCCGCGACGTACTCCAGTTGCGCGTCCGGGACGAGAACCTTCCCGTCCTGCACGGGCACGCCCAGGTCGGCGGCGGCGCGCGCACGCGCCTCTTCTCCCGCTTTGTGGTCCCGCATCCGCCGCGTCCGCTCGCCGCGCGCGGCGATCTCGCCCTTCAGCTCCGCGTCGATCCGGACCCGCGTCACCCGGCCGCCCTCGGCCTCGATGCGCGCCTGCGCGTCGTTCGCCGCCCGGTACACCGCCACGTCGTGCCGGACCTCGGCGGCCTTGACCGCCCCGCTGAACGTGCGCTGCCCCTCCCGGCCGGTCTCGCGCCACAGCGCCGCGGCCTCGGCCGCGCCGGCCCGCGTCGCCACCAGCACCGTGAACGTCCCGCCCTGCGGACCCAGCACCGGTTGGCGCTCGACCAGGCCGCGCCGCTCGAGCTGCGCGATGGCCTTGTGCGCCGCGAACGCGTGCCCGTCGAACTGACGCGCCACGAGGTCCCGCAACGCCACCGCGCGGAACGTCCCGACGTCGCGTATCGAGCCGTTCACCCGCTCGGCGAACGAGCGCCGCGGCTGCCGCGGGTCGTACTCCCGGCGGTGTCCGCTCCGCTCGCGGCGGTCGCCACGCTTCCGGTTCTCGCTCCGGCCAGACTCCCGTGCGTCCCGGCGCTCCCGCGCGTCATTCCGCCCCGTCCGCTCGATGTCCAGACCCCGGCTCACCGGCTCCGCTCCTGGAAGCTGCGCACCGCACGGTCGACGGTCCGCTGCGCGTAATAGCGCGGACACGGTTTGTCCTGACGGCGGCGCTCCAGCTCCGTCCGGAGCTCCGCAGGGTCCGCGCCGCGGCGTAACTGCTCGCGCACGTACGCCCAGTCCCGCTCGCTCTGGCTGATGCCGGCGGCCCTAGCGGGCCGATTTCGGCGTTCGGTACCGCTAATTTGCGTTATCGACGCCTTGTCCGGTTGCGGAGGGCGTGCGAGTATCGCCACCTTTCAAAGGAGGCGGTGGCAGGAATGAGCGGACAGGTAGTGGCGTTCGTACGCGGCGACAGCTCACTGAGCGTCGAGGCGCAGAAGCTGGCGACGGAGTCCCGTGCACGGAACACGCATGTGGCGTACACGCTGGACTGGCGGTCATGGCAGGAACACCTGCGAGGCGGGGATCCTCGGGAGGCTCAGGACCACGACCTAGCCAACTACGTGGCGGCGCTGGTCGACGAGGGCCGGGCGACGGCGACGGTGCGGCGGCGGATATCGGGCGTGCGGGCCGGGTATCGCGCAAGGGGGTGGCCGGATCCTGCGTCGCGGCAAACGGACGCTGTGTTGCGCGGGTTGGCACGCCGGGGCAGCGGGCAACGGCGGGCGGAACCGCTAACGGCGGAGTTGCTGTTGCAGATAGTGGAGTCGTGGCCGTCACATGAGACGGACCTGGACGTGCGGGACCGCGCCGTGCTGCTCGTCGGCTGGCAAGGGGCGCTGCGGCGGTCGGAGATCGTCGGGTTGGACTGGTCGGATGTGCGGGCTGTCTCTGGCGGGTATCTGCTGACGCTGCGGGCGACAAAGAGCGGTGTCGATGCGCTGGACCATCCCATCATCCGGGCGAAGCGCCCGAACGCGTGTCCAGTCCGGGCGCTCGCGGCGCTGCGGCGGCGGGCACAGGGCCTCGGCCTGGCCGTCACTGGTGCAGCGCCAGTCTTCACGTCGTCGGGGTTGCGTAGCGGCCGGCTGTCGAGCACACGGCTGGCGCCGGCATGGGTGGGTCGGATCGTGCGGCGGCGAGTCGCAGCGGCGGGGATTCCGGTCGAGGGGCTGTCGGCTCACTCGCTGCGCGCCGGCCTGCTGACGTCGGCCGGTCTGGCGGGCGTCCCACTGTACCGGCTGCTCGAACACTCGCGGCACGCGCGGTCGGACACGCTGGACGGGTACATCCGGGGTGCGCGGCGTCTGGCGGCTCACCCGGCGGAGGGGCTGTTGTGATGTTGGGAGGGCCGTGTTGCGGGGCGCGCCCTTGTGGTAAACTGATTGCTCAAACGCGCCCGCGTTTGACCTCCTGTGTCTCGCGCCGAGCCCGCCGGGGAGTAGCTACCCCGGCGCGGCCGGCAATCCCTCACCAAGCGAGACAGCGCGGGCAGAGACAGGGGAGTGATGGATGCCGGAAACTGCGGTAGCGGTCCATGCGGACCGTTCAGGCGAACCCAATCAGCTTCAGCTTCGATTCTTCGCGATCCTTGACGGCTTCTCGCGTCGCCCGCCCGAGCGGGCGCTCTGGCGCGTGCTGATCGACACGGCGCTGGCGAAGACGGAGGTGTTCAGGCTCCGCGGCCGAGCCATCTCTGCCGAAGCCGTGCACCATGTGGCGCTGGCGCTCTACATGCAGGCGGATCCTGCAGGCGTGATCCACGATGCGACGGAGGAGCAGATCGCAGAGCAGTGCCGGATGGGCAAGCGTCACGTGGCACTGGCTCGACAGGTCCTGAACGACCTGCGGGTGGTTCGATCGGTTCCCCGCCGAGGGCGGCGTCCGGGGGTTCACCGGATGAACCTCGGGGGCCTCGATTGGCCCGCGGTGCGCCGGCGCGCGGGGAAGCCTCAAGCGGACTTGGCGTCCGGTGCTGAGGGTATCGTTCAACCGGACTTGGTGCCCGATCAGGACGCTCCGGACGACGAGCGTTGTGGTGCCCCCAGGGCACCTCAAAGCGCTCCGGACGACGAGCGTTGTGGTGCCCCCAGGGCACCTCAAAGCGCTCCGGACGACGAGCGTTGTGGTGCCCCCAGGGCACCTCAAAG
>JAJDVW010000142.1 GCA_022825925.1 Pseudomonadales bacterium | reverse complement strand
GAAGTAGCTGTTGCCCATGCCGCCGCCCGCCGCTTGACATGCGCGCACCCTAGCGCCGACGGGCTATGATGTCAAGCGCAAGGCCCTCCCTCAGACCCTCCCTCAGTCATCAATGAAGGCGCAGGGGGGGCGAGTAGTTACATTAGTAGTTGATTGGTAGTTGATCGGGAATTGCCCTTCCGCTTCAGGCCGGGCTAAAGGTGCAGTCGGGCCCGGAGAGCGGCGAGTCTCGCGTACCGGTCACCACCAGGGCATCCCCCGAGTCGCCGGAATCCGCGAGGGCGTGCACCACGATGCCTGACGGCGAGGTCGCCGTGCCGGGCGTGGGCGGCGCGCCGCGGTAGCGGAACCGCCGAAGGCGCCGCTTGACCTCTCCGCGGTGCTGCGCGCGGGCGACCACTTCCTGGCCGAGGTAGCAGCCCTTGTCGAAACTCACCGCGCCGATATCCGTGAGTCCCAGCATCTGCGGCAGGAACTTCTCGGAGACCGGTGCGCTCACGAGGCCGAATCCGGCGTCGATGCAGAGCCCGTCAAGATCCTCCGCCGCCCCGACGCCAGACGCGGAGACCAGCGACCAGCCGAAGGGCCGCAGTTCGATGTCGCCGTCCGCGGCTCCGCGCGCAAGCGCACGGCCTGGCGGCGCGGCTTCGAGCTTCGAGCGCGCGAAGATCAGGTACTTCGACAGGTGTGTCGAAAATGCCTCCACCACGCTGGCGTGGACGATCAGGCTGACGCGGTCCGCCCGCCCGCTCGCCCAGCCGTTGGCGAGGACGCGGCCCTTGATGTTGCAGTACGCCATGGGCAGCCCGGCCCCTTCCTCGAGGGCGTCCAGGTCGCAGGTGAGGTAGCCCTGCAGGAACTTCGCGGCGTCCGCTCCGGCGAGCGTGAGTTCGGTCAGCGGGAGGTCGGCGGCGGATGCGTCGGTGGCGGTCCGTGCGATCATCCCGAGGAGTGTAACGCTGTCGGAGGTCGGCGACGGCCCATGACGGGAACGGGGACGGACCGGGAGGACCGGGGACGGGTGTCCTGGCGCAGCCGGCGCGGGATGCTGGAACTCGACCTCTACCTCGTGCCCTTCGCGGAGCGCGTGTATGCGGATCTCCCCGACGCGGACCGACGCGCGTATCGCGAGCTGCTCGAGTGCCACGACTGGGACATCCTCGACTGGCTGCACGACCGGTCCGCTCCGCCACGGCGCTTCCAGGAGATCGTCGCGCGCGTCCGGGGGGCGGCCTCCCCTTGAACCCGGGCCCGGAAACGGCCGCCGGTCGGCCCGACGGCGAGTACGTCGCGGCGAATCTGCGGTACGAGATCGGTTGGACGCTCGGCTTCGACTGGTTCTTGGCGGTCGGGGCCCTGCACCTGCTCGTGGGCGGCCTCCTCGCCTGGCTCTGGTCGCCTTGGTGGGCGGTCGCGGCCGGCGCGAGTCTCCTCTGGAAGTGGCTGCGCGCCCGCCCGGACGAACGGTACCTGCTCCTCGCCTTCGAGGATGCCCTGGAGGTACGGCGGGGCGACCGCGTCCTAACGCGGACCGGCCGCTGCTGGCTGACGGAAGGCTGGCTGGTGATTCCGACGTCCCGGCGCGTCCTGCCGGTGCGCCGGGGACGGCTCCCGGCTCAGGACTTCGCCCGTCTCCGGCGCGCGGCCCTGGCCGGCGGCTGAAGGACGTCGAGGGGATCGACGGCCGGGTAGAGCACGCTGGGCAGGGCGCGGGCGGCGGTGTCCGGGTAGTCCAGCGTGTAGTGCAGGCCGCGGCTCTCGCGCCGCGAACGCGCGCAGCGCACCATCAGCTCCGCGACGTGGATGAGGTTGCGCAACTCGATTAGGTCGGGCGATACGCGGTGGTTCGCGTAGTAGTCGTGCACCTCCTGCTTGAGTAGCTCGATGCGGTGCCAGGCGCGCTCGAGGCGCTTGTCGGTGCGCACGATCCCGACGTAGTCCCACATGAATCGCCTGAGTTCCAGCCAGTTGTGCGCGAGCACGACATCCTCGTCGGAGTCGGTCACGCGGCTCTCGTCCCAGGCGGGCAGGTCGGGCGCGTCCGGGGGAGCGCCGGCCATCGCTTCCAGGATGCGCTCGGCGGCGGACTCCGCGAGGACCATGCACTCGAGCAGGGAGTTGCTCGCCAGGCGGTTCGCGCCGTGCAGCCCGGTGCAGGCCGTCTCGCCGATCGCGTAGAGACCGTCGACGTCGGTGGCGCCGGACCGGTCCACCACGACGCCGCCGCAGGTGTAATGCGCCGCCGGCACGACCGGGATCGGGTCCCGCGCGATGTCGATCCCGACGGACAGGCAGCGGGCGTGGATCGTCGGGAAGTGCGACTCGATGAAGTCGCGGGAGCGATGGCTGATGTCGAGGAACACGCAGTCGACCCCGAGCCGCTTGATCTCGTGGTCGATCGCCCGGGCGACGACGTCGCGGGAGGCGAGTTCGCCGCGCGGATCGAAGCGGTCCATGAACGGCTCGCCGTCGGGCAGCAGCAGGCGCCCGCCCTCGCCGCGTACCGCCTCGGAGATCAGGAACGAACGCGCCTCCGGGTGATAGAGGCACGTCGGGTGGAACTGGTTGAATTCCATGTTGCCCACCCGGCACCCGGCCCGCCACGCCATGGCGATCCCGTCGCCGGTGGCCCCGTCCGGGTTGCTGGTATAGAGGTAGACCTTGCTCGCTCCGCCGGTGGCGAGTACCACGTGCGGGGCGCGAACGAGTTCCACCGCCTCCGTCGTGCGGTTGTACACGTAGGCGCCGAGGACCCGGTCCGGCGAGAACCCGAACTTCTCCGCCGTGATCACGTCGATGGCGAGGCGGTCGGTCAGGAGCGCGATGTTCGGATGCGCGAGCGCGCGTTCGACCAGCGTCGCCTCGATCGCCTGTCCTGTCCGGTCCGCGACGTGCAGCACGCGCCGCCGGGTGTGTCCGCCCTCGCGGGTCAGGTGGAAGTCCGCGCCTTCCCGGTCGAGGGTGAGGCCGTACTCCAGCAGCCGGCGGATGGCGTCCGGACCGCGCTCGACGACGAACTGGACGATCTCGGCGTCGCACAGGCCGGCGCCCGCCTGGATCGTGTCGCGCACGTGGCGGGCGACGGAGTCCCGCGGATGCATGACGGCGGCGATGCCGCCCTGCGCGCGGTTCGTCGAGCCGCCCTCGATGCCGTCCTTGGACAGCACCAGGACCCGCGCCCGGTCAGCGATGCGCAGCGCCGCCGCGAGGCCGGCCGCCCCGGCTCCCACGATCAGGACTTCGGCGGTGTGTTGCGGTTTCATGACGGTGGCTAGATTCCTTGAGCAGCGTTGTAGTTTACAGTCAGGTTGCAAACTCAAAAATATCAATATATTCAACAGTTTGAGAACTCGGCTCACATGCCTCGTCGGTCTGAGGCGGAGCCTCGCTAGTATAGTGGGACGACTCCGGCGACCGACCCCGGCAGGATGGTGGAGGAGCTGGTCCCGACAAACGCGCCGCGAACGCTGCGCGGCTGCCGGCGTTGCAGCGCCGAAGGCTCCTCCGGCGGCCGGTCGCCAGCCGGCGCTACACGGCGGCTTCCCGTACCGTCTCGGAAGAAGCGCTCGCTGCCGGTTTTTCCACACGTTCGCGTACCATATGGCCCGCTGGCCGTGCGACTGACAAGGTTACGGTCGCGAGTAGAGAGCGAGTTGTCCGATGGCCCACATTGACATCCTTGGCGCACCTTATGGATACGATGACTCTCGCAACGCGGACTTCGGCCAGCTCGCCGATCGAGTCCGGGCGATGCGTACCCAGGGTCGTCTATCGCCGGAAGTCCTTTACCGGATACGCAAACACTTCCGGATCAAGAGCATCTATCACTCCAACGCCATCGAGGGCAACGTCCTGGCCGTTGGCGAGACGCGTCAGGTCGTCGAATTGGGACTCACCATCACGGGCAGGCCTCTGAAGGACCAGGCGGAGGCTCGCAACCTGTCGGACGCTCTCGACTTTCTGGAGGAGTTGGCGAGCACCAGCGAGCAGCCCATCACCCAACACGATCTCCGCCAACTGCACGCTTTCGTGTTGGCCGGGCTTAGTGACGAAGCCGGCGCATATCGGTCGGTCCCAGTGATGATCGGCGGTTCGGATTACTCGCCTCCCGGCCCTGAGGCGGTACCGGGAGAAATGACCGACTTCGGTAGATGGCTGGCACGGGCAAGCACGCCGGGCGACGAGGAGTTCGCGAGCCTCTCCGGTCTCACCGCTGCGGCTACGGCGCACACGTGGTTCGTGACCATACACCCGTTCATCGATGGCAATGGGCGGGTCGCGCGGTTGCTGATGAATCTGTTGCTCATGCGCCACGGCTTTCCCATCGCGATCATCTCCAAGGAGGATCGCCTTCGCTATTACGATGCCCTGGAGCTGTCGCAGGCATCTGACCTCACGCCGCTTATGGTGCTGCTCGCCGAGTGCATCGAAGAGAGCCTTGAGGAGTATGAGGTTGCAGCTCAGGAGCAACGCGAGCAGGCGGAGTGGGCAGAGTCCTTGGCCGAGAAGTTCACTCAGCCGGAAAGGGTCCGCGCTCAGAACGAGTTCGAGGTGTGGAAGAACGCCATGGAACTGCTCAAGAGCTACATGCACCAGACTGTCGACTTGTTCACCCAGGCGGCGGACCTCGGGAATGCATATCTAAAGGACTTCGGTAATCTCGAATTCGAAAAGTACGCGGCGCTCCGGCACGGCGAGTCCGCCAAGCGAACGTGGTTCCTCCGGGTAGACTTTCGCCGTGCCGATACGACTGCGCGGTACCTGTTCTTCTTCGGCCACGCGAGCCATCAGCTCCGGGGTCGCTGCGACGTGACGCTCCACGTCGCCCGTGAGGAGCCGGCGGGATCCTTCCACTACGAGCGACTCGAATACCTGCAAGCCGCAAACCTGCCGGACGTGGTGGAAGTCGGCTACGAAATGACCAAGGAACGTTTCGTGGTTCGTCTCCGCAACGGCCGCTCACGGGTCAGCCGGGTAGAGGACTTCATCCGGCGGTTCTTCGAGGATGTCGTTGCGCGGCATTTCGGCACGTAGTGTCGCGTCGCGCGTGGCACGGTGGGCGCAGCCTTGGGTGAGCCGATCGGGCTAAAATCCCCGCGCCTGGATTGACGGCGGAAACGCGCTCCTTGCCGCTCATCGACCACATCCGCAACTTCTCCATCATCGCCCACATCGACCACGGCAAGTCGACCCTCTCCGATCGGCTGATCGAACGCTGCGGGGGCCTGGCGGAGCGGGAGATGGAGGCGCAGGTGCTCGACTCCATGGAGCTGGAGCGGGAACGCGGCATCACCATCAAGGCGCAGTGCGTCACCCTGCGCTACACGACCCGCGCCGGGCGCGAGTGCCAGCTCAACTTCATCGACACGCCGGGCCATGTCGACTTCAGCTACGAGGTGTCGCGCTCGCTGGCGGCCTGCGAGGGCGCGCTGCTGGTCGTGGATGCCGCGCAGGGGGTCGAAGCGCAGTCGGTCGCGAACTGCATCACCGCGGTCGACCAGGGACTCGAGGTGCTGCCCGTTCTGAACAAGATCGACCTGCCCCAGGCGGACCCCGACCGGGTCCGGGACGAGATCGAGACCATCATCGGCATCGACGCGGACGACGCCACGCTCGTCTCCGCCAAGACCGGCGCCGGCGTGGACGGCCTGCTCGAGAAGCTGGTGGCGGAGATCCCGCCTCCGACCGGCGACCCCGACGGCCCCTTGCGGGCGTTGATCGTCGACTCGTGGTTCGACAACTACCTCGGGGTCGTGTCGCTGGTGCGGGTGGTGGGAGGCCAGGTGAAGAAGGGCGACCGGATCGTTGCCCATTCCGTCGGCCAGGTCCACGTCGTCGACGAGGTCGGGCACTTCACGCCGAAACGCCGGTCCCGCGCCGCGCTGTCGGCCGGCGAGGTCGGCTATGTCGTGGCCGGCATCAAGGCCATTCGGGGCGCCCCGGTCGGCGACACGCTCGTACACGCGGGCCGCGCGGACGTCGAGGCCCTGCCGGGTTTCGCCCGGGTGAAACCGCAGGTCTACGCGGGCATGTTCCCGGTCAACTCCGACGACTTCGAGAGCCTGCGCGAGGCGCTCGCGAAGCTGGCCCTGAACGACGCGGCCCTGTTTCACGAACCCGAAACCTCCGACGCGCTGGGTTTCGGCTTCCGTTGCGGATTCCTGGGCCTGCTGCACCTCGAGGTCATCCAGGAACGCCTCGAGCGGGAGTACGACCTGGACCTCATCACGTCCGCGCCGACCGTGGTCTACGAGGTGGCGACGCGCGACGGCACGGTGCACGAGGTGGACAATCCGTCGAGCCTGCCGGATCCCGCACGGATCGCCGAGTTTCGCGAGCCGCTCGCGGACGTGCAGATTCTCGTTCCCCGGGATCACCTTGGCGCCGTGATCAACCTCTGCGTCGAGCGCCGCGGCGTGCAGAAGGACATGCAGTTCACCGGTGGCCAGGTCGCGCTGAGCTACGAGCTGCCGCTTTCCGAGGTCGTGGTGGACTTCTTCGACCGGCTGAAGTCCGTGAGCCGGGGCTACGCCTCGCTCGACTACAGCTTCCGGCGTTTCGCCCCGGCGCCGCTCGTGAAGGTGGACGTGCTCATCAACGGGGACAAGGTGGACGCCCTCGCCACCATCCTCCACCGCGACCGCGCCGAGGCGCGGGGCCGCGAACTCATCCGCAAGATGAAGGAACTCATCCCCCGGCAGATGTTCGACGTCGCGGTCCAGGCGGCCATCGGCGGGCGCATCATCGGCCGCGTGAACGTCAAGGCGCTGCGCAAGAACGTTACGTCCAAGTGCTACGGCGGCGACGTGACGCGGAAGAAGAAGCTGCTGGAGAAGCAGAAGGCCGGCAAGAAACGCATGAAGCAGCTCGGCAGGGTCGAGATCCCGCAGGATGCGTTCTTCGCCGTCCTCAAGGTCGAGCACTGATGGACCTCGCGCCCCTGGAGCGCGCTCTCGGCTACGCGTTCCGCGATCGCGCGCTGCTGCGGCAGGCGTTGACGCACCGGAGCGCCGGCGTCTCCCACAACGAACGCCTCGAGTTCCTCGGGGACGCGGCGCTCGGCTATCTGGTTGCCGGCCGGCTGTTCGAGAGCTTTCCGGAAGCGCGGGAGGAAGAACTGACGCTCATGCGCGCGGACCTCGTCCGCAAGGACGCACTCGCCGCGGTGGCGCGGGAGATCGCGCTCGGGGAACACCTGCTGCTCGGTTCCGGCGAGCGGCGCAGCGGGGTCCGCGACCGCGCGTCCGTGCTCGCGGATGCCCTGGAAGCGGTGGTGGGGGCCGCGACGCTCGACGGCGGGACCGAGGCGGGCACCGCGGTGGTGGACGCGCTCTTCGGCGCCCGCATCGCGACCTTCGACGGCGCACCCGAGAAGGATGCGAAGACGCGGCTGCAGGAAACTCTCCAGGCGCGCGGCCTGACCCTGCCCGAGTACCTGGTGGAAAGCGACGCAGGCAAGCCGCACGCGCGGCGGTACGTCGTCCGGTGCCGGGTGCGGGAACTCGACGCCGAGGCGACGGGGGCGGCGTCCTCCCGCCGGGAGGCGGAGCAGGCGGCCGCACGCTGCGTGCTGGAACGCCTGTCGTGAGCGGCCCGCGCTGCGGCTTCGTGGCCCTGGCGGGGCGCCCCAACGTGGGCAAGTCGACGCTGATGAACCACCTGCTCGGGCGCAAGCTGAGCATCACCTCGCGCAAGCCGCAGACGACGCGGCACAACCTGCTCGGCGTCGACACCCGCGGCGACACCCAGTTCGTGTACCTGGACACGCCCGGCATTCATCGGCCCTCGGGCGAAGGCTCCGGCGCGTCGCGGCCGCGCGCCGGCCGGGCGATCAACCGGTACATGGTCGGCCAGGCCGTGCGGGCGGTGTTCGACGCGGACGTGGTGGTGCTCCTGGTGGAGGCCAGGCCGTGGACGGATGCCGACGGGGAGGCGCTCGAGCAGGTGGCCCGGGCGCGCACGCCCTGCGTCTGCGCCATCAACAAGGTCGACCGGCTGCGCGATCGGCTCGCGTTGCTGCCGATCATCGACGACCTGCGCAAGCGCCACGGCTTCGAGGCCATCGTCCCCATCTCGGCGCTGCGCAGCGAAGGCCTCGACACCCTCGCCGACGAGGTGGCGGGTCGGCTGCCCGAGGGGCCGCACCTGTTCGGGTCGGAGGACGTGACGGACCGTCCGACGGAGTTCTTCCTGGCGGAGATCATCCGGGAGAAGATCATGCGCCGCCTGGGCGACGAGGTTCCCCACCGGGTCGCCGTGGGCATCGAACGGTTCGCCGGTACAGCGGAACTGGCCGAGGTCGACGCCGTCATCTACGTGGAGCGCGGCACGCAGAAGGGCATCGTGATCGGCAAGGGGGGCGCGCGCCTCAAGTCGATCGGCCAGGACGCCCGGCTCGACATCGAGCGGCTCCTCGGACGCCGGGCCATGGTCAGGCTCTGGGTCAAGGTGAAGGCCGGCTGGACGAACGACGAGGCGGTGCTCAAGACGCTGGGGTATCGATGACCGCCCCGGCGCAGCGTCAGCCGGCGTACGTGCTGCACCGACGCGCCTACCGCGAGACAAGCTCCATCGTCGACTTCCTCACCGTGGAGCACGGGCGCGTGGCCGCGGTGGCGCGAGGGACGCGGGGCAGCCGGGCGCGTCCCGTCGAGCCGTTCTCGCGCCTGGAAGTCGGCTGGCGCGGCAAGGGCCGGCTGGTGACGGTGACGGCGTGCGAGACGGTGCACCGCTGGCGCCTCGACGGTCGGCGGCTGTTCGCGGGCATGTACCTGAACGAACTGATGATGCGCGCGCTGCCGCCCGAGGAGGCGGTCGCCGAGCTGTTCCGGGTCTACGAGGCGGCGCTTGCGACGCTGGAGGCGGACGAAGACATCGAGCCTACGCTGCGCGTGTTCGAGAAGTGCCTGCTGCGGGAGATCGGGTACGGCCTGACGTTCGACGTGGATGCCGCCGACGGGGGCGACCTGCGCGACGACGACGTCTACGAGTTCGTCGACGGCGAAGGCTTCCAAGCCGTGGCCGCGGGAACGCGCGGCGCATGGCGTGGCGCGGTACTCAAGGAGATCGCGCTCGACCGCTACGACGCGCCTGCGGTACGGCGCGCGGCGAAGGCGATACTGCGGCGTGCGCTGAAGCCCCACCTGGGCGACCGTCCGCTCGCGTCGCGGGAGCTCTTTCGACGGGGCTGACCGGCGTTCCCGACCCCGCTCGCGCACCCGCCGACGCCCCCGATTTCTGCTATGTTCGCCGGCCCACCGCTCGGAGGGCGTCCGCCCAGATGGTGAAGATCAGGCATGACCTGCCCAAGCGTGCCGATGGGCTGCCGGACACCGATGCCTGGTTGTCGAGCGTCGCGGACGGGACCGGGGGCGAGGTCGTCGGCGCGGCGGTGGGCCTGATCCACGACGACCGCTGCCTCGAGTACGGCCTCGAGGTGGCGCAGCTCCTCATCCAGTTGGGCCTGGACACGGACTCGGTGGTCACGGGCCTCCTGTGCGAAGTCGCGGGGTCCGGGCTGCTCGATCCCGCGATGGTCGCCGACCGCGTGGGGCCCGGCATCGCGGAACAGCTCGAGGCGCTGCTGCGCGTCAGTTCGACCCACGTCTACAAGCTGTCGAGCTCGCCCATGGTGCGCAGCCAGGCGGAGGACCAGGTCGACAACATCCGCCACCTGCTCGTGGCGCTGATCGACGACCCGCGGGTGGCCGTGGTCAAGCTGGCGGAACGGGTCGTCGCGCTGCGGATGGCGAAGCTCGCTGCCCCCGACCTGCAGAGGCGCGTCGCCAACGAGGCGCAGCGGATCTTCGCGCCGCTGGCCGGCCGCCTCGGCATCTGGGAGCTCAAGTGGGCCCTCGAGGACCTGGCGTTCCGGTACCTGAACCCCATCGAGTACAAGGAGATCGCGGCGGCCCTCGACGGCCGGCGCGAGGAGCGGGAGAAGGGCGTCGAGGCGGTGGTGGCGGACATCGAGGACCGGCTCGCCCGTGCGGGGATCGAAGCCGACGTGGTCGGCCGCGCGAAACACATCTACAGCATCTGGCGCAAGATGGGGCGCAAGAGCATCGACTTCGCGCAGGTCTACGACGTCCAGGCGGTTCGCGTCGTGGTGGAGCGCATTCCCCAGTGCTACGCCGTCCTCGGGGTGGTGCACACGGCGTGGCGCCACATTCCGAGCGAGTTCGACGACTACATCGCGAACCCGAAGGACAATGGCTACCGCTCGATCCACACGGCCGTCGAAGGGCCGGGGGGCGCCGTGCTCGAGGTGCAGATCCGGACGGTGCGGATGCACGAGGAGTCCGAACTGGGCGTGTGCGCGCACTGGTCGTACAAGGGGGAGGAAGGCGAGGCGCTGCGCTCGAGGAAGATCCAGTGGCTGCGCCAGGTGCTGCAGTGGCACGACGACATCGATGTCTACGGCCCGGACGGACAGCTTGCGGACCCGGACTCGGTGGAGGCGGACGCGCGGGTCTATGTCGCGACGCCCGACGGCGACGTGCTCGACCTGTCGCAGGGATCCACCCCGGTCGACTTCGCTTACCGCGTACACACCGAGGTCGGTCATCGCTGCGTGGGCGCCCGCGTGGACGGCGTGGATGTCCCGCTGAACACGCGCCTCTTCACGGGCCAGCGGGTGGAGATCGTCACGGGAACGGAGGAGACGCCGAGCCGGGAGTGGCTGAACCCCGCGCTCGGATTCGTTAAGACGGGGCGCGCCCGCGCGAAGATCCAGTCTTGGTTCCGCGAGCAGCTCGAGGAGTCCAACGTCGCCGCCGGCCGGGCGCTGCTGTTCGAGACGTTCGAACGGCTCGGGCTGACCGTGGACCTGCCGGAACTCGCCGCGGAGTCGGGCCACGACACGGAGAACGACTTGCTGGCCGCGGTCGGCGTCGGCGAATGCCAGGTGATCGACCTGGTGCGCGTCATCGGACGGCGGCGCCGGGAGGCGGAGAGCCTCGCCGTCGCGCCGCCGCCCGGCACGCCGTCGGGTGTGGCCATCCAGGGCATCCGCATCGTCGGCGACGATCGCCAGGGGCTGCTGCGCGACGTGACCGCGGTACTCGCGGCCCTCGACATCGACGTCGTCAGCACCCGGGCGCGGGCGCAGTCCGCGGGGAAAACCGCGACGATCGTGCTCGAGGTGCGGGCCGACGACGTGCTCCATTTCGCACGCGCCCTGGACAGCCTGCGGCGCGTCCCCGGCGTCCGCGAGGTGCTGCGCCGTTGACCTCCCCGAGGCCGGGCCTGCGCCTGCGGTCTCTTGGGCGCGGACGCACCCTCTGGGGGCCATGCGTGCGGCGGTGGTAGCCTGTTGACTTGCGCAGCCGGCCGGGTGGGGAGCGTGCGAGGGTGAAGCTTGAGCAGCGGATCTACTGCGTCGAAGGGATTTGGGACTGGGGTAACCGTGAAGTCGAGCCTTCCGTCGAGCCGATGCTGCAGCAGATGCGCAACATGGGGCTCTGGCCGTACGTGAGGCGCGATTGTGCCACGGAGCAGGAACTCGAGTTCTACCTCAAGACTGAGTGGTGGCGCTGTAAGCTGGGGTCATGCCTTTATCTGGCGGCCGGAGAGGATCACGGCCCGGAAGGTCGGAGCCGACCCTTGTGCGCAGAAGGCAAGGCCTGGCACGACTTGGCGACGGTCTGCGCCTCACGAACCACGCGGTCGGCGAGATGGGGCTTGCACTTCGCCCACCGGATCAACCCCAGGACGCTCCGGCGCGGCGACTCGAACGGCCCGATCATCTACCCGAAGCACGTGCACAAGGCGCTGCGGCGCTATCTGGGCATCGGGGATTTGCCCGGTGCCCGCCGCTTCCCGTTCAACAACACCGAGGACTTCGCGTTCTTCGGGTAGACAAGACCCGTCGTGAAACGCCACAAGCTCCCCATCGGCATCCAGAAGTTCCGCGAGGTGCGGGAGGCGGGACACTACTACGTCGACAACACCAGCCACGTCGAACGGCTCCTGAACGACGGCACTTCTTCCTGTCGCTTCCTCGTCGGTTCGGAAAGAGCCTTTTCCTCGACACGCTCAAGGAGTTATTCGAGGGCGACGAGGATCTGTTCCGGGACCTCTGGACGAAGTGTTCGCCCCGGAACTGTCGGGCCTCGACCGGGCGGCGATCCGCGAGTGGTACAACGGCTACTGCTGGTTGGGCGACGAGAAGGTTTACAACCCGTTCGACATCTTGCTGCTGTTCCGCAACCGGGAGTTCAAGGCGCACTGGTTCGAGACGGGCACGCCCACCTTCCTGGTCGACACCCTGCTCAAGCGGCGGGTTTGTTCGGCGGCCTCGACGGCATGCCGGTGAGCGACGAACTGCTGTCTTCATTCGACGTGGACGAGATCGCCCCGGAGGCACTGCTGTTCCAGACCGGCTACCTGACCATCCTTCGGTGGAAGAACATCGGCGGGGAGACGGTCTACAGGCTTGGCTACCCGAACCGCGAAGTACGGGAGGGAGTGCGGATCCGATCATCAGAGATCAAACCCTTGAATCGGTAGAACGCGAACGCGCGCACGGCGCTCGTCGACGACGACCAGAGCGCCGGATGACGGGTCGGCTTCGTGTTGGCGTAACGTTGCCGCCACCAGGTCCGCCAAGTGTTGCGGCATGACATCCTGGGTCCGAACCTGCAAGATGCTCGGCGCAGTCGCGGCGGACAAGGCGAGCATGGTGCCGAAGTCCAGATCGTGGGTGAACACAACACGCTCGTTCTGTACGGCCCAAGCCATGATCGCCTCGTCGGGTGCTTGTGGCTCGCCGATGTCCGACCAGTGGATGGCGTTCCATCCCAGTTCGTTCAACGCCGCCACCCACGCTGGCGACAGATTCATATCGATCAGGAGCTTGACCGCCATGCGCCTGCCAAGGGCACTTCCCGCTCTTCCAGCCGCCACGCGGCGTAGGCCAGAGCCTCGTCTATGTCCTCGCGCTCAAGGTAAGGATAGGCTTGCACGATCTCGTTGGGGCTTCTGCCGGCCGCCAGCAGGCCGATTATCGTGCCGACCGTCACCCGCAATCCCCGGATGCACGCCTTGCCACCCATGACATCGGGGTGGAAGGTGATTCGCGTCAATGTGGTCGGCGTTGCCATGGGGTTCGGGTTTCGGGCCTCCGACCATGGTGAGAGAACAGTGGGCCGAACGTGGCGCAGCGCTGCGGCGATGTCAAGGCCATCTGTCAAGGCCGTCGGGACCGTCGCGATGCCATCGCAAGGATCGGACGGCTTGCCCGTCGGTCCTTTGGGGCGTTGCTTGGCCGATCGCGCCCGCGACGCGGGCCGGCAATTCGCCCACCGGCGCGATGTCGCCGGCGCTGTCGATGTCGGACAGCAGGCCCACAACGCCGCGCGGCACGTCGGTGGTTTCCCCGTCGGCCGTCGGCCGCGCGAGAAACGCGGCGGCGTCCCGGCGTCGGCGGGCGCGTCGAATCCCGCGCAACGCGGCGAGGGCGCCGGCCGCGAGCGTTTGCCGCCTCCGATGCCGCGCAGTTCGCGCAGCAGCGCACATGCGGCGATGGCCTGCACCGTCTTGCCGAGGCCCATGTCGTCGGCGATACCGGACATCGCCGGTCGGGCCACGGCTGCGATCCCCCAGGCAACAGAGCGTCCGTGCGCCGGCGTCAAAAAGAGCGGGCACGATGAAGGAAGATCCGCCCCCAAGGTCGCCAGCTCGTCTCCCGGAGCTCCATCGCCCTCGACGGTTCCGGTTCCAGCTGGAGAAATTACGTTGACGATTCATGCATCTTCTGTTCGGCGAGCTCGTCTATCGCCTGAGCCATCTCCTCGGAAACGGCGAAGGCCGTTTGCCTAAATCTGTGTCCAGCATTCAGCCGGGAGTTGATCTCCCAGGCAGAGATCGCCTGCCTGCCCCAGTCGTCCTGGTCAACCGCCCACGCGAAGTCCAACGGTACGTAGAATTCCTCGTCGACGTCGTCCGCGTAGGTGGCCTTTTTGAACGACGCTGTAGCCTTACCCTTGGCGATCACGCCGACACCCGTATGGTAGAGGTACACGATTGAGTTTGCGGGAATGTTGGAGATCGACCATTTTCTGCTGTAGTAGGCCGAGGCTTTTCCTTCTTCTCTGGTCCCCAACATGTCTTTCCATGCGTCCTCCATCCAAGTCCGATTTGTGTTCACAATAAAGTGCTGGGTATTCGTCTCAACGACGACGTCACCGGCAGGGTTGAAGGTGTCGAACTGGATATACGGGTCGCCACCAATCTCGTACACACGATACGGCGAGCAGGAAATTCGTACGCCCATTCTTGACCAATAATCGACTGCCGAAATCGTGTCGGCATCGACGCCGTTGGTAACAAGCACGGAATGCTGTGTCAGGTTGAATTGGGAGGTTTCAATCGGGTCTGTGAGGCCGAAATACTTGCGGTGGGCATCTTGTAGCGAGCCTTCGAGGTTTTGCTGTCGGCGGGCGAGAGCTTCCAAGTCTTCGTATGGATACCGCCCAAAGATCTGTCCGTACCTCATAACTTGCAGGAGATTCTCGGTGTTGGACTCCCATCTCTTTAGCTCGAAAATGTATAGAGATCCCGCCTTGTCTAACGCTAGAAGATCAGCTTCTTCCTGCCATTTGCGTTCCTGTCCGATCAACATGAGATGCTCCTCGGAAACAATCTCGGAGAGACGGGACTTGACGAAACTCTCGATGTGCTCTTCGCGGATTGAGAAGTGCGCGGGCGGCCTGATGGGAACCTTCTCGCTTCGCTCCGGAATCTGGCTGTTGAGTTTGTAGAGCATTTCCGCTAACGCCCTTAGCTTCATGCTGGTCGCCTAGGCAGCAGTCAAGCCTACCAAGTCCGATGCGGCTCGACACGGTGGCGTGCCGTCTGCGAAATTCAAGCCCATAGCGGCGCGTCGAGTTGGCTCGGAAGCAAGGGGGTCGGTACTCGCTTCGGTGTCAATCGCTGAGCCGTGGGAAGCGCCGAGCCATGCACCGACTCCATGGCGGTCGCCGCTCCGAGGATGCGAACGAGGCGTTTCGCGGGTCGGGAGGACAACAGGCAGGTCTCCCGGGAGAGCGATCCGATTCAGGCGGAGTTGGAACGTCCGCGATGTAAAATGGGATTCCGTTGCCCCTTGCCGGGCACGTCGCATCGGGTGGTAAACAGGGTGGCGACGGCGTCGCGACCGGCGACGCCACGAGATCACCACGAGCACCAGGAGATCGCCCCTTGCGGCCGAGGGCGCGCGCCGACACACTGCGCGCTCAGTCGCGGTACGGAGCGTTCGTGAAGGTCATCCTGCTGGGTCCGCCGGGGGCGGGCAAGGGCACCCAGGCGCAGTTCGTGTGCGAGGCGTTCGGGATACCGCAGATCTCGACGGGCGACATGCTGCGCGCGGCGATCGCGGCGGACTCTCCCCTGGGGCGTCAGGCCAGGGCCGTCATGGAGGCGGGGGAACTCGTGTCGGACGACATCGTGGTGGGACTGGTCGGGGAGCGCATCGCGGCGCCGGACTGCGTGGGCGGCTTTCTCTTCGACGGCTTCCCGCGCACCATCCCGCAGGCGCAGGCGGTGCTGGACGGCGGCATCGACATCGAGTACGTGGTGGAGATCGCCCTCGGCGACGAGGAAGTCGTGCGCCGGATCGCCGGGCGCCGCATCCACGAGCCGAGCGGCCGGGTCTACCACGTGGATTTCAACCCGCCGCGGGTCGAAGGTCGGGACGACGAGACCGGCGAAGCGCTGGTGCAGCGCGAAGACGACCGGGAGGAGACGGTGCGGGAGCGGCTCGCCGTGTATCGCCGCCAGACCGCCCCGCTCGTGGACTTCTACGGCAAGCTCGCGGCGCGTTCGGCGCTCGCCTACCGTTCGGTGGACGGGATGGGCGGCGTCGCCGAAATTCGTGACGAGGTGCTCGCCGCGCTGGGCGCATGACCCTCGCCTGTTGTCCTGGGTCGGAACGGCGTTAGAACAGGCGCCCGCTCCCCCGTTCCAGCAGCACGATCGACACGGCTTCGTCCGCTGCCAGGTCTCCCCGGTCCCCGGGGACCTCGATCAGGCAGTTGGCGCCGTCGAACGTCGCGAGGCGGTTCGAGCTCTGGTCGCCGGTCGCCGCGACGACGAGTTCTCCGTCCCGGTCGGTGACGATCCCGCGCTGGTACTCCCGACGTCCGAGGGTGTGACGCACGTCGTGGGCGATCCGCGCGCGCAGGCGCATCGGCGGCTCCGGGACGCCGCCGCCGCGCCGGACGATGGCGGGCACGACGAACAGCAGGAAGGTGACGATCGTGGACACCGGGTTGCCCGGCAGGCCGAAGAAGTCGGCGCGCCCGATCCTGCCGACGGCGAGGGGCTTGCCGGGCTTGAGCGCGATCTTCCAGAAGTCGAGTTGCCCGACCTCGAGCACGGCGTCGCGCACGTAGTCCGCGTCGCCCACGGAGACTCCGCCGCTCGTGACGACGACGTCCGCGTCGTCCGCCGCGCGGGCGAGGGCGGCGCGCGTCGCTTCGCGGTCGTCGGGCAGCCGGCCGAGGTCGAGGACCTCGACCGGCAGGTCGGACATCAGCCGCGCCAGTGCGAACCGGTTGGACTCGTAGATCTGGCCCGGGCCGAGCGTCTCGCCGACCTCGACGAGTTCGTCACCCGTCGCGAAGACCGCGACGCGTACGCGGGGCCTGACGGCGACGCGCCCGATGCCGCACGCGGTGAGCCAGCTCAGCCGATAGGCGTCGAGGCGGGTGCCGGCGGCGACCACCCGTTCGCCGCGCGCGATGTCGTGGCCCCGGGTGCGCACGTGCCGTCCGGGACGTGGACGCTCGGTGACGACGATCGTGTCGCCATGCCGTTCAGTGTCTTCCTGCAGGACGATGGCATCGGCGCCCTCCGGGAGTACGGCGCCGGTGAGGATGCGTACCGCGTCCCGGCCCCCGACGCGGATGTCCGACGGGCCGCCGGCCACGCTCGCGCCGATGACCCGCATCTCGAACGGCGCGGCGACGTCGAGGTCGCGCGCCGCCACCGCGTAGCCGTCCATGGCGGACGCATCGAACGGCGGCAGGTCGACCGGGGCGACGATGTCCTCGGCCGCGAACCGCCCAAGGGCGTCGCGCGTCTCCACCGTCTCGGCGCCGTCGAGCGGTTCGATCGACGCGATCAGTTTCCGATAAGCTTCTTCGGGGTTCAGCACGATGCCCATTTTAGCCATCGAGACCACCGGCGCCGCGTGCTCGGTAGCGCTTGCCGACGGAGCGCGCCTGCGCGAGGACACGCGTGTCGCACCGCGGCGGCACAACGCCCTCGTGCTCGAGATGATCGACACGCTGCTGGCGTCCGCCGGCGCGCGCCCGCGCGAGCTCGACGCCGTCGCGTTCTCCGCCGGTCCGGGGTCCTTCACCGGCGTGCGTATCGGGGCCGCGGTCGCGCAGGGAATCGCCCTCGGAGGCGGCGTGCCCGTGGTCCGGGTCCCGACCTCGGCGCTCGTGGCCGAGCAGGTCCGCCGCCGGAGCGACGCGCCGGGCGTGGTCACGGTGCGGCCCTCCCGCGCGGGATGGGTGTACGCCGCGCGGTACGCGTTCGAGGGCGGCGCCGTGGCCTGCGAGGCGTTCGACGAACTGGTGCCGAGCGATGCCGTCCCGCGGGCGCCCGGCGGCTGGCTCGTCGCGGATCGGGAGGAGCGGCTGCGCGCCGCGGTCCTCGCGGAGCTCGCCGAGGGGATGCCGAGGCTCGATGCCGCGGAGGCCATACCGTTCTATGTCGCGGGCGACTCGCCGTGGAGGAAGATGTCCTGATGCCGCCCGCGGACCCGGCGGCGCGGGCCGCGCGCGTGTTCGTCGAGCCGGGTCAGGTGCTTCCCGACCGCCTCCTGTCCGAGGGATTCGCGCCGACCGCCGCGCAACCACCGTCGGCCGGGTGGTATCTCGGCCTGGATCGGGACGGCCTCGTCTTGCGCAACGCAGGGGGGGAGGCGCCCTTCCAGCCCGGTCCGCCGCCGGCTACCAGGAGTAGGGGTCCCAATGCCATTGCGCGCGCTTGCGGAGCCCGGCCGGGCCTGACCGTCCTGGATGCGATGGCGGGCTGGGGCGCTGACGGTCTGGTGCTTGCCGCCGCGGGTTGCGCGGTGACCATGACCGAGTCCCACCCGTTGGTCTTCGCGATGCTGGTCGACCTGCTCGAGGGTTGCGCGCCGCACGTCCAGGTGGAGTTCCGGGATGCGCGTCGACTCATCCCGTCGGGATTCGACGTCGTGTACCTCGATCCCATGTTCGAACCGCGCCGCAAGACCGCCCTGCCAGCGAGGCCGATGCAGGTCCTGCGCGACCTCGTGGGCCGGGACGCCCCCGACCTCGGAGAGATTCTCGTCCTGGCGCGCCGGCACGCGCGGGATCGGGTGGTGATGAAGCGGCATGCGCATGCGCCCGCCGTGGGTGTACCGGACTGGCGGATCCCCGCTCGTACGGTGCGGTTCGACGTCTACCGACCGTCGGCCTGACCGGCCGCGTACGTGGCTTCCGCGGCGAACAGCGCGACCGCCTGGCGGAACTCGTCGTCGATCACCTGGCGGGCCGCCCGCACGACGGCCGCCACCACCGGAGCGGGACGCAGGCGCCCCGCTTCGCTCGTGACGGCGCCCCGCGCCACCAGGGCGTCGATGAACTGGCGGAACAGCCCCCGGTCGGAGAACTCGGGCGAGTCGATGCCGTGCAGCTTCGACATGCGCGCCGCGAGGACGCCGCACTGCGTTTCGAGTTCTGCCCGAGTCATGGGGCCGGCCGCGGCGAGGACGACGCCGACGATGTAGTACCGCTCGATGGTCTCGCGGAGGATGTTTGCGAGCATCTTCAGACGGAACCGCTCGGGCGCCTCCGGCGGGGGCGCCGCGTAGAGGCCGCCGTCGCGCTCGAGGACGAGCCCGGCCGACACCAGGCGGTCGAGCCACCACTGCACCGAGTCCGGGGGCGGTTCGGGCAGCAGGAGTTCCTGGCGTACGAAGGGAAAGACGGTCTCGAAGTAGCGGGCGAGGTCCGCGGCCCGGGCGCTGCGGCGGCGGTTGACGAGGAGGCATGCCACCAGGGAGGGTGCCGCGAACACGTGCAGCACGTTGTTCCGGTACCAGGTCATGAGGACGGCCGTGGGGCGGTCGTGGCCGAGGATGTCGCCGAAGGCGCGGCGGTCCCGCTGCAGGAACCCGAGGGTTTCGACCGCCACGACGATCTCGGCGGCGGGCAGGTCGGTCACGTGGTGCCGGCATCGCGTCGGGTCCGCTGCGAGCAGGGTCCGCAGGCAGTCGATCTGCTCCGTGAGCAGCCGTTCGTCCATGGCCTGCCTCGGCATGGACAGGGTCGCGAGGGCCACCAGGTTGACCGGGTTCACCGACGCCGCGGCGTTGACGCGGACCAGCGTCTCGCGGCCGAGGTCCGCGCTCCGGTCTTCGCGCGCGTCCGCGTAGTCGCCGAGTTCGATCGGTTCGCCGAAGTCGATCGCGACACGGCCGAAGGACTGGCGCGTGAGCCGCAGGCCCCGCAGGACGCCGCGCATCGACTCGCGGCGCTTGGTCGCACCGCGCAGTTCGCGCAGATAGCTGCCGGCCTCGACGACCTTCTCGTAACCGATGTACACCGGCACGATCGCGATCGGACGGGGCACGCCCCGGCGCGCGCTCTCGAGGGTCATGCGCAGGAGCCCCGTCCGGGGACGGAGGAGCCGCCCCGTGCGAGATCGACCGCCCTCGACGAAGTACTCCACCGAGTGCCCGCGGCGCAGCACCTGGTAGACGTACTCGCTGAAGATCGCCGTGTACAGCCTGTCGTCGTGGAAGGCCCGGCGCATGAAGAACGCGCCGCCGCGCCGGAGGATGCCCCCGGCGACGGGGATGTTCATGTTCTCGCCGGCGGCGATGTGGGGAATCATGAACCCGCGATGGAACAGGACATAGGACAGCAGCAGGTAATCCACGTGGGACCGGTGGCTCGGCGCGTAGACGAGCGTGTGGGTGTCGGCCACCGCGGCCACGCCCTCGATGCCGCGCACGTCGATGCCGGCGTAGATCCGGTTCCAGAACCAGGTCAGCACGCGGTTGAGGAAACGGACGGCCGGGTAGGACATGTCCGAAGCGATCGAGTCGGCGTGGCGCCGGGCCAGCCGGCGCGTCTCCGCCTGCTCCGCCTCCGCGTCCTCCTCGATCACCGCGCGCACGGCGCGGCTGGCCAGCACCAGATCCACCAGCGTGCGGCGATGGGAGAGGTCGGGCCCCAGGGTGGCGGTGCGCTGATTGCGGAACTTCACGCGCAGGAGGCGGGCGGTGCGCCGCGTCATGCGGTTCTGGTCGAGGCCAGCGTCGACGATCTCGTGCCACGGCAGGGGGGCCCCGAACCGGGCGACGATGTCGGTGCGATTGAAGAACAGTCCGAGGAAGCGCCGGAACCGCGACGACATCGACCAGTCGTCGGAGAACAGCGAGCGCAGGAACGAGCGGTCCTTGTTCGCGGCGCGGCCCCAGAAGACGGACACGGGCACGAGGGTCGCCCGCGCCTCGGGTTCGTCGAGCAGCCAGCGCTGGAGGCGCAGCATGCGCTCGGAGTAGCTGCGCATGGTGTGGCGGCGTCCGATGCCGGCGCCGCGGTTCAGGCAGAAGAAACGACGCGCCTCGTCCGCGCCCCCGGCCACGAAGGGGTCGGTGGGGCGGGGGAGGCCCGCGCGTTCGGTCAGGATGTCGAGGACCAGGAGGTCCGTCAGGGAACGGTGGTCGAGCACGTAGACGGGCGCCTCCCCGATCGCGTCCATGCCGAACGCTTCGGGCCGCGTCAGCCAGCGCACGATCGCGCGGCAGACGCGGAAGACCAGCCGTCGAAAGGCCTTCACCCCATGCCGTGCCTTGCTACCCGTTCCCGCGCCCCTCGTAGAGGTCTTCCGGCGCCCGGACGCCGCCTTCGGGCCGGGCCTCCAGCTGGAACTCGCGGATGCGGTCGTACAGCCGGTCCGTGGTCACCTGGACGTCGCCCTCGCTGCGCAGCACCGTGGGCCGCAGGAAGACGAGCAGGTTGCGCTTCGCCCGGGTTTCGCGGCTGCTGCGGAACAGCCGGCCGACGGCGGGGACATCGCCGAGCAGCGGGACCTTGCGCCGCGACTCGCGGATGTCGTCCTGGATGAGGCCTCCCAGCACGATCGTCTGGCCGTCGTCCGCCAGGACGGTCGTGTCGATCTCCCGTTTCTGCGTGATGAGGTCCGCCGCTTCGAGCCCGCCGCCGCTCGCGCCGAGGCCGGAGTCGACCAGATTTTCCACCGTCAGCAACACCTCGAGCCGTACGGACCTGCCTTCGTGAATGTGCGGCGTCACCGTCAGCGTGATGCCGATGTCCTGACGCTGGACCGTGCTGAAGGGGTTGCTGATGCCGTCGGCGGTCGTCGTGAATGAGCCGGACCGGAAAGGGACGTTCTGGCCGACGAGGTTCTTCGCCTCCTCGTTGTCGAGCGTCAGCACGCTCGGGGCGGACAGGAGGTCGGCGGCGACGTTGGTCGCGAGGGCGTTCAGCACGGCCCCGAACGAGATGCCGTCCGGGTCGACCTTCGCCACGGCGACACCGGGGGTCGACGTGCTGGTGACGAGGCCGACGCCGTCCACCGACGTGGCGCCCTCGGGCAGCGCGCCGGCCAACAGCGCGTTCACGATGCCGTTCAGGGTGGTGTTGAAGGCGGGCACCGACTGCCCGCGTTGATCGGCGCCGGCGACCTCGACGCCCAGGGTGAACAGATCGTCCACCGCGATCTCCGCGATCGCGGCCTCTATCAGTACCTGGGTACGCCGCACGTCGAGCATGCCGATCAACTCGAGTATCTCGCCCATGGTGCCGGGATCGGCCCGCGCGACGATGGCGTTCAGCGACTCGTCCGGCTGGATGCTGATGTGCTGGCCTTCCTCGGATCCCTCGGTGGTGAACAGGCCGTTCAGGATGGTCACCACGTTCTCGGCCTGGGCGTGCGCCAGCCGGATCACCTGGGCCGCGTCGGTCGAGGTGGCCGGGACGTCGAGCTTGTCGACCAGGTCCATGATCACCGCCAACGGCCGCGACTTGCCGCGCAGGATGAGGCTGTTGTTCCGCTCGTTCGCGATGACCTGCACCACCTGCGGCCCCGGCCCGCTCTCTCCGAGCTGCTCCGGGGCGACCTTCTCCAGGATTGCCACGACCGAGGCCACCCACTCGTACGTCAGCGGCCGTACGACGAACTCCTCCTCGTTCGCGACGTCGATCTCCGCGACGATCCGCATGAGCCGCTCGATGTTGTCGGCGTGGTCCGAGAGGATCACCACGTTGGGCTGGGCGACGGCGGCGATGTGTCCGTACTGGGGGATGATCGGCCGGAGGATCTTCACCAGTTCGGCCGCCGCCACGTTCTGCGCCGCGATCACCTGGGTCACCATGGCCTGCCGCGCGCCGGAAAGGCCGTCGTCACCGCCGCCGGTCTGCTTGACGAGGGTGGGGTTCTGGACCACGTGGACGACGTCGCCGACCGCGTAGGCGCCGAAGCCGTGCACGCGCAGCACCGACAGCAGCAGTTCGTACACGGCGGCGCGGTCGAGTTCGGTGTTGGACACCACCGTCACCGTGCCCTTGATGCGGGGGTCGATGACGAAGGGGCGTCCGGTGATCTGGGAAACTTGGGTGATGAACTGCCGGATGTCCTGATCGCGGGCGTTGATCTCCCACGTCGGTTCGGCCGTGGCGGACGGGGTCTGCTGGGCGTCGGCCACCGGCGTCGCCAGCCATCCGCCGGCGACGATGCACGCCATCGACGCTGCCCGCAGGAGTCGCATCGGCTGCTACCGCAGGGACGCCTGCACGAAGAAGCGGCGCTCGCCGCGCTGGACTTCGAGCCGGGCGGCCCCGGCGGCGAGGACGTTGTCGATCTCCATGCGGTCCCTGCGCACGTCGCCGACCGGACGCCCGTTGACCGAGACGATCACGTCACCGGCCTGCAGGCCGGTCTGCGCCAGTTGCGGCGCGTGGGCGAGGGACCCGACGCGGTAACCCCGGGTCTCGGACGGGGACACGGCCTGCAGGCCGATGTCGCTGAGCGCCTGTTCGGGGTTCTCCCGCAGTCGCGTCCGGTAGGCGGCGACCACCGAGCGCGCGGTCTCGGTCTGGCCGCGGTAGCGCGGCGCGTCGTCGGGCGCGGCGTCCGGGAGCGACCGCTCGGGGGTCGGGCGCGCGATCGCGGGTTCTTGCCCGGCGCCCCCCGTGCCGGCCGTCAGCGGCAGGTCGTTGAACCGGAGCGCTTCCCGCACCCCGCCGCGACTGATCACGACGAGGTCGGAGTGCACCTCGGCTAGCCGCGCCCCGCCCGGAATCGAGTCGCCGACCCGATAGATCTCCGCGGCCCGGCCCCCCGTCCCGATGACCGCCACGGAGGCATCGGGGTCGCTCGCCTCGAACACCGCCGCGAGCACGAGGTTGAGCCTCGTGTCCGGGGTCTTGTCCAGTGCGGACGCCGATGCGGCGCGGGACCCCGGCCGGCCGAACAGGTGCGACGCGGCGATGCGCTCGATGTCGACGCCGGGCGCCGCATCCCCCGGGGCCGCCGGCGCGGAGGAGACCCGCTCGGCATCGGGGCTGACGGCGAAGAACCACGCGCCCTGGGCGAGCGTGACGGCGATGCCGACGACGATCCCTGCGATCGTCAGCACGCGCGCGGGCTCGACGAGTTTCGCGGCCTGATCGAACAATGCCAACCCCGGGTCGCTTGGAAGCCCATTGTAGCCGACGGGGACTTCGGCCGGGACCGAAGCGGCGGGCGCTACAGGATCTTCTCGGCCACCTCGATCACCACCGCCTCGGCGGGTCCGCCGCCCGGCCAGGGCATGCCGACCAGTTCGGTGAAACGCTGCGTGATGCCGACGTGCGCCCAGCCCTGCGGGTCCAGCCGGACGCGGAAGAGGGGGACATCCTCGCCGGCGGCGTGGACCGTGAGGACCGGCTCGCCCCCGACGGTGCCGATCCTCCCGTCGAGGGGAGGCAGGTCCGTGCGGAAGTCGCGGCCGGCGAGACGGTATCCCACGGGGCCGCCCGCCCAGTGGAGGTTGCCCTCGATCGTCTCGGGAACGAGGTCGTGAGAAGCCCTGACCACGAAACCGGAGATCTCGAGCGCGCCGCCGACCGCGATGTCGTACGGTGCGAGCGTGGTTTCGATGAGCGTGGGGCCGATGCGGCCCGTCGCATCGAAGGCCGTGCCCCCGAAACCGACATCGCCCTGGCCGTCGAGGTCGTAGCCGGGGTCCTGGATGCGCCAGTCGAAGCGGAGCCGCCCGTCGAGCAGGCCGGCCGCGTCGAGGGACCAGGCCAGCCGGCCGGCCGGCCACCCGTCGAACAGCAGGCTCGCCCGGCCGTCCCAGAGCCGGCCCTCGATGCTCGACAGGCGCGCCGGCCCCGCGTCGCCGATGGCGACGCGCACGAGTCCCGCCGGCGCCAGGTAGACCGCGCCGGCCAAAAAAGCCGCGCCGCCGATCGCGATGACGTGCCTGGCGCGCACGCTCCCTTCAGGCCCGCACCAGGAGGTTCTCCAGCACGCGCTGGTACATGTCCGCCAGGACGTCGATGTCGCCGACGGCGACGTGCTCGTCGACCTTGTGGATCGACGCGTTGATGGGGCCGAGTTCCACGACCTCCGCTCCGGTGGGGGCGATGAAGCGTCCGTCCGAGGTGCCGCCGCCGGTCGAGTGCTCCGGTTCGCGGCCGACCTCGTCCCGGATCGCGTCGCTCACGGCCCGGGTGAGGGACCCGGGATGCGTGAGGAAGGGCGCGCCCGAGAGATGCCAGGCGATCTCGAACCGCACGCCGCCTTCGCGCAGCGTCCGTTCGACCTCCGCGCGCAGGGCGTCCGCCGTCTGCTCGGTGTTGAAGCGGAAGTTGAACAGCGCCGTCAACGTACCGGGGATGACGTTCGCCGCGCCGGTGCCGGCGGCGATGTTCGAGACCTGGAAGCCGGTGGGCGGGAAGGACGCGTTGCCGGCGTCCCAGGTGCGGCGCGCCAGGCGGTCGAGCGCTCCGAGCACCGAGTGGATGGCGTTCGACGCGGCATCCGGGTACGCGACGTGGCCCTGCACGCCGTGCACCGTGAGGCGTCCGTTGAGGGACCCGCGGCGGCCGACGCGTATGACGTCGCCGAGGCGCTCGCTGGAGGAGGGCTCGCCGACGACGCACCAGTCGATGGTCGTGCCCCGCTCCCGAAGGTGCTCGACGACCTTCACCGTCCCGTTCACGGCGTCGGCCTCCTCGTCGCTGGTCACGAGGAAGGCGATCGATCCCCGATGGTCGGGATGATCCGTCACGAACCGGCGCGTCGCGACCAGCATGGCCGCGAGGCTCGACTTCATGTCGGCGGCGCCCCGCCCGTACAGGAGGCCGCTCCTGAGGTGGGGCTCGAACGGCGGCGAGGTCCAGGCCTCGAGCGGACCGGCCGGTACGACGTCCGTGTGTCCGGCGAAGACGAGGAGCGGACCGTCCGTCCCCCGCCGTGCCCAGAAGTTCGTCACGGCGCCGAAGGGCAGCCGCTCCACCTCGAAGCCGAGGGGCGTCAGGTGCCGGATCATCAACTCCTGGCAGCCGGCGTCGTCCGGCGTCACGGAGGCGCGGCGGATGAGTTCCCGGGTCAGGGCGAGGGCTTCTGCTCCCTCGCGCGCCGCGGCGGAAGGGTCGGCCACTCAGGCGGCCCGCGGGTCAGTTGTGCGCATGCAGCTTGGCGTTCAGCTCGATGGCCGCGCGGTTGGTCCGGCACTGGACGGCGCCGGTCTGGCTGTGGCGGATGAAGAGCATGTCGTTCTGCCCGGCCAGTTCGCGCGCCTTGACCGCGCGCACGGCCGTCCCGGACTCGTCGATGACGTCCACGATCGTGCCCGCGGTGATGTAGAGCCCGGCTTCGATGGTGCACCGGTCGCCGAGGGGGATCCCGCAGCCGGCGTTGGCGCCGACCAGGCAGTGCTCGCCGATCGTGATCACGATCTGGCCGCCGCCGGAGAGCGTGCCCATCGTGCTCGCACTGCCGCCGAGGTCGGTGTGGGCGCCGAGGGTGACCCCCTGGGAAACGCGCCCCTCCACCATGTTCGGCCCGATGGCCGCGGCGTTGAAGTTGAGGAAGCCCTCGTGCATGACGGTCGTTCCCTCGCCGAGGTAGGCGCCGAGCCGGACGCGGCTCGCGTCGGCGATGCGCACGCCGGGCGGGGCGACGTAGTCGGTCATCCGGGGAAACTTGTCGACGGCGTGCACGGTCAGGGTCTGGCCGCGGCTGCGCGCCGCCGCGACCCGCGCGGAGAGGTCCCGCGGATCGACCGGCCCGTCGCTGGTCCACGCGACCGTCGGCAGGTGCTCGAAGATGCGGTCGAGATTGAGCGTGTTCGGCAACGCCAGCCGATGCGACAGCAGGTGGAGCTTCAGGTAGGCCTCGGGGGTCGAGACGACCGGTTCGTCCGTTTCAAGCGCGACGGCGACGAGCGGCTTCCCGAGTCCGGCCAGCATCCGGTATGCGTCGGCGGCATCCGCCTGGCCGTCCTCGCCCAGCGCCGCGGCCACGCGCTCCGCGGCTTCCGGCGTCGCCGCGGCATCGCTGCCCACGGCCCGGGCGGCGGCCGCCGTCGCCCGGTTCGCGCCGCGCAACGGAGCGGGGAACCAGGTGTCCAGCACGTCCCCGGCCGCGTTGTGGCTCGCGATGCCCATGCCGAACGCGAACAGGCCGCTCATGGAATCCTCCGACGATGGAACGAAAGCGGGGGAGCGTAGCGACCGCGGTCGGCTTGTTCAAATGTACGGGGAGCGAAGGGTCTCCCTGACGACCACTGTCTTTCGCAGGTCCACGCACATCCTCTCCCGGAGAAAAAGCCTTGACTTCGCCTCGCATTGTGCAACGGTTGCGGCTCTTCTGCCGGCCGAAGGAGACGCTGGATGCGCCGGAAGATCGCATGGGCGGCGGCGCTCGCAGGGCTCGCCGTGGGCGCGCACGTCAACGCCGACCTGGCCGCCGCACTCGCCTCTGGAGACCGTGCGGAAGAGGACCGGGCCCGCGACGCGGGCCGCAAGCCGGCGGAGGTCGTCGCGTACCTCGGCATCGGCCCGGGGATGACGGTCATGGACCTGATGGCATCCGGCGGCTACTACACGGAGGTGCTCTCGCTGGCCGTGGGACCCACGGGCAAGGTCTACGCGCAGAACCCCCCGCTGTTCCTGCAGTTTGCGGACGGGATGTACGACAACGCCATGACGGCACGGCTGGCGGATGACCGGCTGGGCAACGTCGAACGGGTCGACCGCGACCTGGCGGAACTGGGCATCGAATGGGGTTCGCTGGATGCGGCGTTCACCGCGCTCAACTTCCACGACGTGCACAACGGCCTGGAGGAGGGCTCCGGGGGCGACGACGCGGCGGCGGCGTTCCTGCAGGTCGTCAAGGCGCTCCTGAGGCCGGGCGGCGTGCTCGGCATCGTCGACCACTACGGGGATCGCGACAAGGACAACGTCGAGCTGCACCGCCTGGACGTCGTCGCGGCGGCGCCGATCCTCGAGGCGTCGGGCTTCATCGTCGAGGCGTCGGCCCTGCTGCGCAACCCGGCGGACGACAGGACGACGATGGTCTTCGACCCGACGATCCGCGGGCAGACGGACCGCGTGCTCTACAAGCTGACGAAACCGCCGGAGCTGCCGCCGCCGGCGTCCGCGGACAACGCTCCCGCCGGAGACCCGTCATGACCATCGACCTCCATACGTTTCCGACGCCGAACGGACGCAAGATCTCCATCGCGCTCGAGGAGTTCGGGCTCGACTACGAGGTCCACCCGGTCCACATCGGCAAGGACGAGCAGTTCGAGCCGTCGTTCCTGGCGATCAGTCCGAACAACAAGATCCCCGCCATCGTCGATCGCGAGACGGGCCGGTCGATGATGGAGTCGGGCGCCATCCTGCTCTACCTGGTCGACAAGACCGGGCGGTTCGGGGGCTCCGACCGCTGGACCACCCTGGAGTGGCTCATGCTGCAGATGGGCGGCGTCGGGCCGATGCTCGGACAGGCGCACCACTTCCTGCGCTTCAACGTCGGCAAGGCCCCCTACGCGGAGGAGCGCTACGCCGCCGAGGCGAAGCGCCTTTACGGGGTGCTCGACCGCCGGCTCGCGGACCGGGCGTATCTCGCCGACGAGTACTCGATCGCCGACATGGCGACCTGGCCCTGGATCTCCCGGTACGAGTGGCAGGGCATCGACTGGGCGGACTTTCCGAACCTCAAGCGCTGGTACATCGAGATCGCACGGCGCCCCGCAGTCCAGCGGGGCTACGACGTGCCCATGAAGGTGAACGACATCCCCATCCCGGAGTGACCCGGGCGCCATGGCCCGACGGCTCCATCTCCTCCTGCCGCTTGCGCTCGCGGCGGTGCCGCCGGCGCAGGCCTTCGACCTTGAATATCGCGGCGTCATCGGCGGGACCGCGGCGGGCTCCGCCTACGTGCGGGTCGAGTCCGACGGCGAGCGCTATCGCGTGCGGGGGGTGATGCGCACGCACGGCATGTGGGACGTCCTCGCGCCGTGGAACGCGCGTTTCGTCGTCACGGGCCACATCGGGGAGGGCGGCGTCGTTCCGGAGACGCTGGTGCTGCACGAGAAGGACCGGCGCAAGGACCGCACGATCCGGGTCGCGGACGGCGTACTCCGGCAACTGAAGGACGGCAAGCTGCGCCCCGAGCGGCCGGCGCCCGCCGGCGTGGACCTGATGTCCGCCCTGTGGGTGAACGCGCGGTGCGTGGCGGAGCAGGTGCTCAACAACGGCCGGCACTACTACACGATGACGCGCACGGCGCACGCCGTCGGGGACGACGGCGTGGAGCGCTGCGAGTACGGCATCGTCGATGACGACGGCGAACGCTCGAAGGGCCGCATCGAGCTCGCCGTGCGCGGCGACCGGCGCGTGCCGCTCCGGATCGTGATCGAGGAGCGCATCGCGCGCGGGCTGGAACTCGTGCGGGCCGGGGCCGGGCCGCTGTTCGAGGACTGGGAGGACGCGCCGGTCCCGGCGGCGGTGCTGGCGCCGGCAGGGGAAGCCGCTGCCCCTCCCTGAGCCGGATTCCGGCCCGTCAGTCGGATCCGCGGCCTGTGCTGGCGAGTTCCGCGAGTTCCGCGGACGATGTCAGCGTCATGCCGCTGAAGTCGACTTCACGGAACACGAGGCCCGACGCCTCCACGTTCTCGAACGTCGTGTCGTCGAGGCGGCAGTCCACGAACTCGCAGTGTTCGAGGACGGCGCGCTCCATCCGCACGTTGCGCAGGGCGAAGAGCTCCCTGGGGTCGATGCCGCGGATCCATTCGCCGTGCCGCAGCGCGCAGTGCGCGAGGCGCGCGTGCCGGCAGGTGAGCCCCAGGATGCGCAGCCCGCCGACCCGCACGTCCGACAGCGTCGTGTCGTGCAACGTCCAGTCCCGTCCGGCGACTCCGTTGAGTCCCAGGCGGTCCAGCGTGCTGGTCTCGTCCAGCGCCAGCCCGTTCAACTGCACCGCATTCCAGCGGGCGTCGCGGATCGCGCTGCCGGAGAGCGCGACGTCCGTGGCCTGCGTCGCGTTCAGGCGGCATCGCTCGAGGCTGGCGGAGGACAGGCGCCAGACGGCGAGACGCGTGGCGTTGCACTGGTTGTCCGTGACCGTGCCGTCCTCGAGCTCGAAGCGATCGAAGGACGAGGCGCGCAGCGCGTTGCGCGCGAACACCGACCGGCCGCAGCCGAGTCGTTCGATGCCGGCGGCATGCAACTCGTTGTCGGCGAAGGTGGACTCGGACAGCCGCATGCGGGTGACCCGGGCGAGGTTGAGGGTGTTGCCCTCGCAGCGGAAGTCCTCCCCGTCCGGCGGCTCGGCCTTCGAGAGCGTCGCCGCGTTCGTGTCGTTCACCCAGGACTCGGGTCGCAGCGCCTCGCCGATGCCCTTCGACGCCCGCGCCAGCACGTTGCCGAACTCGCGCCCGAGGTTGCCCCCCATGTTGCGGACGGAGCGTTCGAGGTCTTCGAACGACGGACGGGTCCGCTCGCGGCCGGGGGACGCTTCCCGGGCCAGGGCCTCGATGCGCGCCGCGGCCTCCCCGCGGGTCAGCTCCCCGCGTTCCTGCATCGCGAGGATGCGTTCGATCTCGTCGCGCATGGACACCCGCGCCCGCCTCAGCCGATCTCGACCATCTCGAAGTCGCTCTTCGGCGTGCCGCACTCGGGGCACAGCCAGTCCTCGGGCACGTCGTCCCAGGCCGTGCCGGGAGCGATGCCGTCGTCGGCATGGCCAGCCGCCTCGTCGTAGATGAAGCCGCAGGTCATGCATTGCCATTTCTTCATGTGGAGATCTCCTCCTTGATTCGTTGGGCCCTCGCGGCAAGCTCGGCCCCCGCCAGGGCCGCATCGGCCGCGGGTGCGCTCCAGACCGGGTCCGGCCACGTCGGGTCGTCCCGGCGGCGCGCGATGACGTGTACGTGCAACTGGGACACCTGGTTCCCGAGGGCCGCGACGTTGATCTTGTCCGCGTCGACGATGCGCCCCAGGGCTCCGGAGACGGTCTCGATCTCGTCGAAGAGGGCGGCGCGGTGCTCCGGAGGCACGTCGTGCAGGTCGCGCAGGCCGGCGATGCGGGGCACCAGGATCACCCAGTGGAAGCGCGGGTCGCGGGCAAGCAGGGCCGTCGAGAGGGGCAGGTCGCACAGCGTTGCGCAGTCCGTGGTCAGTCGGGGGTGCATCTCGAAACCCATCGCTCGGCGCGCTCTCCGAAGGATGCCGGCGGGGCGGCGCGCCGGCCTGTTGAGAATCCTGAACCGGCGGGTATAGTACCCGCCTTGACGGGTCTGTCTCGACCTCGCGCGAGCCCCGTGGAACTTGGATGGCGCCTTTGTCCTTGGAGAGCGAAACATGAGCGAAGCGGTGCAACTCGACACCGGGTCCGACCTCGACCTCGGCTGGATGGACCAGCGCGGCCAGTGGGACACGCAGGCCGAGCAGAGCAAGTACGGCCTGACCCTGGCCGACATCCAGATCGGCGAGTACGGCGACGCGCCGGCCGAGAGCGACAACCAGACGGGTCGACCGCGGGGCGCGGCCGAACGGGCGGGTTCGTACCGCATCGGGAACTACGCCGTGCGTACGAAGAGCGAGATCTGGCTCGACAACGCATCGTTCCTTTACGAGGAAGCGCTCCAGCGGCAGTGGAGTTCCGCGACGGACATCCCCTGGCACACGATCGAGCCGCTGCCGGACGACATCGAGCAGGCGCAGTGCACCATGGACACGTTCCTGACCGAGGTCGAGTTCGTGGCCGGGGACGTGCCGGCGCGCTGGATAGCGCAGACGACGCCGGACTTCTTCGAGGCCCGCAACGTCCTGCTCTGCCAGGTGATGGACGAGTCGCGCCACATGGATGTCTTCCGCAAGCGTGCGCTGGCCAACGGCGGCGGCCTGATGAAGGCGACCGGCGGCACGTCCGGCGTCGTCGGCAGCATCGACCTGTCGCGGGACTTCACGGAAATGTCCTCGCGGCTGCACATCTCGGGCGAAGGCGCCGTGCTGACCATCTTCCGGATGGGCGAACTCATGGCCTACAACGACGCCGAGAAGGCGATCTACCGCCTCTGCGCCCAGGACGAGGCGCGCCACGTCGCGTTCGGCGTCATGCACATGCGCTACATGGCGGAAACCGCGCCGGAACGCCACGAGGAGATCCACTGCTACCTCGACGAGGCGGAGCGCGGCATCCTGGCCGGTTCGCAGAACCCGGCGGGACAGTTCCCGGCCACGTCCGAGTCCATGGCCATCCTGCTCGGCGGCGGCAAGAAGCACTTCGACGAAGGGCGCAACAAGCTCGTCGCGATCCGCCGCCGCCAGCTTCGGGAGTACATCAAGCGGGTCAAGAGCGCGGGCTTCGGCGACCGGTTCGAGAACGGCCGCTCGCAGGTGCCGGAGATCCTGGCCGAGATTGCCGCCTAGCCAACGCGCAGAACGCCAAAACGCACGCCCGCCCCGCGGCGGGCCTTTTCCCACATTGCAACACGGGTAACTACGACGTGGCCAAGAGCCCTCAGCCGGGGAGCGCGAGGGGAAACCCCTCGCAAGACAAGAGCCCTCAGCCGGGGAGCGCGACGGGTTCCCCCTCGCACGGAAAGAGCAGCGCGAGGGGGAACCCGTCGCAAGCAAAGAAACGCGCACAGGCAAGGTCGGCCCCGCAACGCGTCGAGACCATCTCGACCGAAGGCGCGGGCGGCAACCTCATGACGCCGCCCTCGGAGCCGAAGTTCGAATGGATGAACCAGTCCCGCCAGTGGGGCGTGCGCGTGAAGCCCGGCAAGAAGGGCCTGACGCTCGGCAGCCTGAACGTCGGCATCTACGGCGAGATCCCAACGGAGTGGCACGACCAGTCGCGCAACCCGCGGGGCGCGATCGCCCGCCGCGGCATGCCCCCGGTCGGCTATGCCATCCGCGAGAAGGCGGCGATCTGGGCGGATTCCGCCGCCGACCTCTACGAGGAAGCGATCCAGCGGCGCTGGGCGCCCGCGACGGATGTCCCCTGGGACGCCATCGAGCCCCTGCCGGAAGACGTGGAGCGCGCGGTGTGCCAGGTGTGCACCGAGTTGTCGCAGTACGCGAACGTCGACATCGAGACCATCTCCTCCTGGCAGCACCAGATGGCCTACGGCTACCACGAGGTGAAGCAGTTCCTCGCGACCGCGACCTTCGACGCGGCCCGCCACTACGAGGTGTTCCGCAAGCGCGCCCTCTACAACGGGGGCGGACTCGGCCTCGAAGCGCCCGGCGAGGTCAACCGCATGATCCTCGAGAGCCGCGGCGGCTGGACCGAGGCGGTCACGTACCTCTTCCTGCTGCGCGGCACCTTCGCGATGACCATGCTGCGCTACCTCGAGCGCTTCGCCCACAACGACGCGGAGCGGTTCATCTATGGCCGCGTCATCCAGGACCGGGCGCGGCACATGGCCTACGCGTTCGATCACCTGAAATACTCGGTCGCCCACGTGGACGCCCAGGAGCAGGTGCTGGCGACGCTGCTCTTCATCGGCGACCGCATCTTCGCGCGCGAGCTGCGCGACCCCGTCCTCCGGGAAGCCCTCGCGATCATCTTCGGCGGGGGCGTCGCGGGCGCAGCGACGACGGGCATGGCGACCTGGGAAGCCATGATGCGCGACTTCATGGCGCGCTACGAGGGTGCCTGCGCCTGGCTGCGCGTGACCCGTCTGCCGGACCGCATACCCGAAGAGATGCGGCGCTTTCTGCCGGAAGCCGCGTGACGGGCGCGACGGGCGTGATGAGGGCGACGAGCGTGGTGGGCGTGACGGGCGTCACGGGTCAGTAAGTCACGGGTCAGTAAGTCACGGGTCACGGCAAGGGTCGCAGCAAGGCAAGGGTCGGAGCAAACAGTGGCGAAGTTCCCCTCCGAGGACTGGTTCGGCGCGGTGGCGCAGGTGTTCAACGCCGACGAGAGCTACCAGGGCGCCGGCGGCGGACACTGCAACTGCACGGCCGGTCTGGTGGTGGAGGACGCCGCCGAAGCCGTCGAGGACGTCTTCGTGCTGACCTTCGAGGGCATGGTGTGCAGCGGCGGCGTGCAGGCGGACGAGGCCGCGCTCGAAGCGGTCGACTTCTACATGCACATGCCCCGGTCCGACTGGCGGGAGATGCTCGAGGACATCCGGCGCCACGGCCGCGCCACGGAGAACCACACGCTGAACAGCCTCGACCTCGAGCGGGACGACGGGCTCTCGACCTCGAAGCACGGCGACCAGTATCGCGAGGACCTGTTCTTCCGCTACAACCAGACGCTGCAGTTCTACTTCGACGCGTCGGCGCGCGTGAAGACGGCGTTCTCCTGAAGGAGCCCTGAGACCATGGCCCAACTCGACTGGCTCGACGGCGCCAGACAGGCCGTCAACGGCGACCCAGCCTATCGCAAGCTCGGCAGCGCCGACGTCGTGATCGGCTTCAAGGCCGGCAGGACCCTCCGCAGGGTCACCCTCGAGGCGTTCGAGATCGGCGCCATCGAGCCGATCGGAGAGGACGACCTGCGCGACGTCGAGCTGGTCATCGAGATGACCCCGCGCGACTGGACCAGCTATCTCAAGCGCCGCAAGAAGGGCACGGGGCCGTCGCTGCTGTCGCTCGACACGGACCGGGAGATCGTCCGCTCGCGCAACGTCCTCGACAGGATGAAGTTCGAGCGCTACCACCTCTCCATCCAGGCACTGGTCGACAAGGGGGCGGAACTCGCCGCCTGAGGGGCGGTCCATGCCCATCTACGAGTACCGCTGCGGAGACTGCCAGGCGGTGACCGCGGTACTCGTCCCGATCTCCCGGGCCGACGATCCCTGTCCCTGCGAGGCGTGCGGCAGCGTGCGGACGCACCGCATCGTGTCGCGTCCCTCGGTGCGCCTGTCCAACCTCTCGAAGCTCGAACGCCTCGATCCGAAGTACGACAGGATGGTCGACCGGGCCATGCAGAACACGCGGAACGCCGATCCGGACCGTCTCATCAACCGTCGTGGGGACATCTCGAAGGGGCTTCCGGACAAGACCTGAGCGCGTCGCTTGACAACCCTCCGCCGAGGGCGGTAGACACGGGCGACCATGTGTTGCGGGAGGAGAACCCATGGACACCGAGGCACTGCGGACCTCCAGCGGGGTCACGGACGATCCCGCCCGGTCCGGCTCTCTCCCGGCCTGGGCGTACCTCGATCCCGACGTCTACGAGCGGGAGCGGCACGAGATCTTCTACAAGACGTGGATTTATGCCGGGTGGGCCGGGGAACTGCGGGCGCCGGGCGACTACATGACGGTGGAGCTGCTCGACCAGAGCGTGATCGTGATGCGCGGCCGGGACGGCGCGCTACAGGGCTTCCACAACGTCTGCCAGCACCGCGGTCACCGGCTCCTGGAGGACCGCGGCCGCGTCGCGGCCATCACGTGTCCCTACCACGCGTGGGTCTACGACCTCGACGGCGGCCTGAAGCGCGCCCGCGCGACGGAGCACACCGTGGACTTCGACCGGAGCTGCTTCTCGCTCAAGCCGGTCCGGGTGGAGGTGCTCGCCGACAAGTTCGTGTTCTTCAACCTGGACGCGGACGCGGAGCCGCTCGGCCCGCGGGTGGAGGATTTCGTGGCGGACGTCCGGCGGGAACTGCCGCTATTCGACCGCCTGGTGAAGGTGCCCCCGCGGCCCCGGACGGAGGCGGAGGAACGGCGGCGCGCCGAGTACTTCCCCATCCGGGCGAACTGGAAGGTCTACATGGACAACTTCCTGGAGTGCTACCACTGTCCGCCCGCCCATCCGGGGTTCCTCCGGGACCTCACGTTCGACGACCTGACCTACACCGGGCACGACCTCTGGGCCAAGCAGAAGAGCGGCACGCGCCGCCCGGGCGGCGACAAGCAGATTTTCTGGACGCTCTTTCCCACCTTCGTGTTCTGGAACGCGGGAACGCTGGAGAAGCCGGCCATCCACGCCATGAACTTCGCCATTCCCGACGGACCGGCGCGCACGTACGCGGGCCCGATGGACGTGTACCGCCTGCCCGGCGAAGAGGACCGGGAGGAGTGGCGGCCGGACTGGGGCGATGTCGGCGGGGAAGACAAGGCGCTTTGCGAATCGGTCCAGAAGGGCCTCGCGTCCCTCGGCTACGACCGGGGCCGCGTCATCTACGACCCGGACGGCGGGAACAACGAAGGGGCGATGCACGCGTTCCAGCGTTTCGTCGTGCGGGCGCTCGGCATCTGAACCCCGGAAACGGACCCGGCGGGTTGCGGGTGGCGCGGGTTGCGCCCCGGCGCGGCGCCGCCTCCTGAGCCGCGGATGTCGGGTGTCACGGCCGGACTCGTCGATCACCCGCGCGAGGTCTACCCCCTGGCGCATGTCGCGCTGTGGAGCGTCGCGGGATACGCGGGCCTGATCGGCCATCTGGTGCTCGTCATGACCGCCGCCCCCGGCGACTACGGGTACGGCTGGACGGATGCCGACGCGGTACGCCTCTACGGTCTGTTCACGGGACTCGTGCAGTGCTCGCCGCTGCTCGGCGGGTGGATCGCGGACACTTTCCTGGGTCAGCGCCGCGCGGTCGTGCTCGGCATGTGGCTGCAGGCGCTGGCCGTCTTCGCGCTGGCCGGCGTGTGGCTGCTGCCGGCGGTCGTGGAAGCGGTCCGCGACGTCCCGGTGCGCGAGGTGATCCTGGCGGCAGGGATACCGGTGGCGCGTCCGGGCCTCGAGGGGTCGGAGGCCGCGCTGCTGAGCGCGGCCTCCGGTCATGCCATCGGAACCGCGGCCGTGGACGCGACGGCGGCGATGGCGAGCGCCACCCACGGCGCGATGACGGTACTGTTCGTCGGCGCCCTGCTGGTCTTTGTCGCGGGGTTCGGTCTGCAGTCCCCGACGCTGGCCGCCATGGTCGGGTCGCTCTACGACGGCACGTACGGCAGGCGGGAGGGCGGGTACACGCTGCTGTTCATGGCGGCCATGGTCGGCTTCGTGGTCGGCGCGCTGATCTCGGGGATGATCGCGAGCCGCGTCGGCTGGGTCGAGGGCCTGGCGTCCGCCGGGGCGATGTTGGTGGTTGCCGCGGTCATGCTGTCGCGGCTGCGCCCAGCGGGGCCGGCGGCGGATCCCGCCCCTCGCCAGGTGGGCGTCGCGGAGGGACGCCCGGCGCTGACCGGTGGCGAACGCCGGCGGATCCTGGTCATCCTGGCGCTCTGCGCCGCCTACTTCGTCTTCATCGCCGCTTTCGAACAGTGGGGCGGCTCGTTCAGCCTGTACGTGGAGAACCACACCGACCGGGTGGTGGGCGGGTTCGAGGTGCCGACGCTCTGGATTCACTCCGTGCAGGCCCTGTTCGTGCTCATCGTCGGTCCGATCATGCTCGTCGTCTGGAACGGGCTCGACGCGCGCGGCGTGTGCCGGGCGCCGCCGGCGAAGATGGGCGTGGGACTGCTCCTGACCGCCGGCGCGTTCCTGGTCATGGTATCGGTCCTGCCGGCCGGGGGTGCCGAGGCCGGGGGACGGACCCACCTGTTCTGGCCCCTCGCGTTCTACTGGGTCATCACCTTCGGCCAGATGACCGTGGTGCCGGTCGGCCAGGCGTTCGTCAGCCGGGAGTCCCCGCCGCGGCTGGCCAACACCCTGATGGGCGTCTGGCTGCTGTTCGGCGGCATGGGCATCCTGCTGTCGGGACAGATCGGCGCGCTCGCGGAGCCCTTGGGGCTCCGGACGGTCTACCTCGGCATCGTCGTGGGCTGTACGCTGGCGGGCGTCGCCGCCCTGACCCTCGGGGGCCGACTCATGCGCGTGCTCGCGGCGGGAACGGCGCTCACGTCGCGGTCCACGCCCCCATCGCGAACAAGAGCGCCACGGCCAGGGCCGCACCGATCACGAGAATGAGCAGGAAAGCAGGGGTCGACAGGATCTCGTTGCCGTCGCCCGCGGCTCCGCGCGCGGCGCCGCGGCGGCTCCGCGCGATCACCCAGATCACTCCCAGGAGAATCAGGGTCGGGATGAGCAGTTGCACGAGGTAGCGCATCGATTGGGGGAGCCGCCCGTCGTCCATCGAGCATACTCGCGCCCGCGGCCGGCCGGCAAACGCTCGGAGCCCGCGGAGTGGCCCCGCCTTCACGTTGGACTGTAGGAACCGTCAATCCGCCGGGGAGTCGCTCACTCCACCGTCTCGTAAGTCTCGGGCAGATTCGCGGGACGGTAGCCGTTGGCGGGGCGCTCCATCCGCTCGTGGACGCTGGCGTGGATCCGCGCGCCCGACGGGATCGCCCGCGTCTCGCGACCGCGAATTCTCCAGAAGCCTTCGCAGGACTCGTGCGCCTTGTCGTGCGGATTCGGCGGAAACCCGGCCAGCCGCGCCTCGTCCATGCGAAAGCCGTGCGCCCGCGCCTCCCCCAGCATCCAGTGCAGGGTCACGTTGGACAGGCCGCGCTCGTCGTACCAGCCGCCGACGTCGGAGTGTACGCCCGCGAACCAGACCTGCTCGACGGTCTGCTCGCCATGCGCGGCGGTCTCGTCCCACAGGGAGGGCGGGAAGTCGCGTCGCGCTTCGTCGATGGCGAGGGCGTGGAAGCCGTGCGAGACCTCCGGGTTCAGAGTGGCGTCGTGGAAGCGCTTGCCGGCATTCAGGACCAGCGAGGCCACGGTGTCCCAGACGCCGATGAAATGCACGGGGCACGGCCTCCCGAACACCGCCCGAAACTCCCGCGCGACCGCGTCGCCATGGGGCGCGTTGTACATCTTGCCGGCGTACTCGACGAAGTTCGCGGCGTCGGCGCGGAGCAGACCGCACTTGTGCAGCATTCCCGCGAGGGAGCGGACCGTGAAGGTGCCGCGACTGAAGCCGAACAGGTAGACGCGGTCACCGGGTTCGTAGCTCGTCATCAGGTAGCGATAGGCGTCCTCGACGTTCCGTTGCAGACCGCGGCCCGTCGCCCGATCACCCTTCGCGCGCAGGCCGCCGCCGTCCTCCTCGTACTCCCAGCCGCCGGTGCCGACCCCCGGGTCGTAGTAGACCACCTGCCGGTCGTCCTTCTCCGCGAGCATGTAGGTGAGAACGACGTTGGTGTTGTTGCGACCGAACTCGTTGCCCGTGCCGTCGCAGCAGAGGACGATGTTCTTCACGGCGCGGTCCGGTCGGCGGGCATCCCGGTCTCGTTGGAAGGAGTCGGACGTCACAAGGGCTTCACGCTGGGACGGAACTGCCGCCCGTCGCCGCCCATGATCGACACTCGTGGCGTTTCGCGCAAGGACGATCGGCTGATCGGCTGATTTGCACCCTTGATCCGGTTTTACTACGGGGAGCATCCGCGGTGAGGCGTCCGGGTGATGGGCTTGCCGGGGGCAAACCCGGCTCGAGCGTTCGGCACAACCGGAGCAGGTCCTCTGTCGCCGTTGGCGCTCCCGGGGGCGTAAGGGCGGCTACCAGACCACGTCGCATCGTTCGGCGATGGCCGTCGCCAACGCCGCGAAATCCTCGTGACAGTCGTGGACGGCGCGGAGATGGCCGCCGATCGCGCCGTCGGCCGCTCGCAGGGAGAACGCCGGCTTGCGCGCCTCCCGCGCCATGGCCAGCAGGCTCCGGTGGTGTTTGAGGGTGGCCAGGCGCTCGTCGTCCCCCTCCGTGGAGCTGACACCCGGTGCGTCGGCTTCCAGGATGGCCCTGTGGTAGACGGGAGGAATGCGCCGCATCCATTTCTGGTACGCCCGCACCGGCCGGGTCGCGCGCACGGCGTGTTGCATCACGACGTATCCGGTCGGGACGATCTGCGCGTCGGGGAGGCCGAGGTCGGAGTCTGGCGGCCGCCTGTCCAGGCGGTCCTGCCATTGCACGCGCCAATCGCGGAGCGTCGGACCGATGTTCTGCAGGCCCTGGAGAGAGAAAAGGTCCGGCGCGAGCGGAAACACGACATGGTTTGCGGCGATGATGGCGGCTCGGTTGATCGCGCCCAGATTGGGACCGACGTCGACCAGCACGATGTCGGACCTGGCGCCGGTGGCGGACGGCGTGCACCGCATCGCGATCTTCAACCCGGGCAGCAACACGTCGCAGGTGAGCCGGCTGCGGTTGCTGAACACGGGGGGGCAAGCGGCACGGGTCACGATAGAGGGCACGGACGACCGCGGCATGTCGCCGGACACGGGGAACAACTGCTCCGGCGCGGTCGAGGTCGACGTTTCGGGCGGCGGGGGCGGCGGCGCCGGCGGTACGCGATACGGCGTAGGCGACACCGTGACCAACATGCCGAGCGGGTCCTGGTTCCCGTCGCTCATCGGTGGCGGGTCGTTCACGCTCAGCGGCGGCAGTTGGACCCTGACCCTGAACGACGGTGCCTACGCCCTGTACCGCGGCTACCGGTGGACGTGTCGCAGCTCGACAGGGTGCCGGGTGGAGGACCGCGTCGTGCGAGCGGGCATGATCGTCGAGACGACCGAGTGACTCCCTGACGGCGCGGCATCGCTGAACGCGGGACTGCTCGCGTCGTCTCGGGTGCGCGCCGCGCCGTGTATCCCCCCTCCGGGGAACGCGGTACGATTCCGGGCCGATGGTTCCGCGCACCTGGCTGCTCTGTGGCGTCCCGCGATCGGGGAGTTCGCTGTGCTGTCGGCTGGCGGGCGGGGCGCGCGACACGGTCGCCCTCTCGGAACCGATTGACCCAGGCGTTTTCGCTCCGACAGCGGGCCCGCCAGCCGCCTGCGAGAGTATCCGGGAGTTCGCCGCGACGACCCGCGACCGGCTGCTCGCCGAGGGGCGCGCGCCGTCGGTACAGGTGAACGGCCGCCTGGACGACGAGCGCGTGTCGGGAGCCCTTTCGGAAGGGGGTCTGCGCCGGCCACGCGGAGGCGCCGGCGAGATTCGCGTCGACAAGCCGCTCTCCCCGGACTTCCTGCTCCTCATCAAGCACAACGCTCTGTTCGCGGCGCTCCTCGACCGGCTGGCGAGGGGATTCCCGGCGCTCGGACTGGTCCGGAATCCCGTCGCGGTCCTCGCCTCCTGGCAGACCGTGGACCTCCCCGTGCGGCGGGGGCGCGTTCCCATGGGCGAGCGTTTCGACCCGCGGCTCGCCCGCGCCCTCGACGAAGAGCCGGATACGCTGCGCCGTCAGGTCCAGGTCCTGGAGTGGTTCTTCGCGCGCTTTCGCGACCACCTGCCGCCCGAGCGCGTCCTCCGTTACGAGGACCTGGTCGCGAGCGGCGGCCGCTCGCTGTTCCACCGACTCGGCGTCGCGGCCCGCCCGGAGCCGCTCGAGAGCCGTAACGCGAACGCCGTCTACGACGCTGCGAGCGTGGACCGGATCCTCGCGGCCGTGCAGGGGGAGGAGCGCGCCTGGTCCGCGTGGTACACCCCCCGGGACTGCGAGCGGGCGGCGACGGCCATCCGCGCCGGGCGATGACGGTCCCCGGGCGCCCCCGCACGATCTGGTTCCACCGCGCTTTCAAGGCGGTGACGGGCGGCGAGGTGAAGCACGCGCACTACTTCGCGCATGCCCGGCGGATGGAAGGGTTCTCGCCGCGCATCGCGTTCACCGGCGGACCGCTCGGCGAAGCGCTGCGGCGCGAACGGCGACGCCTCTGGCCCGTCGGCAGCGTCGACGGCGCGGTCGACTGGACGCCTGCGGCGGACGACGTGCTGTTCCTCGCCGGCACGGACTGGCGCTACCTGAGCGCGATGGGGCTCGACGGGACGGACCACCCGCGCGTCAACCTGGTCCAGCACACGCGCCACGCGGACCCGGACACCGAACTCTGGGAGTACCTGCCGAGGCGCGCGGTCCGCATTTGCGTCAGCGCCGAAGTCGCCGACGCCATCGCGGCGACGGGCCGGCCCCGGGGTCCGGTCGTCGCCATTCCGAACGCGACCGACCTGGCCCCGTGGGACTGGCGCGGCGCCGCGTCATCGGACGCCTGGGAGGCGCGTCCCCGCTCCGTCGCCATCGTCGGTTACAAGCGCCCCGAGCTCGCGGCCGCGCTGTCCGGGTGCCTGCGGGAGCGCTCGGTTCCGCATGAGCTTCTCGACCACGTCCGGGAACGCGGCAGTTTCCTGGAACTGCTCGCCGAGACGCGCGTCGCGGTCTGCCTGCCGCACCCCACCGAGGGCTTCTACCTGCCGGCGCTGGAAGCCATGGCGTCCGGGTGTGTGGTCGTCACGCTGGATGCGATCGGCAACCGCGGCTTCTGCCTCGACGGTGAGAACTGCATCGTCGCGGAGCCGGCGCCGGACGCCCTGGCGGGCGCGGTAGGCCACGCGTTCTGGCTTCCGGCCGAAACGCGCGCGGGGTTCCTGGCCGGTGCGTCCGAGACGGTCTCCGCGCACGCGCTGCACGTCGAGCGCTCGCGCTTCCACGCGGTGCTGCGGGACGTCGACGGGCTGTGGGCCGAGGCCCAACGGTCCGTTGTGCCGAGCCCCGCGGAAGCGCGGGGGGCCGACGCCGGTTCCGACGCACCGCCGAGGGGGACGGAGCCCGAGCCGCGGTACCGCCCGCGCCTCGCGTTCATGATCGTCGGCGTGCAGAAATGCGGCACGACGGCGCTCGCGCAGTTCCTGGACGCGCACCCGGAGATCGGGATGTCGTCGCTGAAGGAGGTACACGTCTTCGACGCGCCCGAATACTCCGGCGACTGGTCGCCCGCGGACATCGACGGGCGATACCGGCCGCACTTCGCCCACTGCCGTTTCAACGGTCTGCCGGGAGAACCGCTGCTCGGAGAGGCCACCCCGGTCTACGCGTTCCTGGACGACGTCCCGGCCGATCTGCGGCGCTACAACCCGGACCTCAAGGTCATCGTTCTGCTCCGGGATCCGGTGGACCGGGCCGTCTCCCACTACTATATGGAGCGAGGCCGCGGTGGCGAGGACAGGCCCTTGTGGCAGGCGCTCCTGCTCGAACCCTTCCGCATGCTGCGCAGCCGCGATCCGAGGCGCCCCGAGTCCGCCCAACGCGTCCACAGCTACCGCGGCCGCGGCGTCTACAGCCGCCAGTTGCGCAACCTGTACCGCGTGTTCGATCACGACCGTGTCCTGGTCGTGCGCGCGGACGACCTCCGGCGCCGCCACGATGCCGCGCTCCGTCGGGTGTTCGGTTTCCTCGACGTATCGACGGATGTCCGCGTGCCTCCGGCAGCGGTGTTCGAGGGCGAAGCGGACCGCCCCGGGCACCGGCTGGCGCGCGCGTTGCTGCGCCTGTCGTACCTGGCGGAGTTCGTTCGGCTGCGCGGCGTGTTGCGCAGGCACGCCGACGGGTGACCGCCGTCGCGCCCGCGGCGATCATGTCCCGGCCCTGGACGCCCGCGCGGGTGCTGCACGCACCGCCCTCCGACACAGCCAGAGGGTGATCGCCATCGCGCCGGCGGCCAGGACGACGACAGGCGTAACGACCACCACGGCCATGCCGACCGATGCCCCGAGGCCGCAGCCGATCCAGAATCCCCGCTTCAGCCCCGCGCCGGCTGGCGCACGGCGCGCGCCACGTCGCCGAAACCACTGCATGCCCTGCTCCCCCTTTCGAGACCGGTATTGCGACGACTGCATTAACGCTCGTTCATCATCGGCAGCCGGCCCTGAACCAGCCGTGAATGGGCGGCCATGGGAGCGGTCCGCCGATGGCCCCGCAGCGCCTGCAGCAATCCCGCGCGACGTGTAAGGTGGCCGCGCGTGTCGATCCGGGAAAGAGGGAACTTGGCGAACATCGTGGTGCGTGCCGACGGCACCCGGGACCGGTCGGAAGACGAACTTGGGGGCGTGACGGAGCCTCAATGACCTGCAATCCGCCGGCCCCGCTCGGGGCCTCGTGACAGCCGCCCCGCCGACGTGGGCGGCGGCCGCGGCGATCCTCGCGGTCGTGCTCCTCTGCGCCTGCGGGGGAGGCGGTGGTGGTGGACCGTCCGCACCGCCTGCCGCGGCGGACCCGGCGCCGCCGCCCACGGCATCGGACGCCGGCGCCCGGTCATGCGCGAACGGCCGCGCCGGCGAGTTCCCCTGCGCGGGCATCTCCTTGCAGAGCCGCGTGCCGCTCGAGGACATGGGCGACGGCGCCGGCAGCGATCTCTGGGGCTGGACCGACCCGGCGACAGGCAGGGAGTACGCGCTCATGGGGATGACGGACGGGACCGCCTTCGTCGATGTGTCGGCGCCGCGGAGCCCGATGTTCCTCGGCCGGCTGCCGACGCACACCACGCCGTCCCCGTGGCGCGACATCAAGGTCTACCGGAACCACGCCTACATCGTGGCGGACTCGGCGGGCCCACACGGCATGCAGGTGTTCGACCTGACTCGCCTGCGCGGGGTCTCCGCGGCGCAGGCCTGGGAGGCCGACGTGATCTACGGCGACTTCGCCGACGCGCACAACCTGGCCGTCAACGAACGGACCGGATTCGCGTACGCGGTGTCCACCGACACCTGTGGGCACGGCCTGCACATGATCGACGTCGGCACACCCAACAACCCGATGTTCGCGGGCTGCCATGGCACGGTCCGCACCCACGACACGCAGTGCGTCCTTTACCACGGGCCCGATGCCGAGCATCGCGAGCGGGAGATCTGCTTCAGCAGCAACGAGGATCACGTCGAGGTGGTCGACGTGACCGACAAGTCGGCTCCGCTTCCCCTCGCGTCGACGACCTATCCGCAGCTTGCCTACGTGCATCAGGGCTGGCTGACCGAAGACCACCGGTTCTTCCTGCTCGGGGACGAATTGGACGAGCGGGACTACGCGGTGCCGACCCGCACGCACGTGTTCGACATGGCGGACCTCGACGCGCCCGCCTACCTGTACGCGCACGAGCTGGGGACGGCGGCGACGGACCACAACCTGTACGTGCTCGGCAGCCGCGTGTTCGAGGCGAACTACCGCTCCGGCATGCGGGTGCTCGAGTTCGCGGACCTGGGGGAGCGCGAGATCCGCGAGGTCGCGTTCTTCGATACCTTCCCGGAAGGCGACGGCGTGGGGTTGGAGGGCGCCTGGAGCGTGTACCCCTACCTGCCGTCGGGAACGATCCTCGTCAGCGACATCCAGGGCGGGCTGTTCGTGCTGTCGATGCCCTGATCCGTCGCTCTCGACGAGGTCCCCGCCGACCTTCAGCAGGATGGCGGCGAGCACGGCATGGGGAATCGGTTCGACCAGGCGGCCGAGGCCCAGGAGGAGCGCCAGCAGGACCGCGGCGCGCAGCACGCCGGACGCGCGGGTGCGGCCGCGTGGACGCTCTGGTTGCCGGGTTTCGGTTGTCATGCGTCGTCGTACTCCGGTTCGCCCGGCAGCGCTTTTCCGACGCTCCCGTTCACAGACAGCTCTCGTGTTTGGGGTCATCGGCGTGGGGGCAACAGTCGAATGGATCCGCCGTAAGGCGTTACGCGACTGGTGGGGGGCTGCTTGCGAAGGATCGCCGAAATCCGGCGCGGGCACCGGTCGGCGCCGGCCGCCAGAACCGACGGAGCCGTTGTCAGCACGCTTGGGGACGCTGTAGGCTCCCCCAAATGACCGTCTTCGATCTCGACCGTGGCCGCGAAGTCCTGGCATTCGCCCGCATCGGCCGGCTCCGCAACGCCGTGCTGACGCTGTCCGCGGTGCGCGACCACCGCGGCGAACTGTTCCCGGGCGAGGCGACCTATGCCGCCACGGTCGCGGACAAGCGCGGCCGCGAGTTTTCCACGGGCCGTCGCGTGGCCCGCGAGGGCCTCAAGCGCATGGGCGTCGAGCCGTGCGAGATCCCTTCGGAGGAGCGCCGGCCGGTCTGGCCCGAAGGGGTGGTGGGCAGCATCGGCCACTCGCGCCGGCTCGCGGCCGCCGTCGTCGGGCCGGCGGACGCTTTCGAGGGTCTGGGCATCGACATCGAGACCGAGAACGCCGTGTCGGGGAGCACCGCGGACCGTCTGTTGACCGAGGCGGAACACGCGTGGCTGCCGGCGCCGGAGTGGCGCACGATGATCTTTGCCGCGAAAGAGGCCGTCTACAAGTCCGTCAACCCGCTCGTGCGCGAGTTCCTGGGGTTCCAGGACGTGGAGGTCGACGTGGACGAGGAGGTCGGCGCGTTCCGCGCGCGCTGCATCGAGGATCGTCCGTCCGCGGAGGCCATCGCCGCGGGCTACGGGCACTGGGCCCTGTACCGCGCCCACTGGATGGTCGTGTTCGAGATCCGGGCGCGGCGGGGGGCGGCTTCCGAAGGCTGAGCCGGTCCCCTACCGGTTCGGTCCCCGCATCATCGACACCGGTTGCCAGCGCTCGAGCGGCGTCTTCGGCAGCACGGTCGGGTTGACGCAGCTCATCGGCCACTTGCCCCGCAGCACCATGGCCACTTCCTGCCCGACGCGTCGGCGTGCCGTCGGGCGCATGCGCGTGGTCGCGGACGCGACGTGGGGCGTCACGATGACGTTGTCCATGGCGAGGAGCGGGTTGTCGGGCGCCGGCGGCTCCTGCTCGAGGACGTCGAGGCCGGCCGCGGCGACCTTGCCGCTCTCGAGGGCGGCGACCAGGTCCGGTTCGTCGATGATGGGGCCGCGCGCGGTGTTGATCACGGCGACGCCGTCCTTCATGCGGGCGAACGCGGCGGCGTTCAGGAGGTGCTCGGTCTCCGCGTTGTGCGGCGAGTGCACGGAGACGTAGTCGGCGCGTTCGAGCAGCTCGCCGAAGGACACGGGCTCCACGCCGTACTCGCTGATGGTGAGTTCCGAGACGTAGGGATCGTATGCGACGACGTGCATGCCGAAGGCCTTGGCGCGCCGCGCCGTGCAGCGCGCCACGTTGCCGAACGAGACGAGGCCGAGCGTCTGCCCCAGGAGCCGCGGCACGTGGTTGAGCAGCGGGCGGCCATGGCGCCACTCGCCGGTCGTCGCGAACCGGTCCATCTGCTTGGTGCGGCGCGCGGTCGCGAGGATCAGCATCATCGCGTGGTCGGCGACTTCCTCGATGAAGACGTCGGGGCAGTTCGTCACGACGATGCCGGCTCGGGTGGCGGCGTCCACGTCCACCATGTCGACGCCCACGCTGCCGAGGCCGATCACCACGCACTGCTCGAGTTCCGAGATGACCGCCTCGTCGAAGCGGATGCCCCAGGAGGTGATCACCGCGTCGGCGTGGGCGGCGCCCTTCGCGAACGCTTCCGCCGTCTGGCTCTCCACCTCGACGATGTCCGCCACCGGCGCGAGGGCCTCGAGTTCGAGCGAGTACTTCTCCTCCAGCGAGGTCACGTCCGCGATGCGCGGCAACTGCATGGCGACTGTCTTTCGGCTCATTGGATCCTGCTCCGGGGGCTGTTTATCCGTCGGCGGCGGTGCGGCCGTCCGCCTGCAGCAGCGCGACCGCCTCGTCGCGCAACTGGCGCTTGAAGATCTTCTCGGAGGCGATGCGCGGCAGGCGCTCGGTGCGCAGCCAGAGGTGTTCGGGCACCTTGAACTTCGCGAGGTGTTCGGCGGTGTGGGCCTTGAGGTCCTCCACGCTCGGCGGCGCGTCGGGCCGCACGGAGACGACCGCGGCGACGGCCTCGCCGAGGCGCTCGTCGGGCACGCCGAACACGGCGCACTCGGCGACGCCGGGATGCCGGTAGAGCGCGGCTTCCACCTCCTGGCAGCCGATGTTCTCGCCGCCGCGGAGGATCATGTCCTTGGCGCGGTCGGTGATGTGGACGTAGTCGTCCTCGTCCATGTGGCCGACGTCGCCGGTGTGCACCCAGCCGTCGGTCAGCGCTTCGGCCGTGGCGTCGGGCCGGTTCCAGTAGCCCTTGAAGTTCATGGCGCCCCAAATCCACAGTTCGCCGGTCTCGCCGCGTGCGAGTTCGTTGCCGGCGTCGTCGACGACCTTGACCCGCGCCAGCGGCAGGATCGGGCGGCCGCAACTGCGGGGACGCTCGATGTAGGCCAGGCCGCCGATCATGGTGGCGAGGCCCTGGGTCTCGGTCATGCCCCAGCCCGTGCCGGCGGCCCCTTCGCCGATCTGTTCGCCGATGCGGCGGGCCTGCTCCGGCGCCATGGGGGCGCCGCCTCCCCCGGCGCTTGTGAGGCTCGACAGGTCGTACCTGTCGTAGTTGGGGGATTGCACCAGTTCCCACGCCATGGTCGGTACGCCGGTGAAGGAGGTGACGCGCTCGCGCTCGATGATGCCCAAGGCCTCCTCCGGGTCCCACCGGTACATGGCGACGATCTTGCGGCCGGAGCGGAAGGAGGAGAGGAGCTGCACCGTGAGGCCGGTCACGTGGAACAGCGGCACGCTCAGGATGATGGCCGGGGGGTAGGGCGGCTCGACTTCGGCGAGTTCGGGCGTGATGTGGGCGGCCAGCGCCCCGCCGGTCTCCCAGCCGAGCAGCGCCTGCACGACGGACGTGTGCACGGACAGCACGCCCTTGGGGTGCGCCGTGGAGCCGGACGTGTAGAGGATCGTCGCGTCGTCGTCGCCGCACAGGGGCGTCTCGGGCATGGTGGTCGAGGCGCCGGCGAGGAAGTCGGTCCAGGTGGGCGCGCCCGGGTGCTCGCAGCGCACCGTCACCAGTTCGACGTGCAGCCGTTCCGCGTGGGGCGCGACCCGCTCAAGGCGTTCGCGGTCCACGAACAGGAGCTTGAGGCCGCTGTCCTCGATGCCGTAGACCAGCTCCTCGGCGGACCACCAAGCGTTGAGCGCCACGGCCACCGCGCCGATCGACGTGATGCCCATGAACGCGAACACCCACTCGGGATAGTTGCGCAGGGCGATGCCCACGCGGTCCCCGGGCTGGATGCCGCGGGCGCGCAGGGCGTTGGCGCACGCGGCGGCGTTCTCCCACGCGTCGCGGAAGGTGTAGCGCTCGTCGGCGTAGACGTAGAAGTCCGCGTCGGCGTGTTCCAGCCCCTCGCGATAGAGGTCCCGAAGGTGGCCCGGCGCGTTCGCGAACACCGGGAAGTCGACCCCGTTGACGCGCCCGACCGTCGTTTCGTAGGGCTGCCCGGGGGCCGTCACGGCGTCGATTGCCGCCTCGATGGTGGCCTTGTCCATGGTCGGTGACGATCTCTCCGGGTCGGTGCACGGGGTGATCGACGCCGCGTGCGGGGCAACCGGTGAATTCTCGCATGGAACCGTTGCGGTTGGGGAGAGAGTGCGCGGAAGTGCGCGGGCGCGGGTATTGACCTGGCTACACCGGCATGCTAGTAATCCCGGCCACCGGAACGAGGGAGCGCGACTTGGACGATCTCAAGTCCATCTGCGAGGAGATCGTTGCCGATCTCGACGGGGCCTTGGCGTGCGTGGTCGCCGACGCGGCGACCGGTCGAGCCGTGGCGGCGGCGGTCGAAGGGTCCGCGCTGGAAGGGCAGGGTGTCGATCTGGTCAGCGAGGCGGCGTCCGAGATGTTCCTTGGCCGCTCGATCAGCCGGTTCGGTCACGCTTGGAACGCCGGCGGCTCCCCGGCGGCCTTCATCCGGGAAGTACAGGTCACCACCACGAGTACCCACCAGTTCATCGCGGCGGTTCCCGAAGCGTGGGATCGGTTGCTCGTGCTCGTCACCGACAAGTCGGTCAGCCTCGGCATCGGCTGGATGACCTTGCGCGAAAGCCTTGGGCCAGTGGGTGGCGCGATGCCCGCTGCGCCGCCGCCGACGGTCCCCGAGGCGCCGTCCGTCCATGCGGGTTCGGGCAATGCGCGTGGCTCGCTCGCGCCGGAACCCCTCGCGTCGGAACCCGTACCGACCATGCACGCGGCGGACGCGAACGCGCCGGCGCCCAACGCCGCCGCGCCCGCGCCGGACATCGCGCCCACGTCCGCGCCGGCAGCGGTCGCCGACGCGTTGGCGCCGGATGGCCCATCCGTGCGGGATGCCACCGCGGTTCCGGTGCGGGAGGTCGATGTCGCGGCATCGGAGACGTCGGAGACGGCGCCCGAGCCCGACGCCGAGGTCGAGGTCATGCGGGCGGCGGCGGAACTGCCCTCCGCGGAGCCGCACGCGCGGTCGCCCCGCGCCGGCCGGGCATCGTTCCGCCGCGTGGTTGCGGCGGAAGCGGAACCCCCGCCCCCACCGCCGCCGGCTCCCGAGCCTGCGCAATCCCCGGCGCCCGCGAACGTCTTTCGCGCGGTTTCGGTCAAGTCGAGGCAGAAGGCTCGGACGGGGCCGCGTGGCAACATGTTCACCAAGGGCTGACCGGGCGGGAGCCCGTTCTGAGTAGATCGGGGCCACCCGCAATTCGACGGCCGGGGCGTCGATCACGCCGAACCGTGCCAGCCGTGGCCACGCCCGCATGGCGCGGTGCCGCAACCCCTCGATCCACCGGACCGTGGTATATGATTGGAGCCCATGACCGAGGCCATTGCCTTCGACACCCACCGTTTCGTCAAACGCCTGACCGGCTGCGGCTTCACCGAGCAGCAGGCCGAGACACTGGCGGACGAACAGGTCGCCCTGCTCAACGCCAATCTGGCTACCAAGGCCGACATCGGGGCGGTCCAGAGGGACATCGCGGCGGTCAAGGCGGCGGTCGAGAAGGACATCGCGGCGGTCAAGGCGGCGGTCGAGAAGGACATCGCGGCGGTCAAGGCGGCGGTCGAGAAGGACATCGCGGCGGTCAAGGCGGCGGTCCAGGAGGACATCGCGGCGGTCAAGGCGGCGGTCGAGAAGGACATCGCGGCGGTCAAGGCGGCGGTCGAGAAGGACATCGCGGCGGTCCAGGAGGACATCGCGGGGGTCAAGGCGGCGGTCGAGAAGGACATCGCGGACGTCAGGACGGACATCGCGGTGGTGAAGGCCGAGCTTCTCAAGTGGATGATCGGGGCCCTGATCGCCCAGGGCGGCCTGATCGTCGCCCTGGTCAAGTTGCTGTGAATGCTCTAGCGTGACGGAAAGTACGCCGGAACCTGCGCCATGTGGCCAGTTTGCAGGCCGGCGACCGTGATGGGCCGCCGCCCAAGTGACCGGAACCGATCGCCGGTCCTGTCGTTGGCGTTGCCATCGCCGGGCCGGCATTGAGCGGACAGCGATCCTTGGGACAGGATCTCCGGCAACGCGCCACTCGCCTCGAGCGAGTCGAAGCCGGTCGGGCCGGACCTGGAGAGCGGCTGGTCCACCTGGGAGGTCTGCCGGAGGGCCTCGGCGAGGCGGTCGCTCACAACCGGGCCGCCTGAAGCCGGCGCGGTCGCCCCCGGTGTCCGCGCGCCACTCCGTCCGGGGACGGAGACAACGGATGAGAGGTTCGCCGCCGGCCCGCGTCGAGGCGGTGTCGGTCGTCGTCCCCACGTTCCGGGAGGCGGCGGGGCTTGCCGCGCTGGTGGAGCGGCTGGTGAGCGCGCTCGCCGGTTGCGGGTGGGAATGGGAACTGCTCCTGGTCGACGACGACTCGGACGACGGCACGGAGCGCATCGTTGGCGAGCTGGCGCGCACGGCCCCCGTGCGGCTGCATGTGCGCACGGGCGTCGCGCGCGACCTCTCGCGCTCGGTGCTGCTCGGCATCCGGCTCGCCCGGTTCGACAGGATCGTCGTGATGGACGCCGACCTGTCGCACCCGCCGGAGCGCATTCCGCGGCTGCTCGCGGCGCTCGACGCCGGCGCGGAACTGGCGCTCGGCAGCCGCTACGGCGCGGGCGGCTCCGTCGATCCGTCGTGGAGTCCGCCCCGGCTCCTGGGCTCGCGTCTGGCCACCGCGCTCGCGCGTCCGCTCGTCTCGTGCGGCGACCCGCTCTCGGGCTTCTTCGCCGTGGATCGCCGCATCCTGCCCGCCGCGGACCGGCTGCGCCCGGGGGGCTACAAGATCGCGCTCGAACTGATGGTGCGGGGCCGCCTGCGCGTCGCGGAGGTGCCGATCGACTTTCGTGACCGGAGCACGGGCGCGAGCAAGATGAACCTGCGGGTTCTCGCCGCATACCTCGGGCAGCTCGCGCGACTCTACGCGTTCCGGGCGCGGCGGGGGAGCGGGCAAGGGCGCCTTGGCCGCCTGGCTCGGCGTCTCGCCGTCTTCGGGGCCGTGGGAGCGAGCGGCTTCGTGCTGGACGTAGCCTGCTACGTGGTCCTCCAGTGGGTCGGACTGGACCATCGTCTGGCCCGCGGCATCTCCTTCTGGCCGGCGGTGACGTGGAACTGGTTCGCGAACCGCAGGGTCACCTTCGGCGACTTTCCGCCGGATCGCCGCGTCCCGCAGTGGGGTCGCTTCGTCCTCGCGAGCCTCACGGGCCTGATCGCGAATGCTGGAGGGTACGCCGGGCTTACGACTTTCCTGGCGTGGTTCGACGCGCACCGCTGGGTGGCCCTGGTGGCGGGCGTCGGGCTCGGGGCGATCTTGAACTTCGCCCTCGCGGCGCGTTATGTCTTTCGGGCGGAGGGGACTGCCGTCCGCCACGGCTCGCGCCGGCGCGGCTCCGACGAGGTCCTCTGAGGAGCCCTCCGCCGACGCCTCTGACGAGGCCCTCGATGCCTGACGGGAGACTGACGGGAGGCAGGCCGGCCTTGCGTTTCGCGCACCGGGGGCTATGATCCCGTGGCGTCCATGAAGCCGAATCGACAGTAGCGTTCCGTGCCGCTGCGCATCGGCATCGTTGCCGGCGAGTCATCGGGAGATGCGCTGGGCAGTGGTCTGATGCGCGCTACGCGGCGGCACGTACCGGACGTCGAATTCACCGGCGTGGGGGGCGAAAGGATGCTGGCCGAGGGCCTGTTGCCCCGCGCCGACATGTCTTGCTTCAACGTCAATGGCTTCGTCGACCCCCTGAAGCGCCTGCCGGACCTGTTTCGCACCCTGACCGACCTGGTCGGTCACTTCACCCGGACGCCGATGGACGTCGTCGTCGGCGTCGACTTCAACGTCTTCAACCTGCTGCTCGAGCGCCGCGTCAAGCGGTGCGGAATCCCGACCGCGCACTACGTCAGCCCCTCGGTCTACGCTTGGCGGCGCGGGCGCGTGAAGAAGATCGGCCGGTCCACCGACGTCGTCATGGCGCTCTTTCCGTTCGAGCCCGCGCTCTACGAGGATCGCGGCGTACGGGCGGTGTTCGTGGGCCATCCGTTCGCGGACGAGATCGCCCCTGGGGACGGTGGGGCGGAGGGACGCCGGGCGGCCCGCGCCGAGCTCGCGCTGCCGGACGACGTCACCGTCATCGCGCTACTCCCGGGCAGCCGCATGTCGGAGATCGACATGATGGCGGACACGTTTCTGCGCACGGCGGTGCGCCTGGCCGAGTCGCTGCGGCCATGCGCTTTCGTCGTGCCGTGCGCGAACCGGCGGATACGGGATGCCCTGGAGGCACGCCGCCGGGCGTTCGACGGACTGGACGTGCGTCTCGCGGATGGTAACGCGAGGACCGTGCTCGCGGCCTCGGACGGCGTGCTGGTGAAGTCGGGGACCGGGACGCTGGAGGCGATGCTGCTGCGTCGACCGATGGCCGTGACCTACCGGCTCGGGGCGGTGACGTACCGCATCGTCAAGGCGCTCAAGCGCTCGGAGTTCGTCGCGTTGCCGAACATCCTGAGCGGCCGTCGCCTCGTTCCGGAACTGCTGCAGGACGACGCCCGGCCCGACGTGCTGGCCGACGCCTTGCTGGGCGAGATCACCCGGGCGCGACGGGACCCCGAGTACTTCGGGGAGTTCGAGCGGCAGCATGCCAACCTGCGGCTCGGGGCTTCCGAGAACGCCGCGCGCACGGTCCTCTCCCTGGTGACCCGATGCTGAACCCCGTGTCCCTGCTCGAGGCCCCGGAACGGATCGGGAACGGTACGGTGGCGGCCGGGGTCGACGAGGTCGGCCGGGGACCGCTGGCGGGGCCGGTGGTCGCGGCGGCCGTGGTCCTGGATCGCGCCCGTCCGATCGAAGGCGTCGCGGACTCCAAGGTGCTTTCCGCGAAACGCCGGGAGGAACTGGCGGAGGAGATCCGGTGCGGGGCGCGCGCTTGGGCGCTCGGGCGCGCGGAGGTCGAGGAGGTGGACCGGCTCAACGTGCTCGGCGCCACGCTGCTCGCCATGCACCGGGCGGTCGTGGGGCTCGCGATCCGCCCGGACGTCGCCTACGTGGACGGGAACCTGGCGCCGGCGCTGCCGTGCGCGACGGTCACCGTCGTGGGCGGGGACGCGCGGCTCGCGGCCATCGGCGCGGCGTCGATCCTCGCCAAGGTCGAGCGGGACGCGGAGATGTGCGCGCTGGCGGAGCGGTACGGCAACTACGGCTTCGAGAAGCACAAGGGCTACGCGACCGCGGCGCACCTCTACGCCCTCGACCGGTGGGGCCCGACGCCCGTCCACCGCCGGAGCTTCGCGCCGATCCGCTCGTGCCTGCGGGCGCTGGAGGAGGATCAGCTCGAACTGGGGTGGCGCCGCCCTGCGGCGCCGGAGTCGGGGCCATGACGGAGTCAGGGCCATGACGGGGTTCGTACACCTCTCCGTGCACACCGAGTACTCGATCAGCGACGGGCTGATCCGTGTCCCCGACCTCGTGCGCCGCTCCGCCGAACTCGGGATGCCGGCGGTGGCCGTGACCGACCGCGCCAACCTGTTCGGCCTGGTGAAGTTCTACGAAGCGTGCCAGTCCGCGGGGGTGAAGCCCCTCGTGGGCGCGGACATGCGCTACCGGAGTCCCGACGACGGCGTCGACCGCTGCCTGCTCCTGGCCACGTCGACGGACGGCTATGCCGGGCTGCTCAGGCTGATCAGCCGCGTGCACGCCGGCGGCGGCCGGGCGGGCGTGGCGGAACGGGAGTGGATCCTGGAGGCCGCGCGCGGGCTGATCGCACTTTCGGGCGCCGGCGAGGGCGACGTGGGCCGCGCGCTCCTCGCGGGCGGCGCCGAGCGCGCCGCGTGCCTGGCGGAGGAGTGGAGAAGCGCCTTCGGGGACCGCTTCTACCTGGAGGTGCGCCGCACGGGACGGCCGGAAGAGGACCGCTACCTCGCCGCGGCCGTGAAACTCGCGACGCGCGGCGGATTCCCGGTGGTCGCCACCAACGACGTGTGTTTCCTGGATGCCGACGACTTCGAGGCGCACGAGACCCGCGTCTGCATCCAGGAAGGACGCACGCTGGAGGACCCGCGGCGGCCGCGCCGCTACAGCGGGCAGCAGTACCTGCGGCCCGCGGCCGCCATGACGGAACTGTTCGCGGACCTGCCGGAAGCGCTCGAGAACTCCGTCGAGATAGCCACGCGCTGCAATTTCGACCTCGAGCTCGGCACGTATCACCTGCCGGCCTTCCCCGTCCCCGACGGGGTGTCGCTGGAGGAGCACCTCGACCGGTCCGCCGCCGCGGGACTCGAGGCCAAGCTGAACGGGTCCGCCGGCGGCTCGGTGTACGACGAACGCCTCGCCTACGAGCTCGGCGTCATCCGTCAGATGGGCTTCTCGGGGTACTACCTGATCGTCGCCGAGTTCGTGACCTGGGCGCGGGAACACGGCGTGCCCGTGGGTCCGGGGCGTGGGTCCGGGTCGGGTTCCCTCGTCGCGTGGGCGTTGGGCATAACCAACGTAGACCCGATTGCTTACGACCTCATTTTCGAGCGCTTTCTGAATCCCGAACGGGTGTCGATGCCGGACTTCGACATCGACTTCTGCATGGAGGGACGCGACTCCGTCATCAACCACGTGGCGGAGCGGTACGGCCGCGACGCCGTGAGCCAGATCGTGACCTTCGGAACGATGGCGGCCCGCGCGGTGGTGCGGGACGTGACCCGCGTGCAGGGCAAGCCGTATGGCCTCGGCGACCGGATCGCCAAGATGATCCCGTTCGAGGTGGGCATGACCCTCGCCACGGCCGTGGCCCGCGAACCCGACCTCGCGCAGTTCATCGACGAGAACGAGGACGCCGCCGAGATCGTCGACATGGCGTACCGGCTCGAGGGGATCGTCCGCAACGTCGGCCGCCACGCCGGGGGCGTGGTCATCGCGCCGTCCGCGCTGACCGAGTTCGTGCCGCTGTACGCCGACGACGCGAGCGGCGGCGCCGTGTCGCAGTTCGACAAGGACGACGTCGAACGCGTCGGGCTCGTCAAATTCGACTTCCTGGGCCTCAAGACCCTCACGATCATCGACTGGGCCGTGCGGGCCGTGAACGAGCGGCGCGCGGGGGCCGGCGCGGCGCCGGTCGACATCGACGCGATCGCGTTCGACGACGAGCCGACGTTCGAACTGCTGCGGAGCGCCGCGACCACGGCGGTGTTCCAGCTCGAAAGCTCGGGCATGAAGGAACTCATCAGGAACCTCCAGCCCGACAACATCAACGACATCATCGCGCTGGTCGCGCTGTACCGACCGGGTCCGATGCAGTCCGGCGCCATGGACGACTACATCCGGCGCAAGCATGGCCGGGCGCGGGTGGAGTACCCGCATCCGCTCCTGGAGGCCGCGCTGAAGGGGACGTACGGCGTCATGCTCTACCAGGAGCAGGTGATGAGCGCGGCGCAGTCGCTGGCGGGATTCACCCTCGGCCAGGCGGACCTGCTGCGGCGCGCGATGGGCAAGAAGAAGCCCGACGAGATGGCCCGCGTGCGGTCCGAGTTCATGGACGGGGCGCGGGAGCGCGGCGTCGCCCCGGAACTCGCGAGCGGCATCTTCGACCAGATGGAGAAGTTCGCCGGGTACGCGTTCGTCAAGGGACACGCCACCACGTACGGGATCGTGAGCTTCCAGACGGCGTGGCTCAAGACGCACTATCCGGCCGAGTTCATGGCCGCCGTGCTGTCGGCCGACATGGGCAACGTCGAGAAGGTCGTGACGCTCGTGGACGAAGTGCGCAGCATGGGGTTGACCCTGCTCCCGCCGGACGTGAACCGCAGCGCGTACCGGTTCTCCGCCGCCGTCACCACGCCGGCGCGCGGCGCCAACGGCGCTGCCGGCAACCGCGGCGACGATCCGGACGGCATCCTCTACGGCCTCGGCGCCATCCGCGAGGTAGGCGCAGGACCCGTGGAGGCCCTTGTGGCGGAACGCGCAACGGGCGGACCCTTCCAGGACCTGCGGGACTTCTGCGCCCGGATCGACGGGCGACGCGCCGGCAAGCGGGTCGTCGAGGCCCTCGTCCGCGCGGGGGCGATGGACGGTTTCGCGGAGCCCGGCGAGACCCTGGACGCGGTGCGCGCCCGCCTGACGGCCGAGGTTCCGGCGGCCCTGCAGGGTGCGGAGCAGGCGGCGCGCGACGCGGAACTCGGCGTGCACGACATGTTCGGGGGCGTGAAGACCCAGACCGGGCTCCAGGGCGGCGCGGAGGCGCCGCCCTGGAGCCGGCGGGACCGTCTCGCCGCGGAGAAGGAGACGCTCGGCCTGTACCTCACGGGCCACCCCATCGACGACTACATCGCCGAACTGCGGGAGTTCTCCCCGCAGCGGATCGCCGATCTCGAGACAGGCGGCGGGCGGCGGCTCGTGGCGGGGCTGGTCGTCTCGCAGCGCACGCGTGCGGGCGCGAACGGCGGCGGCATGGCCTTCGCGGAGCTGGACGACCGGAGCGCGCGCATCGAGGCCAGCGTGTTCGGCGAGACGTTCCTGGCGAACCGGGCGAAGCTGCGCAAGGACGCGCTGCTGGTGGTCGAGGGGGTCGTACAGGACGACGACTTCCGGGGCAAGCGGCTGCGCGCCGATGCGGTCTACACGATCGCGGAGGCGCGCGCGCGGTTCGCGAGCCGGCTCGAGATTACCCTGGCGGACGACGGCGTCGGTGGCGATTTCGGGGGCCGCCTGCAGACCGTGCTCGAGTCGCACTGCACCGGGGCGGCGAACGGCGCGGGCTGTCCGGTCGCCGTGACATACCGCTGCGGGGGCGCGAGCGGCCGGGTGCGCCTGGGGGAGCGTTGGCGGGTCACGCCGAGCGACGACCTCCTCCACGGCCTGCGGAACGCCTTCGGGGCGGGGAGCGTCCGCGTGGTCTACCCCGGCCAGCCCACGCCGGCGTGAGGCGGGAGCAGGCAGGACCGTCGTTCGAGGTGCGCGAGGCCGTCGCGGCCGTCCCGCCGGCGGCGGCCGTCGCGGTCGCCTGGAGCGGCGGGGTCGACTCGACCGTGCTGCTGCACGCGGTGGCGACGCGCGCGGCCCGGGCCGGCGTACGCGCCCTGCACGTCAATCACGGGCTGCAGCCGGACGCGGTGCGCTGGGAGCGGCACTGCCGTACCGTGGCGGCGCGGCTCGGAGTCGCGTTGCAGGCGCTCGCCGCGCCGGTGCCGCCCGGCAACGTCGAGGCCGGGGCGCGATGGGCGCGCTACCGGGCCTGGGCGCGGACGCTGGGGCAAGGGGAGTCGCTGCTGCTCGCCCATCACGCCGACGATCAGGCGGAAACCGTGCTCTGGCAACTGGCGACGGGACGCGCGCCGGTCGGCATGCCCCGGGAGCGTCCCCTTGGGAAGGGAGCGCTGCTCCGACCGCTGCTGGACCTGCGCAAGGAGACGCTCCGCGCGTATGCGCGGGAGCACGGGCTTGAGTGGGTGGAGGATGCGACGAACGCGGACACGGCCTACGACCGCAACTTCATTCGCCACGAGATCCTGCCGCGTCTCGAGGTCCGCTACCCCGGCGCGGCGCGGGCCCTGGCGGCTGCGGCCGGCGCATGGACGGTCGCGCCCGCCGGGGGGCCGCTTCCAGTGGCGAGACTCGACCGCGCGACGCTGCGCCGCTGGTTGGGGGCCGCCGTGTCGGAACGGTGCCTGGACGAGTTGCTGCGCCAGGCCGCCGCGCGCCCGGGAGCAACGCCGGTGGTGACGTTGCCAGATGGCCGCACCGTCCGGCGTCACGGTGGACGTCTGCACCTGGTGGAGCGCGATGCGCCCCGGTCCCCGGCCGGTGCGCCGGTGTGCGGACGCGCGGGCGAGACGATCGCGCTGCCGCACGGACGCATCGTGTGGCGGCGCGGGGCGTGCGGTCTTGCCGAGGGAGCGCCGTGCGCCGTCGCGTACCGGCGCGGGGGAGAACGCGTCACGCCGGCGGGAAGGGGCGTGACCAAGACGCTCAAGGCGCTGTTCCGGGAAGCCGGCATTCCGCCGTGGCGACGCTCGCGCTGGCCGCTGCTCCGCGGCCAGTCCGGCATCGTCGCGGTGCCGGGGCTCGCCGTGGCCGAGGATCGGGCGGTGCCGGACGGCTGGTGGCCGGATTGGAACCCTGCCTCGGGCGCTGAGGGCCGCTGAGGGCCGCCTCTTGTTTGAGCTTCCAAGAGCGATTTGCTAAGGTGCAATTCCATCTTGCAGCACGCGCGGCCGACGGGCCGGGGAGTGCGAAACCGTCAGGGTGAGCGGCCAAGATGGGGCCCAAGGTGGCAGGTTGACACACTACATTTTCGTCACCGGCGGGGTCGCCTCCTCGCTCGGCAAGGGCATCCTCACCGCGTCCCTCGCGGCGATCCTCGAAGCCCGCCACCTCAAGGTCAACATTCTCAAGATGGATCCCTACATCAACGTGGATCCAGGCACCATGAGCCCGTTCCAGCACGGCGAGGTGTTCGTCACGGCGGACGGCGCGGAGACCGACCTCGACCTGGGCCACTACGAGCGTTTCATCCGTGCCCGGATGTGCCGGCGGAACAACTTCACCACCGGCAGCGTGTACGCCGAGGTCATCCGGAAGGAGCGGCGCGGGGACTACCTCGGTGGCACGGTGCAGGTCATCCCCCACGTCACCGACGAGATCAAGGAGCGTATTCGCGCGGTCGGCGAGGGCTTCGACGTGGTGCTGGTGGAAGTCGGCGGCACCGTGGGCGACATCGAGTCGCTGCCCTTCCTCGAAGCCACCCGGCAGCTCCGCCTCGAGATCGGCGCCTCGCGCACCCTGTTCATTCACCTGACGCTGGTGCCCTACCTGACCGCGGCGGGCGAGATCAAGACGAAGCCGACGCAGCATTCCGTCAAGGAACTGCGCTCCATCGGACTGCAGCCGGACATCCTGGTGTGCCGGTCCGAGCGCTCGATCCCGAAGTCGGCGCGGCAGAAGATCGCGCTGTTCACCAACGTCGAGGAGCGGGCCGTCATCTCCTTCGAGGACCTCGACGCCATCTACGAAGGGCCGCTCAAGCTCCACGCCGAGCACCTCGACCAGATCGTGGCGGAGAAGCTCCGGCTCGACTGCGCGCCCGCGGACCTCTCCGAGTGGCGCCGCGTCGTGGAGGACTTCGTGCACCCCGAGCGCACGACGACGATCGCCATCGTCGGCAAGTACCTCGAGGTGATCGACGCCTACAAGTCGCTCGCCGAGGCCGTGACGCACGCGGGGATCCAGAACCGCACGCAGGTCGATATCCGCTACGTGGACGCGGAGGTCATCGAGCAGGAAGGACCGCGCATCCTGGACGACGTGCACGCCATCCTGGTCCCGGGCGGCTTCGGCGAACGCGGGTTCGAGGGCAAGATCCAGGCCGCGCGCTACGCGCGGGAGCGCGACGTGCCGTATCTCGGCATCTGCTACGGCCTGCACGCGGCGGTCATCGACTTTGCCCGCAACGTCGCCGACCTCGGCGGCGCGCACTCCACCGAGATCGACGCCGACACGCCGCACCCGGTCATCGGCCTGGTCTCGGAGTGGAAGGACCGCTCGGGAACGACGGAACGCCGCAACGGCGAGGAGGACCTGGGCGGCACCATGCGCCTCGGCGAGCAGGCGTGCGAACTCGGCCTCGACTCCCTGGCGCGGCAACTGTACGGCGAGCCGGTGATCAGCGAGCGCCACCGCCACCGCTACGAGGTCAACGACGCGTACGTGGCCCGCCTCGAGCAACTCGGCCTGCGGGTCGCGGGCCGCAGCAGCGCCGACCGGCTCGTCGAGATCGTCGAGCTGCCCGCCAACGACTGGTTCTTCGCGTGCCAGTTCCATCCGGAGTTCACGTCGTCGCCCCGCGACGGACACCCGGTGTTCACGGGGTTCATCGCCGCGGCCAACCGGCACGCGGACGCCTGTTCCGAACGCGAGGCCGTGCGGGCCGCCTCCTAGCGCCCGGCGCGGCGTCTTGGCCCAATGAGCATGGCCTTCCTCTCGTGAAGCTCGCGCACTTCGACGTCGGCAACCGGGCGCCGCTGTTCCTGATCGCGGGGCCGTGCGTGATCGAGAGCGAGGCGCTGGCGATGGAAACGTCGGGCCGCCTGAGGGAGATCGCGACGTCGGTTGGCGTGCCCTTCGTCTACAAGAGTTCGTTCGACAAGGCGAACCGCTCGTCGCACACGAGCTACCGCGGTCCCGGGATCGAGGAAGGGCTGCGCATCCTGGAACGGGTGCGCGACGAGGTCGGCGTCCCCGTGCTCACGGACGTCCACGAGGACACGCCCCTCGACGAGGTGGCGGACGTGGTGTCGGTACTGCAGACGCCGGCGTTCCTCTGCCGCCAGACCAACTTCATCACGAACGTCTGCGCGCAGCGCAAGCCCGTGAACATCAAGAAGGGCCAGTTCCTGGCGCCAGGCGACATGCGCCATGTCGTCAACAAGGCCCGTGCCACCGGCAACGACGACATCATGGTGTGCGAGCGGGGCGCGAGCTTCGGCTACAACAACCTGGTCTCCGACATGCGCTCCCTCGCCATCATGCGCGAGACGGGCTGCCCGGTGGTCTACGACGCCACGCACTCGGTGCAGATGCCGGGCGGGCGGGGAGAGACGTCGGGCGGACAACGGGAAATGGTGCCGGTGCTCGCCCGTGCCGCCGTCGGAGCGGGGGTCGCCGGACTCTTCATGGAGACGCATCCGCGCCCCGACGAGGCGCTGTCGGACGGCCCGAACTCCTGGCCGCTCGACCACATGGCGGAACTGCTGGAGGGCCTCGTGGCGATCGACGGGGTCGTCAAGGCGCGGACCTGGCTCGAGGACCGACCATGACGCTCATCGAGACCGTGCTGGCCCGCGAGGCGCTGGACTCTCGCGGCAATCCGACGGTGCAGGCCGAGGTCGTGCTGCGCGGCGGCGCCCGCGGCAGCGCGCTGGCGCCTTCCGGCGCCTCGACGGGTTCCCGGGAAGCCCTCGAACTGCGCGACGGCGATCCGTCGCGGTACGGCGGCAAGGGCGTGTCGACCGCCGTGGCGGGCATTCTCGGGGACATCGCCCCGGCGCTCGCGGGCGTCGACGCGGCCGACCAGGAGGCCGTCGACGGCGCGATGATCGACCTCGACGGCTCGCCGAACAAGGCGCGCCTCGGGGCGAACGCGATCCTCGCCGTATCGCTGGCGGCGGCCCATGCCGCCGCGGCCGGCCGGGGCGTGGCGCTGTTCCGTCACATCCGGGGCCTATACGTCGCGGATGCCGCCGCCGGCGACGCCGAAGACGGGATGCGCCTCCCCGTGCCGATGATGAACATCCTGAACGGGGGCGCGCACGCCAACAACAACGTCGACATCCAGGAATTCATGGTGCAGCCGGTGGGCGCGCCGACCTTTCGCGAAGCGGTGCGTTGCGGCGTCGAGGTGTTCCACGCGCTGCAGGGCATCCTGCAGGACGAAGGGCTTTCGACGGCGGTCGGCGACGAGGGCGGTTTCGCTCCGGACCTGCCCTCGAACGGCGCGGCGCTCGAACGGGTCGCCCGGGCCGTGGACCTCGCGGGATACCGCCTGGGCCGGGACGTGGTCCTGGCGCTCGACTGCGCCGCGTCGGAGTTCTGCGAGGACGGCCGTTACGTGCTCGCCGGCGAGGGCAAGAGCCTGGACGCCGCCGGCTTCCGCGCGTGGCTCGCGGCCCTGGTGGACCGCCACCCCATCGCCTCCATCGAGGACGGCATGGACGAGGACGACTGGGACGGCTGGGTCGCGCTGACGCGGGAACTCGGGGACCGCGTGCAGTTGGTGGGCGACGACCTCTTCGTCACCAGCACCCGGTACCTCGAACGCGGCATCGCGTCGGGGGCCGCCAACGCGATCCTGGTCAAGCCGAACCAGATCGGGACCCTCTCCGAGACCCTCGAGACGCTTCGCATGGCGCACGCGCGAGGCTACGCCACCGTGATCTCCCATCGCTCGGGCGAGACCGAGGACACGACGATCGCCGACCTGGCCGTGGCCACCGGCGCGGGCCAGATCAAGACCGGCAGTCTCTCGCGCTCCGACCGGGTCGCCAAGTACAACCGGCTGCTGTGCATCGAGGAGATGCTCGGCGAGCGCGCCAGCTACCGGGGCATCGACGAACTCCGGGTTGCCACGGGGGTCGCGTGACGCGGTTCGTGTTCCTCGCGATCGGCGTGGTGCTCATCGCCGCGCTGCAGTACAGCTACTGGTACGGCGACTCCGGCTATCTCGCGTCGTCCGCGCTGGAAGACGCGATCGAGCGGGAGCAGCGGCTGAACGACCGCCTCGAGCAGCGCAACCGCGTGCTGGAGGCGGAGGTCGAGGCGTTGAGGTCCGGGCTCGAGGCCGTCGAGGCGCGCGCCCGCACGGACCTCGGCATGGTCGTGGAAGGGGAGACGTTCTACCTCGTCGTGGACGAGGACGCCGCCCGGCGCGACGGCGCGGCGGCACGCACTCGGTGAGCGCCTGGCCGGAGCGCTGGCCCAGGGCCGACGTCCGGGCGGCGGCAGCCGGCGGTGCGTTGCGTGCCGTCCCCGAGGACTTCGAGGTCACCGAGACCCTGGCGTTCGAACCCTCGGGCGCCGGCGAGCACCTGTACCTGTTCGTCGAGAAGCGGGGAATCACCACCGGCGAGGCCCACCGGCGGCTGGCCGCTGCCTTCGGCGTACCGCGCGGCGACGTGTCCTACGCCGGCATGAAGGACCGGCATGCCGTGACGCGCCAATGGTTCAGCGTGCGCGGTCCGGGCGACGAGGCCGATTCGCTCGGTGCGGAACTCTGTGTCCTGCGGCGGGCCTGGCACCAACGCAAGCTGCGCCGGGGCGAACTGCGCTCGAACCGGTTCCGGATCCGCGTGCGCGCGGTTTCGGGTGATGTCGAAACGCAGCTTCGAGCGGTCGCCCGCCGCGGCGTGCCCAACTATTTCGGCCCCCAGCGCTTCGGCGCCGACGGGGGCAACGTGGCGGCCGCCCGGCGGTGGGCCGGCGCGGGCCGTCCCCGCGTCCCGCGCTTCACCCGCGCACTGCACCTGTCGAGCCTGCGCAGCTTCCTCTTCAACGAGGTCCTCGGGCGCCGGGTCGCGGACGGCACCTGGGAGACGCCGCTTGCGGGCGAGGCCATGCTCGGGGGCGAGCCGTCCGGGCCGCTCTGGGGCCGGGGGACTCCCACGAGCGGCGGCGCGGCGCTGGAGATCGAGTCGGCGACGGCCCGCGCCTTCCCCGATGTCGCGGACACGCTGGAACACGCCGGGCTCCGGCAGGAGCGGCGCCCGCTCCGGGTGATACCGGCCGACGTTTCCTGGTCGCTGGATGAGGACGTCCTCACTCTCGAGTGCGTCCTCCCGAAGGGCGTCTACGCGACGAGCGTCCTGCGAGAGGTAGGGACGTTCCGCGACGCGCCGGGCGCCCCGGCCGGCGGCGCGGTGGGACCGGGGCGGGCGGCGGCATGAGCGCCAGGCACGGACCGCCCGGGGTGTTCGTGCGCGGTCTCGCGATGGGCATCGTGGAAGTGATTCCCGGCGTGTCCGGAGGCACGATCGCCTTCATCACCGGGATCTACGAACGGCTGCTCGCGGCGCTCGCGAGCTGGTCTCCGCGGTCCGTGCGGGCGCTGGTGCGCGGCGGCGACCGCAGCGCCCACGACCTGGGGTTCCTGGCCGTCCTCGCGGCCGGCATGGCGCTCGGCTATCTCGGCACGGCCCGGCTGATCGGCCACCTGCTCGACGCGTACGGCCTGCTCGTGTGGAGCTTCTTCTTCGGCCTCATCGCGGGCTCGGCCTGGCACTTGGGTCGACGGCTCGGCCTGCGCCACGCGGCGACCTTCGGCATCGCCGGGACGGTCCTCGGGGCGTTCGTCGCGACGCTCGGGGCGGGGCGCGTGGACCCGGGCTACCTGCAGTTCTTCCTGGGCGGCGGCCTGGCGACCGCGGCGTGGATGCTGCCCGGGATTTCCGGCGCGTTCGTGCTGCTCCTGCTCGGGCTCTACGAGCCGTTCGTGGCCGCGGTCAACGGCCTGCGGATCGACATCCTGGCCGCGGCGGGCGCCGGCATCGCGGCGGGACTCCTGCTCTTCGCGAAGGTCGTCACGCTCCTGCTCGGCCGCTTCCGGCGCGCGGTGCTCGCGACCCTCACGGGGCTGATGGCCGGTTCGCTGCTGCGCCTCTGGCCGTGGCGCACCGACGAGGCGCTGCTGTCCCCGGAGGGGTATCGGCTGGCGACCGGCAACGATCCCATGCTGCTCGGGGTCGCGCTCGCGGCGTTGGCCGGGGCGGCGTGCACGGTCCTCCTGCTGCGGCTCGGACAGGCGGGACCAGAGTAAATCGATGGGTGTAATGTCGCGTCACGCGTGTTCTGGCACTTCAGAGTTCGCCCTGCGCGTCAATGCAAGGCGTGGTCCGCAGGGAATATCGGGCATATTGGCAAGGACCACAACGCGGCAGTGGCGTGCAGGGCGATCTCCCGAAGGGCGCGCCCCACGGGGCCTGTGGCGGTGTTGCGCCCCTTGGCAATGGGCCCACCATTCCCTGCGGGGAACGCGCCTTGCCACAGACCCCGTGGGACGCGCTGAAGCGCCAGAACACGCGTGACGCGACATTAGAGCGGCCGCGTGCCGCGGCATCGGGATGCAAGATATGGGACTTCGGCGGCACGGACGATACGGTTTCGCAAGAGGGCAATGGCTGGTGGCCGCCACCTTGGCGCTGGCCCTGGCCGCCGGCTGCGCGACCTCGCCGTCGCATGCGCCCGTCGTCGAACGGTCGACGCCCGTCGGCGACCCGCCCCCGGAGCGTTACGTCGTGCAGCCGCGGGACTCGCTCTACGCCATCGCGTGGCGGTACGGGCTCGACTACGTGGCGCTGGCGCGCTGGAACGGGATCGGCCCGCCCTACACGATCTACCCCGGGCAGACCCTGATGCTCGCTCCGGAAGTCGGCGTCCGCGCCGGCCGGCCGGCACGTCCGGCCATTCCGCGCACGCCTGCGCCGGACGTTCGCGCTGAACCGAGCGTGCCGCGCGCCGAGCCGGAGACGCAGGCCGCGCGCAGGACCGTCACCCCGACCGCGCCGGAGGTCCGTACTCCGGGCGTGCCGGAGCCGGCGCCCGCGCGTCCCGCGAAGCCGCGGGACCCGGTCAAGCCAGCGACGCGTCCGACCGCGCCCGAGTCCAGCCCCCCGGCGCCCGCGCCGCGCCAGGCGGCGCCGCGGCAGCAGGTGGCCGGCACTCCGGGCGCGCGCTGGCGCTGGCCCGTCGACGTGCAACCGGAGCGCGGGTTCGGGGGAGACAACAAGGGCGTCGACTACGCCGTGCCGGCGGGGCGGTCCGTGGTGGCCGCGGCCCCGGGCAAGGTCGTCTACTCCGGGCCGGGCCTCGCCGGTTACCGACACCTCGTGATCGTGGAGCACGGCGGCGGGTACCTGTCGGCGTACAGCCTGAACGCGGACCCGGAGGTCGGCGAAGGCGCGGATCTCGGCGCCGGCGCGCGGCTCGCGGCCATCGGCGGGACGAACGCGACGGACGGCAGGTTCCACTTCGAGGTGCGGCGGCACGGTTCGCCCATCGATCCGGGGCGGGTGATCGGGCGCTGATCTTCGGGGGCGGATGAACTCGGGACGGGACGCCGCGAGGGCGTCCCCTACTTTTCGAGCAGTGCGCGCTTGTCGGTGACTTCGCGCCACTCCGCCTCGTCGTCGGGCGGGTCCTTGGCCTCGGTGATGTTCGGCCAGATCTCGGCGAGTTCGGCGTTCAGCTCCAGGAACTCCTCCTGGCCCTCCGGCAGTTCGTCCTCGGCGTAGATCGCCTCCACCGGGCACTCCGGTTCGCAGAGCGCGCAGTCGATGCACTCGTCGGGGTGGATGACGAGCATGTTCGGACCTTCGTAGAAGCAGTCGACGGGACACACCTCCACGCAGTCCGTGAGTTTGCACTTGATGCAGGCTTCGCCGATTACGAAAGTCATGGCATGTCAGGCTAGGTCGATCCGGGGGCGCCCCGCGTCACGGGGCGCGTATTCTACAAGCGCCGGGTCAGTTTTGCCGGCCCGCGATTTCCTTCAGTTCGAAGAGCACGTCCAGGGCCTTCCGCGGCGTGAGTTCCTCGGGTTCCACGTCCGCGAGCCGTTCGCGCACGGCATCCGGCGGTGGCGGCTCCGACGGACCGGGCGGCGGTCCGGCGAACAGGCTGCCCTGGCGCGGATTCTCCGGCCCGTGGCCGGCCTCGAGCTCCGCGAGCCGCGCCCGGGCGCTCGCGAGGACGCCCTCGGGCACGCCGGCGAGCTTCGCCACCTGGACGCCGTAGCTCTGGCTCGCGGGGCCCTCGCGCACGACATGCAGGAACACCACGTCCCCGGCGTGTTCGGTCGCGTCGAGGTGGACGTTCGCGACGCCGTCCATCTCGCCGGGCAGCACGGTCAGTTCGAAGTAGTGCGTCGCGAACATCGTGAACGCGCGGATCCGGGCGGCCAGGTGCGTCGCGGTCGCCCAGGCGAGGGCGAGCCCGTCGTAGGTGCTCGTCCCCCGACCGATCTCGTCGAGCAGCACGAGGCTCTCGGCCGTCGCGTTGTGCAGGATGTTCGCCGTCTCGGTCATCTCCACCATGAAGGTCGAACGCCCGCCGGTCAGGTCGTCGGAGGCGCCGATGCGGGTGAAGATGCGGTCGATCGGACCGACGCGGGCGGAACGCGCCGGCACGAAGCAGCCCGTGTACGCCAGGAGCGCGATCAAAGCGGTCTGGCGCATGTAGGTGGACTTCCCGCCCATGTTCGGGCCGGTCACGATGAGCATGCGCCGGCCGTCGTCCAGGCGTACGTCGTTCGGCACGAACGGATGGGCCGACTCCGCTTCCACGACGAGGTGCCGTCCCCCGGCGACGTCGATGCCGGGGCTCTCGGAAAGTTCCGGCGCCACGAGGTCGAGGGCCTCCGAGCGTTCCGCGAAGGCTGCCAGGACGTCGAGCGAGGCGAGCGCATCCGCCGCGGCGCGGAGCGGTTGCCCGGAGGCGTCGAGCCGCTCCACGAGCCGCTCGTAGAGCAGCTTCTCGCGTTTCAGCGCCCGGGCCTGACTGGTCAGGGCCGCGTCCTCGAAACGCTTGAGTTCCGGGGTGATGTAGCGTTCCGCGTGCTTCAGGGTCTGGCGGCGGACGTACTCGGGCGGTACGGACCCGGCGGCGGCCCGGCCGACCTCGATGTAGTAGCCGTGCACCCGGTTGTACCCGACCTTGAGGGTCGCGATGCCGGTCTGCTCGCGCTCCCGCGTCTCGAGGTCGGCGAGGAAGCCGCTCGCGTTCTCGGAGAGGTCGCGCAGGCCGTCCAGCTCCTCGTCGTGACCTCGCGCGATGACGCCGCCGTCGCGGATGACCGCGGGCGGCTCCTCCACGATCGCCCCCTCGAGCAGCGCGCGCTCGTCCGCGAAGTCGGGCAGGTCCGCGAAGCGGGCGCACAGGCGCGGCGCATCGAGGGCGTCCACCGCCGCGCGGATGTCCGGGAGTGCGCCGAGGGCGGTCCGCAGGCGGGCGAGGTCCCGCGGGCTCGCGTTGCCGAGCGCAATCCGGGTGACGATGCGCTCGAGGTCGCCCACCCGGGAAAGCCACGGCGCGAGCTGTTCGAACGCGCGCGTCTCGATGAGTGCGGCGACGGCGCGGTGCCGCGCGCGGACGCGGTCCGCCGAGCGCAGCGGCGCGTGCAGCCAGGCCCGCAGCCGGCGTGCGCCCATCGGCGTGCGGGTGGTGTTCAGCACGCCGTACAGCGTGCCGCCGCGGCCGGCGGAGGGGTCGTCCGCGAGGCGCGTGTCGATCTCGAGGTTCCGCCGCGTGATCGGGTCGAGCAGGACGTGACCGTCGCGCTCCGCGCGGGCGAGGGTGTCGATGTAGTCGAGCGCCTGGCGCTGCGCGTCGCGCGCATAGCGGAGGACCGCCGCGGCCGCGCCGACGGCGCTCGCGCGGGGCTCGACGCCGAAGCCGGCGAGGTCGCGCACGCCGAAGTGCTCCGCCAGCAGGCGCTCCCCGAGCTCCGTGTCGAAATCGAGCGGGGCCCGGTGCTTCAGCGGCGTCGGCAGATCCAGGTCCACGCCTTCGGGCGCGATGACCTCTCCGGCGGCGATGCGCTCGAGTTCCGCGAGCAGCCCGGCGGTGTCCTCGCAGTCGCGGATGCGGAACTCGCCGGAGGAGAGGTTGAGCCAGCTCAGGCTCCACCGTCCGCCGTCCGGCCGGATCCCGGCCAGCACGCTCTCGCGGTCGGCGGGGAGCAGCCCCTCTTCCGTGAGCGTGCCCGGCGTGACGATGCGGGTGACCCGGCGCTCCACGGGGCCCCGGCTCGCCGCCGGGTCGCCGATCTGCTCGCAGATGGCGACGGTGCGCCCCATCCTGACGAGCTTGACGAGGTACGCATCGACGCTGTGGAACGGCACCCCGCACATGGGGATCGGCTGTCCGGCGGACTGTCCGCGCGCGGTCAAGGTGATGTCGAGCAGGCGCGATGCCTCTTCGGCGTCGTCGTGGAACAGCTCGTAGAAATCGCCCATCCGGTAGAAGAGCAGGGCGTCGGTGTGCTCCGCCTTGATGCGCAGGTACTGGCGCATCATTGGTGTGTGGGAGGGCGTGTGGGAGGGGTTGTTCATCGACCGCCGAAAGATTGTAAGCGAAGGCCCCGATCGGCGTGCGAAAACGGCGACTCGGACGCACTTCGCGAACCGGTTGCGTTATCGTGTGCCGCAGGTTGCCAGCCGGGTTTCGGGCGGGGTTCGCGGGGTGTACTTGCATCCAGCGCTGATCGAATATACAGTACGCGGCATTCGACTTCCACGAGATGCGAGATGCCGAAAACGCAATGGGACTGGGACGGCGGCAGGAACCGGAGCGGGAATAGCGGAAGGCGCACGAAATCAAGGGAGGAAACAGACGACATGACGAGAAGCGGGGCCAGGGACTCCGGCAGGTCCGGCAGAGACGGCGCCCTGAAGGCGGCGCTCAGGCAGATCGAGCAGCAGTTCGGCAAGGGGTCGATGATGCGGCTCGGGGACCGCGAGCAGGAAGCGATTCCCTCCATCTCCACGGGCTCCCTCGGTCTTGATATCGCGCTCGGGATCGGCGGGCTCCCGCGCGGACGCGTCGTCGAGATCTACGGCCCGGAGTCGTCGGGCAAGACCACGCTGACCCTGCAGGTCATCGCCGAGGCACAGCGCGGCGGCGGCACCTGCGCCTTCATCGACGCGGAGCACGCGCTCGACCCGGTTTACGCGGAGGCGCTCGGCGTCGACACGGACAACCTCCTCGTGTCGCAGCCGGATACGGGCGAGCAGGCCCTCGAGATCTGCGACATGGTCGTGCGCTCGGGCGCCGTGGACGTGGTCGTCATCGACTCGGTCGCGGCGCTCACGCCGAAGGCCGAGATCGAGGGCGAGATGGGCGACGCCCACGTCGGCCTGCAGGCCCGGCTCATGAGCCAGGCGCTCCGCAAGATGACGGCCAACATCAAGAACTCGAACACCCTCGTCATCTTCATCAACCAGATCCGCATGAAGATCGGCGTCATGTTCGGCTCCCCCGAGACCACCACCGGCGGCAACGCGCTCAAGTTCTACTCCTCCGTGCGCCTCGACATCCGCCGCATCGGCGCGGTCAAGGACGGCGACGAGGTCGTGGGCAACGAGACCCGCGTGAAGGTGCTGAAGAACAAGGTCGCGCCGCCGTTCAAGCAGGCGGAGTTCCAGATCCTCTACGGTCAGGGCATCCACCGCGCCGGCGAGATCATCGATCTCGGCGTGAAGCAGGGCATCGTCGAGAAATCCGGCGCCTGGTACAGCTACAACGGCCAGCGCATCGGGCAGGGGCGGCGCAACGCGGCGACGTTCCTGAACGAGGAGGAGGGCATCCGGGAGGAAATCGAGACCCGGGTGCGGGCGGAACTGCTGCCGCATCTCGAGCGCGCCGGCGACGCCCAGGCCGCCGCCGGGGAGAACGCGGAGGCGGGTCCGCGGATCGCCGCCGTCAGCGACGCGTCCGACCGCCGCTGATCCGGTGGTCCGGGAGGACGCCGCGGCGCCGGACGACCTGTCCGCGGACGACGCGGCACCAGGTCTCGCGGGGCGGGAACTCACCGCACGGGCAGTGCGCCTGCTGGCGGTCCGGGAACACTCCGTCCTGGAGCTGCGCCGCAAGCTGCGTCGCGCCCGCAAGCCGGACGGGGCGGACGACGACACCATCGAGGCGGTCCTCGCGGACCTGCAGCGCGACGGGCTCCTCTCGGAGGAGCGGTTCGTGGAAGCCTTCGTCCGCAGCCGCCTCGGGCGCGGCCAGGGACCGGCGAAGATCCGCGCCGGCCTGATGGAACGCGGCGTGGCCCGGGAAGTCGCGGACGACGCCCTGGACCAGGACGCCGGGTTCTGGCGGGACCGCGCCGAGGCCGCCCAGACCAGGCGCTTCGGCGCCGCGCCTCCGGCCGACCGCGCGGACTGGGCGAAGCGCGCCCGGTTCCTCTCCGCACGCGGGTTTGGCCCCGAGGTCATCTATCGAACGCTGGGCGAGCAGCCCGTATAATCCGCGCCCCTTTGCGTACTTGAGCCCGGCGCGGTCATGCTGACGGCTGAAATCCGGTCCGCGTATCTCGAGTTTTTCGGCGCGCGCGACCACAAGTTGGTGCCTTCCAGCAGCCTGGTGCCGGGCAACGACCCGACGCTGCTCTTCACCAATGCCGGCATGGTCCAGTTCAAGGACGCGCTGACCGGCCGCGAGCGGCTTGACTACACCCGCGCGACCTCGTGCCAGCGCTGCGTGCGCGCCGGCGGCAAGCACAACGACCTCGAGAACGTCGGCCACACCGCCCGCCATCACACGCTCTTCGAGATGCTCGGCAACTTCAGCTTCGGGGACTACTTCAAGGAAGAGGCCATCGACTGGGCCTGGGAGTTCGTGCGCGAGGTCCTCGCCTGGCCGCGCGACCGGCTCTGGGTGACCGTGCACCCGACGGACGGCGAGGCGCGCCGGCTCTGGATCGACAAGATCGGCATGCCGGCGGACCGCGTGATCGACCACGAGGAAAACTTCTGGGCCATGGGGGACACCGGACCCTGCGGGCCGAACACGGAGATCTTCTACGACCAGGGGCCCGCCGTCGCCGGCGGACCGCCGGGTAGCCCGGAAGAGGACGGCGACCGGTTCCTCGAGTTCTGGAACCTGGTCTTCCCGCAGTTCGACCGGTCGCCGGACGGCACGCTCGAGCCCCTCGCGTCGCCGGGCATCGACACCGGCATGGGCCTCGAGCGCACCGCGGCGATCGACCAGGGCGTGCTCACCAACTTCGAGGCCGATGTCTTCCGGGGCGTCATCGCGCGGGCGGCGGGCATGGCGGGCATCCGGGACGCGGCGAGCATCGCCGGGAACGTTTCGCTGCGGGTGATTGCGGACCACATCCGGGCGGCGTCGTTCCTGATCGCCGACGGCGTGCTGCCGAGCAACGAGGACCGGGGCTACGTCCTGCGCCGGATCGTGCGCCGCGCGCTTCGCCACGGCCACCAGCTCGACCTGCGCGAGCCCTTCTTCCATGGACTGGTCGCGCCGCTGGCGGAAGAGATGGGCGCCGCCTACCCGCTCCTGGAGGAGCGCCGTGCCAGCATCGAGGCTGTCCTCCTCGGTGAAGAAGAACGCTTTGCGCGCACGCTCGACCGCGGCATGGTGCTGCTCGGGCGGACCATCGCCGACCTGTCCGGGGACACCATTCCGGGCGCCGTCGCCTTCGAGCTCTACGACACCTACGGCTTTCCCGTGGACCTCACGGCGGATGTCGCGCGCGAACGCGGCCTGGGCGTGGACATGGCCGGCTTCGAGGCCGTCATGGAGACCCAGCGCGCCCGTTCGCGCGAGGCGAGCCGGTTCGACGCGAGCGAAGAACAGCAGGTGCGTGTGGAGTCGAACGTCCGGTTCGAGGGCTACGAGTCCCTCGCCAACCCGGCGAACGTCGTGGCGCTCTTTCGTACGGGGGAGGGCGCCCCGGAAGAGACATCGCGGCTCGACGCGGGGGAGTTTGGCCTCGTCGCCCTGGACCGGACGCCGTTTTATGCGGAAGCAGGCGGCCAAGTGGGCGACACCGGTGAGATCGGCGCTGACGGCGTCTGCTTCGAGGTGCAGGACACCACGCGCGGCGGCGGCCAGCACCTGCACCGGGGCCGGCTCGCGGAAGGCGCCCTCGAGGTGGGGCAGGAAGTCACCGCCAGCGTCGACGGCGCGCGGCGCCGCGACATCGTCCTCAACCACTCGGCGACCCACCTGCTGCACAAGGCGCTGCGCGGCGTGCTCGGGCCGCACGTCCAGCAGAAGGGCTCCCTGGTGGCGCCCGACCGCCTGCGCTTCGACTTCTCGCATCCGGCGCCCGTGAGCGCGGACGAGCTGCGGCGCATCGAGAGCGAGGTCAACACGCGCATTCGCGAGAACAGCCCCGCCACCACCGAGATCATGCCGTTCGCCGAGGCGATGGAAAGGGGCGCGATCGCCCTGTTCGGCGAGAAGTACGGCGACGAAGTGCGTGTCCTCACCCTCGGCGACGGCTACTCCGTCGAGCTCTGCGGCGGTACCCACGTGCGCCGCACGGGGGACATCGGCCTCATGCACATCGTCTCCGAGTCGGGCATCGCGGCCGGAGTCCGCCGCATCGAGGCGGTGACGGGACGCGGCGCCCTGGCGTGGGTGGAGGAGAGCGAGCGGCTCATCGCCGACATCGCCGAAGTCGTGCGCGCGGGGCGCGGCGAACTCGCGGACAAGGTGCAGGCGCTTTCCGGCCAGGCACGGGCCCTCGCGAAAGAACTCGAGACCGCCAGGACGAAGCTCGCCCAGTCCGAGGGGTCGAGTCTCGCGAACCGTGCGGTGGAGGTCGACGGCGTGCGGGTGCTCGGCGCGGAAGTGCCCGGCGACGCGAAGACGCTGCTCACCACGCTCGACAGCCTGAAGGACAAGCTCGGGCGGGCGGTGATCGTGCTCGGCCAGGTGCACGACGGGCGCGTGAACCTCATCGCCGGCGTCACGAAGAACCTGACCGACCGCTTCCAGGCCGGCGAGGTCATCGGCTTCGTAGGCGAGCAGGTGGGCGCGCGTGGCGGCGGTCGGCCGGACATGGCGCGCGCTGGCGGCGGCACCCGCCCCGAGGCGCTCGGGGACGCGCTCGCGTCCGTCGCGCACTGGGTCGAAGAGCGCTCCGCCTGAGTCTTCCCATGCGCTACGTATACAAGTTCGGCGGCACGTCGGTGGCCAGCCCGGAGCGGATTTCGGCCGTGGCCGACCGGGTCGTGCGGGGTCTGTCCGAGGGGCACCGGATCACGGTCGTCCTCTCGGCCATGGCCGGCGAGACCAACCGGCTGGAGCAGCTCGCGGTGGACGTGGCGAAGCGCCCGGACGCGCGCGAGCGCGACGTGCTGCTCGCGTCCGGCGAGCAGGTCAGCATCGCGCTCCTCGCCATGGCGCTCATCGAGCGCGGCCGCCCGGCCAGGTCGTATCTCGCGCCCCAGGTGGCGATCCGCACGGACACCGCCCACACCCGCGCGCGCATCGAACACATCGACGTGGAGTGCCTGCACGCGGACCTCGAAGCGGGCGTCACGCCCGTCATCGCGGGGTTCCAGGGCATCGACGCCGACGGCAACCTCACGACGCTCGGGCGCGGCGGCTCCGACACCACCGCCGTCGCGGTGGCGGCGGCCCTCGACGCCGACGAGTGCCGCATCTACACGGACGTCGACGGCGTCTACACCGCGGACCCGCGCATCGTCGACGGCGCCGCGCGGCTCGGCGTGGTCACCTTCGAGGAGATGCTCGAACTCGCGAGCCTCGGATCGAAGGTGCTGCATCCGCGGGCCGTCGAGTTCGCGGGCAAGTACGCGGTGCCGCTGCGCGTGCTGTCGAGCTTCGACGACGGACCGGGCACGCTGATCACGACGGAGGAACAGGACATGGAACAGCCGATCGTCTCGGGCATCGCCTACTCGCGCGACGAGGCGAAGCTGACGCTCCTCGGCGTGCCGGACGTGCCCGGCGTCGCCTCGCGCATCCTCGGCCCCATCGGCCGCGCCAACATCGAGATCGACATGATCGTGCAGAACGTCGGCGCCGACGGCTCCGCCGACCTGACCTTCACCGTCAAGCGCGGCGACTACGACCGCGTCTGCGAGATGCTCGACGAGATGCGCGAAGAAGTCGGCGCGCGCGGTTTCGAGGGCGACAACCGCATCGTCAAGATCTCGGTGGTCGGCGTCGGCATGCGCTCCCACGCCGGCGTCGCCACGCGCATGTTCGACGCCCTGGCCGCCGAGAACATCAACATCCGCATGATCTCGACCTCCGAGATCAAGATCTCGGTGGTGGTCGACGAACGCTACCTCGAACTGGCCGTGCGGGCGGTCCACTCCGCGTTCGAGCTGTCGGAAGCGGCCGTCGAGGAACAGTGACGAGCGGCGGGCGTGAGCCACGCCGTGTGCGCCGAAACGCACAACTCTCTGGGCGAATAACGGCGTGCGCTCCGTGCCCTACTGCGTCACAATAGGCAGGTCTGATGGTTCGTATGGAGAGAGGGTAGCGCCCATGGAGGCGCGTTTCGGCCAGGACGGCCGTTCGAACAGGCCGGCGGCGAAACGGCGCCAGAGGGTGCGCGTGATTCGGGAGGAAGCGACGAGACCGAGGAGGCCGCCATGCTCATCTTGACGCGGCGCGTGGGGGAAACGCTCATGATCGGGGACGACGTGGCCGTCACCGTTCTGGGCGTCAAGGGCAACCAGGTGCACATCGGCATCAAGGCTCCGCGCGAAGTCGCGGTGCACCGGGAAGAGATTCACCAGCGCATCAGGCGGGAACAGTCACAGGAACCGGAGTCCGGGACCGGCTGACGCCGATCCCGCCCAGGTCTTCCGAGACGAGATCCAAGGGGGCTCGGCCCCTGACGGAAGGACGCCGTCGAACACCGAGCGCACCCGGAGAGGTGGCCGAGCGGCTGAAGGCGCTCCCCTGCTAAGGGAGTATGGGTTGATAGCCCATCGAGGGTTCGAATCCCTCCCTCTCCGCCACCCACGTCTGTTAACTTATTGTATTTTAAGCGATGTGTGCCCGGATTGGTGGGGGCGTTATCACTTCCAAAACCACTTCTATAGGTCCTGGTTGCGGCTATCCCCAGATTCACACGCCGAGAGCCGAAGACGAACTGGCGGCTCAGCGGGCCTGGATGATCGGACCGAGGCGTTGGTTCGCGCAGGATCGGGCCGGTATGATGTCCGTGGAACCCTACCAATCCGTCTCAACCGCTCTCGATCCCGTACGCCGTGGAGGTGGGTGTCGAGCTGGGTCATGCGAGCGACGAATCGGCGGGAGGGCGACAGTGATTAATGGGAGAGCTCTCGATGGGCCAATCTAGTAGCGGCCAGCTTTTCAAATGCAGGGATGATCCAAGCCCGGTAGCGCTGGAAGATTCTGACTCTTCGACATCGTCGAGGCGGTGCTTCAAGCTGTCGGAGCCATCGGGCTGCGGATGGGCCAAGGCAGGGGAGACATTCGGACCAGAAAAACTACGACAGAGAGTCGAACCGTGGCTCACGGCGTTGGTGCAGTCAGAGCATCTTTCTCTCTTGGTCGGGTCAGGCTTGACGCAAGCCGTGCATCACATCGCGACCAACAAGGCACTGCCGGGAATGGCATCGGCAGCCTTCGAGACAATGAACGAAGAAATCGGTCGTGAGGCGGCGCGAACAGCAAAGGTCGCCGGGCGGGCAGAAGGGAATCTCGAGGATCAGGTTCGAGTAGCGATGGAGCTCATCCGCGGTTTCCAGATTATGGTATCGACGAAACCGGAGGATGCAGCGCAGCGGGGTCAGCTCACCGCGCTTGAAGTCGAATTGAATGCGGTGCTCCAATCGTTTGCGGACGCCATATTGAAGGGTGAGAGAAGCCTTATAGAAGCGTCGACTGAGAAACGTGAACTTGCACTCAACCATCTCGTCAGCTTCCTCATGAGTTTCGCTAGCCGCTCCGGGACCCGGGAACGGCTGCAGATTTTTACAACAAACTACGACCGGTACATTGAGGCCGGAGCGGACGTTGCGGGACTTCGCCTGATCGATCGATTCGTCGGATACCTGGCGCCCATCTTCCGCGCCTCACGACTAGACATCGACTTACATTACAACCCGCCCGGGATCCGCGGAGAGCCGCGATATCTTGAGGGGGTAGCTCGTTTCACCAAACTCCACGGATCCGTCGATTGGCTCGATGCGGATCGGACAATCCGACGGATCGGGCTGCCTTTCGGTGCAACGGATACCGGCCCGTTTCTCTCAGAGACGAGCCTGGAAGACGCTGATGCTCGACGTCTGATGATCTATCCGAACGCCGCGAAGGATCGAGAGACAACATCCTATCCTTATGTCGAGTTATTCCGAGATCTCGCCGCCGCGATCTGCAGACCGAATAGCACGTTGGTGTGTTACGGGTACGGTTTTGGAGATGAGCACATAAACCGAGTTATCGAGGATATGCTGGCGATTCCTTCAGCGCATCTGGTGATCATCGCATACGACGACCCCTTGAGTCGCATCATGCAGACGTATAGACGGCTTGGCAGGCAAGCTCAGACCACTCTAATGATTGGGGATCATCTAGGGGATCTCGTTGCCCTCGTGGAGAACTATCTGCCGAAACCTGCTATTGATCGCACAACCATTAGGATGTCAGAGATCCTCAAGGCGCGATGGGGCGCGGAGCCGAGAAAGGAGGGAATTGAAGAGCAAGAGTCCGATGACGTCGAGCCAGTTGCATGAGCCAGGTACCTTTCGAAAGTGCAGGGGCTCTCCGCGTCGGGGTTGTCGACTTTGTGGCTCCCGACGAGATTAGGGTGGCCATCGACATTGAGGCGCCTGAGTCGGTGGCGCTGAACACGGGGACCCCTCGACTGTTTCCGAGGGTAAACGGATACCTCCTAATCGCCGTTGACGAGGTCTTCTTGGTGGGCCAGACCGAGTGGCTGACCGTTGAGCGGTCGGCGTTTCCAAAACGGCGCGGCATGCAAGATTTCGGTCTGATTGACCTGCCTTATCCGATGCGCCGGCTCCGGCTCAATCCGATTGGGACGCTCAGTCTCGGGTCCGCGTCGGGTCGCTACGTGTTCGCCCGTGGGGCGGATGCTTTTCCCTCAAACGGGGCGGCCGTAATGTTGCCGACAGAGAGGCAACTTCGCTCGATCGTCGAGTCCGGGCAGCAGCGCCGAGTCAAAGTCGGGGAAAGCCCGCTTGCGGGCGATGCGGATGTTCGCGTCGATCCTGATCGGCTCTTCGGCCGTCATCTCGCTGTGCTTGGGAACACTGGCAGTGGGAAGTCGTGCACGGTCGCTGGGCTGATTCGCTGGAGTCTAGAACAGGCCCAGCATGAAATCTCGTCAGAAGTGCAGCCCAATGCCCGATTCATCATCCTCGACCCAAACGGAGAGTATGCACGAGCCTTCGCAGGCGGCGGGTCTGTGAAGGCACGGATATTCAAGGTTGGTGCAGACGAGGAGCAGAGTGCATTGAAGGTGCCGCTGTGGTTCTGGAACAGCGCCGAGTGGGCTTCTTTTACCCAGGCAAGCGCCAGAACGCAACGCCCGTTGCTCAGACGGGCGCTGAGGGAGATCAAGGCGGGACGCCGTGTGTCAAGCGAGCCGGGCAGGGAAGAAAAGGAACAGGTCCTGCGGAGGTACCTTTCATCTAGGCTAGTATCAATCAGGCGGGACATTCGTTCAGGCGCGTTCCAACTTGAGGAGAGCAAGTTTGGCTTCCGCCTAAGGGCGATGGCGGAGGACCTAAGGGAAAGGCACGTCGCGTTTCCGTTTCACGGGCTTGACTCGATCGCGGAGGCGATGGAAGCCGCGTGTCGCGACACCTTTCACTCGTTCCCGGAACCGGGTACCGGGAAAACAGTTGAGTACTACCGTGCGTTCAATGAGAGGCAAGTCAGTGCAATCGTGGAGGCGCTAGAAAGCTCTGTCGATTTGCTTGGGGGCATTGTCTATCAGGAGGGCCCGGATGAGGATGTACCCGTCCCCTTCAATGGCGCTGAGTTGGCGGATCATCTCGAGATGCTGGCCGAGCAAGAAAACGTGACCCAGTATTTGGACTTCTTAGTTTCGCGGATTCGGACGTTCCTCGCTGATCCAAAGCTGAATTCGGTGATTGGTGACGCGGGTAGCGTGAAACTTGAAGATTGGCTATCGGACTACTTGGGAGCGGGAGATTCCGAGCACGGTTGCGTATCGGTAGTGGATCTTTCTCTAGTGCCCACGGAGGTCGCGCACGTGGTCACAGCCGTCATAGCTCGCATGCTCTTCGAAGCGTTGCAACGGTACGTTGCCAAGCATGGTGTGGCACTTCCGACGGTCCTGGTGATGGAAGAGGCTCACACGTTCGTGAAGAGGTACCGAGACGACATCGAGAATCAGGACGCCGCAACAGTCTGTTGCCAGATGTTTGAGCGAATCGCGAGGGAAGGTCGAAAATTCGGGTTAGGTTTGGTGCTTTCGTCGCAGCGGCCCTCGGACCTCTCCCCTACGGTACTATCCCAGTGCAATACGTTTCTGTTGCACCGGATAAGCAATGACCGGGATCAAGAACTGGTCCATCGGCTTGTGCCGGACAACCTTCGGGGGCTTCTTCGAGAGCTTCCTTCTCTGGCATCCCAAAATGCTATCTTGCTCGGGTGGGCTTCGGAGCTGCCAGTGTTGGTGAGAATGAATGATCTGCCTAGGTCCCAACAACCGCGATCAGACGACCCTGAGTTCTGGGGAGTCTGGACCGGTAAAGATGAGACCGGAAAGCCGGTGCTACGCACAGTAGAGTGGAAGGCGATTGCTCTGGATTGGCAGGAGGGAGTAGGCGAGTAAGGCGCGCGGAGATCCCTCGAGGCCTACGACCGAATGGGATATCTGGAGAACGGGCCGTCTTCCGGGTGGGATCACGGGGGAGCGTCTGTTGTCTCGAACCGCAGTTTGCTGGACGGCAAGGTCGCGCGGAGACCTGGGGTGCCGGGGCGGCGCATGCGGTAGGTCACGCCGGATGGTTGGGATGGTCGCCGCGCGCCGGTCTTAGTGGATGACGGCGACTACGAACGCGTCTAGCTGCCCGTGCCGCATCAATCAAGGCGAGATTCGGCCCTGTCACTTCGGGTCGCCCATCGCCGGAGTCTGTAAGGTCGGCTGGATCCAGGATGCAGCGGCAAGTGGCAGCTCGTTTAGCTCGGTCCTGGCTTCGCGCCAAGTCGGGTAGTGCTCGCTCATCAACTTGGCGAAACGGTCGCTGTGTGTTGGTTGGAGGAGGTGCAACATCTCATGGACGACCACGTATTCGAGCAGGCTCTTGGGCTTCTTCACAAGTTCCGTATTGAGCCGGATCGTGCCGGCGCGATGGTTGCAGCTTCCCCACTTCGTCTTCATGCGCTGGACGTAGTAGCCGGCCACGTCGACACCTAGCCTTGGCTCCCATCGAGTGATCAGTTTTCCGACGGCCTCGTGCAGGAGGGACTTGTGCCACTCGTGCACGACCGCCGCGCGTTTGAGGTCCGTGCTGCCGGGACGGACGGTGAGTACGATGGTGCGGTGGCGGAGGCGGATTGAGGGTTTCGCCTGCTCCTCGGCGACGGTCAGTAGGTAGCGTCTTCCCCAAAGGTAATGGCTCTCACGCTCTACGAAACGGCGCGGGGTGTCGCGCGCTTGTCGGCGCATCTTCGCCCGCTGCTCGCGAACCCAGCCGAGCTTGGATACCACGTAGGCACGCGCGACTTCGCGCCGCGTTGCTACCGGGGCGACGAGCGACACGCGCCCACACGGTGGGTGGACCGACAGGTGAATGTGCTTGACCTGCTTGCGCGTGAACGTGGCGGCGATTTCGCCGACCCGAATAATCTCCGCCATCAGTAACCCGGCTGATTCCTGACGAGCTCGAACAGGGCGCCCGTCGCGGCGCGATCCCGATTCAGCAGCGGAAACAGTGCGTTCTGTACTTGGGCTTCGCGCGCCTGGTCTCCTTTCCATCCGGCTGGCGCCTGCTCGCGCATGACGCGATCGATATCAAGCGCAAGTCTGAGACGCTCGTCCTCGTCGACTGCGGACGATTCCGCGGCTCCGTCCGTGTCGGCGGCGGCGAGAATCTGTGGTAGGTTGTTGTATATCACCGTGGCCTCGCGTCTCCCGTGCAACTCGGCTGGAACGCTGCCGCCTGGTTCCTTGGCGTAGATCCGTTTCGCCAAGGCCTCAGCCTTCTGGAGAAACGCCTCGTAAGCAGCCGCATCCTCGCGGCTCTGCCTGATCAGGTCGTCCAGCAGCGTCGACATTTGTTCATAGAACTGGGGGTCGGTGAGCCGGTCCCGGACAATCGTCTTCCGGATGTTGTTGATGATGCCTTCCGCAATCGCGTTCCTCGACAGCCTTCCGCTTTCGTTGAGCTTGCGCGCGACGGCGTCGTGGATGCCCGTCTTGACGATCGACTCCACCAGCGTCAAACCGCTCAACTCGCCGAGGGCTCGCGCAGGATCGGCTTGGACGTACATGTTCAGCAACTGGCGCATATCCGACTCGTAAGGCTTGATTTCCAGTTCCTCGCCCGAGAGCTTCTTGACGGCTGAGCGAATCTCGCCGTAGAACTTGATTTCGTTGCGGATGATACTGGCGTCGGCGTCGGAATATCCAGCCGCGGGAAGATCCTGTGCCAAGGCCGAGAAGGCGCGCAGGTAGTCGGCGACGGCCTTGTAGAACAAGACCCGCAGGGACTCGGTCTCGTCGAGCCCGTTTGGGTCGGCGGCGTCGCCGCAGAAATAGTGCAGGTACTGCTCCAATTCGCGGGGCGGCAGGACCGGCTCGCACAGGTAGCGTAGCGCCTCGCGGGCCTGGTCCAGTTTCCTCCTGCCTTCGCTCAGCCAGTCCTTGAGGTGGACGTTGTTGTCGCCTCCATTGCCTGGATCGGTGTCTAGCTCGTCGGAACTGTAGACGGCGATCGCCTCCTCCACCTCGCTGAACAGTTCCTTGAAGTCGACGATGTGGCCGTATTCTTTGTCATCGCCGTCGAGGCGGTTCGTGCGGCAGATGGCCTGGAACAGATTGTGGTCGCGCAACTCGTTGTCGAGGTAGATATAGGTGCAACTCGGCGCATCGAACCCGGTGAGCAGCTTGCTCACGACGATCAGGAGCTTCATCCCGGCCGGTTCCCTGATGAACCGGCGTTTGGCCTCGTCCTCGTACTGCTTGGTGGTCTGGCCGTCCGTCAGAACGTGCTTCGTATAGGTATCGAACTTGTACCGCTCGTCGCTTTGAGCGGGTTCGCGGGAAACTGCATTGTGGTTCGGCTCGTAGGACGTAACGATTCCGCAGTTCGATCCGAAAGCCGTGTTTTGGAACAGCCGGTAGTAGTGGCAGGCATCGTAGATCGAGGCCGCGACCAGGATCGCCGTGCCGCGATCACTGGCAAGTCGCGGCTTGAGACTGAAGTCTCCGACGATGTCGGCGATGATTCGCTGCTTCCGCTCGGCCGAACTCGTCAGCTCCTGCATCGTTGCCCAGCGGCGACGCAACAACGCCTTCTGGAAGTCGTTCAGCCCGTGGGTTTTGTGCTCGAACCAGCGGTCAACGGCGTCCTGCGAGGTGAGCCGCTGCGGCACGTCGCGCGCCTCGTACTTGAGATCGAGGATGACGCCGTCCGCCACGCCCTCGTGGAACTTGTAGGTGTGGATGTAGGTGCCGAAGACGTCTCGAGTCATCTTCCGGTCCTTGCGCAGGAGCGGCGTACCGGTGAAACCGATGAAGATCGCCCTCTCCAGCCAGCGCTTCATCTGCCTGTTCATGTCGCCGCCCTGTGTGCGGTGGCACTCGTCGACGAACACGTAGAAGCGGCCGGAAACCGGCGGCGGCTCGCCCTTGAGGTCGTCCGGGTCAAACTTGTTGATCAGCGCGCACAGCAGTCGCGGCGTCGTCGCGCCGAGCTTCTCGACAAACTCCGCGCGTGTCGTGACACGCGGAGACGGCGCGTCCTGGCCGACCACCCCGGCGTTCGTCATGACACCTTCGATCTGCTTGTCCAACTCGTCGCGGTCGGTGACGATGAGGATGCGGCTGGTGGGGTCGTGTTCGAGAATCCACTTGGCGAGCAGGACCATCACGATGCTCTTCCCGCTGCCTTGGGTGTGCCAGATGACGCCGCCCTCGTGCTTGTCGATGCGGGCCTGCGCCTTCTTCACGCCGACGAACTGGTGCTGCCTCGGCACCTTCTTCTGTCCGGCGTCGAAGACCATGAAGTTCCGGATCCAGTCGAGCAGGCGGGCCTTGTCGCACATCTGAGCCAGTGGCCGGTCGAGCCTTGCGCCCGCCGCGAGAGGCGCAGTGACCGGTGACGGCGGGGCCTCGTCCTTCCACGCCACATAGTACTGTTCAGGCGTGCCCGCCGTGCCGTAGCGTAGCCCCTGTGCGTCGTTGCCGGCGCAGAGGAGTTGCGCGGTGCTGAAGAACGGCTTGTTGAAGATTTCTTCCTGATTGGTGATTAGCTGCCGCACGCCGTCGCCGATCTCGACCGAGCTGCGTTTCAGCTCGATCACCCCGACAGCAAGCCCGTTGAGATAGATCACGAGGTCGGGACGGCGTTCGTAGCCGCCTTTAAGCGTCACCTCCTCGGCCAGTGCGAAGTCGTTGCGCTCCGGGTGCTCCCAGTCGACGAGGTCGACCGTGGCGTGAGTCTGGCCGGCGGCGATCTGCACCCGGACGCCGTACCGCAGGAGTCGGTAGGTACGCAGGTTGGCTTGGTAGAGTGTGGTGCCGGTCGAATCGGCGGCGGTCTCCAACTGAAGGAGGGCGGCTGCGATGTGCGTATCGGAATAGCCCCGGGCTTGGAGATTATCCCTCAATAGTTCGGTCTCGATTGGGCGGTTGTTCTCGCGGTCGCTCCAGTCGCCGAGGTAGCGGTAGCCAAGAGAATCGGGGCGTGACGGATCGGTGAACAGCGCAACGACGCGCTCTTGGGTTCTTCGCTCGGAACGCGGTTGCTCAGGCATGAGCCGACCCAGGTTCAACCAGCCGCGTCCTGCCGGTGAGCAACTCCTGCATCATGGCCTGTTTGAGGTCTAACGTCTTGTCACGGCGGGCTTCGAGGGCTGCGATTTCAGCGTCCATGTCGGAGAGAACAGCGGAGATCGCAGTTTGTTCCGGTGGTTCCGGGCAGCTGATCTCGATGCTCTCAATCGTCTGGGCGTTCAGACTAGGAAGGCCTGTGGATTCGTTATATCGCGTCCACTGAATCAAGCAGAATCGATAGTAGAAGAACTTCGCGCAATTGCCTTTCTTCATCGCCGTATAGAACAATGTGTCAACCGCCCAGAAGGGACTAGCGAGGTATTGAGGCTGATCGATCGTGCCCTTGCGGCCAATGAGTACGGACGCCTTGTCGTAGAGAGGACGCGATGCAGTACCTATCTGTCCTCCAGACGCGAGCACTGGGTACGGACCATCTGCAGCGACGACATCGTGTTGGTTCTTTCCGTAACAGACGGTCAGCACATCTCCTAGCTGCCTGCACTTCCAATCGCCAGCGAACCCAGGAAGGCGTCTGCGGCCAGTGAGAAGCTGCTGCATCACTGCTTGTCTGAGGTCCCGCTTCTTGGCGATGAGCTGATGTAGCCCATCTAGTAGCTCGTCCACATCGCCCAGTGCAGCGTTGATGGCGTTCTGTTCGTCGAGCGACGGAATCGGCACGTAGAGTTGTTCCAACGTCTTTCGCTGTATACCTCGTGCAGTCGACCCGCTTGCGTAATCTGCAAGCATGCGCTGAAACCCGTCAGACAACATCACCTGATAGAGAAATCGGCTCGATATTCGGTCAGCATCAACCTGAAGAAGGACCGTGCGTTGGCTAAGGATATACCGTCGGTTGTCCGGAACTAAGGCGACATTTCCGAGCGGCGCTTCAGTCGTAAAGACGATGTCATCTTTAGCTAGATCTCCCTTAGTCATCCAACGGCAGTAGAGCTGCTCCGATCCGAAATAACAATCTTGTCTGAGATCTATAAAGCCTTTCCTTACATTTCCGGCCGAGAGTGCGGGGATGTCTCCGCCGCCCCACTCCATCCGCAGCTTTTTCGGCGTCCGTCCCCTAAAGTCCATGATCTGACGTGAGATGCTGAGCAAAGTGTCCGTATTCCAGTCCTTCGGAATGACGCCAACCTCCGACACCTCATAACCGGGCCTCAAGTCCATGATGCGCCCATCCGGTCCAAGTGCTTGTTCACGCGAGCTGAAAGCGCATCTACTTTCTTGGTGAGTCTTGGGAGGGGCATCGCGTAACGTTCTGCGAGTTCGTGGATGCGCTCCCTTAGTCTCTGTGAGACACGTTCGACCTCGCTCTGGACGGAGGCTGACAGACTTGCGATCCACTTGTCCTCCACGACCATAGACTTGATCTCGGCCGCAGAAAGCTCGGCGTATTTGGCGTCGACCTTGTGGTCGAGGTCCCTCTGGCTAGCGTTGCGCTTCGTCCGGACTGACGATTGCTCCCGCAGTTGACTAACGTACTCCTCAAGAGCAACCCGTTCGTCCGCGTAGAGTGGATCGTCACGGATCTCATCCAGCCGAGCCTTTATCGTCTTCTCGGTGATCTTCCTTGCGTCGTCGTCGATTACTTCGGCCAGTAGCCCGTCCTCGCCGCGGTTCTCCTCCCGCATCTCGTCGAGCCATTGCTCCAACGCGGCAAGCTCTTCGTCGAGTTCTTCGATGGCGTCACGTTCGGCAACGAAATAGCGGGCCACTAGAATCGGCGCGGGAACGTGGTCGGACTTGAAGCGGCGCCTGCCCTTCACGTAGTCGTGCGGTTCGGCCCAGACGAGGTTGTTGTTCTTCCCCTTGACTCTTGATACCTCGCGGGGTTGCGCCCCGCTCACCCAGCCATCGTCGGCGATCAGATAAGCGTCGTCTTGCATGGATTCCGCCCAGTAGTCCATCAGATGCTGGTAGAGGTCGTACGCATCGAGCAATGGAGCTCGGCGAAACACAGCCAGCAATGCCTCTGAGATGGTGTCGATCAGTGCCTTGGGCTGATCGCCCTCAGCGAAGCTAGTAAGGGTCGGCGTGTTAGCGCTCCGCCAATCGGCAAACAGTTCTTCGACCGTTTGGCGGAACGTAGAAAACTCGGGGTGTTCGAGAATCGAACGCTTGACCTCCGAGAGCGCGGGCATCAGGCGCAAGTAACCGGGACGAGCCGCGGACTCGAACAGAGCTCGGCGCACGCCAGGAAACACTTGCCAATAGACCTCGAGCGCGTCCACGTCGCGCTCTGGGATGCCGCCCTGCAGATGCGCGTGAATGTCCTGCAAGTCTTCGGGTTCGGAACTGTCGACATAGCGCGGCAGGTTGAGGTTGAAGTCGTTCTTCGGGCCTGCAATCTCGTCGATCGGCACCATGCGGGCGAATCGTGGGACGTCGACCTGCCGCTCAAACGTGTCGACGATCCGGTGGATGTCCTGCTCCCGCAACCGATTCTTCGCCCCATCCTTTGTGAAGCCCCTGGCGGCGTCGATCATGAAGACGCCCGTACGACCGGCCGCGTTCTCCTTGTCCAGGACGACGATGCAGGCCGGAATGCCGGTTCCGTAGAAGAGGTTTGGCGGCAGGCCGATGATGGCCTTGAGATAGCCGGAACGGATGAGTCGCTCGCGGATTGTGGCTTCGGCGTGCCCGCGGAAGAGCACGCCGTGCGGCAGGACACAAGCGGCCTTCCCCATCGCCTTCATCGAGCGAACGATATGCAGGAGGTACGCGTAGTCGCCCTGCTTGGCGGGCGGCTCGCCCCAGGCAAAGCGTTGGAATGGGTCCGTGGAGGGCGTGAGACCCGTTGTCCAAGTCTTGTCGGAGAAGGGCGGGTTGGCGACGACGTAGTCGTAGGTGCGGAGCCGCTCGCGGTCCTTGAATCTCGGCGCTGCTAACGTGTTGCCCGAGACAATCGTCGCCGTCGGGAAGTCGTGGAGAATCATGTTCATGCGGGCCAGGCCCGCAGTGGTCACGTCCTTCTCCTGACCCTCGAGCGTAATGCGCTTGCCCGCCTGGGCGGCCACCTTGAGTAACAGTGAGCCGGAGCCACAGGTCGGGTCGTAGGCGGTGGTAGACCCCTTTGTGTTTTCAGGCGAGATGCCGATCGTGCGGGCAATGACGCGGCTGACCTCGGCGGTATAGAACTGGCCCTTGCTCTTGCCGCTCTCGGTCGCGAAATGGCGCATCAGGTATTCGTAGGCGTCGCCGAGAATATCGTCGTGTTCGGCGCGGTTGCGGGAAAAATCGAGATCGGGGCTCGCGAAGATGTTGATCAGGTTCGTCAACCGCTCCA
>JAJDVW010000031.1 GCA_022825925.1 Pseudomonadales bacterium | reverse complement strand
GCGCCGCGCCGCCCTCGCGATTGTGCTGCAGCACGTACAGCGCCATGCGGGTCGCCCACTTCGGCCCGACCCCCGGCAGCATCTGCAGGGCGTCGATCAGGCGGTCGATGAGGGGGCTGACGCGTATCAAAACGGCAGCTTGAACCCCGGCGGGAGGCCGAGATGGCGCGCGAAGTCGGACATCTTGTCCTTCTGCGCCCCGGCGACCCGCCGCGCGGCGTCCGTGATGGCCGCCGCGAGCAGGTCCTCGAGCAGGTCGCGGTCCTCCCGTACCAGGGAGGGGTCCACCTGCACGTGGCACGCCTCGTAGCGTCCGTTCAGCGTGACGCGGACGAGGCCGCCCCCGCTCTCGCCGGTGACTTCCGTATTGGCCAGCTCCTCCTGTGCCTCCGCGAGACGCGACTGCACCTGCTGGGCCTGTTTCATCAGGTCGCCCAGGTTCTTCATGACGTCCACCTCGTAGATCCCGCGTGCGCGTTCGGCTTCCGGCTTCAGGGACCCGCGGGTCCGACGGACTCCGCGCGGCCGTCGAAACGCTCGAGCAGGTCGCGTACGTTGGCGTCGGCGAGGAACGCGGCTTCCGCCGCCTCCTGCCGCTCGCCGGCGATGCGGCGGTCGCGCGCCGCGGGGGTCTCCGACGGCGGGGTGCCCACGGAGATCACGACCCGGACATCGTGCCCGGCGAAGTCCGAGACCGCGCGCTGCACCGCCGCGCGCTGGCCGTCGCTCGCGACGAGCGTGTCGTGGGCCTCGTCGAGGAGCAGCTCCCAGGCCGTCTCGCTGCGGGAGACGAGCACGCTGTTCGCAAGGACCAGCGCCGTCATGCCCGCCGGACGCATGGCCGCGACCAGTTCGTGCCACGGCATGTCCCCCGCGGCATCGGCCGCGGGGACCGCAGGGGCCGAACGGCCGCCGGCCGTGTCCTCGGCAGGCCCCGTCTCTGCAAGGGCGGCGGGGGCCTCCGCAGCGTCCGCCCCGGCCGCGACGGGCGCCGCGCCATCGCCCGGTGACGAGCCCGGGGACACCCGCCCCGTCGCCGGCGGGGCCGGCACCGCCTCGCCGGCGGCCACCGGTCGAAACGCCAGCATCCGGATCAGCGTCATCTCGAACCCCACGCGCGGGTCCGGGGCGAACTGCAGGTCGCGTCCGCCCATCAACGCGATCTGGTAGTAGAGCTGGACATCCTCCGGCGCCATCCGGGCCACGAACGGGGCCGCCGTGGCCGGGACCTCGCCCCCGACGGTCTGCCCCATCGCGATGTCGTGCAGCGTGCGCTGCATGCTCGCGAGCACGTCGGCGAAATCCGTGTTGCGCTCGGCGAGTTCCGCCGCGCAGCGCAGGAGCCCTTCGCGGTCGCTCTCCACCAGGGCGCCGAGGAGCGCGCCGACCTCGTCGCCGCGCACGGTCCCGAGCAGGGCGGCGACGTCCGCTTCCGCGAGCGCCCCGCCGCCGAAGGCGATCGCCTGGTCCGCGACGGACAGCGCATCCCGGAGGCTGCCCTGCGCCGCTTCCGCGATGATGTCTAGCGCCGCCGGCTCGAACGACACGTCCTCCGCCTGCAGCACCTCGGCGAGGTGCGCGGCGATGCGCTCGGGCAGGATGTTCTTCAGGTGAAACTGCAGGCAGCGCGAGAGCACGGTGACGGGCACTTTCTTCGGGTCCGTCGTCGCGAGCAGGAACTTCACGTGCGGCGGCGGTTCCTCGAGGGTCTTCAGCAGGGCGTTGAAGCTCGAGGCGGACAGCATGTGCACCTCGTCGATGAGGTACACCTTGAAGCGTCCGCGGGACGGCAGGTATTGCACGTTGTCGAGCAGCTCCCGGGTATCGTCCACCCGCGTGCGCGAGGCGGCGTCCACCTCGATCAGGTCCACGAAGCGGCCGTCCGCGATCTCCGTGCACGCGCTGCACGTGCCGCAGGGCTCGGCGCCCACGCCGGTCTCGCAGTTCAGGCACTTGGCGAAGGCCCGCGCGAGGGTGGTCTTGCCCACGCCGCGCGTGCCCGTGAAGAGATAGGCGTGATGCAGCCGGTCCGCGTCGAGCGCGTGCACGAGCGCCCGCACGGCGTGATCCTGTCCGACCACTTCGCCGAACGTGCGGGGTCGATACTTGCGGGCGAGGACCTGATAGCTCATGGCTGCCGGGCATTGTAGCCTTCAATGGAACGAACGGCGCCAGGAGCAGAGCGACTGGCGACGGTTTGTTCCATTGAAGGACGGCGGGGCTGGGCCGGAGGCGGCACCGGCGCGCAGCGGCAGCGAAGCGCCGGACCGGCTCCGGGGCGCTTCCGGGGAACAGACGGCGGCAGGAGCAGAGCGACTGGGCGGTTCTTGCGCAGAAGGACTGCAGGAGCAGGGAGAACACATGACGAAGGACGTTTCGACCGACCAGCTCGCCGCCGCGCTCACGGCGCCCGACGCCGGCGACGCCCTCGGCGCGCTGGCGCTGCCGGAGACGGTGGCGGACCTCCGCAGGGTCATGGCGGCGATGTCGGAGCTCGCGAACGCGGACCCGCCGGAGGTCGGCGCCACGGTGCACGAGCGCGTGCCGATGGACGACGGACTGACGGGAATGGTGGTGGCGCCGTCCGGCAAGGGCCCGTTTCCCGTCCTATGCTTCCTCCACGGCGGCGGCTGGGTGTGCGGCAGTCCCGGCGACTACCGGAAGCTCCTGCTCCGCTTCGCCGAACAGGGGATCCTCTGCATCGCGCCGGACTACCGGCTCGCCCCCGAGCATCCGTTCCCGGCTCCCTTCGAGGACTGCGTCTCGGCATTCCGCTGGACGGCGCGCGAGTGCGGGCACCTCGGCGGCGACCCGGGCCGGGTCGGCATCGGCGGGGACAGCGCCGGCGGCAACTTCGCCGCGGCGGTCGCGGCCGCGCTCGCCGGGGAAGCCGACGCCCCCCGGGCCGCGGCACTCATCTACGGCGCCTTCGACTTCGCCCTGCTCGATGGCGTGCGCGGCCCGACCGACGGACTGGTGGCGCGGGGCAACGACATCTCCGCGCGGGCGTATCTCGGCGACGACCGCGAGCGCCTGCTCGACGATCCCCGCGTGTCCCCGATCCACGTGGCCGACCGCCTGCCGCCGTGCCACGTCGTGGTCGGCGGCGCGGACGCGCTGACGCGGCAGGCGGACGCCCTGGTCGCGCGGCTGGAAGCATCCGGCGTCCCGCACGAGCACTTCGTCGACGCGGGCATGCCGCACGGCTACTTCCAGCTCGAGGTGCTGCCGGCGGCGCGCCCCGCGATCAAGCGCCTCTGCGCGTTCCTGCATCGCACACTCTGACTGAGGCGGCGCGCGGGCAGATGGGTTTCGGGGGCGAATTCCTGGTCATCGGCCACCGCGGCGCGGCGGGCCTCGCTCCCGAGAACACCCTCGCGGCCTTCGCACGGGCGGTGGAACTCGGCGTCGATGCGGTCGAACTCGATGTCCACGTCGTGGAGTCGCGGCTGGTGGTGATCCACGACGACGACGTGGACCGCACCACCGACGGCCGGGGCGCGCTGGCCGATCACGGCCTCGCCGGCCTGCGCGGCCTCGACGCCGGCGGCGGCGAGCGCATCCCGCTGCTCGAAGAGGTGTGGGCCATGCTGCCTGCGACGGTGGGCGTCAACGTCGAACTCAAGGGCAAGGGGACGGGCGAGATCCTGCCGGACGCGCTGCCGGACGACGGCCGCGAGATCCTGGTGTCGAGTTTCGACCTCGGCGAACTCGCGGCCTTTCATGCACGACGCCCCGACGTGCCCTGCGCGCCGCTCTACCACCGCGGGACGGGGAGCAGCATGGCGGCGGACGCCAGGGCGCTCGGTGCGTGGTCGGTGAACGTCGCGGAGGGGCTGATCGACCGGCGCCTCGTCGAACGACTGGGCGGCGCCGGGTTCCGGGTCCTCGCCTACACCGTGAACGACGCGGCGCGGGCCGCGGTGCTGCGGGAGGTGGGCGTCGCGGGCGTGTTTACCGACTACCCGGACCGGATCGTCGCGGGGACCTGACCGCCGGCGAACGCCGTAGCGTCACTTGTCGATCCGGTGCAGCTCCCGCTGCAGTTCGAACTGTCCGGACGTCACGTGGGATTCCATCCGGCGCAGGCGCAGTTCGAGCTCCGTGAAGTCCGCCTGCACGGCGCGCAGGCTGCGGCGCGGCGAGAAGCGCACGCCCATCTCGGGCGCCGGGGCGGTGTGGTCGTGGCGGGCCCTGTCCTCGGCGTTCGCGTCCGGAGCCTCGGCGCGGCGCGCGGCGCGTTCCCGCCGCCGGCGCTTCCCGCGCCGGCGCTTGCCCTTCCCTTTGTCTTTCTCTTCCCCTTCCCCTTCGGGCGCATGGTCCATGACGAAGTAGGCTACCCAGTATGCGGGGAAGACGATGCTCGGCATGAAGATCAGGCCGGTCACCGCGATGCAGCGGACGACCCAGCCCTCCATGCCGAAGTAATTGGCGATGCCGGCGCAGACGCCAACGAGCTTGCCGTTCTCGTCGTCCAGGTAGAGCTTGCGGCTGCGCCACTCCCAGGGCTGGTAGTCGCCGTAGAGCCCGCTACGCCCTCGCGGCCCTCGCGCGGAAGACCAGTGCCGGTACGGGCCGTAGTGACGGTCGCGCCCGCGGCGGCGGGAGCCGGACCGCCGCTCGCGGCTTCCGGACGTGTCCTCCCGGTCTCCGCGCAGGCGGTCCGCCGCATCGTCGAGGAACGCTGCCGCCCGTTCCCCCATCTCGTCCCCCGCGCGCGCCGCGAGGTCTTCCACCGTTTCCTGGAACCGGCGTGCCGCGTCTTCGAGGTTGCCCTCGCCGCCGCGCCCCCGGTCCGATCTGCGAGTCACGTGTGCTCCCTCCCGGTCATTCCTGCGCGTGGCGCTTGCGCCAGTCCGGCGTCTCGGCGTCGAGGATCGCCTCCAGGGTCTCGACGCGCTCGCCCATGCGCTCCGCAATCTCGGCAAGCCGCTCGAGTTCGGCGCGCTCGTCTTCCGAGAGCGCGCCCTGCGAGCGCCGCTTGCTGCGATAGTGCATCAGGATCCACAGCGGCGCGACGATGACGACGAAGAGCAGCGTCGGTACGAAGGCGAAGGCGAACGTGTATTCGTTCATGGTCACTCCCTATGTGAGGTGTCCGGTGTGGGCACGGGCGTCAGCCGCCAGGTGCGGAGCCGACCCGCGCCGCGCCGGCCCCGTCACTGCCCGCCCTTGCCTTCGGCCCCGTCTGCCGCCGGGGTATCCACCCGGGCCTTCAGCGCCGCGAGTTCCTCGTCGATGCGGTCGTCGTCCTCGAGTTCGTCTATCTCCGCCGCCAGGGTCTTCTGGCCGACGTCATAGGACTCGACCATCCCCTCGAGGTCGTCGAGCTTGCGCTCGTAGAGCTCGAACCGGTGCAGGGCGTCGTCGATGTTGTGCTCGGAGAGCTGGCGGCGGATGCCGAGCCGCGTCTTGGCCGTCTGCCCGCGCACGATGAGGGCGTTCTGGCGCGCCTTGGCGTCCTTGATCTTCGCCTGCAGCGCCGCCACGTCCCCGTTCAGCTTCGCGAGCGTCTCCTCGAGGATGCGCACCTCGTCCCCCGCGGCCTCGGCCATCTCGGCGGCCTTGTTCCGCTCGGCGAGGGCGGCGCGGGCGAGATCGTCGCGCTCCTTGCGCACGGCGAGTTCGGCCTTGCGCTCCCACTCCGCGGCTTCCGCCTCGAGGGCCTCGCGGCGCCGCGAGAGCTCCTTCCTGTCGGCGATGGCCCGCGCCGAGGTGGTGCGCACCTCGACCAGCGTCTCCTCCATCTCCTGGATGATGAGCCGCACCATCTTCTCCGGATCCTCCGCCCTGTCGAGCATGGCGTTGAGGTTCGAGTTGACGATGTCGCTCAGGCGGGAAAATACACTCATGGTCTGTCTCCAAGGGCTGTCTCGACCGGATCGTCCATCCGCTTGCCCGAGAAGGGATCAGATTCCGTGCCAACTCCCGCCTGCGCTGCAATGCATTGATTTGACACCGCTTCCCCATCGCGCGTCCCACGCAACGCCGTGCCGCATGGTGGATTTCGCCAACAGTTGGCTAAGATAGGCGCATGGTTCGCGAAATGGATCGGCTGGTCGGCGAGTCGCCGGCGTTCCTCGCCGCACTCGACGAGGTCTCCGCGGTCGCGCCGCTCGAGAAGCCCGTGCTCATCGTCGGCGAGCGCGGCACGGGCAAGGAGCTGATCGCGGCGCGGCTGCACTATCTCTCCAACCGCTGGGACGCCACGTTCCTCAAGATGAACTGCGCGGCCATCTCCGACTCGCTCCTCGAGAGCGAACTCTTCGGCCACGAGGCCGGCGCCTTCACCGGGGCCACCCGGGCGCACCAGGGCCGCTTCGAGCGCGCCGACGGCGGGACGCTCTTCCTCGACGAACTCGCGACCACCTCCGCCCTCGTGCAGGAGAAGATCCTGCGCGTCATCGAGTACGGGGAGTTCGAGCGCCTCGGCGGCAGCAAGACCCTGCGCGCGGACGTCCGCCTGATCGCCGCGACCAACGAGGACCTGCCCCGGCTGGCCCACGCCGGCAAGTTCCGCCGCGACCTGCTCGACCGGCTCGCGTTCGACGTGATCACGCTCCCCCCGCTCCGGGCGCGCAGCGAGGACATCCCGCTGCTCGCGGAGTATTTCGCCATCGACATGGCGACGGAACTCGGGCGGGACTACTTTCCGGGGTTCGCCCCGGCGGCGCAGGAACGGCTCGCGTCGCACGACTGGCCCGGCAACGTGCGCGAACTCAAGAACGTGGTGGAGCGGGCGGTGTACCGCACCCCGGACGACCTGCCGGTGCGGGAGGTCACGATCGATCCGTTCGACTCGCCGTTCCGGCCCGAGGAGGAAGATCCCGCCGACACCGTCGCCGGCGCGGCGGCCACGCCCGGGCTGCCCCTCGACATCAAGCAGACCGTGCGGCAACTCGAGATCGACCTCTGCAACACGGCCCTCGCCAACGCGCGTTACAACCAGCGCAAGGCGGCGGAACTCGTCGGGCTCACGTACCACCAGTTCCGCGGGTACCTGCGCAAGTACGACCTCGGGCACACGGGCGACGACTGAGGGCGGCGGCGACCAGGCGCCGTCAAGGCTGCTGCCGGGATGTCCGACCTCCCACGGAGTGATCCGTCTCCCGAGGTTCCGCAGCACTTCCCTGCTAGTCCGTCATGTTAGTTTGCAGTCTGCAGTTTGCAGAAGAGTCGTGGAACCTTGGTCGGGGGCATCAGCCATCAACGACGTTAGAGTGGCTTCTTCAAGGAGCAGTGCGGCTTGAAGCAGTGGCTGGTGATCCTGTCCGCGTTGGTCGTGGCGGGCTGCACGGCGCTGGAGCGTCAGCAGACGACGCTTGAGGCGCTGCGCGGTGAGTTGCGCGACCTCGCCGGGGACATGGACGCGGTCGGCCAATCCACGCAGGACCTTGCGGCCCGGTTGCTTGCGCTGGAGCAGGCCATCGATGCCCGTCTGGATGGAATCGACGCGGAATTGGCCAAGCCGATCTCGCTGCCCGTTCCCGTCTGCACGATGCCGGAAATGCCGGCCGCCGATGACGCGGTGGAGGCCTGCGAAGCGCCTGGCGACATCGCTCCAGACCCCAGCACGGCCAGGATGACGGTCGGGGCCGTGGAGACCATCCGCATCACGCCGCCGGGGATCTCGGTCGCGGCCCGCGTCGATACCGGCGCCGACTCGAACTCGCTGACCGCGACCGACCTCGTCTACTTCGAGCGAGACGGCAACGATTGGGTGCGCTTCGACGTGGAGGTCGATTCCGGGGTCCACACCGTCGAGCGGAGGGTGCTCCGCCATGTGCGGGTGCTGCAACAGTCGGATGTCACGGGCACGCGGCGTCCGGTGGTGGAGTTGCGGGTGCGGATAGGAGAACTGTTCGGCAGCTTCGAGTTCAACCTCTCGGATCGCACGCACCTGAGCCATCCGGTCATTCTCGGCCGCGACTTCCTCATGGACACGATGATGGTCGACGTCTCCCGCCAGTTCGTGCAGCCGCTGCCTGAGCCCGACGGCTAGCAGCGTGTTCATCGAACGCTGGTTCTGCGTCCTCGGCGCGGTGCTGCTGGCCGCCTTGGGCCTCGGCCTGGCGGTCTACCGTCATGTCGGCACCGGCGTCCCGGTGCTACCCGACGAGGATCGCCTGGTCTGGCAGGTTGAAGCGCGCGTCGAGTTCCTCGCCACCGGCGCACCGGCCGAAGCCCTGCTTACCCTGCCGCCCGAACAGGACGGGTTCCTGGCCGTGCGCGAGACCGGTGCGTCTCCGGGATTCGGCTTCGTCGTGGACCAGTCCGGCAAACAGCGACGGGCGCATTGGACCAGGCGTTCGGCGACCGGCGAACAGGTCCTGTTCTACCAGACGGAGTTGATCGTCGACCCCGCGCACCGCGTCGCACCAGTGCCTCCGGAGGATGTGGGTCAGTCCTCCTTTGAAGGCCCGTACGCGACCGCTGCGACGGGGGTCCTCGACGCGGTTCTGCCGAGGGTCACCAACGCCGGGACGCTGGCGGACCAACTGGTCCAGGCGGTGAACACGCGGCCACTGAGCCAAAATCTGAGCCTCCTGCTGCGGAGTCACGCGCCTGCGCCCCTCGTCGGCGCGCTCCTGAACGAGGCCGGCGTCGCCGCGCGCACGGTGAAGGCGTTGCCGCTCGCCGACGGCCGTCGCTATCAACGACTGCGCGACCATTTGCAGGTCTGGCACGAGGGCGACTGGCTGCTGTACGACCTGGTGAGCGGCCGGCTCGACGATACTGCCCAGCTGTTGCTCTGGCAGACCGATGCTCCCTCGTTGTTCGACGTGGTCGGCGGTGTCGGCAGCCGGGTCACGTTTTCCATGACCAGCCAGAGCCGGTCCGCCCTCGCCCTGTCCAGGCTGCGCACCGGCCCGCTAGACCTGACGCTGCATGGCCTGCCCGTCGCCGAACAGGCGACGTTCAAGCTCATCCTGACGCTGCCGGTGGGCGCCCTCGTGGTGGTGTTCATGCGGCTGCTCGTGGGCGTGCGCACGGCGGGCACCTTCATGCCGGTGTTGATCGCGCTGTCCTTCCTGCAGACGGAGCTGCTGGCGGGCACGGTCGTACTGGTGCTGGTGGTCAGCGCGGCCCTGCTGCTGCGTTTCTACCTGTCGGCCCTGAACCTGCTCCTGGTGGCCCGCATCGCGACACTGGTGGTCGTGGTGATCGCGCTGGTGACGACATTGGCCGTGGTCAGTTATCGCATGGGGCTGATCAGCGGCCTCGCGATCACCTTCTTCCCCATGGTGATACTGGCCTGGACGGTGGAGCGCATGTCCATACTGTGGGAGGAAGAAGGGGCCGGAGAAGCGCTGATTCAGGGCGCCGGCAGCCTGCTGGTCGCGATAAGCGCCTACCTCGTGATGAACCTGCCGGTCGTCCGTCATCTCTCCTTCAACTACCCGGAACTGCACCTGTGCGTGCTGGCGGCGATACTTCTGCTCGGCCGCTACACCGGGTATCGGCTGCTCGAGTTGCGTCGCTTCCGGCCGCTGGCGGATCAATCCGAATGAGCTGGCTGGCCACTCCCTCGGAGCTGCGCGAACGGGGCGTGATGGGCCTGAACAGACGCAATCTCGACTACCTGAGCGGCTTCAACGATCGTCGCGCCTATCCACTGGTCGACAACAAGCTTCTCACCAAGCAACTGGCCGCCAGGGCTGGCATGCCGACGCCAGCGCTGCTGCACCACCTTTCCCGTCAGTACGAGGTCGAAGCCGTTCGCGAGCATCTGGCCGATCTTCCGGAGTTCGTCATCAAGCCCGCCCAGGGGAGCGGCGGCCGCGGCATCCTCGTGATCGTGGGACGGGAGGGTGAGTACTTCGTCAAGAGCAGCCGCGAGCAGGTGGACCTCCGGCACATCAAGCGGTTGCTGACCAACATCATCAGCGGTCTGCATTCGCTGGGCGGTCGGACGGACTCGGCGATCGTCGAATCCCTGGTCAACGCACATCCGATGTTCGACTCCATGACCGCCGGCGGTGTGCCCGACATCCGCGTGATCGTGTTCCAGGGTTACCCGGTGATGGCCATGCTGCGCCTCGGCACGCGTGCCTCCGATGGCAGGGCCAACCTGCACCAGGGCGCGGTCGGCGTGGGTCTGGACATTCGCAGCGGACGGAGTATCGGCGCGGTGCAGGACGACCGCGCCGTGACGCAACATCCGGACAGTCACGTGCCGCTCCAAGGGATCTGCGTTCCGGACTGGCCGGCCCTGCTCCGCTTGGCGAGCCGGTGCTTCGACGTCACGGGGCTCGGCTACCTGGGCTGCGACATCGTCATCGATGCGCAAGCTGGGCCCGTGCTGCTGGAGATGAACGCACGTCCCGGCCTGTCCATCCAGATCGCGAACGGTACCGGCCTGGACGACCGCTTGCGGGCGGTTCTGGCGCGGGACAGCTTCGCGCCCACCGTCGACGAACGGGTCGCCTTTGCACTCGATGGGCTTGGGGGCGCAGTCGGGTAACCGGGGCTGGCCCTACTCGGTTGTCCTGGTGACGCGGACGATCTCGCCTTTCGCGTTCCGGTTCCTCTCTCACGCACCGCAATACACGCACCGCAATACACGCACCGCGATATAGGTGCACGACTGAAGTTCGCATCTTGTTAAGTCATGTGGTTGAGGTCAGTTTTGCGTCCCCTACGCGTCCGAATCCAGACGCGGTTGTCGTGGAAGGCGGCACCGCCGGTCGGGGCGACCGCGTCGGCGCCCGTGAGGACGTTGACGCCCCTGCCCTCCTCGAAGGCGTCGTTGGGCCAGAGGCTCTCGATGATCGCCACGCCCCGCTGCAGGCCCTCGAAGGGCTCGATGCGGATCACCAGCGAGCCGCGGTGGTTGCCGACCCGCACGCGGTCTCCCGCCTCGGCGCCGAGCGCGGCGACGTCGGCGGGATGCACCATCACGCACGGTCGCCGCTGGCGACGGATCGACGTCGGGGTTTCGTTGAAGGTCGAATTCAGGTAGTGCCGCGCCGGGGCCGTGACCAGCCGGAAGGGCATCTCCCCGGTCGCCTCCTCGATCACCTCCCAGTGGTCCGGCAGCCGCGGCGCCCCCGCGACGACCGCTTCGTCCACGAACCCGCCGGCCCCGACCGCGCGCCAGTTCGGCGCGAAGCGGAACTTGCCGTCGGCGTGCGCGAACCCGTCGAGGTAGTGCGCCTCGCGGAACGATGGCTGGCAGTCGAGCCAGCGTTCCCGCTCCAGCCGCTCCAGGGTCCCCCAGCCGGACGCCTGCAGCGTGTGGTCGATGATCTCCCGCGCGCTCATGTCGAAGCCCGGGTGCTCCGCCCCGAGCCGCTTCGCCAGTGCGCAGATCACCTCGTGGTTCGAGCGGCACTCGCCCGGCGGCTCGACGATCTTCGGGCCGAACAGGATGTGCTGGTGGCCGCCGCCCTGGTAGAAGTCGTCGTGCTCGAGAAACATCGTCGCCGGCAGCACCACGTCGGCCATCAGCGCCGTCTCCGTCAGGAACTGCTCGTGCACGCACACGAAGAGATCCTCCCGCGCGAACCCGCGGTGCACCCGCGCCTGCTCCGGCGCCACCGACATGGGGTTCGTGTTCTGCACGAAGAGCGCCGTCACCGGCGGGCCGTCGCCGATGTCCACGGGGTCTCCCTCGAGGATCGGGCCGATACGCGACTGGTCCAGGATGCGCGTCGAGCGGTCACGCACGTCGAGACCCTCGATCATCGACATGTCCCAGTGGTAGATGGCGCCGTTGTTGTGGAAGGCGCCGCCGCCCTCGTGCAGCCACGCGCCCGTGACCGCGGCGATCGAGAGCGCCGCGTGCATGTTGACGGCGCCGTTGCGCTGCCGGGTGAAGCCGTAGCCGAGGCGCAGGTAGGTGCGCGGCGTGGCGCCGATCATCCCGGCGAGGGTCTCGATGGTGTCCGCCGGCACGCCGGTGATCGCTTCGGCCCACTCCGGCGACCGGTCCGCCAGGTGCTCCTCCAGTTCCGCCGGGCAGTCCGTGTATCGCTCGAGATACGCGCGGTTCGCGTGGCCCTCCC
>JAJDVW010000117.1 GCA_022825925.1 Pseudomonadales bacterium | reverse complement strand
CGCCCTGCACGCCGGAGCCTTCAGCCGGGAGCGCGAGGGGTACTCCCCTCGCAAGCAGACCGCGTTGTGGTCCTTGCCAATATGCCCGATATTCCCTGCGGACCACGCCTTGCATTGACGCGCAGGGCGAACTCTGAAGCGGCAGAACACGCGTGACACGACACTACCGGCGCGCCTTGTGGATCTTCGCCATCAGCGCGAACACCTCTCCGACCTCCGGGGCCTCCCGCGCACCGAATTCCCGGTACAGCGTCGCGACGTTGACGACGATCCGTTCGGCGTCGCCCCACGAATCGAAGTCGGTCAGCGAGATGTCCATGGCGGCGTCGTAGGCGGACAGGCCCGCGTCGTACCGCTTGCGGGCCTCGTCGCGTACGTAGACCAGGTAGTCCCGGACGGCCCGCACGCCGCGGTGGTCCGTGATCGGCCCGTGGCCGGGAACGATCATGTCGAGGTCGAGCCCGAGCATGTGGTCGCAGGCATCGATCCAGTTGCCCACGGGCCCGACCCACAGGATCGGGTGGCCCTCGATGAAGAGGATGTCCCCGGTGAACATGAGCCGGTCGTCGGGCACGTGCACGAGGATGTCCCCCTGCGTGTGGCAGGGCCCGACCTGCTTGAGCGACACCGCCTTGTCGCCGCAGCGCAGCTCCAGTTGCCCCTCGAAGGTGCGGGTGGGCAGCGTCTGCTGGATGTTCTCGAAGTCGAAGTCGCTGAAGCAGTACTGGAAGAACTCGCCGACCTCGCCCATCTCGGGGGCGCGGCGCATCATCTCGGCGAGCCGTTCCGGGGAGTCGTTGGCGAGTTCGTCCGCCGTGGCCAGCGACGAGATGATCTCCGCGTCGGCGACGAGTTCGTTGCCGTTGCAGTGGTCGCCGTTGGCGTGGGTGTTGACGAGCGTCCCGATGTCCTTGGCGGCGGGCTCGGCGGCGCGCATGGCCTTGAGCATGTCCGCCGTGAGCGGCACGTCGAAGAGGGTATCGACCAGCAGCGCCTCGCCTTGGGAGACGATGAGGCCGGCGTTGCTCCAGCCCCAGCCGCCGTCGGGCTGGATCCAGGCGTAACCGCCGGATCCGAGATCGTGCAGACCGCGCGCGAACGGCCGGATTCCCAGAGACATCGCACCTCCCGTGCCGTGCCCGAAGCGTGGGACGGCCACGGATAATGCGCTAAGTTTCCCGTCCGTGGAAGAGTTCGACGACATACGGCCCTACCGGGACGACGAGGTCCCGGAGGTGCTCCGGCGGGTGGTGGCGGATCCGGCGGCGGCGCGTGGCGTGGCGCGCTTCCTGCTGCCGGGGTGCCTTCGGCATGCGCCCGGGATCACGTGCTGGGCGCTGGCACGGGCGCTTGCCTGGCGCGTGCGGAAACTCAGCTCGGTGGACGACCTGCACGTCGAACTCGGGCGCTGGTTCGGGCGCCTGATTCGCCGCACGACCACGGGGCTCACCTGGAGCGGCCTCGAGACCCTGCAGGCGGGAGAGCCGCACCTGTTCGTCTCCAATCATCGCGACATCGCGCTCGACTCGGCGTTCATGAACTACGCGCTGTGGTCTTCCGGCCGCCGGACCTCGCAGATCGCCGTGGGCGAGAACCTCTTCACGCACGCCTTCGCGAACGACCTCATGCGGCTCAACCGCGGCTTCGTCGTGCCGCGTGGCGGAGACAGCAGCCGGACGCAGTACGCCGGCATGCGCAGGACGTCGCGCTACATCCGCAGTGCGCTCGAAGCCGGGGAGTCCGTCTGGATCGCCCAGCGGGACGGCCGCGCCAAGGACGGCATCGACCGTACGGAGCCGGCGCTGCTGAAGCTGTTCCTGCTGGCCTGGCGGGGGGAATGCGACGCGCTTGGGGACTGGCTGCAACGCGTGCGCGTCATCCCCGTGTCGATTTCTTACGAACTCGATCCCTGTGCGCCCCTGAAGGCGCGGGAGCTGTACCTGACTGCGCGCGACGGCGGGTACGACAAGCCTGAAGGGGAGGACCACGCGAGCATGGTGCGGGGCATCCTCGGCTTCAAGGGTGCCGTGCACGTGGCGTTCGGCGATCGCGTCGAGGGTGACTTCGAGAGCCCGGAGGACCTGGCGGAGCACCTCGACCGCGTGATCGTGGGGAACCTGCGGATGTACCCGACCCACGTCTTCGCCCTGGAAGGTAGCGCGGATCTTGGGGCGCGTGTCGGCGAGGTCTTTCGGGCTGCGCTCCAGGATTGCCCGCCGGAGCACCGGGAGTACGTGCTGCTGCAGTACGCGAACCAGCTTCGGAACCAGCGGCGACTCACGGCCGGCGCCATGGTGTGACAGCTCGGCGGTGGGTCACGCTATTTCAGGAACTGCAGCATCCCTTCGAGGTTACAGACGGTCTGATTCCCGCTCTGCAGGAACTCCGCCCTCCGGCACACGAGGAACCGCCGGTCGGCCTCGATCAGGTCGGCATTGCGGTTGAGGGATGCCAGGTCGTCGCGGGTGGGGCGGCTCGTCAGCTTGACTTCGACCGCCCAGCGTTGGCCCCCGAACTCAAGGACCAGGTCGATCTCCTTCTGATCGCTCGTGCGGAAATGAAACGCGCCGTGGGCCGCGCCGCGGTTTTCGAGCACGGTGAGTCCCCTGCTGGATCACGTAGCCCTCCCAGCTCGCGCCTACCCAGGGCTGAGTCAACAGCGTGTCGGCGTTCTCGACCGACGATCAGGGAGGAGACGGCACGGTCGAGCATGTTTGCAGTTTAGAAAGCAGTTTCTGTTTTACGAACACGCGTTTGTGGTCACCAATAGAGAAGGGACGCCACGAGGGCGTCCCGCACAAGCGTCCCTTGCAGGGCGACCCCCGTGGTCGCCCGTGTCGCCGTCCCGCCTTGACTCGATACGGGACAAGCCCCCTGCCCTACAACCGGACGCGTACCCCAGCCTGCATGCGGCGGCCGCTGTTCGAGATGAAGTAGAGCTGCTCCAGGCGCGAGACGGGGCCGACCAGGTTGTACTGGTCGACGTTCTCGTCCGTGATGTTGATGGCCTCGAAGACGACGGAGATCCTGTCCGTCACCTGGTAGCCGAAGCCGGCGTCGAGCTGCCAGTAGTCACTCGTGAACTGCGGGTTGCCCCGGAGACTCGAGATCGTGGTCAGGAAGCTCTCGCGCTTGTTCCACGCGACGCGGGCGCTGACCTTGTACTTCTCGTAGAAGATCACCGCGTTGGTGGTGTTGCGCGACAGGCCCGGCACGTCGAACGCGACGCCGCTGTTCGGGTTGATGAACTCGGCGTCGGTGTCGACCCACGTGTGGTTGAAGATCACCCCGAGACCGTCGAACGGCGAGGGCAGTTGCGTGAAGGCGTAATGCGCGGCGAACTCGATGCCGCCGATGAACGCGCCCTCCTCGTTGCTCGGACCCTGGTACTGCAGCCGCACGTTGCCCCCGGACTCCGGGTCGTACAGGGTGCTGCCGTCCGGCTCGACCCAGTCCCGCAGTTCGGTGATCTGGATGATGAACGACTGCACCTGCTTGCCGAACGCCTGCAGCGCGATGATCGCGTCGTCCGTCGGGTACCACTCGATGCCGATGTCCAGTTGCTCGGCGATGTAGGGCTCGAGCTTCGGGTCGCCTTCCTGGACGCGTCGCGTGGATGCGTGCTTCGTGCCGCCGGGGTTCAGGTCGGCGAACGAGGGCTGGGTCATGACCTTGCCCCAGGCGAAGCGCGCGACGATGTCCTCGCGCAGTTCGAATTTCAGGTTCAGCGCCGGCAGCACCTCGGCGAACCGGTTGTCGAACGTCTGGAACTCGGCGGGCCCGAGGTCGAACTCCCACACGCCGGCATCTTCCAGGAAGACCATGGTTTCGACGGGCTGCACGTTGCCGGTGGAAGCGCGGTCGATCTGGATCCACCGGGCGCCGACGTTGCCGGACCAGGGGAAGTCGCCGATCGTGCCGGACATCTCGACCATGAAGTACAGGGCGAGCGTGTCCTCCGTGATGTCGAACTCTTCCGCATGCGCGGTGTTGGACTGCTCGTAAATGGACTGCGGGATCTCGTCGCCGCGGTTGATGAGGTAGGTGTCCCGCACGTTGTCCTGATCCTGCAGGAGCCAGTCGCTGGGCCAATCGGCGCCGCTGATGCCGGAGAAGGGGTTGTCGATCGACAGGGGGGCGAACTCGACGTCGGTCAGCTTGTCTCCGGAGAACTGGCCGTACCGGGGGCCGAACGCGAAACCCCTCCGCCACCAAGAGCGTTCCCGGTCGCGGAAGCTCACGCCCGCGTGGAAGGCGGTGCCGTCCTCGAAGTGATAGGTGGCGTCGAAGCGGTACTGGGTCTCGGTGTCCTCGGACACGTCCAGGCGGGTGCGGAAGAAGATGAAGTCGTAGGCGTTCGGGTCGAGCAGGTCCTGCTCGACGGTGATCTTCGGGATGTAGCTGTCCCGGATGTCGAAGGTCAGGGGCACGGCCGGGATGTCGTAGTAGCTCTCGTGCCAGGGCCGGTCCCGGTCTCCGGTCGAGCGCGAGACGTCGAAGTTGAGCGTCCACTTCTCCGACGGCGTGTACTTCGCGTTCACGGCGAACTGGTCGGTCTTGATGTCTTCGACGCGGGGGCGCTGGAACGGACGTGGCCGCGCGGTTTCCGTGCGGATGTACGTCACGATCTGGTTCTCGTCCAGCAGCACCTCGCTCGCGCCGTTCGCCAGCCCCGCCTGGTAGCGCCACGGCATCTGGAAGTCGTCGTAATCGCGGTCCATCTGCGAGTACAGGATGTCGGCGGTGACGTCCCACTGCTCGTTCGGGCGCCATTGCAGCGCGGCGCTGGCGTTGATGCGCTGGATGTCCTCGACCAGGACGCCCTGGCGGAGGTTGCCGGCCGCGTATCCGCAACCGACGTTCGGGTTCGCGATACCGGGCAGGTCGCAGCCGCGCAGCAGTTCCCCGGTCGCGATGTTGATGGCGTTGTTGAAGACCTTCGGCTCGTAGTCGGGAACGTTGAACCAGTCCTCGCGGGTGATCCGGTCGTCGCCCGCGACGCTCACCAGGAAGCCGAGCGTGTTGTCCGCGAACGAGTCGCTGTAGACCCCCGCGAAGCGGTAGCCGTTGTCGTCGGCGAGTTCATCGTCGGTCATGAAGACGTTGCCCGCCATGATCCGCCGTCCGCCGTTGTCGAACGGTCGGCGCGTGCGGATGTTGATGGTGCCGCCCATGCCGCCCTCCAGGAGGTTGGCCTGCGCCGACTTGTAGACCTCGACCGCCTGCACCAGTTCGGCCTGCATGGACTCGAACCGGAACGTCCGCTGCTGGGTGTGGTCGCCGATGTTGCCGGCGAACGCCTGCGTGCCGCCCGAGAGCGCGCCGCGGCCGTTGACCAGCACGCGCGTGAACTGCGGACCGAGGCCGCGGATCGAGACCTGGGCGCCCTCGCCGCGCATGCGGTCGATGGCGACGCCGGAGACGCGCTGCAGCGACTCGGCGAGGTTCTGGTCCGGGAACTTGCCGATGTCCTCGGCGACGAGCGCGTCCATGACGTTGTCGGCGTCGCGCTTCATGTCGAGGGACTGGCGCAGGCTGCCGCGGATGCCGGTGACGACGACTTCCTCGATGATGGCGTCGTCGTCCTCGCCTTCCTCGGCGAATGCGACCTGGGCCCCTGGCAGGGCGCAGGCGAAGGCGACCGCGAACACTGCTGCGGGCCGCGTGAACCGGTAAACAGGATTCATGAGCGTTCCCCCTATTCCCCGTGAGCTATTGAGACACGGCTACACTTAGGCGTCAAGCTCAATTGATGATGTTCGGCGCACCTTGCCTGCGGGGCCACGGATTGGAGACGGGATGCCGCGGGCGACCCTCGTGGTCGCCGGTTTTCGACGGGAGCGGACTCGTTGGCGGCGCGGACGCGGACTTCATCCTCGGGAACAGGTTCTACGAGATCAAGGCAGTGCTGCGGCCACGCGACAAGCTCCCGGACCGCCTGCGCCAGCTCATCGGGTACCTGCTGCTCGACTGGAACGACCGCTACGGGCTGGAGACTGCGGGCTTCTACTTCGCGAGGCAGGGGGAGTTTGTCTCCTGGCCCGTAGCGTTCCTGATCCCGGAAACCGCGGGCGACGCTCGCCGATGTGCGCGCAGCGTTCAAGGCCCGTGCCGAGGAGCGGGTGGTTCGACCGTCCCGGGTCGACAGAGCCGTCCCAGATAGGGTGAGCGGACCGGTGAGCCCGGCACGGGCTCAAGCGGCGAACGTGAGGCTGGCGGGCGGCCCGTTGCCCACAGTAGCCATGGTTCGCGTAGCGTCCGCCATCGTGTCGATCAGCGTCCCCTCCCGATGGGCGGACCGGACTCTGCGGGGCTCCCACGCATGGTCGCCACCGCGTATCACACGTCTGGTGCAGTCGCCGGCCGTCCACGCGCCGCCGTCCGCGGGAGCGTCCCGATGGTTCTCGTTCCAGCAGTCGTCCAAGACCTCGCGATATTGCCGTGCATGTCGTGCAGTCCCCAAGCGTTCGGGGCGAGGGTCCCGACCCGCGCCGCATCGGAGTCCCACTCGCTCCAGCAGCCGTCGCAGTTCGCGCGGTCCACGCCCACCCCGTCGCCCCATGAACCTGATCGTGAACCCGGCTCGCGCGGCGTATTCCCACTCCGCCTCGCTCGGGCGGGCGATGCACCTGTCGCGGGAACTCTCCGAGCTTCCCCTTCGCACAAGTTCGGCAGGATGGCCGAACGGTGGCACATTGCGTCGGGCTTGGTCGCATGGCATGGCGGTGCCAGGAACGTGAGTGCAGCGGTCGACGGCCCACTCCGCGACCCACTCCGCGAGCTTGTTGGCATCCGCAGGCAGCCGCTATGATGTCCAATCCGGCCGTGCGAGACAACACACGAGGACTGCCAATGGGCCGCAGGAAACTCGGGTCCGAGTCGTTCGCGCACGACAGCAGTTGGCGCAGGAACGATACGGCGTGGCTCAGGGGAGCCATCAGCCACCGGGCGCGCGACTACCTGCCGCGCGCCGGTCGCGCTTGCGGGTCCACGCCTTGCCGAGCCACCTGCGGACGGTGGGCAGCAACCGTCCTTTGACGGGCACCGCCACGCCTCCACCCGGTAGCGGACTCGAGTCCTCGATGAGACAGAGAAGCAGGCGACCGCTCAGGGAGTCGCCCAAGACGTCAAATGGATTGAGGAGGCCCGTTTGACCGCGCGACGCGCCAAGCGTGGCAAAGCAGATCCGAAGCTATCGGGGCCTTGGCCGGTGTCCGTGGAACAGACTGCATACCGGACCGGCTACATGCACGCCGTGGCTCTCCGCGACACCATCGGCACTCCCAGTGCCCCTATTGTGGATTTGGCGGGGCTGATGCGACGTATGGGTTGGGCGAGGTCACCTATCGTGGCTTTGAACGGTAGGCCCGCCAGCCCCCTTCTCGATGCAGTTGTTGACTATGGTGCGGAAGGTGCTCCCGTCGTCGCGTCCCACCTGCGTGAGCGGGAGTCTTCCGAGCGATTCCGACTAGCGAGATCGCTCTTCATGCAGCATCAGTCGAACGTCGGGGAGAGACGACTGGTCACGGAATCTCATACTTGGGACCAGCGAGCGTCTCGCGCCTTCGCGGCAGAACTCTTGGCGCCTGCCGAGGCTTTGTCAACGAGGATCAGGTCGACGCACGTACTGGGCCACGATGTCGAGCGGTTGGCCGGGGAGTTCAACGTGAGTCCCTTGGTTATCGAACACCAGATCGACAACCACGACATTGCCACCGTGAAGAGGCTCACCGTGCAGTAGTTTGTCGGGCGGACGGGACGCTCGCGGCGCGGGAGGGATGGCGACCGGGTGGTCACGCATGCGGGAACGTCGTCCCCGCGGCAGATCTCTTCGTGTCGCGTGGCGCGGTCGCCGTCCGGCCCGACAGCGTGGGGCGTGTCGCGGCCCTGCCAAGGGTTCGCCATAACTTAGCTTAGCGCAAACTGTCCGAGACAGGCCCGTCCCCTACAACCGAACGCGCACCCCGGCCTGCATGCGGCGCCCGCTGTTCGAGATGTAGTAGAGCTGCTCGAGCTGGGAAACCGGGCCGACGATGTTGTACTGGTCGACGTTCTCGTCCGTGATGTTGATGGCCTCGAAGACGACGGAGATCTTGTCCGTCACCTGGTAGCCGAAGCCGGCGTCGAGCTGCCAGTAGTCGCTCGTGAACTGCGGGTTGCCCCGGAGACTCGAGATCACCGTCAGGAAGCTCTCGCGCTTGTTCCACGCGACGCGCGCGCTGACCTTGTGCTTCTCGTAGAAGATCACGGCGTTCGTGGTGTTGCGCGACAGGCCCGGCACGTCGAACGCGACCCCGCTGCTCGGGTTGATGAACTCGGCGTCGGTGTCGACCCAGGTGTGGTTGAAGATCACGCCGAAACCGTCGAACGGCGAGGGCAGTTGCGTGAAGGCGTACTGCGCCGCGAACTCGACGCCGCCGATGAAGGCGCCGTCCCCGTTGCTCGGACCCTGGTACAGCAGGAAGAGGTTGCCGCCGGACTCCGGGTCGTACAGGGTGCTGCCGTCGGGCTCGAACCAGTCCCGTTGCTCGGTGATCTGGACGATGAACGACTCGACCTGCTTGCCGAACGCCTGCAGCGCGAGGATCGCGTCGTCCGTCGGATACCACTCGATACCGATGTCCAACTGCTCCGCGACGTAGGGCTCGAGATTCGGGTCGCCTTCCTGGACGCGGCGCGTACCGGAGTGCTTGGTTCCCCCGGGGTTCAGGTCGGCGAACGCGGGCTGGGTCATCACCTTGCCCCAGGCGAAGCGCGCGATCAGGTCCTCGCGCAGCTCGAACTTCAGGTTCAGTGCCGGCAGCACCTCGGCGAACCGGTTGCCGTGCGTCTGGAACTCGGCGGGTCCCAGGTCCATCTCCCAGATGCCCGCGGCTTCCAGGAAGACCATCTGCTCGACGGGCTGCACGTTGCCGGTGGAGTCGCGGTCCACCTGGATCCAGCGCGCGCCGACGTTGCCGGACCAGGGGAAGTCACCGATGGTGCCGGACATCTCGACCATGAAGTACAGGGCCAGGGTGTCTTCGGTGATCGTGAAGTCCTCCTCGTGCGCGGTGGCCGCCGCGGTGAATCGGGCGGCCGGGATCTCGTCGCGGCGCGCGACGAAGTAGGTGGCCCGGACATCCTCGTGATCGGGCAGGAGCCAGGACTTGGGCCACGTGCCGGTGCCGCCGATGCCGGAAAAGGCATCGTCGACCGGCAGGGGGTAGTGGTTGACGTCGGTCAGCCGCTCGCCCGCGAAGTCACCCCAGCGCGGGCCGAAGCTCAGGCTTCTCCGCTGCCAGAAGCGCTCCCGGTCGCGGAAGCTCAGGCCCGCGTGGAAGGCGGTGCCGTCGTCGAAGTGGTACGTGGCGTCGAAGCGGTACTGCGTTTCCGTGTCCTCGGCAATGTTCGTGCCCTCCCCGAAGACGATGAACTGGTAGACGTTCGGGTCGAGCAGGTTCTCTTCGATGGTGATCTTCGGGACATAGCTGTCGCGGATGTCGTAAGTCAGGGGGACGGCCGGAATGTCGTAGTAGTTGTCGCGGTGGAAACGAGTCCGGTCCCCGGTGCTGTGCGAGACGTCGAAGCTGAGCGTCCATTTCTCCGTCGGCGTGTACTGCGCGTTCACGGCGAACTGCTGGCTCTCGATGTCCTCGACACGGGGGCGCTGGAACGGACGCGGGCGCGCGGTTTCCGTGCGCATGTACGTCACGATCTGGTTCTCGTTGATCAGGACCTCGCTCGCGCCGTTGCCGAGTCCCGCCTGGGAGCGCCACGGCACCTGGAAGTCGTCCATGTCGCGGTCCATCTGCGAGTGCAGGACATCGACGGTGACGTCCCACTGCTCGTTCGGGCGCCACTGCAGCGCGGCGCTTAAGTTGATCCGTTCGACGTCCTCGAGGACGACGCCCTGGCGGATGTTGCCGGGCACGTAGCCGCAACCGCGGTCGGGGTTCGCGATACCGGGCAGGCTGCACCCCTTGAGCGGCTCGCCGGTGGCCAGGTTGGTGGCCCGGTTGAAGATCTGCGGCCGGTAGTCGACGATGTTGAACCAGTCCTCGCGCGTGGTCCGGTCGTCGCCCGCGACGCTCACCAGGAAGCCGAGCGTGTTGTCGGCGAACGCGTCGCTGTAGACGCCGGCGAAGCGGTAGCCGTTCTCATCGGCCAGGGCGTCGTCGGTCATGAACGCGTTGCCGGCGATGATCCGCCGTCCGCCGTTGTCGAACGGCCGCCGGGTGCGGATGTTGAGCGTACCGCCCATGCCGCCCTCCATGAGGTTGGCCTGCGCCGACTTGTACACCTCGACCGCCTGCACCAGTTCGGCCTGCATGGACTCGAACCGGAAGGTCCGTTGCTGGCTGTGGTCGCCGATGTTGCCGGCGAACGCCTGCGTGCCGCCGGACAGCGCGCCGCGGCCGTTGACCTGCACGCGGGTGAACTGTGGACCGAGGCCGCGGATCGAGACTTGGGCGCCCTCGCCGCGCATGCGGTCGATGGCGACGCCCGAGACGCGCTGCAGCGACTCGGCGAGGTTCTGGTCCGGGAACTTGCCGATGTCCTCGGCGACAAGGGCGTCCATGACGTTGTCGGCATCGCGCTTCATGTCGAGGGACTGGCGCAGGCTGCCGCGGATGCCGGTGACGACGACCTCCTCGATGAGTTCCTCGTCGTCTTCGCCCTCTGCAAGGGCGACCTGCGTGCCTGGCAGGGCCAGGGCGAAAGCGGCGGCGAACACGGCCGCACGATGCCACGTAGAGTTCTGGTTGGTGTGCATGAATCCCTCCTCCCCCAAGGCTGCACTCTGGCTACAGAACTATATTAACAGGGGAGACACGCACGGGCGCGCCTGGGAAGCGGCACCAAGACAAGATAAGGAAGGGAAAGGGAGGGTTCCACCGGGGTGGAACCCTCCCTTGGAGGACTACAGGCGGACCCGGATCCCCGCCTGCATGCGGCGTCCGCTGTTCGAGATGAAGTAGAGCTGCTTCAACTGCGAAACGGGGCCGACGATGTTGTAGCGGTCGACGTTCTCGTTGGTGAGGTTGATGCCCTCGAAAACCACCGAGATGTTGTCCGTGATCTCGTAGCCGAACCCGGCGTCGAGCTGCCAGTACGGGTTGGTGAACTCGGGGTTGGAGCGCGTGCTCGATACCCTGAGCAGGAACCCGTCCCGGCGGTTCCACGCGACGCGGCCGCTGAACTTGTACTTCTCGTAGAAGATCACGGCGTTCGTCGTGTGCTCGGAGAGGCCCGGCACGTCGAACGCGGCGCCGCTGTTCGGGTTCACGAATTTGGCGTCGGTGTCCACCCAGGTGTGGTTGAACTGCACCCCGAGGCCGTCGAAGGGCGAGGGCAACTGCGTGAACGCATATTGGGCGGCGACTTCCAAGCCGCCGATGAAGGCGCCTTCCTCGTTGCGCGGGCCCTGGTACTGGAGCCGCACGTTGCCGCCGCTCTCCGGGTCCGGGATCGGGGCGTTCGTGTTGGGATCGATGAACTCGATGAGTTCCGTCACCGTGATGATGAACGAGTTGACCTCCTTGCCGAACGCGTGCAGCGCGATGATCGCGTCGTCCGTCGGGTACCACTCGATGCCGATGTCCAGTTGCTCGGCGACGTAGGGCTCGAGAAACGGGTTGCCTTCGTTGACGCGGCGCGTGGACGCGAGCTTGAACCCGCCCGGGTTCAGGTCGTTGAACGCGGGCTGCGACATCACCTTGCCCCAGGCGAAGCGCCCGACCAGGTCGTCGCGCAGGTCGAACTTCAGGTTGAGCGCCGGGAGTACCTCGGCGAAGCGGTTGCTGTGCGTCTGGAACTCGGCGGGCAGGAGCAGGAACACGAAGACGCCCGACGCCTCGGAGAAGACGACGTTGTCGATCGGCTGCACGTTCCCCGTCGAGTCGCGCTCCACGCGCACCCAGCGGGCGCCGGCGTTGCCCGACCAGGGGATGTCCCCGATGCTGCCGGCCATCTCCAGCATGAAATACGCGCCCAGCGTGTCCTCTTCGACGATGAAGTCCTCCGAGGATGCCGAGTCCGCCGCGGTGAAACGTTCGGGCGGAATCTCGTCCCGCCGGTCGACCAGGTAGGTCTGCCGCACGGAGTCGGGGTCGGCCGACAGCCACTGCTTCGGCCAGGTGTCGGAACCGTCGATGCCGGACCAGGCGTCGTCGACGGGCAGTTCGTGCCAGTCGACGGCCGTCAGCGGCTCGCCGATGAAGTCCCCGAAGCGGGTGCCGATCGCGATGCCGCGCCGCAGGTACATGCGCTCCTGCGAGCGGAAGCTGATGCCGGCGTGGAACGCCGTGCCGTCATCGAAGTGGTACGTGCCGTCCGCGCGGAACTGCGTCTCCTCGTCCTCCGAGAGGTTCACCTGGTCCTGGAAGTACGAGAACGTGTAGACGTTCGGGTCCGACAGGTCGGCGTCGACGGAGATCTTGGGGATGTAGCTGTTGTTGATGTCGTACGTCGCGGGCGCGCCCCCGGCGATGTCGTAGTAGGTGGTCGTCTGGATCTCGTCGACCTCGCCGGTCGCGTGGGACAGGTCAACGTTGAACTCAAGCCGCTCGGTTGGCGTGAACTTGAAGTTCAGGGCGAACTGCTGCTGCTGGGTCTCGGTGTCGAAGTCGCGCGGGAACGGCCGCGGGCGGGAACCCGTGGTCGCGAAGTACGTGGTGACGTCGTTCTCGTTGAGGTGCACCTCGGTGGCGCGCCCGGCGAGTCCGGCCTGCGTGCGCAGGGGGTTCTGGTAGTCGGTGTACTGGCGCTCGAGTTCCGAGTGCAGCAGGTCGAGGGTGATCTCGAGGTCCTCGTTCGGGCGCCACTGCAGGGCCGACGAGAGATTGATGCGCTGCTTCTCCTCGATCACGATGCCCATGCGGACGTTGCCGCCGGTGTAACCGCAGCCGACGTCGGGGTTCGCCACGCCCGGCAGGTCGCAGCCGCGCAGCAGGTTGCCGTTCTGGTCGACGGCGTTGCGGAAGATCTTGGGCTCGTAGTCAGGAATGTTGAACCAGTCTTCGCGGGTGGTCCGGTCGTCGGCCGCGAGGCTGACCAGGACGCCGAAGGTGTTGTCGGCGAAGGTGTCGCTCCAGACGCCGGCGGCGCGGTAGCCGTTGTCGTCGGCCAGGTCGTCGTCGGTCACGAAGGCGTTGCCGGCCAGAATGCGCTGCCCGCCGTTGTCGAACGGCCGGCGCGTGCGGATGTTGATGGTGCCGCCCATGCCGCCCTCGAGCAGGTTGGCCTGGGCCGACTTGTAGACCTCGACGGCCTGCACGAGCTCGGCCTGCATCCCCTCGAAGCGGAAGGCGCGGTCGCCGGTCAGTCCGCCGATGGCCCCGGCGAAGGAGCCGCCCGCGCCGGAGAGGGCGCTGCGGCCGTTGACCTGCACGCGCACGAACTGCGGGCCTAGGCCGCGGATCGAGACCTGCGAGCCCTCGCCGCGGACGCGGTCGATGGCCACGCCGGGTACGCGCTGCAGCGATTCGGCGAGGTTCTGGTCCGGGAACTTGCCGATGTCCTCGGCGACGAGCGCGTCGACGATGTTGTCGGCGTCGCGCTTCATGTCGATGGACTGGCGGATGCTCCCGCGGATGCCGGTGACGACGACTTCCTCGATGATGCTGTCGTCGTCCTCTTCCGCGAATGCGACTTGCATGCCGGGAAGGGCGCCCGGCAGAGCGAGCAGGACAGCGGCGGCGCAAACTAGCGCGCGGTCGCCTGCGAACGGTCGGTCAATCTTCATGCGATGGTCCTCTCTCCAACCGGGCAATGAGACACGAAGCGCCGTATGCCGGTCAACCTTCCCTCGGGCCGATCAAGGGCCGATCAAAGGGTTCCGAGCCACTCGGCGATCCCGCGGCCGATCTCCTCCGGGGAGTCTTCCTGCACGAAGTGCAGGCCGCGCACCGTGATCTCGGCCTGGTTGGGCCACGTGCGGCAGAACTCCCGCGTCGCGCCGGTCAGGATCGCGCCCGGCTCGGCGTTCACGAACAGCTTCGGCACGTCGCTGGTCGAGAGCCAAGCAGCATACGCCGCGGCGATCTCGCACACGTCTTCGGGCTCGCCGGCGATGGGGATCTGCCGCGGCCATGTAAGCGTCGGCCGGCGGCTCTCGCCCGGCGTCAGGTAGGGGCGCCGGTAGGCGTTCAGCTCGGCGTCGCCGAGCTTGCGCATGACGGACCCGGGCAGGACGCGTTCGACGAACAGGTTGCGTTCGAGCACCAGGTCCTCCCCGGCGTCGGAGCGGAAGCCCTGGAAGATGCCGGCCGCCGCCTCCGGCCAGTCGTCCCAGTTCGGGATCGGCCGCACGATGCCTTCCATGTAGGCGATGCCCCGTACCGCGTCGGGGTGGCGGCGCGCCCAGTCGAAGCCGAGCGCGGAGCCCCAGTCGTGGACCACCAGCGTCACGTTCTTCGTCACGCCGAGCGCCTCGAGCAGCGCGTCGAGGTACTCCCGGTGCTCCACGAAGCGGTAGCGGTCGGATCCGGAGTCGTCAAGCTTGTCCGAGTCGCCCATCCCGATCAGGTCGGGCGCGATGCAGCGGCCGAGGCCCTCGAGGTGGGGGATGACGTTGCGCCACAGGTACGACGACGTCGGGTTGCCGTGCAGCAGGATGATCGGGTCGCCGCTGCCGGCCTCCACGTAGGCCATGCGTTTCCCGAGCACCTCCGCGTGCCGTTTCGGGTAGCGCTCGAGGCCCGACACGTCGGGGCCGGGCTCGAGGCCGGGCAGGAACATCGCATTGGCGCCCGGTGCGTGCTCGACGCGGATCGGAACGATCTCGGCGTAGGCGTCGCTCGCCCACCAGGCCTGGAGGTTCTCCATGGTGGGGAAGCGGATGATCACGTTCTGGTTCGGCGGCTCGTCGCCGTCCGCGCGCTCAGCGGGTCCGGCCGCGAGGATCCAGCCGCCGTAGGGCTTGATGGTCCGGAGGATCCCGCGCTGGTATGCCCGGAAGCCGTCCGGGTTCCGGACCTGGAGGTGGGCGACGAGGAAGGCGGCCATGGGTGCTCCGTGGTTGCTGTGGATTGACGAAAACACCGCATGCTTTCACAGGCCGGGCGCGCAGTCACGCGGGCGGCGTGCGCGCGACGGCCCAGATGCGCACGGTGCGGACCCCGGCGGCCAGCAGCGTCCGCGCGATCTCGGCGGCGGTCGCCCCGGTGGTGAGCACGTCGTCGACGATGGCGACATCGGCGCCCGCGAGGCCCTCTCCGCAGCGGAATGCGTCCCGGAGGCCGCGGCGTCGGGACGCCGCGTCGAGGGATTGCTGCGGCGCGGTGTGGCGGACCCGGGTGACGCTGCGGTAGTCGACCGGCAGGCCGCACGGGCGCGCGAGGCGTGCCGCCAGGAGCGCGGCCTGGTTGTAGCCCCTGGCCACCCGTCGCCGCCAGGTGAGGGGTACCGGGACCAGGACGTCCGGCGGCGGCGCCGTGCGGAACGAATCGAGCGACAGGTGCGCCAGGACGCGCGCCTCGAGGAGTCCGTTGCCGCGTTTCAGCCCGTGGATCAGCCGCGTCAGGGGCGGCCGGTACAGGAACGGGGCGACGGCCGCTGCGTAGGGCGGCGGGGCGAGCTGGCAGGCGGGACAGGTCCCGCCGGGGACGGGCGTCGGCCCCGCGCAGCGTGGGCAGGGGTCTACGTTGCGCGGGAGGTCGGCCTCGCAGGCCGCGCAGAGATCGAGGGGCCGGCCGGTCCGGGTCCGGCACAGGACGCAGACGCCGGGCATGAGGCGCCAGAGGAGGTTCGACATCGCCCGCCGAGCGTGGGCGTTTCGGCCGGACGATCACAAGGAACCCGCGCTCGTTCAGAACGCGCCGTGGGAAAGTCGCCCGGGTCAGTGTACGCCGTCGACGATGTCCTCGAGGAAGGCGCTCGCCCCGTCGTCCGTGAATCCTGTCAGGAAGGTCTTGGTGCGGTCGGGGAGGTCCGGCCCGGTCTCGAGCCAACGCGTGTCGGCGCTGTCCGGTGACTCGACGACGCGCCAGCCCCGGGTCTCGGCGACGTAGCGCTCGGGATGCAGGAGCCAGTCGATCGCCGCCGAGTCCCAGGGATGGAAGCCGATCTCGCCGGGGAACGTGCGTTGCCAGTACTCGAGCCAGGGCCGGGTGCGCGGGAGGAAGTGCTCGCGGATCGCCGACGGACGGAGGCGCTCGAGGTCCGCGGCTCCGAGCGATACCTGACTCGTCAACTCGAACCCGGCCATCGTGACCGGGACCCCGTGTTCGAGGAGCGCGCGGGCGGCACCGGGGTCCTGCTCCACGTTGAAGTCGTTGACCGGCCCCTTCCCGTGCAGGAAGAAGCGGTTGCCGACGCTGCGGCCGCCGACGATGACGACCGACAGCGCGTCGGCGAGGTGTTCGGGATAGCGCCGGGCCAGGAGGCCGAGGTTGGTCAGCGGGCCGATGGCCGCGATGTGAACGGGTTGACGGGTCAGGACGTCGGCCATGAACTCCACGGCGTCGTTGGTTTCGCCGAAGTTCCCGGACAGCGGTTCGGCGGCGCCGGCCGCGACGGGCACGGCACGGCCCTTCAGCGCGACGATCTCGCGGGCTACCGGGTCGGCCAGCGCGAGCGGTGCGTTGCCGAACACCGTCGTGATGCCGATCACGTCGATCCCGGGTGCGTTGAGCGCCGCGACGATGGCGTAGGCGTCGTCGACGTCGCGCGGGCGCCCCTCGTGTTCCACCCCGAGGGCCACGTCGGTGTCGATGATCAGGGGCAGCGTCATCCGGTGACCAGGTGGACCGCCTGGTCGATCCAGCGGCCCTTGGCGCGGATGTCGGCGTCGAGGGGCAGTTGGGCGACGCCGAGCAGGCGCCGGAGGATCTCGATCCCGGCGAACCCGTTCGCCGCGCCGCCGTCGAATCCAGGGGGCGGGGCATAGGAGTCGGGGACCTGCGAGGCATGCCCGGTCAGGACCAGGTGGGCCAGCAGCACGCCGACATCGAACTCGGGCGGCCCCACGAAGGCGAACTCCGGATCGATGACCTTCGGCCCATCCGCGTGGCGCAGCCAGCTTCCCGGGTAGAAATCGCCGTGCAGGAGCGCGCCGGTTCGGGCGCCGAGATAGACGGCGCCCAGCTCGCGGGCGCGGTTCATCACGGCGTCGTCGGCGCTCACGAGCCGCTGGAGAGCGCGGAGCCCCGGCGTGATCCCTTCGAGATCGAGCCCGTTGTCGGCCACGAACGGGATCTCGAAGATGTGGGCATGGTTCAGGGCGCGCATGTCGGCGTTCTCGAACACCGGGTCGGCGCTGGTGCGTCCGTGGAGCCTGGCGAGCCAGGCCGCCAGGGCATCCAGCCCCGCAAGGTCCCCGTCGCCGTAGGCCGACGTGAAGTCCGCGGCCGTACCGAGGTCCTCGAAGGCGAGCAGGTGGTGCTCCGCGACGTGTCCCAGGCAGGCCGGCATCGCGCCGGCGAGCCCCGGGCAGCCGGCCACCTCGCGGTAGAAGGCGGCCTCGACCCGGTCGCGCGCGTGGGGCGCCGGGATCTCCGGGTACTTCGCGACGAACGGTACGGACTGCTTGAGCACGATCGACCGCCGGCGGGTCGCGACGCGCAGCGTGCGGTTCATGTTGCCGGCGCCGGCGGGCGCCGCGGAGAGGACCTCGTCTCCGGCGTCCAGCCAGCCGGCATGGCGCGCGAGCTCGGCCACCGCGTCGAGGTCGCCGGGGACGAGGTCCATCAGCGGATGGCGACCGGGTTGATGATCGCCTGCACGGCCCCCTCGAAGCGCGGCTGGCCCAGCACGAACAGGAACTCCCAGGCCTGGTCCGCCGCGAGGGCGCGCGTGTCCATGTTCTCCAGGATGTAGACGCCGTTCTTCGCGAGCAGTTCCACGTGCACGGGGAAGGCCAGTTCCGGATCCTCGTGCGGGATGGCCTCCAGGCCCCAGGTGTCCGACCCGACGGCGACCACGTCCAGGCCCGCCAGGTATCGCGCGCCGTCGACGCCGAGCCCCGGCTCGCCGCCCATGAAGGTCGCGTTGTCGACGCCGGAGTGGTTCAGCCAGCCGGTGTGGAACAGCACCACGTCGCCGCGGCCGATGGTGACGCCCTGCGCCTCGGCCCGGGCCCGGATGTCCGCGGAGTTGAACGCCGTGCCGGCCGGCAGCGGGTGCTCCCCGTAGTGCGCCGCCATGTCGAGCAGGACGCCGCGGGTCACGATGGGCGGCAGCCGGTCGATCGACAGCGCCGTGAGTCCCCGGGGCGTGACGAAGTCCTTCGCCCGGTGGCCGTTGTAGTAGACGTGGTCGGCGCCGAGGTGCCCGAGCCCGTCGATCTGGCTGCCGATCCCCATCCACGTGTAGAGGAGGTCGTCGTTGCCGGTGGCGCGGTTGGCCCCCATCGTGGGGCCCGTGTCCTGTCCGGGCTGGATGATGGTGATCGCGTAGTGCCTTGGCGGGTAGGCCGGCGACTCCCAGCCGGTGACGACGCCCAGCGGATACGCCTGGCCCGTCTTCACGAGTTGCGCGGCCTGGACGACCTTCTCCGCCGACAGGAAGTTGATGGCGCCCAGCGTGTCGCCGGCGCCGTGCCTGGAGGGCACCCAGTCCTGTGCGGCGGCCGTCCCGGCGGCCCCTGCGAAAACGAAAGGGACGAACACGAAGAGGATGAATCGCATGCCTGCCTCCCATCACGCGCAAAGCGTCGGCGGATGATACGGCAGGGCATCGCGATTTCCGTGATAGCGTGTCCCCGAAGAAGCTCCGGAGAAGCTCGTGATGCGCCAAACCGCCAGTTGCTGTCTCGCCCTGCTCGCGGCGTTGGGTTGCCTGGGCGCGCTGGGTGCGCCGGAGCCGGAACGCCGTCCCAACGTCGTCCTGATCCTGGCCGACGACCTCGGCTACGGGGACGTGTCCGCCTACGGGAGCCGCATGGCGACCCCGAACATCGACCGCATCGGCCGCGAGGGCGCCGTATTCACGCAGGGTTACGTGACGACTCCGGTGTGTTCGCCGTCGCGGGCCGCCCTCCTGACCGGGCGCTACCAGCAGCGGTACGGGTTCGAGTACAACGCGCGGGAGGCGGATGACGTGCCCGACGTGGGACTGATCGCCGGCGAGCGAACGCTCGCCGACTACCTTGGGAACGCGGGGTACGCGACCGGGCTGGTCGGAAAATGGCATCTCGGGTTCAAGGACGAGCACTACCCGACGAACCGGGGCTTCGACGAGTTCTACGGTCACCTGGCGGGCGGGACGAGTTTCCTCAACGTGGCATCCCGGGGCGCGGTCTCGCTGCCGAGCGAGGCCGCCCGGCGCGAACGCCATCCCGGCGACCCGCGCACGGACCTCGTCGTGCACGGCGCCGAACCGCCGTCGCACCCCGGGCGGCGCAACGGGAACCGCATCCTGCGCGGACCCGAGGCGACGGTGGTCCGGGAGGCCCGCTACATCACGGACGTGTTCGGCGACGAGGCGGTGGACTTCGTCGAACGGCATCGGGACGAGCCGTTCTTCCTGTACGTGCCATTCAACGCCCCCCACTCGCCCTTCCAGGTGACGCAGCGCTACTACGACCGGTTCCCGGACGTCGAGAACGAACTGCAGCGCATCTACTTCGGGATGATCGCCGCCCTCGACGACGCGGTGGGCCGCATCCTCGACGCCCTCGACACGCACGGCATCGCGGACGACACGCTGGTGATCTTCCTGTCCGACAACGGGTGCGCGGCCTACTTCCAGGGCCTGTGCTCCTGCGATCTCCTGTCGGGGGGCAAGCTCACCTACTACGAGGGCGGCATCCGCGTGCCCTACCTGTTGCGCTGGCCCGGCAAGGTTGGGGCCGGCACGCGTATCGCGGAACCCGTGTCGGCGCTCGACATCCTGCCCACGGTCCTCGCCGCCGCGGAGACGCCGTTGCCGGAGGATACGGACCTCGACGGGTTCGACCTCGCCCCCCTGCTCGACGGCCGTCCGGGGCGCTGGCGGCATGACCGGTTCGTGTGGCGCAACTATCCGACGGTGACGGTGCGCCGGGATGCGATGAAGCTCATCAAGCCGCACCAGGACCGGCCCGGCGGCTTTCTCTACGACCTGTCTGCCGACCCGCGGGAGCAGGACGATCTGGCGACCGCGCAACCGGACGTGGTCGCCTCGCTCGAGGCCGTGATCGAGGACTGGCGGACCATCACGGTCGAGCCGCTTTGGACCCGGCGCCCGCCGGTGACCTACTCGGTCTGCGGCATCGAGCCGATCGGCTTCGAAATCTGAGTCCGCCGGCGCCCGGGCCGGCTTCAGGCGTCGCCGAGCGCGTGCTCGAGCTTCTGGCGTATCCCGCCGAAGTCGCCGTTCGACATCACCACGACGTGAGTGGCGCGGCGCGTGGGACGCGTCACGCGGTCGACGATGGCGTCGATCTCGTCCAGGAGCGTGGCGGGGACGACGCTCTTGCGAACCAGCTCGCCGAGGTCCCAGCGAATGGTCCGCGCGCGGTACCAGATCACCTCGTCCGCGGGTGCGCAGCAGTGGGCGAGGTCCTTGCGCAGCGCGCCGAGCGACATCGTGTGCGTGCGCGGTTCGACGACCGCGACGATGCGCTGCGTACCGACGCGGTGGCGCAGCGCCTGCAGCGTGGAGCGGATCTCCGTCGGGTGGTGGGCGAAGTCGTCGTACACCCGCACGCGGCCCTTCTGGGCGAACAGATCCAGGCGGCGGCGCACGCCGGCGAACGATGACAGCGCATCCACCGCCGTCTCGGGCGGAACGCCGGCGTGACGGGCGGCCGCGACGGCGGTGAGTGCGTTGGACACGTTGTGGGCTCCTATGAGCGACCACTCCACCCGCCCCACGGTCTCGCCGTTCCGCGCCACGTCGAAGGCGCCGCCGTCCCGCTTGCCGCGTCTCGCGTGCCAGACGTCACCGGAGTCCCGGGCGAAACCCGCCGGCGCGTCCTCCGGCCTGCCGACCCGGGACACCGGCGTCCAGCAACCCCGGTGCAGCACGTCCTCCACGGCCGGGTCCTGGGCGGGGGCAATGACGAGGCCGTTGCCCGGCACGGTCCGGATCAGGTGGTGGAACTGCGTCTTGATGGCCTCGAGGTCGGGGAAGATGTCCGCGTGGTCGTATTCGAGGTTGTTGATCGCCAGCGTGCGCGGCCGGTAGTGGACGAACTTCGAGCGGCGGTCGAAGTACGAAGTGTCGTACTCGTCCGCCTCGACCACGAAGAACGGCGCGCGGCCGAGCCGCGCCGAGACGTCGAAGTTGCTCGGCACGCCGCCGATCATGAACCCCGGCTCGAGCCCCGCCCGGTCGAGGATCCAGGCCACCATGCTCGCGGTCGTGGTCTTGCCGTGCGTCCCCGCGACGGCGATCACCCAGCGGCCGGCCAGTACCGCCTCGCCGAGCCATTGCGCGCCGGAGGTGTAGGGGAGGTTCTCGTTCAGGATGTGCTCGACGGCGGGGTGCCCCCGGGGCAGCCGCGCATTGCCGACGACGATCCGGTCGGGCGGCGGATCGAGCTGTCCGGGGTCGAATCCCTCGAAGACCTTGATCTTCGCAGCCGCGAGCTGGTCGCTCATGGGCGGATAGATGGCGTTGTCGGAACCGCTCACGCGGAAGCCCCTGGCCTTCGCCAACTGCGCAAGGCCCCCCATCAGCGTGCCGCCGATGCCGAGGAAGTAGAGGCTTTCCGTCAACTACCCGTTCCGGCCTGCTCGAGTCCCGGAAAGCCGATGGCGGCGCCTGCGACGATGGTGCTGACGAGGGAGATGCCGAAGGCGATGAGGATGCCGAACGCCAGGGACGTGTTGAAGGAGTGCTGGAAGATGAATCCCCACACGACGATCAGCCAGATCTGCAGCGGCACCATCACGAACGCCTGGATTCCCGCCACCGGGGTCAGGAGCGCGGGAAGGACCGTCAGCAGGAAGTCCGTGCCGGCCAAGGCCGCCAGCGTGGCCGGGAACCGCCCCGCCATGCCCCGGAGGAACAGCGCGAGCCAGGTGACCGCGCCGACGGTCGCGAGCGGTATCACGGCCCAGCCGAGCGCCCACCCAGTGTCGACGTCGCCGACGGTCGTGTTGACGAAGGTCGACAGCGCGATGTCGGCGATGACCGCGCCGGCCACGAACCAGGTCCGCGCGGGCACGGACTCCGGACCGATGCGCAGCAGACAAAGGTTCCAGAAGAGCTTCAGGACGGGGGCCATGCCGGGCATTGTCGCACAAGGACTGGCGCCGAACGGGCGCCGCCGATGTTCCGCGGAGGGGGAGGCGGGTCGCCGGCTCGTTCTACAATCGACGCCGGGCGACGCGACGGTGAAGGACGGTATCGATGGCGCGCAGCGAGCAACGCAAGCAGCCGCGGAAGGCGCCGGCCAAGGAGCCGCGCCGGAACGCCTTCTACGCGCAGTCGGGGGGCGTGACCGCCGTGATCAACGCCACGGCGTGCGGCGTGATCGAGACCGCGCGCCGGTACGGGGACCGGATCGGCAAGGTCTTCGCCGGGCGCAACGGCATCCTCGGCGCGTTGCGCGAGGAACTCATCGACACCAGCGTCGAATCGGCCGGCGCCATCGCGGGGCTGCGGTCGACGCCGAGCGGCGCGTTCGGCTCGTGCCGCTACAAGCTCGCGTCGATCGACGAGAACGAGCGGGAGTACGCGCGCCTCATCGACGTGTTCCGGGCCCACGACATCGGCTACTTCTTCTACAACGGCGGCGGCGACTCGCAGGACACCGCCCACAAGGTGTCCCAGCTCGGGGCGCGGCTCGGGTATCCGCTCGTCTGCATCGGCATCCCGAAGACCGTGGACAACGACCTGCCCCGGACGGACACCTGCCCCGGCTTCGGGTCGGTCGCGAAATACGTCGCCGTGTCGGTGCGCGAAGCGGCGCTGGACGTGGCTTCCATGTGCGAGACCTCGACGAAGGTGTTCATCCTCGAGGTCATGGGGCGGCACGCGGGGTGGATCGCGGCGGCCGGCGGGCTGGCCCAGGAGCAGCCGGGGGACCCGCCCCACGTCATCCTCTTCCCGGAAGTCCCGTTCGACGAGACGTCGTTCTTCGCCCGGGTCCGGGACACCGTCGACGGGGTCGGCTACTGCGTCATCGTCGCGTCCGAGGGGACCCGCCATCCCGACGGCACGTTTCTCGCCGAGTCCGGCGCCCGGGACGCGTTCGGGCACGCCCAGCTCGGGGGCGTGGCGCCGACGCTCGCGCGCATGGTGCGGGAGACCCTGGGGTACAAGCATCACTGGGCCGTCGCGGACTATCTGCAGCGCTCCGCCCGCCACATCGCCTCCGCCACCGACGTCGAGCAGGCGTTCGCCGTCGGCCGCGCCGCGGTGGAGCTGGCGCTGACGGGCCGCAATGCCGTGATGCCGACCATCGTGCGGGAGAGCGACGAGCCGTACCGCTGGCGCATCGGGGAGGCGTCGCTCCGCAGCGTGGCGAACGTCGAGCGGAAGCTCCCGAAGGCCTACATCTCCAAGTCGGGTTACGGCATCACCGCGGCGGGACGACGCTACCTCCGGCCGCTGATCGCCGGCGAGGACTATCCCGCCTACCGGCACGGGCTGCCCGACTACGTGACGCTGCGCAACGAACTGGCCCCGAAGAAGCTGCCGCCCTTCGAGGCGTAGGCGCCCGGGGCGGCCGCGCCGTCAGGGCATGTAGGGCGTCGGGCTCGGCCCGAGCTGCGTCTCGAGCACCGCCTGCGCCATCTCCACGAACTCGCACACCATCGGCCGCGTGTCGCGGGGATCGATGATCTCCTCGATGTTGAAGGCCTCGGCTGTCCGGAAGGGCGAAGCGAGCGCCTCGAGGCGGTCCTCGATCTCCAGCCGTTTCGCCTCCGGGTCGTCGGACTCGGCAATGACGCGGCGGTACGCCGCCGACACGCCGCCGGCGATGTGCATGGAACCCCAGTGCCCGGAGGGCCACGCCACGCGCTTGAACATGCCGCTCGGACGGTCGTGGCACTGTCCGGCCACGCCGTAGAGCTGCCGCGTGACGATCGAGATCCAGGGCATGCGCGTGCGCAGCGTGGCACAGAGCATCTTGGCGCCGGCGCGCACGATGCCCTGGCTCTGCTGCTCCGGGCCGACCATGAAGCCCGGTTCGTCGGCGAAGTACACCATTGGCAGGTGGAAGGTGTCGCAGAGCTGCAGGAAGCGGATCGTCTTGACCCCGGCCGCGACGTCCATGGACCCGCCGAGGCGCTTGGGATTGTTGATCATCACGCCCACGGGATAGCCGTTCATCCGGGCGAGGCCGAGGATGCGGGAGCGCCCGTAGTGCGGCGTGATCTCGAAGAAGGAGTCCCGGTCCAGGACCGCGTCGAGGATCTTCCGCGGGTTGTACATGCGCCGCTTCTCCCGGGGGACGATCGACAGGAGCGCGTCGTCGCGCCGGTTCGGGTCGTCGTCGGTTTCGGCGCGCGGCGCCATCTGCCAGACGTTGCTCGGCAGGTAACCGAGGAAGCGCTTGATCATCTCGAAGGCCTCGGCCTCCGTGTCGGCGAGGTTGTCGACGACGCCGCTCCCGAACACCTGGCTCCGCTCGTCGCCGAGGTCCTCCTTGCTGATGTCGATCCCGAGGGCGGCCTTGACCACCGGCGGGCCGCCCGGAAACAGCTGGCTGATGCCCTTCACCATCACGTTGAAGTGGGCGAGGCAGGCATCGACCGCGGGCAGGCCGGCGACGGACCCGAGCACGGCCGCGACCACCGGGACCTGGCAGAGCAGGTTCTCGACGCCGGGCGTGACCGGGTTCGTCGGGATGTACGTCCGGCCGATCTGTTCGAAGGTCTTCACGCTCCCGCCGGTCGCGTCGAGCAGTCGGACGAACGGCAGCCGCCAGTCGAGCGCCATGTTCTGCGCGTGTCCGCCCTTGTTGCCGATCGAGGCGTCCGACGCACCGCCGCGGACGGTGAAGTCGCCCGCGGTCAGCACGGAGGGGCGCCCGTCGAGCCGGGCGAGCCCGATGACCATGTTCGACGGACGCACGTCCACGAGATCGTTGCCGTCGTAGGTCGCGGCGCCGGCGAGCTCGCCGATCTCCTGGAAGGATCCCGCGTCGGCCAGCAGGTCGACCCGTTCGCGCACCGTCAGCTTGCCGCGCCGGCGCTGCTCCCGGATGCCGGCCTCCCCGCCCATCTGCGCCGCGAATCGCTTGCGCCGCTCGAGTTCCTCGATTTCCCGCTGCCAGACCATCGCTGCCCTCCCCAGGTTCCTAGCTCGGAGCGGTATGTTAGGGCACCCCGGACGGCCCATGCTGCCCGGGACTTCGGGGGCGTGCCGGCAAGGGGGTCGGCCTCGGTCGTCTGGTAACCTTGCGGCCTGTCGGAGGCTGGACCCGCCGGGGGAGAGCGCAGTGGTTGATCGCGTGATTTTCGGGACCCGCATGGCGGCGGCGACGTGCGCCGCCGCGCTCCTCCTGGCGCCGGTCGCGTCGGCGGACTTCGCGGAGGAGGCCCGCGAGACCCGGCCGAAGTTCGACCTGCGCTATCGCCTCGAGACCGTGGACCAGGACGGCATCGAGGAGGACGCGCTCGCGTCGACCGCGAAGGCGCGGGTGTCCTGGATCATGGATGCCACGGAGGGCTTCTCCGTGGGGCTCGAGGCCGACCACGTGTTCACGGTCGGATCCGACGACTATCACTCGCTGGAAAACGGCCGGACGGAGTTTCCGGTCGTGGCGGACCCGACCGGTACCGACCTGAACCAGGCGTTCCTGCGGTTCCGGAACGGCGGAACGATCCTGACCGCCGGCCGGCAACGCATCCTCCACGGCGAACAGCGTTTCGTGGGCGGTGTGGCCTGGCGCCAGAACGAGCAGACCTTCGACGGCGTGCGGATGCAGTTCACGGGCGACGGCGTGGGCGTCGACTACAGCTACGTCGCCCGGGTGCGGCGCATCTTCGGGCCGGAGGACGGCCTGCAGCCCGCCGAATGGGACAGCAACGCGCACTTCCTGCGCGCGACGTACGATCCCGCGGAAGGACACTCCCTGGCGGCGTTCGCCTACCTGCTCGATCTCGAGAACGACAACGGCCCGGCCAACTCCAACGCGAGCTACGGCCTCAACTACGTGGGGACCTACGGCCCCGCGACCCTGTCGGCGCGCGTCGCGCTACAGCGGGAGTGGGGAGACAACCCCCTCGCCTATGACGCGCCGTATTACTTCGTCGAGGCGAAGTGGCCCATCGAGCGGGTGACGATCGCGGCGGGCCACGAAGTGCTGGGCAGCGACGGCGGGACCGCGCCCGTCCGGATGCCGGTCGCGACCCTGCACAAGTTCCAGGGCTGGACGGACAAGTTCCTGTCCACGCCCCCGGCCGGCGTCAAGGACACCTACCTGACGTTCTCGGGCAACGTGGGCGCGGTCGCGCTGACCGCCGCCATCCACGAGTTCGTCGCCGCCAAGGGCGACATGAACTACGGCCGCGAGGCCGGCGTGTCCGCCGTCTGGTCGATGGGCCCGTTCGGCCTGCAGTTCAAGTACGCGCGCTACCACACGCGCGAACTGGCCACCGACACCAGCAAGGCCTGGTTCGTCGTCAGTTACTCGTTCTGACTTGCGGGCGGGGCGCCCGGCCACGGCGTCCGGCATGAACTGCCCCCCGCGTTTTTCCACCGCCCGCCCACCGGCGCTCTGTTGTGCGAGGGGACCGCACCCGTGGACGGCCCGTGGAAAAACGCTCCCTGCTGGTTGGTGGTGTCGGTGACCGGGCCGGGGCCGGGCTGCGGTGATAGCCGGGCGTGGCGGGCTGCACCCCCCCCCCCGCAACAGGTCTTGGCGGATCGTTTCGACCATGTGGTGAAGGGCCCGCCGACGGGGGCGCTGCGACCTAGGCCGATGCGCCCGTGCGCCGAATGTGACCAAGGCGGTCCCGCGCGGCGCCCGGCACTTCCGCCGGATCGATCAGGCCGATCCGCCGCCAACCCTTGGACAGCAACCAGGTCCGTGGCGCCGCGACTTCGCGTTCGCGACGTGCGCCCGCATAACGCCCGGGCGGCGGCGCACGCCCCTTCCACCCATCGAACCAAAGCCCCGAACTCGCCCCGTCCAGCACCACCGGCGGCACCCGCCGACGCCGCTGCCGAAAATGCTTGCGCGCGTTCAGCAGCACGTACGCCACCGCCCGCCTGACCTCGGTCGGCGTGCGTTTCACCACATGATGGAAGCGATCCGCCAGGACCCGCCCAACGCGCCCGAACACCCGGTTCACGCACCGCGCAAAGCGGGCCGCGAGACTCTTCATCCCGTTCGCCAGGCGCACCTTGCCCTGTGCCTCGATCAGGAAATGCGCGTGGTCGTCCTGGATGGAGTAATGCACCACCCGGAAGCCGAGCCGCTGCGCACACTCGCCCAACGTCTCCCGGAACGCCCGCACGAAACGGCCGCAGCGCAACGGCGGCACATCGTCCAGCACGCGCAAGGTGACCAGCACCGGGCAATCCCCCGGCACCCCGCCGCGGTCGCGGTGCGGCACGCGCGAGTGACGCGTACGAGGACGACCCGCACCGGGCCGCGCGCCGCCACGGCCGCAGGGGCGGAACTCGATGCTTGCCTGGCGTGATCGCGCGAAACCTGAGTTCGTCGGCCCCGTCCCCCCCAACAGAACATCGCCCATTTCAATCGGGGAGCCAACCGCGGACCGTGCCGACGAGCCAAGAATGGCCGCGGGAGCTTGAAATGGGCGATGTTTCTGTTGGCGGGGGTGATGGCTCCGCAGCCTGGCCTCCCGATTGAATTGGGCGATGTTCCGTTGCGGAGGGATGCCGTTCGCGACGCCTGGTCGGCCCCGGCTCCTGGCCCTGTTGTCACCGGACCCCACCAGGAGCAGGGAGCGTTTTCCACGGGCCGTCCATGGGCGCTTTCCCCCGATAACACCAGAGCGCCGGTGGGCGGGCGGTGGATAACGCGGCGCCTCGCCGTCGCGGCTTCTTGCTCAGGGCCATGTTCGCAAAGCGCGCGGAAGCGCCTTGTACGCATTGGCCTCGTCCAAACGAGGGGCACGCCGCGGCGGTCCAGGCATCGAGTCAAGTTAGCGCTTGTGAGGCTTGTCCCCTCCCGTGTCGAGCGCCTGCACGACCTCGGCACGGGCGGGGGCGAGCCCAGCCCTACAGCAACGGCGCGATCACCAGGCTGACGATCGCCATCACGTTGATGAGGATGTTCATGCTCGGGCCGGAGGTGTCCTTGAAGGGGTCGCCGACGGTGTCGCCCACGACGGTCGCCGCGTGCACCTCCGACCCCTTGCCGCCGAGGTTGCCTTTCTCGACGTACTTCTTGGCGTTGTCCCACGCGCCGCCGGCGTTCGCCATGGTGAGCGCCATGAGCACGCAGCCGAGCAGCGCGCCGCCGAGCGCGCCGCCGAGGGCCTGGGCGCCGATGCCGAAACCCACGACGGGCGGCAGCGCCACGGCGATGGCGCCGGGCAGCAGCATGCGCTTGAGCGCGGCGGACGTGGCGATGTCGATGCACTTGGCGTTGTCGGGCTCGGCCGTGCCCTCGAGGAGCCCCGGGATCTCGCGGAACTGACGGCGGATCTCCTGGATCATCTCCATCGCCGCGTCACCGACCGAAGTCATGGTGATCGAGGCGATGAGGAACGGCGTGATGCCGCCGATGAACAGGCCGATCAGCACCTCGGGGTTGCCGAGGTGCAGCGAGAAGTCTCCGCCGCGGTTGTAGGCGACGGTCTCCACGAAGGCGGCGATGATGGCGAGCGCCGCGAGGGCCGCGGCGCCGATGGCGAAGCCCTTGCCCATCGCGGCCGTGGTGTTGCCGAGTTCGTCCAGGGAGTCGGTGATGGCGCGGGTGTCCTCCCCGAGCCCCGCCATCTCGGCGATGCCGCCGGCGTTGTCGGCGACCGGGCCGTAGGCGTCCACGGCCATCGTCATGCCGACCGTGGCGAGCAGGCCGACCGCGGCGATCCCGACCCCGTAGAGGCCGGCGAGCTGCGTCGAGACGAAGATGATGGCGCAGATGGCGAGCAGCGGGATGACCACGGACTGCATGCCGACCGCGAGGCCGGTGATCATGACGGTGGCCGGCCCCGTCTCGCCGGACTCCGCGATGCGCACGATGGGCTTCGAGGACGTGTAGTACTCGGTGACGAGTCCGATGACGACCCCTCCCACGGCCCCGGCCAGCACGGACCACCAGATCGCGTGGGAGATGCCGGCGTTGCCGATGAGGAACCACGCCGCCACGATGAACAGGATCGGCGTCACGATCATGCCGATGCGCAGCGCCAGTGCCGGGTTCGAGGCGGACCGGCTGCGCACGATGCCGATGCCGATGATCGAGCAGACGAGGCCCGTCGAGGCGAGCAGCAGCGGCAGCGACATGAGCGCCGCGCGGCCGTCTTCCGTCGCCGCGTCGGGCACCAGGTTGCCGAGGGCCACGGCGCCGAGGGTGGCGGCGATGGCGATCGACGCGATCATCGAGCCGCAGTAGGACTCGAAGATGTCGGAGCCCATGCCGGCGATGTCGCCGACGTTGTCGCCGACGTTGTCCGCGATCACGCCCGGGTTGCGTGGGTCGTCTTCCGGAATGCCCTGCTCGATCTTGCCGACAGGTCCGCCCCGACGTCGGCACTCTTGGTGTAGATGCCGCCGCCCACGCGGGAGAAGAGCGCGACGCTCGAGGCGCCCATGCCGAAGCCGTGGATGTGATGGGCGGTGTGGGGGTCGCCGCCGAAGTAGTAGTAGACGATGCCGAGGCCGAGCAGCCCGAGCGAGGCGACCGCGAGGCCCATGATGGACCCACCGAAGAACGCCACCGACAGGGCCGCCGGCGCCCCCTGGACGTGGGCGGCCGTGGTGGTGCGCACGTTGGCCTTGGTGGCCGTGTACATCCCGATCCAGCCGGCCCCCGCCGAGGACAGGGCCCCGATGATGAACGCCACCGCCGTCGAGGCGCCGAGCCCCGGCGAAAAGAACAGGATGACGATCAGTATCGCGCCGAAGAGCGCGAGCATCAGGTACTCGCGGCGCATGAACACCATGGCGCCGAGGTGGATCTGGTCCGCGATGCCGCGGACCTTCTCGTCGCCTTCCTCGTACCGCTTGACGAGGGCGTACACCACGAACGCGGCGGCGAGGCCGACGAGGCCGAGTGCCGGCGGAATGACTGTGAGCTCCAACATCGATTACCCCGAAACGTGCTGCTGGGACCTCTCCGAGGTCCGTTGGGGCGCCTGGGCACCCGGGACAATGGCTTGCGGGCACCCCTGACCGGGCACGCCTGACGCGGAGCCGAGGGCGCGATGCGCGCCACGATCCGCGATGGGGCGGCAATGATACCGGACGGTCGGCCGAAAGGTCAGGCGGGCCGTCCGATGCCGAACGGGGCGCCCCAGCCGAGCCCGTCGAGGGTGGTGGTCTTCGGCCGGTACTCGCACCCGATCCAGCCGTCGTAGCCGAGCCGGTCGCAGAGGTCGAACAGGAACGGCAGGTTCACTTCGCCGTGCTGGGGCTCGTGACGGCCGGGGACGCTCGAGAACTGGATGTGCCCGATGAGGTCGAGGTGGTCGGTGAGCCCGCGCGCGAGGTTCCCCTCCATGATCTGGCGATGGTAGAAGTCATACTGCAACCGGACGTTGGAATGGCCGACGGCGGCGATGCAGCGCCGCGCCTGGTCAGTGCGGGTGAGCAGGTAGCCGGGCGTGTCCTCGTCGTTGAGCGGCTCGAGCAGGATGCGGATGCCGTGCGGCGCCGCCCGGTCCGCCGCGAAGCGCACGTTCTCGACCAATGTCGCCTCGGCGCGGGCGCGTGCGTCCGCGGCGACCACGCCGGCCATCACGTGGATCATCGGCGTCCCGAGTTCCCGTGCGTACGCCAGGGCCTGGGCGAAGTCCTCGCGAAAGTCTCCGGTCCGGTCCGGCAGCGCCCCGCGTCCGCGTTCGCCCGCCGCGGCGTCCCCGAGGGGCGTGTTGAGCAGCACCATCGCGACTCCCGCGTCGTCCAGCCAGCGCCGCACCTCGCCCGCCGGCCACGCGTAGGGGAACAGGAACTCGACCGCTGGAAACCCCGCTTCGCGGGCGGCACGAAAGCGCTCCGGGACGGGAAGCTCCGGGAACATCGTGGAGACGTTGGCGGCGAAGCGGGGCACTGGGACTTGGCTGCGGGCGCTCCGCTGAGCTTACCCGTTTTCGGGATGCCCGCGCGCGGATGAACACGGCATTGTTCCGGTTTGTCGTGTATGAGGTGGTCGCGGATGCTTCACATCGGTTCGGCTTCTCCCCCACATCGAATGATACGATGCTCTCCGACGCATCGACCGGCGAAGGGAGGTGCCGATCTGCTCGCCAGCTTGGGGAGTGGAGCGGCAACGGGAATGACCATCCGACGACTTGCGCTGAGGCAGTTCACCGCCTTTGAGGATTTCGATATGGAGTTCTCGAAGGGCGTAAACGCCTTCGTCGGGGACAACGGGACCGGAAAGACGCATCTGATGAAGGTGCTCTACGCCGCATGCGACATTACCCAGACAGAGATGTCCTTTGCCGACAAGCTCGTCCGCGTGTTTCTTCCCGCTGGCCGACGTCTGGGTCGCTTGGTTCGTCGACGCCAGGGGATTACCCAATCCGAGGTGTCGGTGTTGGGCAACGAAAAGAGGTCCGTCGGGCTACGATTCGAGACGCGGGCGACCGGCGAAGTCCGGGAACGGCACCGAAGATGGAGACAGCAACCGGTCGAGAGCGCATTCATCCCGGTGAAGGAGATGCTCTCGAACGGCCCCGGCTTCAGATCCCTCTACGCAAGGCGGGAGGTGCACTTCGAAGAGGTCTACGCGGATATCCTTGATCGGGCATACCGGCCAATACTCCGCGGGCCGATGGACCGGGATCGCCGGAAGGTCCTAGCGACCCTTGGCGAGGCGTTGAACGGTCGAGTCACGGTAAAGAACGAAGAGTTCTACTTTCGTGACCGCAGAGGCAACCTTGAGTTTACGCTGCTGGCGGAAGGCATGCGTAAACTGGCGTTGATCTGGTTGCTGATTCAAAACGGAACGTTGCTGGATGGCTCCGTGTTGTTCTGGGACGAGCCTGAAGCCAACCTGAACCCTTCGGTGATAGGGCACGTCGTAGAGACTATTCTTGAACTGCGACGGCTCGGTGTGCAGGTGTTCCTGGCGACGCACAACTTCTCGGTGTTGAAGGAGTTGGAACTGCGGCGTCGGGAAGACGATGGAGTGCGATTCCATGCCTTGTCTCGAGATCCTCAGACCGGGCACATAGAGTGCCACACCAGCTCGGGCTACCTGAGCATGAGTCCGAATCTAATCGAGCAATCCATTGGCAGTCTGTTTGACCGTGAGGTGCACCGGTCGGTCGGCGGGCGTGAACCGTGACTGTCCTGACGGAAGGAGATCTGCGGCTGACGGTACCCGAGGGGTGGCAGGGCGGCAAGTTCGATGATGGTTACGATGCGTCTCACTGTATGAAAGCGGTAGACTTCATATTCGAAACAGAGGACCGTGATCTGTTCATTGAACTGAAGGATCCCCAACATCCCAAGGCTCCTCCAGTTTCTCCAGACGACTACCTTGGCGGCACGCTCCACGACGAACTGGTCGGTAAGTTCCGGGATACCTTCCTCTACCGGTGGGCGCGACGTGAGGTCACAAGGCCGATCTACTACTACGTCGTGGTTGCGATCGAGTCACTAACGGCGCATGAACTTGCGGTGCAAACTGATATCGTTAAGCGTCGTCTACCGGTGCGGGCTACGATGCCGGACAGTTGGGATAGGGCGCTCGTTGAGCACTTCGCTTTGCTTAATGTCGCCGCATGGAACCGGAACTTCCCAGCGTTTCGCTTAACCCGTGCGTCGGATTAGCGTTCGGTTGCCGGGCGGGTGGGCGCCGATGCAGGGAGGCCGCAAGCGGCCGAACATTCGAAGTCGGCCCGCGTTGGCTGTGTCGGCGCGCCCGTGATTCACCCCTGCGCCAGCAACGCGCGCAGGTCGATGATCGCCGCGTTGGCGCGCGAGATGTACGAGGCCATCACCAGCGAGTGGTTCGCCACGAAACCGAAGCCGGTGCCGTTCAGGATCATCGGGCTCCAGATCGTCTCCTGCGTACCCTCTAGCTCGCGGATGATCTGCCGCAGGCTGACGCGGGCGTTCTTGTCGTCGAGGACCGCACCGAAGTCCCGGTCGACGGCCTCGAGCAGGTGCAGCAGGGCCCACGCCTGCCCGCGCGCCTCGTAGAACACGTCGTCGATCTCGAACCAGCTCGTCTTGAGCTGGCTGTCGCCGATGCCGGGCGTCGACTGGCTTGCCGCGGGATCGCCGGACAGGGCCATGTCGAGCTGCCGCTTGCCGACGCTGGCGGAGAGCCGCTGCGAGAGGCTGCCGAGGCGGGTCTCGACGGCGATGAGCCAGGTCCGCAGGTTGTCCGCGCGGGCGTAGAACTGCGCATCGGGCTGCTCCGGGTCGGACAGGCGGGCCAGGTAGCTGCCCAGGTAGTCGACGCCGTCCCCGTACTCGTCTTCCGTCCGCGGGAAGATCCAGCTCGCGTTGTTGAAGAAGAACTTCGCCTCCGCGAGGGACAGGTCCGGGTCCTCCGTGGACTGGCTCTGGGACCGGCTCAGGTCCGCGCGCAGGACGCGGCTCATGTCGCGCATCTGCACCACGACCCCGAACTCCCAGTTCGGCACGTTGTCCATCCAGACGCTGGGCGGGAAGAGGTCGTTCGACAGGTAGCCCCCGCGCTTGTCGAGAAGGATCCGCCCCATGCGGACCATCGCCGCGGCCGTGTGCGAACCGGTGACGACGACGTCGCGTGGCAGGCCCGTCGATCCCGCGAGCGCCTGCATCTCCCGCGCCACGTCGAAGGAGTCGGGCTCGCTGTCCCACCACCACCAGAAGAAGAGCACGCCGAGCAGGTAGACGCCCACCAGGGCACCGCCCACGCGCACGGCGAGACCGGCCGTGCCGGATTCTTCGCCGCGTCGCAACGTCCATTTCATGGGGTAAAGACTCCCGGAATCCGTCCGTCAGGGCGGGCGTATCTCGAACGCGCCGCGGGTGGTTTGACCTCCCCCGAATTCGAACACGAACGCGGCCTCGTGGATACCCGCGGTATCCGCGTCGAACAGCATCAGGTGCATGCCGCCCGGCCGGAGGCGGACGGTGGAGCCGGCGGGCACGACGATGCGGTCGAGGCGGCGCATGCGCACCATGCCCGCCTCGTTGCGTGTTTCGTGGAGTTCCACCGACGATGCGACGGGCGTGCCGACCGCCACGAGCACGGCGTCCTCCGAGGTGCCGTTGGAGATGTCGCAGTACGCGGCGGTGACGGTCTGGCCGGGCAGCGTGTCGCGGACGTGGCCGTTCGCCACGGCGAGGGCGGCCGCCAATACCAGCGCGCTCCCGGCGAGCACGCGGCTAGCCGCCCTCGCCCGAGGGGTCCGGGTGCGCGAACAGCACGACGACGACCCGCGGAGGCCAGCCGACTTCCATCTCGGCGCGGATGCGGCGGTCGCCCGGAGCGCGGTTGAGCTGCGCGTAGATCCAGCGGCCCTGCAGGTCGCTGCCGGCGCGGATGAGCACGCGCGCGTTGGGTTGCCGGGCGCGGACGCCGAGACGGGCCAGGGCATCGGCGGCATCGGCGGTCCGGTCGCGCACCGCGGCGGAGGAGAGATCCAGGTGGATCCGCTCGGCGTCGCGCAGCCGCTGCAACTGCGTGTACAGGGAAGGCAGCGAAGGATGGTCGCCGTCGACGAGGCGCGCCCGGTCGAGCATGGAACGCGCCGCCGCCCAGCGCTGTTGCCGGATCGCGTCCTGCGCGCGCTGGAGGAAGCTCTCGACGATGCGCTCGATGCCTTCGAGGGCGTCGGGCTGGTCCGGTACGAGTTCGAGGACGGCCAGATAGTGCGTGAGCGCGCTGTCCGCGGCGGGATGCAGCAGCCGCTCGTCCCGGAGTGCGGCCTCCGCCCGGTCGAGCAGGGCGTCGACGCGCTCCGTCGGCGGGGCCGGCGCGACCGGCTCCGGGGGAGGCGGGGGCGCCGGCTGGGTGACCCGCTCCTCCACCTGGCAGGCGGCGAGGGCCAGCAGGACGACCGCCATGGAGGTTCTGGAGCGTTCGATGCGGCCCAAGGACAAGCCCCCGTCCTGCATGCCCACGACATGCGCCACGCCGTGCAGCGTCGCGCCCGATGTTGCACGATATAGGGACGCACCATGACCATCAACCGAGCATGCGACCGTTCCCTTGCGACGCGTTCCGTCCCCGCCTTCACGGGATGGCTCTGATGTCCGGGCTGCGCCGGTCAGGGCTCTTTTCGGGCGCCTGGATCACGGCCCTTGCCCTGGCGCTCGCGTGGTGCGTGCCGGGAAGCGCCCAGAACGTCCTCGAGAGGGGGGCCAACCCGCTCGAGGAGCCCGACTTCCTGCCGGTCGACGAGGCGTTCGTCCTGACGGCGCGCGTCACGGACGACGGCGTCCTGGTGGCCGACTGGCGCATGCCGGACGGGTACTACCTCTATCGGCACCGATTCGGTTTCGAAACACGCGACGGCACAACGCTCGGCGCACCGGAGCTGCCGGCGGGGCTGCCCAAGACCGACGAGTTCTTCGGCGACGTCGAGGTGTTCTACGGCGCGGCCACGGTCCGGGTGCCGGTCCTCGAAGCCGGGGGCGATCCGTTCGAGGTCGGCATCGACTACCAGGGCTGCGCCGACTACGGCCTGTGCTATCCGCCCGAGCGCAAGTGGCTGCGTTTCGCCGCGGCGGGCGTGGGCGCCGGGGGCGGCGTGGGCGGCGGCGGGGGAAGTGGCGGGAGTAGCGGCGTTCCCTTCGCGGATCTGGTTGCGATCCTGGCGTCCGCGCTGCTCGGGGGCCTCATCCTGAACCTGATGCCGTGCGTGTTCCCCGTGCTGTCCATCAAGGCGCTGTCGCTGCTCGGCGCGCCGGAGGGCCGCATGCGGGACGCAACGGGTTTCTCCGCGGGAGTCGTCGCGACCTTCGTCGCGCTCGGCGTTGTGCTGGTGGCGCTCAAGAGCGCGGGCGAGGCCGTCGGATGGGGGTTCCAGTTGCAGTCGCCCGGCTTCGTGACCGCCATGGCCGTGCTCTTCTTCGTGCTCGGGCTGAACCTGCTGGGCGTCCTGGAGACGCCCGGTTTCGGCGTCGGGGGCTTCGACCGCGCCGGTCCCTTCGCGACCGGGATGCTGGCGGTGGTGGTGGCGACGCCGTGCACGGTGCCGTTCATGGGGGCCGCGGTGGGCTACGGTCTCGCCCAGCCGGCGCCGGTGCTGCTCGCCGTGATGGCGGCGCTGGGCGTCGGCATGGCGGCACCCTACGCCGTCGTCGCCGCGGTTCCGCCCATCGCGCGGCGCCTGCCGCGGCCCGGCGCGTGGATGGCGACGCTCAAGCAGGTCATGGCCTTCCCGATGTTCGCGACCGTGGTGTGGCTCGTCTGGGTGCTGACGCAGCAGGCGGGGCCGGGAGGCGCCGCGTGGGTGCTCGCCGCTTTCGTCGCGGTGGGTTTCCTCGCGTGGCTCGGCATGCGCCGCCCGGCGAGGCTGCGCCCGGTGTGGCTGGGCGTCGCGGGGCTGGCCGCGCTGTCGGTCTGGACCGTGCCTGCCGCGGACCGGGCGGCGGGCGCACCGGCGCAGCGGTTCGACATGCAGGTGGTCGAGGCGCACCAGGCCGCCGGCCGCCCCGTGTTCCTCAACTTCACGGCGTCCTGGTGCATCACCTGCCTGACGAACGAGCAGTCGACCCTCGGCACGGAACGCGTCCGGGGCTACTTCGACCGGCATGACATCGCCTACGTGAAGGGCGACTGGACGAACGCGGACCCGGCGATCACCGCGGTGCTTGCCCGTTTCGGTCGCAGCGGCGTCCCGCTGTACGTCTACTTCCCGCCAAGGGGCGACCCGGTCGTCCTCCCGCAGGTCCTGACGCCGGGCATCGTGATCGACGCCATCGAGACGGCGGGATAAACATCTTTCTTCCTGTAAATGGCATCCAAAAGCGCGGTAAACCGGTGCTTCTGTCGTTAACGTACGAAAGGCGTGGCATACTGTCCGACCTCGTCCGGACGTTGCCGGACGGACCGCAAGCGAGGGCGCGGTGGCACGCATCCTGGTCCTGAACGGGCCGAACCTGAACCTGCTCGGGACGCGCGAGCCCGACCTCTACGGCGCGGTCACGCTGGACGACATCCACGCGCGGCTCGACGGGCTCGCCAGCGGGCGGGGTCACGAAATCGCGACCTTCCAGAGCAACGCCGAGCACGAACTCGTCGAAGCCGTGCAGCGCGCGGGCCGGGACGGCACGGCATACATCGTCGTCAACCCGGGTGCGTTCACGCATACGAGCGTCGCGCTCCGGGACGCGTTCCTCGCCGTGGCCCTGCCCTTCATCGAGGTGCACCTCTCCAACGTGCACGCGCGCGAGGAGTTCCGCCGCCATTCCTACCTCTCGGATGCGGCGCGGGGCGTGATCTGCGGTCTCGGCGCGGCGGGATACGAGTACGCGCTGCTGGCCGCGATGGCGGCGCTTGAGGAAACGCGGGAGTAAAGGAGACGGAGCCTTGGACCTCAGGAAGATCAAGAAGCTGATCGAACTCGTACAGGAGTCCGGCATCGCCGAACTCGAAGTCCGCGACGGGGACGAGTCGATCCGCGTAGCCCGGGCCGTACCAGGCGCGGCGCCGGTGGCGGCGGTCCCGGCCGCGCCGCCGGAGGCCGTTGCCGACGGTGCGTCGCCCAAGCCGGAAACCGCCGGGGGGCAGGTCGTCCGGGCGCCCATCTCGGGGACGTTCTACCGCTCCCCGGCGCCGGGAGAAGCGCCGTTCGTGCGCGAGGGGGACACGGTCGCCGCCGGAGACGTGCTCTGCATCATCGAGAGCATGAAGATGATGAACCGGATCGAGGCGGAGCTGACCGGCACGGTCGCGGAGGTCCTGCTCGAGAACGGGCGCGCCATGGAGTCGGGAACGCCGCTGTTTCGTATCGCGTAAGCCCATGCCGTGGATCCGGCTTTCCGTCGGGGTGCCGGGCGCCGGCGCCGAAGCCGCCGGTGAAGCCCTCGAGGCGCTTGGCGCGCTCGCGGTGACGTGGCTGGACGGCGGGGACGCGGCGATCCTCGAGCCGGCGCACGGCGCCGCGCCGGATCTCGCCGCATGGCCCGAGGCCCGGGCGGTAGGTCTGTTCCCCCTGGAGGCCGACCTCGGCGCGGTCCGTCGGCGCTTCGCGGGGCACCCCTTGCGTGTGGACTTCCTGGCGGAGGCGGACTGGTCCCGGAGCTGGCGCCGGCATGTCGAACCGAGGCGGTTCGGCAACCTTGCGGTGGCCCCGTCGCACGCGGCCGAAGGACTCACGGGCACGGTGCTGCGCATCGATCCTGGCGGGGCGTTCGGCACGGGCGGCCATCCGACGACACGGCTGTGTCTCGCGTGGCTGGCTGCGCTACCGGTGGCCGGTCGCTCCGTCCTCGATTTCGGGTGCGGTTCCGGCATCCTCGCGATCGCGGCCAGGCTGCTCGGAGCCCGATCGGCAACGGCCGTCGACCGCGACCCGGAGGCGCTGGCCGTCGCGAGCCGGAACGCCGCGCGCAACGGCGTCTCGCTGGACCTGGCGGGGAGCGAGGCGTTCGAGCCGGATGGGCCGTTCGACCTCGTCGTCGCGAACATCGTTGCCGGTACGCTCGCGGACGAGGCGCCCCGACTCCGGGCGAGCGTGGCCCCTGGCGGGCGTCTGGCGCTTTGTGGACTCCTGCCGGGGCAGGTCGCGGAGGTTGCGGCGGCGTACCCGGACATGTGTTTCGACGCGGCCCGCGCCATGGAGGGCTGGGCACTGCTACCCGGGCGTCGACCGGCGCGGCCCGACCCGGTCTGAACGATGCGGAGTCCGGGCGACCTTCGTGGTCTGGTCTGGGGGGCCGGCATTGCGCTGGCCGTTGCCGCCCTGTGCGTGCAGGTCCTTGCCCATAAATTCGACACCTGGAGCCGCGATCCGTTCCTGCGCCCGGTCTACGGCGCGGCGTGCGCGCTGCTCCCCTGCGCATTGCCGATCTCGCGCCCCGCACGGCACTTCGTGGTGCGGGACGTGGCGGTGCGCACGCATCCGCGCATCGAGGGCGGGGTCGTCGTCGAAGCCGCCCTGCGGAACGAGGCGTCGTTCTCCCAGCGGTTCCCGCGACTCGAGCTGCGCCTGTCGAACGCGGCAGGGGAGGTCGTGGCCGCGCGACGCTTCGCGCCGGCGCAGTATCTCGGGGGTCGGTATCCTCCCGAGGCATCCATGCCGGCCACGACGCGCGTGCTTGCCGTAGTGGAGATCCGCCGGCCGCCGGTCGAAGCCGTCAACGTCGTCCTGGTTCCATACTGAGGCATTAGCCGATTGGCCCGGACTTCGGGGCGCTGCTAGTATGGTCAGGGCGTCCGCGCGGGGGCGGTCGTCCATCCGCATCACCGGCCGCGCAGGCACTCGAGGAGCGGCAGGTCGCATCGTTTGGAGAGAGTCGCGGCGCCACATCGTTCTGGAGGGGAGTCTGGAAGCGAGACGCACGGCCAGTCCCTGAAGGATCTGGTCAGGGGCGCGGTCGAGCGCTACTTCGACGATCTCGGTGATGCGCCGCTTCCCGGGGCCCCGGTTACGGGGCTGTACGACTTCGTGCTCGAGCAGGTCGAGGAGCCGCTGCTGCAGACGGTCATGGAAAGACACGGAGGCAACCAGACGCGCGCGGCGGAGGTGCTCGGCATGAGCCGGGGCACGTTGCGCAAGAAGCTCATCCGCTACGGGTTGCTCTGAACGATGGCCGAGCGTACGCCCGTCCGCCGAGCCCTGCTCGCGGTGTCGGACAAGACCGGCGTCGTGGAGTTCGCCCGGGGCCTCGAAGGGCTCGGTATCGAGCTGCTCTCGACGGGCGGTACCGCCGCCAGGCTGTCGGCCGGCGGCGTGGCGGTGCGGGAAGTGTCGGAGCACACGGGCTTCCCCGAGATCATGGACGGTCGGGTCAAGACGCTCCATCCGACGATCCATGGCGGCATCCTGGGTCGGCGCGCCGCCGACGCGGAGACCATGGCCCGCCACGGCATCGCCCCGATAGACCTCGTCGTGGTCAACCTGTATCCGTTCGAGGAGACGATCGCGCGCGACGACGTCACCGCGGCGGAGGCCGTCGAGAACATCGACATCGGCGGTCCGACCCTGCTGCGGGCGGCGGCAAAGAACCACGCCGACGTGCTGGCCGTCGTCGACCCGGAAGACTATCCCCGCGTCCTCGAGACGCTCGACCGCGGCGGCACGACACAGGGCGAGCGCCGCTCGTTCGCCGCCCGCGCGTTCGCCCACACGGCGGACTACGAGGCGACCATCGCCGGCTGGTTCGCCGAGGAGGCCTTCCCGGATCGGCTGACGCTCGGGTTCGTCAAGCGCTCGGGGTTGCGCTACGGAGAGAATCCGCACCAGGACGCCGCCTTCTACGTGGGGCGACGGCCCGAACCGGGAACCGTCGGCAACCTCGTGCAGTGGCAGGGCAAGGAGTTGTCCTACAACAACATCGCCGACACCGACGCGGCGCTGCGTTGCGTCCAGGCCTTCGACGCGCCCGCCTGCGTGATCGTGAAGCACGCCAACCCGTGCGGCGTCGCCGTGGCGGCAGACCTCTCCGCGGCCTACGAGCGGGCGTTCGCCACGGACCCGACGTCGGCGTTCGGGGGCATCGTGGCGTTCAACGGAACGGTGGACGCGGGGACGCTCGATGCCGTCGTCGGGAACCAGTTCGCGGAAGTGGTGGTGGCACCCGAGGTCACGGACGAAGCCCGGGACGCGGCACGCAGGAGGAAGAACCTCCGGCTGCTGACCGTGGGGGATCCCGCGCCATTGGGCCCGGGCCGGGAGTTCCGGCGCGTCGCGGGCGGGCTGCTGGTCCAGGACGAGGACGTGCTGTGTCTCGACGAGGGGGCGCTGCGGACGGTCACGGCGCGGCACCCCACGAACGCGGAGATGGCCGACCTGTTGTTCGCGTGGAGGGTCGCCTGGTTCGTGAAGTCGAACGCCATCGTCTACGCCCGGGACGGCCGGACGGTGGGCGTCGGGGCGGGACAGATGAGCCGCGTGGTGAGCGCGCGCATTGCGTCGATGAAGGCGGCGGACGCTGGCCTCGCGGTCGGCGGCGCCGTGATGGCGTCGGATGCGTTCTTCCCGTTCCGCGACGGGGTGGATGCGGCGGCCGAGGCCGGGATCCGGGCCGTCATCCAGCCGGGCGGGTCGATGCGGGACGCCGAGTCGATCGAGGCCGCGGACGAACACGGCATCGCGATGGTGTTCACGGGGGTGCGCCACTTTCGGCATTAGGAGAAGGGGGCCATGAACGTCCTGATCGTGGGGGGAGGCGGGCGCGAACATGCGCTCGCATGGGCGGTCGCGCGATCGGCGCGGGTGGAGCGCGTCTTCGTCGCGCCGGGCAACGCCGGTACGGCGCGGGAGCCGAAGGTCGAGAACGTGGACATCCCGGTGGACGCCTTCGATGCGCTGGTGGACTGGGTGCGGGCCAACGAGGTCGCCCTGACCGTCGCCGGGCCCGAAGCCCCGCTGGTGGAGGGCCTGCGGGACCGCTTCGACGCCGAGGGCCTGGCCTGCTTCGGGCCCACGCGCGCCGCGGCCCGGCTCGAGGGCTCGAAGGTGTTCGCGAAGGAGTTCCTTGCCCGCCACGGCATCCCGACGGCGGGGTACGCGTCGTTCACGGACCCGTCCGCAGCGCGCGCGTACATCGAGACGACGGGCGCCCCGGTCGTGGTCAAGGCGGACGGACTCGCCGCCGGCAAGGGGGTGACGGTTGCCCGGGACGTCGAGGAAGCGGTGCATGCCGCCGAGTCGATGCTGTCGGGCGCGCGTTTCGGGGCCGCGGGGCGCGAGATCGTGGTCGAGGAGTTCCTCGAGGGCGAGGAGGCGAGCTTCATCTGCATGACGGACGGCACCGAGGTCGTGCCGTTCGCTTCCTCCCAGGACCACAAGGCGCGCGACGACGGCGACCTCGGCCCCAACACCGGGGGCATGGGCGCCTACTCCCCGGCGCCGGTGGTCACGCCGGAGGTGCACGAGCGCATCCTGGAAGAGGTCGTGCGTCCCACGGTCCGGGGCATGGCGGCGGACGGGGCACCCTACCAGGGCTTCCTCTATGCGGGCCTGATGATCATGCCGGACGGGGCGCCGAAGGTCATCGAGTTCAACTGCCGGTTCGGCGACCCGGAAGCCCAGCCGGTGCTGATGCGGATGCGCGGCGACCTGGTGGACCTGTGCCGGCGCGCCCTGTCGGAGGGGCTCGACGGAGTCGAACTCGCGTGGGACCCGCGCGCCGCCGTGGGCGTGGTCATGGCGGCCGGCGGGTATCCGCTCGAGCATGCCCGGGGCCGCGCGATCGAAGGACTGGAGGAAGACGTGCCGGACACCAAGGTGTTCCACGCGGGCACGGCCCTGGTGGACGACCGCACGGTCACGAACGGCGGCCGGGTGCTGTGCGTCACGGCGCTCGGCGCGTCGGTGACCGAGGCACGGGCCCGGGCGTACGAGCGGGTGGCTCGCGTGCGTTGGGCGGATGCGTACTACAGAACGGATATCGGATATCGCGCAATAGCGCGGGAGAAAGGCTGACAGCCGGCGGCCTTCGCATTTGAGACGATCGCAACATGCTTGCGAACGTTCTCAGACAGTTCCCGGCCTTCGCCGGCCTCGACGCCCCGACCCTGGACCTCGCGGCCCGGCACGCGCGCCTGATCGAACTCCCCGCGAACCGCTGGCTGCTGCGGCGCGGCACGCGGCTGGAACGGCATCTCTACCTTGTGGAGGGGGCCGTCGACGCGGTGGACGCGCAGGGCCGGCGGCAATCCGTGGACCAGGAGATCTATCGGCCGGGCGACGACATCGCCTTGGAGACGCGGGCGGCGACCCGGGTGCTGTCGGTGGATCTCGCCCCGCTCCGGTTCGCGCAGCAGCCGGCGGCGGTCCCGGAACCGCAGGTGACGGCGGTGGAGGGCTGGCTCGACCGACTCCTCGCGTCGCCGCTCGTGCGGGCGATGCCGGCGCTCACTTGGCAGCGGCTGCTGCGCAGCGCCGAACGGCTCGGGCTGTCTGCCGGCGACAGCCTCGTCGGCGCGGACGCCGTCTATCTCGTGCAGTCGGGCCGGGTCGCGTGCGACGGCCGGGTGTTCCGGCCCGGCGACTACTTCGGCGAAGAACTCGCTTTCGCCGGAGATGACTTCGCGGCGCGCCGGCGGGAGTACGCGATCGTCGAGGACGCGGTGCTGCTGGTGCTGCCGGGCGATGCCGTGCGCGGGCTGATAGAGGAGTATCCGTTCCCGGAACGACCGCCGCCCAACGCGCAGGTCCTCGACCTGGACCGCGTGCCGGTCGGCGAAGTCGAGACCGCGGCGCGGCTGCTGAGGGAAGACCGGCCGGTCGCGATCACGGGCGGTCGCGCGGGACAGCGCGCGTACGCGCTCGTGTCGCTGACCCGGCTGGGTTTCTCGGCGGTGCCGGTCGGAACGGGGCCGGTCGAGGTCGCGGAGGAGGGCCGCGAACCGGTCGGTGACGGTACCCGCGGTGCTAAAATGCCGCCGCTGCCGTCGCGACGGGCCGGCGTTGATCGCCGTCCGATCGGCGGGAGGAGAGGGACTTCGGATGAGCCCTGAACTGATCGCCATAGTGACGTGCATAGTGACGCTCAATGCGGTCCTGTTCGGCATGATCTTCAAGGTCATCGTCGACATGGGCGCCGTGCGGGAGCGGTTGGCTCGCCTCGAGGGCCTGTTTCGAGCGCCGAATTGAACGTCGACGACCTCATCGGCGTCTTCGACCGCGGCCTGCGGACGCTGGCGGGCGTGGGCACCCCCGCGAGCCCCGCACCGGACGCCCCGGAGGGCGACCTGACGGAGGCGGAGCGCGCGCATGCGGCCGGCCTGATGCGCGTCAATCACACCGGAGAGGTCTGCGCCCAGGCGCTCTACGAGGGTCAGGCGATGACCGCCCGGCGCGACGAGGTCCGCGACGCCCTCGAGCAGGCGGCCGCGGAGGAAGTGGACCACCTCGCCTGGTGCCGGCAGCGGCTCGACGAACTCGATGCGCGCCCGAGCGTACTCGACCCCCTGTTCTACGCCGCTTCGTTCCTGGTCGGCGCCGCGGCGGGCGCGCTGGGCGACCGGGTGAGCCTCGGTTTCGTCGAGGCCACGGAGGACCAGGTGGTCCGCCATCTCGACCGGCACCTCGCCGACCTGCCGGAGGACGACGCGCGCAGCCGGGCGATCGTCGAGGAGATGCGCGCCGACGAAGCGCGCCACGGCGTCAACGCATTGCGAGCGGGTGGCCGAACGTTTCCCGACAGCGTCAAGCAGGCCATGACGGTGGTCTCGCGGATCATGACGGAGTCGACCTACCGGATCTGACGCCCCGATTATCGACTGCGCGGAGCGCTAAGGACCCTGGGCCGTCGTCGCGGGCGCGTCCGAGGGGCTCGGAGCGTCCTTCGCCGCAGGCCTCGCGCGACGCGGCTTGCACCTGGTGCTCGTCGCCCGGCGGATGCCGCTGCTGCCGCTGCGGCTCGCCGACGCCTAGCGCAGCGAGCACGGCGTAGAGGTGCGCTGCGTCGCCCTCGATCTGGGGGACGCAACCTGGCCCGAAGCGTTCCGGGAGGCGACCGCCGACGTGGACCTCGGTCTGCTCGTCTACACGTTCTCCGTGTCGCGCGGCGCGAAAGCCGCGCTGTTGATCGTGTCGCGCTTTGGCATTACATTTCTCGGAAAGAAGGCGTTTCGTAAGGAATAGGCATGGAGAAGGCCAAGGTCACGGCGAAGGGCCAGATCACGATTCCGAAGGCAATCCGCGAGGCGTTGTCGGTCGGTCGCGGGGACGTGCTCGCGTTTCGTATCGACGACGGCATCGGGGTCCGGGTGTTCCCGGTACGAAGCGCCCCGAAACCGCTCAGGGGATTCCTCGCCGACGCCGCGGGCGCCGGGAAGCGGGAGGACGCCTGGTTGCGGGGGACGTTGCGGCGCCGGGCAGCCGCCAAACACCCGCCGAGGTGATCGCGCTCGACACCAACGTCCTGCTGCGTCTGCTCCTCGACGACGACCCGCGCCAGGCGGGGCGAGCCCAGGAGTTGGTCGAGAGGACCGCGGCGGCGGGCGACGGCGGGCTGCTGCCGGACATCGTTCTCTGCGAGCTCGAGTGGGTATTGGACTCCGCGTACGGGTTCTCCAGGGCGAGGGTGGCGGAAACGCTGCGTCGGTTGCTGGATGCGGAGGAGTTCGAGTTCATCGACCGACCAGCCGTGGTGCGCGCGATTGCGAGCTACGAGACCGGCGACGCCGACTTCTCGGACTACCTGATCGGCGAGTCTGCCGCGGCGCGCGGGGCGTCGGTCACGTACACGTTCGACCGTGCGCTGCTGGCGCACCCGGGGTTCGTCGGGCCGGGTTGAGCCGGGAGGCGTGCTGGGCCGCGCCCGGTCATGGGGCGCTACTCCCGGCTCAACGGCGGGTGGTAGATGATCTGCACCGTCGTGCCGTCGGGGTCCGTGCAGTAGCAGCTCCGCGCGCCGTCGCGGTGGGTCTTCGGCGCGTGCACGATCGGTACGCCGCGCCCGGACAGAAATGCGTGCCAGTCGTCGACGTCGTCCATCCGGTCGACGACGAAGCCAATGTGGTCGAGACGCTGGCCCGCGGCGTCCGGACTGCCCGTCGCACGGTGCAGTGCGAGGTTATCGGTGCCGGACGTCAGGTAGCAGTTGTCATCGTCCGGCTGCCACTCGATCGCCATGCCCATGATGTCCCTGTAGAAGGCCAGGGCGGCGTCGAAGTTGCAGGCGTGCAGCGCCACGTGGCGCAGGCCGGCCGTGGGCCGCGGTCGCTTCGTCCCGGGTTCGGCCATGCACGCGCACCGGCGGTGAGGGGCGGGCGAGTGTAGGTGGGGCGCGGCGCGCCTGGCAAGCGCGGCGCGGTCAGGGGACGTCAAGGGGGAGAGACCGTCGAGCCGTTCCCGGGCCCGCTCCCAGGGCCGCGCCGCGGCGGTCTCGTCCAGGGCGTCCGGCGAAGGCCGCGCCGGGCCGCAACGCTCGTGGTGGCCCCCGCCACGGACGTCCGCGTCGGTGACGCAGTGGATGGCCGTCTGCACGCCCTGCACCGGGTTCAGCGGGACGATTGCCGCCACCACTCCAGTCCACCGCCCGTGCCGACCTCGATGGCCTGTTGTGCCTGGCCTTCGGCACCATGCCAGACTTCCCGCGTGACGTCGAGACGAGCCTGGACGCCGAGGGCGTGGGAGAGTTCATGGTCGTGGGCGTCTCCCTTCGGGGTCCCGCGGAGCGGGTCCGAGGAGGGGCACTTCGGCGGCGGTCCCGGCGGCCCGCAGGCGAGCGTCCAGGGTGGCGAGGGGCACCGATCGTCGGAGAGCGACCTCGAGGTAGGCGGCGTCGTAGACGGACAGGCCGTGGTGACGCGCGAGTTCCATGACGAGGCTACCGTCGTGGTCGAAGTCGAGTACGAAGCGCATGGTCCCCAGGTTCGCGAGCGTGGCCCGGGCCTGCTGCGCGGTGAGGCGTCCGCGCCGTTCGTTCACCGCCAGGGCGTTGCGGATCTCGTACCACCAGATGTGCGGGACGACCGCGCCGCGCTCGACGGTCAATTGCATGGCTTGGTCCGCCAAGGGGTGTTCCTCGTCGTCGAGGCACCAGGACAGGACCACGGAGTTGTGGACCACCAGCGCCGTCAGAAGCGGTGTCCCTCGTGGATCGTGTCGATCAGACTCGCGATGGACGTTCGGCCCAGCCGCGCCCGACGCTCCCGAATCTGTCGAGCAGCCTCCATCGCACGCTCGCGCTCGTCATCCTCCACGGGAACCAGCCTCGCTACCGGCCGACCGTGGCGTGTGATAGTCAAGCTCTCACCACGATGAACCCGCTCGAGCAGTCGAGGCAAGTGCGTCTTCGCTTCGTAAGCTCCGATTCGGTCCATGTCGAAAGATAGGTTTCAGACCTGGTGTTCCGACTAGTCTAGCATGGCGTCCACGTCCGGCGGCTCGGCGCTGCGTGTGGGCCTCCTCATGAGCTACGCACTGGGCTGGCTGCGGCAGGCGGAGAACCAGTACCTGTGCTGCCCGCCGGAGATCGCCAGGGAGTTCGACCCGGAGTTGCGCCGCCTGCTCGGCTACTCCATGCCGGCCTTCGCCACGCCTTCGGAGCGCGCGCCGGCCCGGCGGATCCGCCTGCACTTGCGCGGCGTGTGACACGGGGTCCCTGGCCGAGGGACCTCGTCACGCTTGCTCATCTGATCCGCCAGACCGTCACGTCACCCCCGGCGTCGAGCGCGGCCAGTGCGCGCCCGTCCGGCCGCCAGTACAGATCGGCCACCACGCCCGCCAGAACTGCCATCCCGATCGGATCGCCTTCGCCGTTGCTTCGCAGCGACCACACGACCACGGCGCCGTCGCGGCCTCCCGAGGCCAGACGCGACGTGCGGCGAGCGAAGGCAAGCGTCGTGACGGGTTGCACATGAAGCTCCAGGGTGCCGGGCCGCGTGCCTTCGGGGCCGCCTCGCTCGAAGCTCCAGACCGTCACGCTGTCGCCCCCGCCGGTGGCCAGGAGGGTGCCCGCGTCATCGAAGGCCAGGGCCGACGGTTTGCCGGAGTATCCGGACATCATGGAGTCCTGCTCCGTCGAGCGACGCCAGAAGTGCACCGAGTTGTCCTGGCTGCCGCACGCGACGACATCCCCGTCCGGGCTCAGCACCATGGACACCAGGGAACCCTTCCACTGCAGCTTCTGGCGAAGCTCCCCGGTGGACGCGTCGAAGAACGCCACCTGACCGTAACAGGCCGTCGCCAGCTCCCCTGCGCGGGACCAGGCGATCGCGCTGATGGTGCTGGGATGGTCGTCGGAGCGCCACGCTTCTCGACCGTCCGCACCGTACGCGCGCACCTGCCGGGCGCAAGAGGCCGCGAGCCATTGGCCGTCCGGCGACCACGCCAGATTGTCCACCCAGGCCGTGCCGACGTCGATAGCCTGTTGTGCCTGGTCTTTCGCGACATCCCAGAGAAGCACCCGTCCGTCCTGGCCGGCCGTGGCGAAGGCGGTTCCGTCCGGGTGGATCGCCATTGCGAGCACGCCGCCCTCGTGAGTCTCCCGCCGCGCCCAGGCGCCTGCGCCGGACTTGCCGTCGAACGCGTAGACGCCACCCGCGGCGTCGGCGACCACCAGCGCTTCACCGCGGCGCGTCCACCCCCCCGCGATGGCGTAGTCGTCGATCGTCGCGGACCAGCCCGGGCGCAGGATCCCCGTTGGGCGGTCGAAGTTCAGATCAGACACGCCTCGAAACCCTGGCGCATGTCCTGCTCATCGAGGTTGCGGCCGATGAAGACCAACTGATTGCGCCGGGGCGAGTCTCCCCATGGACGGTCCGGCTGGCTGTCAAAGAGCATGTGGACCCCCTGGAAGACGTAGCGCCGCGACTCGCCCGCGAGACTGATGAACCCCTTCATTCGGAAGATGTCCACCCCGCGCTCCCGGAGCAGTTCGCCAAGCCAGGCGTTGAGCCGCATGGGATCGAGGTCGCCGTCCGTCTCGATGGCGATCGAGCCCACCTCGTCGTCGTGCTCGTGCTGTGCGACCCACGTGCGCTCGACCTCCTGCCGGATCGTCGCTCCTGCCGCGTTCTTCAGCTGGAGGTCGAACTCTTCCGCGGTGTGCTGGGCGTAGAGGCCGAGCCGCACCGGCGTGTCGACGTCCAGGAAAAACGACTTGCGCCCGGGGGAATCGAGCCGCAGGTTCACGTGCTTTCCAACGGGAATCCCTTCCCCCGGGTCAATGGGCTGCGCGGGTTCCGCGTACTGCCGCACACACGACTCGGCACTCTCACGCAGGGCGGCGTCGTCCGTGCCCTGGTCGGGCACGACGACGAGCGACATCGCCGGATCGGGTCCGTCGGCGAGGCTGAGTTCGAAGCGGCCGGGATCGAGCGCGTAGACACCGGTCCATTCGAACGGATACTCCGGTTCGAGGAAGGTGGGACGACGCTCGAGCACCTCGTCGAGGTTGAAGGCATCGAGGTTGAGCACCGTGTCGACGGGCACGTCCGCGCGCTCGCTGCGCACGACCTGCGCCATCCTGTTCATCTCCCGGAGCCGGGCCTCGAGCCTGTCGAGCGCCTCGTCGTCGACGAGGTCCGTCTTGTTGAGCACGAGGACGTCAGCGAACGCGACCTGCTCGGTGCTCTCGTCGCTGCGGCCGAGCTGTTGCTCGATATGGGCCGCATCGACGAGCGTGACGATCCCGTCAAGCGAAAACTCCTCGCGAATCTCGTCGTCCATGAAGAAGGTCTGGGCGACCGGGCCCGGATCCGCGAGCCCCGTGGTCTCCACCAGCACGTAGTCGAACCTGTCGCGGCGCTTCATGAGATTGCCGAGCACGCGAATCAGGTCGCCGCGCACCGTGCAGCAGATGCAGCCGTTCGACATCTCGAAGATCTCTTCGTCGGCGTCGATGACGAGCCCCTGGTCGATGCCGACCTCCCCGAACTCGTTCTCGATCACGGCGATGCGCTTGCCGTGCTCTTCGCTCAGGATCCGGTTGAGCAGGGTCGTCTTGCCGGAGCCGAGGAAGCCGGTGAGGATCGAGACGGGGACTTTGGACGGAATGTTCATCTTGTTCTCCTGGAAACTGGGGATGACCGAGGGATGCCATGGGATGCCGTAGTTTCGGTCATGGCGCCTCTCCGGCCATGCGAGATGCCGGGAACGGGTTCGGGAGCGCTGCCCAGGTCTTGCTGTCCGCGGCGGCGAGGCGCTCGTCGAGCAGGCAGGCGTCGAGGCGGGCGCGCAGCGCCGCTTCGGGCATCTCCTGGCCGATGAAGACGAGCTGCTGCGCCCGGTCGCCGAAGCGAGGATGCCAGCCCGGCTGCTGGTCGGGCCGCCGACCCTCGGCGTGCCCCCAGTGTTCGCGAGGCACGGCCGCCCACCACATCCCGGCGGGCTCCACGTCGCTGATGCCGCCGGCCTGGGCCCACTCGTAGGCGACCCGATGGTCGGCGGCGACCCAGAAGAAGCCCTTCGAGCGGAGCACGCCGCTCCAGTTCCCGTCGTCGTGCAGGAACGCCCACAGCTTCTCCGCGTCGAAGGGGTGCGGCGTGCGATAGGTGAAGCTCGAGATTCCGTACTCCTCGGTCTCCGGCGTGTGTTCGCGCGTAAGCTCCCGTATCCAGCCGGCCGAACTGGCCGCCTGCTCGTAGTCGAACAGGCCCGTGTCGAGCACGCTTCCGAGCGGCACCCGACCGCGCGTCGCCGGGAGGACCCGCGCGCCGGGGTTGAGCGCTTTCAGTATGGCCTCGACCTCGAGAGCCTGGGCGTCGCTCACGAGATCGAGCTTGTTGAGCACGATGACGTCCGCGAACTCGATCTGGTCGATGAGCAGGTCGGTCACCGTCCGGTGATCGTCTTCGCCCAGCGACTCGCCGCGGTCCTGGAGCGCGTCGGCGGCGTTGTAGTCCTTGAGGAAGCTCGCCGCGTCCACGACCGTGACCATCGTGTCGAGACGCGAGACCTGGCTCAGGCTGACGCCGTTCTCATCCTCGAAGGTGAAGGTCTGCGCGACGGGAATGGGCTCCGAGATCCCCGTGGACTCGATGAGCAGGTAGTCGAAGCGTCCCTCCCGCGCGAGCCGCGAGACATCGGCGAGCAGGTCGTCCCGCAGGGTGCAGCAGATGCAGCCGTTCGACATCTCGACCAGCTTCTCGTCGGTCCGCGAGAGTTGCGCACCGCCGCGCTCGACGAGCGCGGCGTCGATGTTGACCTCGCTCATGTCGTTCACGATCACCGCGACGCGCCGGCCCTCCCGGTTGTTGAGCACCTCGTTGAGGAGCGTGGTCTTGCCCGCTCCGAGGAAGCCCGACAGGACGGTGACGGGCAGGCGTGATTGGCCGGAACGGGTCTCCAGGTTCGGGGGCATGGGCTCCGTCCGCACTCAAAGCCGGGTCGGATTGGGCGCGTCACCGTAGACGTCCTTCGGATCGAAGGACTTCCCCGACTCGGTGAACACGAGCCGGGCGGGTGCGTCGGCGGGACCGCCGCGCTCGACCGACCGGTAGAAGCAGGAACGGTATCCCACGTGACAACTGGCGCCGGAACCGGCGACCTTGACGCGCAGCCACACGGCGTCCTGGTCGTCGTCGATGCGCAGCTCCACGGTTTCCTGGACGAGGCCACTGGTCGCTCCCTTGCGCCAGAGGCACTGGCGGCTCCGGCTCCAGTAGTGCGCCTCGCCCGTCGTGATCGTGCGCTGCAGCGCTTCGCCGTTCATGTAGGCGAGCATCAACACTTCGCCGGTGCCGGCATCGGTCGTGATGCAGGGGATCAGGCCGTCGGCATCGAACTTGGGCGCCAGGTCGAGGCCCTCTTCCACTTGTTCGACCGACGTGCGTGCCGCGAAGGGTGTCGATGCCGTCGGGTCGGTGTGTTCAGCTCTCATGCGGAGCGCTCCCGGGGAGTTTCGTGGGCTCTTGCCATCGAGGAACGCAACGTTATAACGTAACTTCACCCGATGGCAATGGAGATCCACCTGCCATGGAAAGCTTGGGGACCGAACCTCAGCCCTGCACCGACCCCGACTGCCGCGGGCAGCATGCGCCGGCCGAACGGGTAGCGTTGGCGGTTGCCCTTTGCGCCGCGCGCGGCAACAAGCTGACGACGCTCAGGCGGCACGTCCTGGAGCTGCTCTGGGAGAGGGGGCGGCCGACGGGCGCCTACGCGCTGATCGAAGCGCTGGAACTCAGGTACGACCGTCCGGTCGGGCCGCCCACCATCTATCGGGCCCTCGAGTTCCTGATTTCCCAGCGGCTCGTCTCGAAGATCGAAAGCCGGAACGCGTACGTCCCCCGCGCGCATCCGGAGCGTCAGCACGACGGTCTCTTCTTCCTCTGCAGCATCTGCGGGGCGTCGACCGAACTGGAGGACCCGCGGGTCCTGAGGGTGCTCGCCGAGGACGCCGCGGCGCTGGGATACCGCGTGGACCGACGCGTGGTCGAAGTGCAGGGCGCGTGCCCGAATTGCGTCCCGGCCGGTGCGGTCTGAACGGCGCGAATGCCCGCCATGCCGGACTTGCATGGAAGTACGCATCCGCCGAAGGGGGGAACGCCAACACTTCCTTACGCGTCAGCGGCCGAGGGAGCTTCCCCGGCTGAAGGCTCCCCGACCGATGCGTAGATGGATCGGGATCAACCGCGCGGCCGAAGAGACCCGTTTCGGCCACGCCGTCTCGCCGCTCGGCGGTGGCGTGGCCGCACAGTTCATCTGGGCGGTTCCCGCCGCGGCCCTCCTGTGGGTCGCCGCCGCCTGGGCGATGGGGTGGCCGTCATGACGGCCGCCTTCTCTCTCCACGACGTTACCCTGGGATACGACCGCCATCCGGCCGTGCATCACCTGACCGGCAGCTTCGCAACCGGTTCGTTGACGGCGGTGGTCGGCCCCAACGGATCGGGCAAGACCACGTTGCTCAAGGGGCTGACCGGGCACCTGGCGCCGCTCGACGGTCGCCTCGAACGCAACGGGTTGCGCCAGAGCGACATCGCCTATCTGCCCCAGCAGGCGGAGATCGATCGCAGCTTCCCGATCTCGGTGATGGACACCGTGCTGCTGGGTCACTGGCGGACGATCGGCCTGTTCGGCGCGGTCACGCGCACGCAACGGCGGCAAGCCGAGGAGGCGTTGCTGGCCGTCGGTCTCGATGGCTTCGGTCGACGCCCGATCGCGTCCCTGTCGGCGGGGCAGTTTCAGCGGGTCCTGTTTGCCCGCATGCTGCTGCAGGATTGCCCCGTCATCCTGCTCGACGAGCCCTTCACCTCGATCGACGCGAGGACCTCGGCCGACCTCCTCCGAGTGGTGGTGGGATGGCATGGCGAAGGACGGACGATCATCGCCGTGCTGCATGACCTCGACCAGGTGCGCGAGAACTTCCCCGACACCCTGGTGATTGCCCGGGAGCCCGTTGCCTGGGGGGCGACCGCCGACGTGCTGCGGGCGGAGTATCTCTTCCAGGCACGGCAGATGGCGGAGGGGTGGGACGACGCTGCGGAGGTCTGCCGCCGGGGCGTTGCCTGATGGACCCCTACGCCGCGCTGATCCAGCCCTTCGTCGAGTTCGGGTTCATGCGCAGGGCCCTGGTGGCCTGCCTGGCGCTCAGCGTCGGCAGCGGCCCGGTGGGCGTGCTGCTGGTCCTGCGCCGCATGAGCCTCGTCGGCGATGCGTTGAGCCACGCCGTGCTGCCGGGGGCCGCCCTCGGTTTCATGGTCGCCGGGCTCTCCCTCGTGGTCATGAGCCTCGGCGGCTTCATCGCGGGCCTCGTCGTCGCGATCCTGTCCGGTCTCGTCGCCCGCGTGACGCCCCAGCGCGAGGATGCGAGCTTCGCCGCCTTCTATCTCATTTCGCTGGCGCTCGGCGTGCTCATCGTCTCCACGCACGGCAGCAACATCGATCTCATGCACATCCTCTTCGGGACCATCCTCGCGGTCGACGACGCGTCGCTGCTGCTCGTCGTCTCGATCGCGACGCTGACGCTCCTTGCCCTGGCCGTCATCGGCCGCGGGCTCATCGTCGAGTGCTTCGACCCCGGCTTCCTGCGCGCCGTGGGCGGTCACGGCGCGGTCGTGCACTTCGTGTTCCTGACGTTGGTCGTCATGAACCTCGTCGCCGGGTTCCACGCGCTCGGTACGCTGATGGCGGTCGGCTTGATGATGCTGCCGGCCGTGGCCGCGAGATTCTGGGCGGGCGAGGTTGCGCCACTCGTGGCCGCGAGCAGCGCCATCGCGTTCGCTTCCGGGTATGCGGGGCTGCTGCTCTCGTACCACGCGGCGCTCCCGTCCGGGCCGGCCATCATCCTGGTCGCCGGCGGCGTCTACGTCGTCTCCGTGGTCGCCGGTCCGCGCGGCGGCTTGTGGGCGCGGTTCATGCCGCGCCGCCATCTTGAAGCCTGAACGGGCGCGGAGGGGACCGACCATGGCACTGTCACGCCGCTCGTGGTTCGCCGCGCTTGCCTCGCTCGCCGCCGGCACCACGTCTCGATCCTGGGCGGCCGAGAAGCTCAAGGTCGTCACCACCTTCACCATTCTCGGAGACATGGTGAGGAATGTCGGCCGGGAGCAGGTCGCGCTCACCACGCTGGTCGGTCCGGACGCCGATGCCCACGTCTACGAACCGACCCCGGCCGATGCGCGCGCGCTGGCCGCGGCGGACCTCGTCGTCGTCAACGGGCTCGGCTTCGAAGGCTGGATCGACCGGCTCGTCAGCGTGTCCGGTTACAAGGGGCCGGTGGTTGTAGCCAGCGAGGGGATCGCGGCGCTGACGGTGGACGAAGACCAACCCGACCCGCACGCCTGGCAGGATCTCGCCAACGGCCGCCTCGATGTCGCCAACATCGCTCGCGCGCTGGCCGCGGCGGACCCGGCCCACGCGGACGTCTACCGCCGCCGCGCCGCAACCTACGATCGCGAACTGGCGGCGCTGGACCGGGACATCCGGGACCGGCTCGAAGCCTTCCCCGGGGACCGGCGCAAGGTGATCACCTCGCACGACGCGTTCCAGTACTTCGGGCGCGCCTACGGCATCGACTTCCTTGCCCCGGTGGGCTTGAGCACCGAGAGCGAACCGTCGGCGGGCGAAGTGGCGGCCCTCGTACGCCAGATGCGGGACGAGGGCATCCACGCGCTGTTCGTCGAGAACATCACGGACCCGCGCCTGGTGCAGCAACTCGCCCGTGAAGCCGGCGCCGTCATCGGCGGCAGGCTCTACTCCGACTCGTTGTCCGGCCCCACCGGCCCGGCGCCGACCTATCTCGACATGTTCCGCCACAACGTGGGCGAGATCTCGAGGGCCGTCCTGGACTGAGGCGGCATGCCTCGATCGCATCCCGGTGCCCCGATCGCGCATCCCGCGCCGGCTCCTCCCCGTGGGCTGCGCCACGGGGAACGGCGCCCCGCGCTCGCTACGCTCCTGGCCCGCAGTAACTACTCGCCCCCCCTGCGCCTTCATTGATGACTGAGGGAGGGTCTGAGGGAGGGCCTTGCGCTTGACATCATAGCCCGTCGGCGCTAGGGTGCGCGCATGTCAAGCGGCGGGCGGCGGCATGGGCAACAGCTACTTC
>JAJDVW010000112.1 GCA_022825925.1 Pseudomonadales bacterium | reverse complement strand
TACCGTTGGAGCGCAAGCGAAAATGTGCTGACACGGTGGAGTCGGAGGGACCCGGCGGCGGGTCCGGCAGAGGGATCGCGAAGTGGATGTCGACGCGGCCGTCTTCGACCATCACGCGCTCGAGCACGGTGCGCACGAGTCGTTGCCGGGCCTCGAAGTCGAGCGTGGCGAGCGGACCGCAGATACGGTCGACGAAAGTCGCCAGATCCGCTTGGAGTTGCGCCTGCTCCTGGGCTGTCTGCCGTTCGGTTTGCAGCACCTCGATGCTGCCGTTGACGTGAGCCCGCCGCTGGCGAAGCCGTCCCTGACGTTGCCGGAGCTGATCGAGATCGACGAGTCCGGCCTGATAGGCGTCGAGCAGTCGGTGTTCCTCCCGATCCAGCTCGGCCAGTTGCTTCTTCAGCGCGGTGACGTCGTCGGCCAAGCCGTCGTCCCCCGGTGACTCGGCTCGGACCTGCAGGCGCGCGTACCCTTCACGGATCAAGACCGGATTCTCGAGGTGGCGCCGGACCTCACCCCAGACGAGTTCATCCAGCTCGTCCGACCGCAGATTCCGTTGTGGGCAGCGGCCGACGGCGTCGCGGGCCCGTAGCACGTCGTGACCCGCGCAGTAGTAGTAGTGGTGGAGCGTACCGTTGCGTCCGCGCATGCGGTGACACGACATGGTCAGATCACACACGCGACAGCGGACCACGCCTCGGAGCAGGTAGTGGCTGGACTTGAGATGGCGCGGGCTGAAGCGACTGTTGTCGTGATGAATCGACTGGGAACGACGAAACATCCCAGCGTCGATGATCGGGGGCACCGGGAGAGGAATCCACTCGGTCGTCGCGCGGGCCTGCTGGCGGCTGGGCCGGCGCCGCCGCCGCGTCTTGGACCTCGGCTCGACGCTGACCGACTCGCTACGGTTGTAGTACATCGTGCCAATGTAGGCCTCGTTGTGCAGCATCCGGGTGACGGTGCTCGTGCTCCAGCGCGGAAGTCCCGTCGCCGTCACATGCGGCGACTCGGTCAAGCGTAGCGCGATCTGGCGAACGCTGAGGCGGTCGTCGACGTGCCAGCGGAAGACCTGCCGCACGACCTGCGCCTCGGGCTCGGCCACCTCGACGTGGGCTGGAACCCCGTCCCGGCGTGGAATCCGCCGGTAGCCGTAGGGGACCTTCCACCAAAACACCTCGCCTTGGCGCGCGCGAAAGAGCTTGCCTCGGCGGTACCGTTCCGCGATCTTCATGCGCTCGTACTCAGCGACCGCGCCTTGGATCTGAGTGAGCAGGCGAGCCTGCGGGTCATCGGAGAGGGGTTGGTCGAGGAAGATCACCTGGACGCCGAAGCGCTCGAGCTCTTCGAGAATCAGGACCTGATAGGCGTACTTGCGTGCGAGGCGATCCGGACACAGGACAAGCGCCGCCTCGAACGCGTCGGCCTCGGCGCCGTCGCGCAGCCGGTCCAGACCCGGCCGGTCCAGCCGTGCCCCGCTGTATCCGTCGTCGACGCAGACATAGGCCTCCACGATGTCGTGGTCCTGCTCACGAGCCCAGCGGGTGAGCGTATCCAGTTGCGACGCGATCGTGCCCTGCCGTTCCTGCCGCTCCGACGACACGCGGGCGTACAGCGCGACTTGCATGACCATCCTCCTTGCGTTCCTGGGTCGTGACGGGCGTGCCCCGGCGGGACGCCGCCTGCAGGATGAGCCGGTAGGCGTCACCCAACGCGGTCATCCGCGCATCCACCGCCCCGGTCCACCGCGACGGGCGCGCGGCCACACAGTGCACCGTCCACTCGGCCGGCGGGCGTGTGAGGAGCCCAGCCAGGCCGGCGATGCCGAGCCCGGCCGGACACCGCAGCGTACGCGCTGAGCCCTGCTGGCGGTCCCAGTCGAGGAAAGCGGCCCGCCGGCGCTCGTACTCTGCCTGGGCCGGACCTCCAGCCACGCCGAACCGTCCCGGGTCGAGCCGTGAGCCCGCACCCGTGGCGGGTTCACCGTTCCGCAGCGTTTTTTTTTCGTGGGCCACCGCTCACGATCCGCTCCACCGTCCGCCGATGCAGACGGACCCCGTGCGCGCGCTGGAGGCGGTCCAGCAACGCCTGGATCGACAACGTCGGGTCCTCCGCGCGCTGGGCACGAAGAAAGGCGACCACCGTCGGCGTGCAGGTGCGCGGACCGACCGGCCCGGGGCGTGCATCGCGAAGGCCGGCGAGCCCGCGGTGCGCCAACCGATCGCGCAGCAGGTAGAAGGTCTGACGACTGTAGCCGAACGCTGCGGAGACGGTCGTCACCGGCTGGCCGTCGAGGAAGTGGGCGCGCAGCATCTCGTACTTGACCTGAAGCTCGTCGCTGGCGTCGAAGAAGTCGGGGTGCTTCAAGAACACGGCGGCGCGAACGCGCTCCGACGCCGGATGAAGCGTCCGTGCCTGCACGAGTGCCCGACGCTTCCCGGGGTCGCTTCGTGGCATGGGGCTGCCTCCCGCGAAAGCCTCGCACGGAACCACCCAGAGTGTCAATATGTCTACACCGCATACACTTTCTGGCTCCCCTCGCCACCGTCTTCTGTCGGGTCTCAGGCTTGGTCAACCGAGGTCTGTTGTTGCGGCAATCCACTGCTATGCTTGGGCTTATCTCGTTCGAAGACCACCCCTGCGGTCCCGGTCTCCGGGTCGACGGCATTCATCTCCTCCTGCCGGTTGAGCCGGCCTAGATCGCTTAACATGCGGCGTCAATCACCTGACACACTCGTTCCTCCAGACTCCGGTCCCATCCAGCGGCGAAGGCCCCGTCGGTGCTTGGGACGCAGGAACAAGCCCGCCGCGATCGGGTCCACGCGGATCGTCAAGATCCAGCGCATCCGCGCATTTGCGTTCCTATCATGACGATTACCGGGGAGAGCTACAGGTTGCGGGAGAAGCGTCGGGCGGGCGCCCTGAGGATCCCGGCGCCGAGGCCTGTCGCGTCGGAGACCCGCTCGGGGGCGTCGTCATGACCACGCGACCGACATCATGGCGAGCACAGGCAGGGACTCATGCTCACACGCCGGTGCCGCGCCACGCCGCCCTTCGGCCGGCGTGGCGGTTGTCAGGCGGGTCGGCCCGCTGGAACGCGCCACCGGTCGTGAACGTCCGGCGACCCCGGGCGCCGAGTCGCCTTCCCGCTGTTCCGTTACGTAACGGTGTGGAGCAGGTCTTGTGGCATTGACGAACGCGGAGCGGCAGGCGCGCTACCGGGCGCGACGGCAGGCCGGCGAGTCCCGGGTCCGGTACCGGCGACCAGTGGACCGGAGGTCGCGGCCACAGCAGTGGGACGACGCGGTGCGGACGCTCCTGGCGCTGCAGGACCAGTACCGGGCGTGGCGGGACGCGTTGCCGGAATCGCTCGTCGGGTCGGCGACCGCGGCGTTGCTCGAGGAGGTCTGCGATCTGGATCTGTCGGTGCTGGAGGCTGTCGAGCTGCCCAAGGGCTTCGGGCGTGATGGCTAGACCACGCAAGCCCGTCGGGAGGTCGCGACGGAGTAGCTGCGGGACGGGGAGCGTGTCAACGCGCTGCGCGCGTCCTCCGCGATGCTACGGCCCTGTCGGGTGACACGCCCCCCGCCCCGCGGCTCAGATGGCAGTTATGGGCCTTGCGGCCCGGCCTGGACGGGGCGTCCCGTCCGTCCACGACGAACTCCTCGGCCGCAGCGAACGGCCAGGATTCGAGCGTGCGCGGTCCCGGGGGGGCCGGGGCGCAGTTGGCGGTCGACCGCGGAATCCGTCGTTGTGGAGCTACATACGCCGTTTCTTCGGGGGTCAGTTTTGGGTGTCGCCAGGGGGTCAGTTTTGAGTGTCGCTTGACACGGTAGCCTCGAAGAGCCGGCTCCGCGGGCCACGGCCACGGCAAGCTGCGCCCGTGATCCCTGGTCCCCCTGGTGGCGCGACCGTCGACGGTTCGTCACCGGCGCTGCCGCTCCAAGACCTCTCCGGTTCTCGGATCCCTCACCAAGCCCTTGTTCGGCTCCAACTGGTTCTCCTTCCCCGGCACGGCGCGGCCCTGGTGATTGGCACGGCCGGGACGTGCGTCAGCTCGGGCGCACATGGCATCGAGGCGGCCGGCGCTCATTTCGATGTCGCCAAACCGGATACGGCCGGTCGATTCCAGGAACGCTTGGCGAATTGCATGCCAGTCCGCGCCGTCGGCGATGAGCGTACCGTTGGTGGTTGCCCGATCCGTGACGTACAGCCGTCCGTTTGACAGGCGCACCACCTCCGCGTGATAGCGGGAGACGCTCGGATCGTCGAGCCTGACATCGCATCCTCGCTCCCGGCCGACGATGCAGGTCCTGATGCGCGGCATGGGGTTGTCGTTCCGGCTAGATTAGCGACAGCAACAACATCGCGGTAAAGGACCCGCGGGCCCGCACGACCTGACCGTCTCCCGCAGCCGCCACCCGTTCCAGGAACGCCATGGTGGCGCCGCCAGTGCCTCTCGTTCCCTCCACGAAGACGGTAGAGACCCGGTGGCCATCGCCTCTCGCCGCGAACGATTCTGCTTCCGCAACGGTTGCGCTCACTTCTTCGGGATAGGCGGGATTGTCCGTGATCATCACGATCACACGATGCTCTGCCTGCGGCCGCCAGCGCATGCGGCTGGCCGTCATCAGCGCGGCCAGGAACGCCTCTTCCGGGTCGTCGGGAGAACCGTAGCTTCCGGAGCCAATCCCCATACCCAGCGTCATCCTGTTGACGAAGCTCCGAAGCGCTGTTCTATCGGCGGGCGAAGCGCTGATCTCCCGTAGATCGAACGTGGTGACGGGCCTTTCCCAATAGCGGTCGCCGAACGCCGCGATGCCTACCCCGAGACTCGGCGACAGGCTGATGAGGAGGCTTATCAACTGGTCGACCTCCTGCTTGAAGTCGGCGACCTGTTCGCCCATGCTGCCGGTCACGTCGAGGGCGATGACCAGATCCAGATGGGGAAACTGCGTCGCCTGTCGTTCCTCCGCCTCGGCGAGCCGGCGACGGATGTCCGCCACATCTCTGGCCTCTGCCTCCGCCCGGGCCAGGCGCTCCTCCGCCTCGGCGAGCCGGCGGCGGATCTCCGCCTCCACCGTCGCCGCACCCTCCTCGGGCGGCGGCGCCGGCACGGGCGGCGGCGTGGCTTCAACGCGACTGACGTTCGGAAAGTAGGGAAAGATCACGATGGTGAGGAGAATGAACGCGCCGAGAGCCGACGCGAACAGATCGAGAGCGGACATGCTGAAGATGCTGATGTCGCGGTTTCGTCTCTTCACGGTCGTTCCTCGGTTGGGACGTGCCTACGCCTGCAGGGTCACGGTCAACGTGAGGCTCCCGACCTGCAGTACGGCACCACTCTGCAGGGGAAGGCTGGCACCCGGCACCAGCGGCACGTCGTCGAGCTTCGTTCCGTTCGTCGAATTCAGGTCTTCGACCAGCACCGAGGCGCCGCGAGCGGACAGACGGAAGTGCACGCGAGAGACCTCGATGTGGTCGAGCACGAAAGTGCTGTCGAACGGGTTGCGTCCGACGACCGCGCCGCCTTCGCCCGCGATGGCAGTGCCCGGAACCCGGAGGGCGACGGGAGTGCCGGACGCGTCGGTGCCGTCGAGGAAGGCAGAGGGCACGGAGCCCACCAGCCGGTCGCGGGCGTTCCGTTCCACCAGATCCGCCTGCGCCGCCTGCGCCAGCATCTTGGCCTTGTCGCGGCTCCGTTTCGCGCTGTCGACCGAGCGGCGGCTGACGACCCAGAGCAGTAGTGCTATCGCCGCAGCGCCGCCAAGGGCGCCGACGACCCAGCGCGTGGACCGGGCCCGGTCCTCCGCCGCCTGCTGCTCTGCCTCGTCCACCCGCCGATCTGCCTCGTCCTCTGCCTCGTCCACTCGCCGATCCGCCTCGTCCTCCGCCTCGTCCACCCGCCGTCGCGCGGCATCAACAACTCCGCCTGCGCCCAAGAGCACCTGGGCGGCCCTGCCGTCCAGGTAACCGGTCGGTTCCTGATCCTGGTCGTCTTGCCAGGCCTCGATCGCCGCCCGCGTCTCGGCGCCGAAAACGCCGTCCGGCGTGCCGGGATCGAAGCCGGCAACCTGCAGCCCAAGCTGAATCAGCCGCCGCTGCTCCTGGGTCAGACCCAGCGCTTCCTCT
>JAJDVW010000178.1 GCA_022825925.1 Pseudomonadales bacterium | reverse complement strand
GTACTTCGCGTAGGTGTAGTTGCGGAAGTCCGCCCCCTCGTCGACGAAGCGGCGGCCCTCGGCGTTCAGCACCACGCCGAGGGGGTAGGAGTGCTTCTGGAAGTTATCGCCGATGTCGAGGTCGCCGAAGTCCGGCGCGTGCATGTCCCAGGCCACCGCATGGCAGCCGGACCAGTTGCCGCGGCTCGCGGCGCCGGCGTTCAGCGCCATGCGGATGCCGTCGCCGGTGTTGAAGCGCGTGCCGCGCACCTTGGCGATCTCCCACCCCGGCCCGAGGTACTGCGCGCGCCAGGCGGCGTTGGACTCGAAGCCGCCGCAGGCGAGCACGACCGCGTCGGCCGCCAGTACAGCCTCCGCGGTACGGACACCGCACACGCGGTCCGCCTTCAGTTCCAGCGCCACCGCGCGTGCGCCGTAGCGGATGTCCACGCCCCCGCGCCGCGCGATGTCCGTGAGGCTGTCGACGAGCCCCGGGCCGCCGCCCCATGCCTCCACCGTCAGCCCGCCCCAGAACCGCACGCGGCCGTCGGTCTCGAAGGACTGGCGGCCGTACATCGGCAGGAACCGGACGCCGTGGCCGGACATCCACCGCAGGGTGTCGAAGCTCTCGTCGATCAGCTTGCCGGCGAGATCCGGGTCCGTGCGGTACTCGGTGATGCGCCCCATGTCGTCGTAGAAGCGGTCGCGGGGGTAGGCGCCAAAGTCCGTGCGGGCGAGTTCGTCCTCGGTCAGGTCCGGCATCAGCGCCCGCATGTCGTCGTTGCCGTCGTAGACGACGCGCATGCCGCCGGCGGTGAAGCGGGAGTTGCCGCCGCGCTGTTCGAACGGCGCCCGTTCGAGCACGGTCACGTCCGCGCCCTGCTCCCGGGCCGAGATGGCGGCGCAGAGGGCGGCATTGCCTCCGCCGACGACGATGACGCGGGTCACGCCCGGATGCCCCTGGCGGGCTCGATTCCCAGCGCTTCCCTCGCACGGTTGAGGTCGGCGAGGAAGTCCCGCCGGTGCCGGGGCGAGATCACGATGCTGCCTCGCCGGTGCCAGATCTCGATCGTGTCGAGGGAGAGCGCCGCCTTGCGGAACGTCACATGTTCCGCTCCGGCCGTGATGCGGATGATCGACTCCACGGGAATCCGCCAGCGGAACACGAAGGCTCGAACGTGCAGGACGGCCCCTTCGATCCAGTACCTCGTGTTGATGGGACCGAGTACCAGGACGGAGAGCAGCCCCACGATGGTGGAGGCAACGGCCATCTCGCCAGGGCTGCCGTCCTCCCACGCCTGCCACAGATAGGCGTAGGTGCCGGGGAGGGCCAACGCGATCAACACCAGGAAGAGCGGCGAGACCTTGGACCTGTAGACCCGGCTCCTCACGGGGTCATCTCCCCGGGATGTCCCTCGCCCGCGCAAGCTCCCGCACGTAGGCGTCGCGCTCCCGAGGCGAGATCAGGACGACCCCGCGCTTGTGCAGAATCTCCAGCCGGTCGAGCGACAGCGCCGGCCCGCTCATCCAGCTCCGCGTCGGTTTCACGCTGACGATGGAGTCGACGGGGATCTTCCAGCGGAAGAAGGACGCGCGGACGTGCAGGATGGAGTCCGCGATCCAGTAGCGTACGTGAAACCCGGAGAGCACGAGGGCGATGCCGAGGAGGTGGAGCGGCGCGGCGATGGCGAAATCCGTGGCGCTGCTCTCCCGCCACGCCGTCCACAGCGATCCGGCAAGTACCACCAAGGCCAGGCCCATGACCGCGACGAGCCATGGCGTCGTCTCCGAGCGGTAAACGCGTGACACGGTGCCGGAGTTTACGCCACCGCTCCGCGCTCCCGTAGCGCGTGGGCGTCCGCACCCAGTTCCGCCAGGATCTCGTCGGTGTGCTCCCCGAGCAGTGGCGGCGGGCGCTCGGGCGTGGTGGCGGCTTCGTCCACGGTGAAGCCGGCGCCGAGGAACGCGAGGTCGCCGGCTCCGGGCACGCCGCTCAGCGTCGCGAGGCTCTGCCGATGCGCGAGCTGGGGGTGCTTCACGGTCTGGGTCGGGGTCTTCGCGATTCCCGCGGGGACACCGCCCTCGCGCAGGACACCGTCCCAGTGCTCGGCGGTGTCGGTCGCGAAGAGGTCCGCGAAGATCTGGCGCAACTCGACACGGTGCTCGTGGGCCGCGGCCGGCGTGGCGAACCGTGCGTCTTCGAGGAGGTCGGCGCGCCCCACCGCCCTGGCGAGGCGCAGGAACAGCCGGTAGCTGTTGGCGTTGACCATCAGGATGCCGTCGGCGGTGTCGAAGGTCCCGGCGGAACCGACGCCGGCGAGGGGCTGCGGACCGACGCGGCGGCCGATGCGCCCGGTCGCGAGGAAGCCGTAGTAGTTGAGGCCCATCAGGGTCATGGACGACTCGAGCATCGAGACGTCGAGGAAGGCGCCCGCGCCGGTCCGCTCGCGCCGCAGGAGCGCGCCGTTGATGGCGGAACTCGCGATGATCGCGGTGCCCGCATCGACGACTGCGAAGCCCACGCGCACGGGCTGCTCCGGGGTGCCGGTCGCGTTGAACATCCCGGACTCGCCCTGGATCAGGTGATCGAACGCGGGGCGGTCGCTCTCGGGACCGGACTGGCCGTAGCCCGAGATGGCGCAGTAGACGATGCGCGGGTTGATCTCCCTGACGGCGTCGTAATCGATCCCGAGGCGGCCGGCGGTGCCCGGGCGCATGTTGATCACGAGGACGTCCGCAGTGGCGACGAGGTCGTGCACGACGGCGCGTCCCTCCTCCGCCTTGAGGTCGACCGCGATCGACCGCTTGTTCGCGTTCTGGCCGAGGAAGCCCGGGGACATCCCCGGAGCGAGTTGGGGACCCATGCGGCGCATCTGGTCGCCGGACCCCGGCGCCTCGACCTTGATTACGTCCGCGCCCATCAGCGCGAGTTGATAGGTGCAGAGCGGGCCCGCGTGAACGTGGGTGAAGTCGATCACGCGGACGCCGGCCAGGAGGTCTGTCATGGAGGCCCCTTCGCGGCCCGGAGAAGGCCGCGAGCCTATCACGGCCCTACCACGGCGAGGCGCCGCGCTTGCCGCGGGAGCACGCGTCCGGCATGTTGGCGCACGCCATGTGCAGGCGTTCCGATTCCGCTCACCGGCCAGCCGTCCGCGGCTCCGCGTTCGTCGCGTGGGCGGGACTGCTCGCCGCGGCCGTCGCGGCCGGCGAAACGCCGCGCCCGGCCGAGCACGGATATCGCGTCGTGCAGAGCTTCCCGCACGACCCGGCGGCCTTCACCCAGGGGCTGCTGTTCCGCGACGGGCGGCTGTTCGAGAGTACCGGCGGATATGGCTTTTCAACAGTGCGCGAGGTCGAGTTGGAGACCGGCCGCGTGCTGCGCGAGCGGCGACTCGGGGATGGGCTGTTCGGGGAGGGCCTCGCCCTCGTCGGCGAACGGCTGGTCCAGCTCACCTGGCGGGAAGGCGTCGGATTCGTGTACGACGCGCGCACCCTGCAAACCCTGGATGACTTCGCATACGACGGCGAAGGCTGGGGGCTGGCCGCGAACGGCGACCGCCTCGTCATGAGCGACGGGACGGCCACGCTGCGACACCTCGACCCGACGACGTTCCGGGAGTCGCATCGCGTGACGGTGACCGGTCCGGACGGGCCGGTCGCGGGCCTCAACGAACTGGAGTTCGTGGGCGGCGCGCTCTACGCGAACGTCTATCAGACGGAGGCCATCGCCATCATCGACCCGGCGGACGGTCGCCTGCGGGGGTGGCTGCGCCTCGACGGCATCCTCCCCGTCGTGTTCCGCCGCGAGGACACTGCGGAGATGAACGGCATTGCCTACGACCCGGGCACCGGTCGGCTGTTCGTCACCGGCAAGCGGTGGCCGCGGCTGTTCGAGATCGAAGTGGTCCCGCGCCCGGCCGAATAGACCACGCGTCCCGCGTCAGGTCCCCGGGTCCGTCTCCGCCGCGCCCCCGTACCAGATCGGGGACGACCAGGCGCGTTCCTGGATGGCCGCCGAGAAGTCCTGGCGCGGGGCCACGCCGGCGCGCAGGGCGTCCCAGGTGGACCATCGGCAGGTGGGGTTCTCGAGGACGCGCACGTAATAGAAGGCGGGCTGCGCCGGGTTGAAGTCGGGGTCGGTCCAGACCACCTGCAGCTCCGAGGCGCCCGCGTCGGCGCTGATGGCGCACGTCTCGAAGTCCACCATCGCGCCGTTCGACGGGCACCGGTGCGTCTCGGGATCGACGGTCAGGCCGTCGGAGCAGGCCACGTCGTAGACGATCTCGCCGGTCGCCCCTTCGTCGAGCCAGCCCTTGACGATCTGCATCCGCTGCAGCGGCGCCGCGCGCGGGTCCCGCGCGGCCCATGCGAGGAAGGTCGGCGGCGTGCCGTTGGACACCGGCAGGTCGCCGCCCATCGGCACCCCGCGCCGATAGGCGTTGCCGATCAGTTCGGGGTCGCCCGTGTCGAGTCCGGCGAGGCCCGCCCCGCCGAAGAAGCGCACGCGAATGCGTGGTCCGGACGTGCCGAAGGTCTCCTTGCGGCGCATCGCGTCGAACAGGGACGCCCGCGTGTTCTCTTCCGCCCACACGCCCGCGAGGCCGGACGCGCCGTGCGTGGTCGCCGTGACCAGGCGGTACTCGCGGCCGCTGCCGTCGTCCACGGTGTCGCCGGCGGCCTCTTCGCTGTCCGGCCGCACCGGGATCGAACCGCGCCGGTCGGCGGACACCTGGGACAGGCCGGAGGCGTCCCAGTACGTCTCCTCCTTGAAGGCCCCCGCCGAGACGTGGGTGTCGGTCGAGCCGATGAAGCCGAACTTGTAGGGGTTCGCCAGGCCGCTCTCGGCGATCTCGAGGCCGCGGTGCAGCGCGTTGCGCACGTAGCTCCCCTCCGGCTCGCTCAGGATCGAGGTCGAGACGCGGTACGGCATGATCTCGAAGCCGGCCCACTCGTCGTTGGGAGACAGCGCCGGATGGGTCTCGGAGGTGCCCTTCGTCTGCGTGATCTCGACCGTGGTCTCGTTGCGCGAACGCATGTCCACGTAGTCGGCGTCGATGGGCGTCTCGCGGTCGAAGTAGGTGTACTCGAACATGCGTCCGCCGGACCCGTTCATGTTGTGCGGGATGGCCAGGGAGTCGATGCCCGTCGCGCGCCACCCGTCCATCGCCGCCCAGAGGTCCTCGGGGTTGAACGAGTCGAGCCGGGAGAAGGGTGCGCCGGGCGCCTCGCTGCCCCGGAACACGACGTTGCGGTGCAGGTTGTTGTAGATGCCGCCGGCGCCGGCGGAGGTGTACTCGTAGGCGATGAAGGCCGTGTACGTCCCCGGGTCGTTGTGGCGGTTGGCGCTCGCCACGATCTCGGACCATGCGGAGCGCACGACGTCCATGTCGAGATGCTCGCGTATCGAGGGGTCGGCGTCCTCCATATGGCGGACGTAGGGCTGCAGGGCCCGGAAGATGCCGCGCCGTTCGGTCGCCGTCTTCGCGGTGCGCACCGTCTCCGCCGCCGGGTGGTGGTAGGCCGGCTGCTCGGGATCGAGCATCGCCGGCAGCATGCCGAGGTAGTTGGCGTGGTCGCTTACGCCGTGAAAGTCGAGCGGCGCGTCGAGCTGCAGGGTGAATCCGGCCGGGTGGTCGATGGGATTGCCCTTGGCGAACTCGTGCGCGTCGTCCGGGTCGGTCCGGGTGCCGAAGACGAAGGCGTCGTACGAGTACCGGGTGTGGACGTGCAGGTCGCCGAAGAACGCCTGGCGCTCGGGGACCGGACCGGCGTCGACGGGCGCCTCGACCGGGGTCACGGCGGTGACCTTGCTCGGGGTGTCGTCCTCGGGTGGCGCCTGTTCCGCCGGCGGCTCGCACCCCGCCGCCAACAGCCCGCTCAGAAGCAGCAATCCAAACCGCCGCATGACCCCGCCCTCCGCGCAAATGGCTGCCGGCGAGTGTGTCGGATGTGGACGGGGCGGTGCAAGCGCCGGGGCGTCGTTTGGGGCGGCCCTCAGGCATGGCGAGGCCCTCGATGGCCGTGGCCGGGCGGGCTCGTTCAGCCGGACGGCGCCGCCCGCGGCCGCCCCTGCGCCTCCCTGGCTTCCCGCCGTTCCAGGGCGGCCACCAGCCGGGCGTGCCGCTCGCTGGTCAGCGGGTAGTTCCACACGAGCAGCGACGCCATCAGGAAGAAGAACGTCGGAATGACCGCGTACTCCAGCCGGATCATCCAGAGCCCTGCGGCATTGGGATCGACCTGCGGGTCGTAGCCCGTGAGGTTCAGAACCTGCAGCGCGATGAACATCCCGGCGGCGATGCCGATCTTGTCGATGGCGCCGAACACCGCGAAGTACATGCCGGCGCGCTTCTGCCGGGTGACCGCCGTGTCGACGTCGACCACATCGGCCAGAATGGCCAGCGGCAGGTACGCGAACGCGCCGAAGCTCGCGCCCTTCAGGACGTAGAACACCAGGAACGTGGTGTAGTCGCCCGCCCCCAGGAAGGCGGTCGCCAGCACCATGAGGGCCGAGTGAGTCATCGCGACCGCCAGGGCGCGGTGCTTGCCGTAGCGGCGGGCGAGGTGCTGCCACAGGGGTATGGCGGCCACGCCCATGAGGTAGTACAGGATGAACGTCCGCCCGATGCGGTCCCCCGCCTGCAGCACGTCCTCCATGAAGAAGACGAGCACGGCGTGACGGGACGCTTCGCCGATCACGATGGCGAGCGCAACGTACACCATGCGCCGGAACGGGCCGATCTTCAGCATGCTGGACAGCTCGCGCCACCAAACACGTTGCCTGGAGGCACGTTGCCGGGGCGACGCGTCAACCGCCCGTTCCGGGACGAGCAGCAGCAACAGCCCGACGGAAACCGGCAGCATCGCGAGGAGCGTCCAGGCGATGCCCGTCAGCACTTCCCCGGGGTCGGCGCGGTCCAGCCACTCCTGGTAGACCCAGATGACGACGCTCGCGCCGATCAGGCCGGCGATCACGTACACCTGACGGATCGCGGTGATGCGCGCGCGCACCATGTAGTTCTCGGAGAGTTCCGCTCCCCAGGCGTTGTACGGCAACACCATGATCGTCCAGCCGAGATAGACCACCGTGTTCCAGAGCAGCATGTACCAGATGTCCACCGGCGGCTCCGGCATGAAGAGCCTCCAGATGCCGAGCAGCATTACCGGCAGGCCGACCGCCAGGTACGGCTTGCGCCGGCCGAAACGGGAGCGCGTGCGATCGCTGATCCAGCCCATCAGCGGATCGGTGACGAAGTCGGTCATCCGCGAGACGAGCAGCACCGTGCTGATCGCCGCCAGACCCAGACCCAGCTCCCCGGCGTAGTGCGGATGCAGGAACAGGGTCATCGGGTAGCTCAGCACCGCGATGGGGAACCCCAGGCTGCCGTATGCGAGCAGGGTCCCGCGGCCGACCGTCGTGCTCATGCGCGGAAGCCCCGCGCCCGCTTGGAACGATGGGCGGTCACCCGGACCGCGCCGTTGCAGTCGATGGCCAGTGTGAGCGCATGCCGACCCACGCGATGCCCGCCAGGGTACCGGCCGGTCGCCGGGGCATCAGGCGCGGGCCCGGCACTCTCGATGTTCTCGACGCTGCGCGGATACTTCCGGAGAAGCGCATGCTCAACTTCACCGAAGAGGTTCTCCACGTGCCGATGACCGAAGTGGGGGGAACGAAGTCTACATCCGGAAGAGAGCTTCTGTGGCGAAGAGGGCGAAGAGAGAGGGCGAAGAGAGAGGGCGAAGGAGGGCGAAGAGGAACTCGGTGGCGTGCGGTACCTCACGGCGGTGTACCCGCACTACGCGCTCGTCGAAGCCTGCGTCCAATGTCACAACAACCACAGGGACTCGCCTCGCGCCGGCTCGGTCAAAGCTCGGGTCGGGCTTCTCGCGGACCCTTGAATATGGATACCATGCGACGAGCGTGGATTGATCGGACGCGCCCACGACCGCAATCACCGATCCAGGGCGGGACATCGAGTGTCGGAAGCCGTTTACCTCACCGACGAGCGCCGGATGATCCAGGACTCCGCCCGGGAGTTCACGGCCCGCGAAGTGCTGCCCGTGGCCAACGAACTCGATCCCGTACAGGGCGACATCCCGATGGAGCTGCGGCGCAAGATGGCCGACATGGGCTACTTCGGCATACGCATACCGGAGGAGTACGGCGGCCTTGGGCTCGGCGTCCTCGAGTACGCGATCGTCGCGGAGGAACTGGCCCGGGGCTGGATGAGCTGCGCCAGCATCATCGCCCGCGCCACCAGCCTGATGCACATGGTCAATTGGCCCCTCGACAAGCGCGCGGAGCTCACCGCCAGGGCCGCCGCCGGCGACTACCTGCTGGCGGCGGCGCTCTCCGAGCCCGAGGCCGGGTCCGACCTCTACGGCGGCATCCGCACGCGGGCCGTCCTCGACGGCGACGAGTGGGTGATCACCGGCAACAAGTACTGGTGTACGTTCGCGGACGGCGCCGACCTCATCAACGTGCTCTGCCGCGTCGAGGACGCGCCGGGGTCCGGCCTGCGCACCATCGCCGTCGAGAAGCCGCGCGGCGAGTTGCCGGAGCGCTGCTCTGGCAACCCGATTCCGAAGATCGGCTACTTCGGCTGGAAGACCTGGGAGTTGCGCTTCGAAGGCGTACGGGCGCCCAAGGAGAACATGGTCGGACCGCTGCCGGGGGCCGCCACGCCGTCCGACGGCGGAGAGGGTCGAGGATCACGGGCACGGCTCGCGGCGCTGTCCGTCCCGCGCGTGCACACGGCCGCCCGCTCGATCGGCCTCGCACGCGGCGCGCTGGAGGACGCCATCGCCTACTCGAAGGAGCGCGTGCAGTTCGGCCAGCCCATCTCCGACTTCCAGGAGACGCGGTTCAAGATCGCCCGGATGGCCTCGGAGATCGAGGCCGCGCGGCAACTGATGTACCACGTCGCGTCCGAGATGGACGCCGGCCGCGGCTCGGACGCGAACGCGTCCATGGTCAAGTGGTTCGCCGCCGAGATGGCGGAACGCGTGACGTCCGATGCCCTGCAGATCTTCGGCGGCGCCGGCTACACGAAGCTGCACCCCGTCGAGCGCTATTGGCGGGACGCGCGGCTGACCAAGATCTTCGAGGGCACCTCGGAGATCCAGTTGCGCATCGTCTCCGACCACCTGCTGGGGAAGCCCACGAGGCGGTAGCGCGGCGGCTACCGCCGGTGTATCCCGAACTGCTCCAGCACCTCCGCGGTATGCTCGCCGAGCAACGGCGGCCGCCGGTAGAACCCGGCCGGGGTTTCGGTGAACTTGATCGGGTTGCCCACGACCGCGACCGCCGGGTTGTCGCCCGGCAGCTCGAACTCCGTGATCATGCCGCGGGCGGCCACGTGGGGATCGGCGAAGATGTCCCCGGCGCGGTTCACGGGTCCGCACGGCAGGTGCGGCGCGAGCCGCTCGACGATCTCCGCGCGCGTCAAGGTCTCGGTCCAGGCGTTGATCTCGCCCGCCACGAATTCCTGGTTCTCGCGGCGCACGAACGTGTTGCGGGTGCGCGGCTCGTCGACCAGGTCGGGCCGCTCCATGATCTCGCAGAGCGCGGTCCAGTGTTTCGGCCCGGGAGCGGCGATGGCCACGCCGCCGTCCTTCGCCCGGAACAGGCCGAACGGCATGAGGTTGGGGTGGTGCGCGCCGCGCGGACCGAGCTCGGTCCGGTCGAAGCCGTAGTTGCAGACGACCGTCTCCGACATGGCGAGGACCGCGTCGTACATCGCGACGTCGAGGAACTGGCCGACGCCGGTTTCGCGCGCATTGGCGACCGCGGACACCAGCCCGAGGGCCATGAGCGTGCCCGGGAAGATGTCGCCGACGCTGGCGCCGGCGGGAACGCCCCCGTCCCCCTCGGGGCCCGTGATGTGCACGTGTCCGCCCATGCTCTGGGCCACGATGTCGTAGGCGGGCCGGTCGACGTAGGGACTCTGGCCGGTGCGCCGGTCGCCGAAGCCCCGGATGCAGGCGTAGACGATCTTCGGATTGCGCGCGCGGACGGCCTCGTACCCGACGCCGAGGCGGTCCATCACGCCGTCCCGCATGTTCTCGACGATGGCGTCGGCGCGCTCGCAGAGCGCGAGCAGCGCTTCCCGGTCGGCCTCGTCCTTCAGGTCCAGCACGATGCCGCGCTTGTTGCGGTTGATGCTCGCGAAGTAGCCGCCGAAATCCACGCCCGCCGGTTCGTCCGCGCCGGGCGGCGCCGAGTCCGGCACGTGGGGCCGGAGGCGGCGGCTGCCGTCTCCCTGGGGCGGTTCGACCTTGATCACGTCCGCACCGAGGTCGGCCAGCAACGCCGTGCCGTAGGGGCCCGCGAGCGCCATCGTGCAGTCGACGACGGTCAGGTGGCGCAGGGGTCCGGTGCGCTCAGCCATTGGCGGTGGACTCCAGCCCGCCGAGGACCTCCCGCACGCTGTCCGCCTCCTCGAGCCGCAGCACGCGCTCCGCCACCGCGCCGGCGCCGCCGGCGAGCGCTTCGAACTTGGCCAGCAGCAGTTCCTCCTGGCGATCGAGATCCGCCATGGGCAGACCGGTGTCGTCCTCCGCGGTCACGATGGCGCCCCCCTTCGTGCGCAGCGTCAGGCCGGCCTGCATCGCCGTCATCCTGCGGTCGGTCGCGATGGAGACGCGCCCCATCGTCTCCTGCAGACGGGGTTCCCTGACGATCTCCTCGACGAACGCCCCCGGGTCGGCGGTGTCGACGCCGTGCAGCGCCATCGCGGCCGTTCCGGTCAGGCTGAACTTGGCCTCGAGCCCCGTCTGCGGCCGGTCGTACAGTCCACAGACGTCGAGAATGGACGGGTTCACCGTCAGGTCCAGGGACTCGACCTCTTCCGGGCGCAGGCCCCGCATGGCCTCGCGCACGCTGTTGATGGTGGAGTGAGTGAGGTAACAGGCCGCGTGGTGCTTGAACAGCGTCCCGCGCAGGAACCACCGGCCATCGACTTCCGCGAGCCGCGCCGGACGCGCCTCCCGGCCCATCGCCTGGGCGAGGCCCTGGTTGGCCTCGATGGCCCGCGGGTTGGCGGTGTAGCCCCGCGCGGCCAGACGCGCCGACAGGGCGCCCGCTTCCGCCGCCATGCCGGCATGGTACGGCTTGGTCATCGTGCCGAAGTTGGCCTTGACGCCGCTCGACCGGGAGGCCGCGAGACCGAAGGCGTGGCCGAACCGTTCCCGGTCGAGGCCGAGCAGCCGGCCCACCGCCGCCGTGGCGCCGAAGACGCCCATCGCGGACGTGGTGTGCCAGCCGTGCAGCCCGATGTCCCGGCCGATCGCCTCCTGCACCCGGTGTTCGACCTCCACTCCCGCCACGAGCGCGGCGAGCGCCTCGCCGCCGCCGAGGCCACATTCCTCCGCGACCGCGAGGACCGCGGGCAGCACCGGCGCGGTCGGGTGCCCGACGAAGGAGGTGTCGTCGTAGTCCAGCGCGTGTCCCGCGGCGCCGTTGATGAGCGCGCCGTGCACGACGGACGCGCGTAGCGGGGACCCCACCAGGGACACCGCGCCCCGGGGTCCGGCGAGCTCGTCCCGCAACAGCCCCGACAGGGGCTCCCGGCTGCCCGCCAGGGCGCACCCCAGCCAGTCCAGGACGCATTGCCCGGCCAGGCGGCGCACGTCTTGCGGAATGTCGTCGAGGGTCAGTGCGCCGAAGCGGTCCCAGAGTTCTGCCGCGATCGGGGGCGCCGGGTCCGGCGTGGTGCTGGCCATGGGTCTGTTGCCTCCTGTTGCATCGTGCGGGGACGGTCGTGTGTCCGCGCGGTCAGAGCTCGTAGAGCTCCGCGAGGTCGAGCACGTTGGCGACGTTGCGTACGGTCGCCGCGTCGGCGAACCGCCCCTCGATCATGACGGCCCCCTCGCCCCGCGCCTCGGCCTCCCGGTAGGCGTCCGTCAGACGGCGCGCTTCCTCGACGCGCTCGGCCTCGGGCGTGAAGACCTCCTGCGCATGGGGGATCTGCGCCGGGTGCAGCGCCCACTTCCCCACCATGCCCAGCGCGCGCGCCTGCCGGCAGGAGACGCGGTAGGCGTCGGTGTTGCGGATGGCCCCGAACGGGCCGTCGATGGCGTCGATCCCGCGCGCGCGGGCCGCCATGGCGACCCGGAACTTGGCGTAGTGGAAGATGTCCCCGGGGTAGCGGTGCTCCCCGGACATGAGCGTCATGTCCATGCCCTGGCTCGCCGTGTAGTCGCCCATGCCGAAGATCATCGCCTCGAGCCGCGGCGTGCTGCTCGCGATCTCCTCGACGTTCTGCAGGCCCAGCGTCTCCTCGATCAGGAGTTCGAGGCCGATCTTCTTCTCGAGGCCCAGAGCCTGTTCGAGCTGGTGCAGCAGCTTGTCCACGAACAGGACGTCGGCCGCGTCGTAGGGCTTCGGGAGCATGATGACGTCGAGGTTCTCGCGGGCGCCCTCGACCACCTCGATGACGTCGCCGTGGCACCACCGGGTGCCGGTGTCGTTGATGCGCACGCAGCGCACCGTCCCGCCCCAGTCCAGCTCGTTGAAGCCGTCGACGATGTTCCGGCGCGCGGCGACCTTCTGGTTCGGCGCGCAGGCATCCTCCAGATCCAGGAAGACATGGTCCGCGCCGCTCGCCGCGGCCTTCTCGATCATCCTCGGGTTGCTGGCGGGGACCGAGAGCTGGCAGCGCCGCCGCCGCCGCGGCTGGCCGTGTCTGTTGAACATCGTCATGCGGTTTCCTCCCGACGGTCCAGCCAGTGGCTCTTCCGCTTGATGAGCGCGGTGCGCTCGAGCTCCACGACCAGTTCCCGGTTCTGGTTGGCGCCCCAGTGCTTGAACACCACGATCCCGGCGTCGTCGCGGTCCGCGTCGCGCTTCTCGAGCACGCGCGAGTATGCGTACAGGGTGTCGCCGTGGAACACCATGGTCCGCAGGCGGATCTTGTCGAGGGACAGCTCCGCGAGCGCGTTCTCCACGGTGTCCTGCGAAGCGAGGCCGAGCACGATCGAGAAGTTCACCCCGCCGTAGCAGAGGATCTTGCCGACCGCCGACTTCTCCATCTGGTCCAGGTTGAAATGTCCCTGGGCCGTGTTCATCACCATGTTGGTGATGTTGACGTTCTCGAGCTCCGTCACCGTCTTGCCCCGGGCGTGCCGGATCGTCTGGCCCACCTCGAAGTCCTCGAAGTAGTTGTCGGGGCTGGTGAGGTCCGCGAGCCTACCCATCATCGCGCACTTGCCTCGCCCGCCCGGGCTCGCCCATGCGGCCCTTCCAGATCGCGAGGTTGGAACGGCGGAACTCGATGACCTTGGCGCCGTGCTGGTTGAATCCCTCGTTGTGCCAGGTGACCACCCCCCGGCCGTCCGTCGAGCGGGACTCGCGCTTCGCCTCGGTCGTGGACACCGCGGTGAGCGTGTCGCCGGGATAGACCGGTTCGAGATACTCGACGCCGTCGACGCCCAGGAACGGACCGCCGAGGCTCTCCGAACAGACCTCCACCGTAAGCCCGAGGACGACGTTGAACACCAGTTGCGGGTTCACCACGATGTCCGGATGGCCTAGGGCATGCGCGTACTCGCGGTTGAAGTACAGCGGGTTGTACGCGAGGGTCAGGTGGCAGAACTGGATCGCGTCGGCCTCGGTGACGGTGCGGCCCCAGTGATGCCGGATGACTTCGCCCACCTCGAAGTCGTGGTAGCCCCGACCGCGGCGCCGCGGGACGGCGCTCTCCAGCATCTCCTCGAATTCGCTCATGGCCTCCGCCGGACGACCCGCGTTGGCCGCAAGCTAGCAGGGCCGGCCGGGGGGCATCAAGGGGGGCTCGTGAGCGCTCGTGTTGCGGGTGTCGCGGTTAGCTCGGCGGCGCCGCGTCGTCGACCCGCGCGATCCAGCCGGCAACGTGGCGGGTTTCCCGCAGTGCCGCTTCCGCTTCCCGCGCGTAGCGCAGCGCGTTGACCTGGGCGATCACCGCGAGGTCCGCGATCGACGGTGCGTCGCCGACCAGCCATCCGCGCCCGTCGAGCAGACCGTCGAGCGCCTGGAAATGGCGCTCGACATCGCGAACCACCTGGTCTGCCGGTTTCCGTCCGACGCCCTGCGCCTCGGTGAGCCGGGTCGTCGCCTCCACGATCAGGGGCTTGAGCCGCTCCTTCGGCACGCCCGGCAGCGACCTTGCGAACTCGTCGAGCGCGGCGTCGAGGTTGTGCTCCCAGGTGAGACGCATGGTCATCTCGTAGAAGTAGAGGCTCTCGTCGGCCCACTCCTCGATGGCGTGGGCGAGTGCGGCGTCCCGGGCGCCGGCCGGCACGATGGGCGGGGCCGCGTGTGTTTTCTCCAGGTGGTAGAGGATGTCGGTGGAGTCCCACACCACGGTGTCGCCGTCCCGGATCGACGGGAACTTGCCCGTCGGGCTCACGTCTTCGTAGTCGCCCTCGGCCACCCTGGCGCGGGCGACCTCGTGGATGTCGAAGGGCAGGCCCTTGTAGTTGAGCGCGCGACGCACCTTCTCCGCGAAGGGGGATGTCGAGAACTGGTACAGGGTGATCATGGCGAAGCCTCCTTTGGCGGGGCCGGGGACTGCGGCGCCGGGGACCGCAGCGACCCACCCAGCACCGGTTCGAGATCGTACCTCTCGTCGCCCTCGCGCCGCGGCGCCTGTTGCGCAAACGCGCGTTCGACCTCCCCCCAGCGCCGCTGCGCGATGTCCACCGCATGGGGGTGGGTGACGATGTAGAAGTCGCCGTTTCCGATGCCTTCCACCGCCTTGGCGGCTACCTCCGCGGCCGGCATTCCGACCTGGCGCATGAACGCGCCGCCGGCCTCCGGAGCGGCGGTTGGGCCGCCGTATTCGGCCTGGCGTCGCGCGCCGGCCCTCCAGAGGGTCGAGTCGACGATCCCGGGACAGAGCACGCTGACCTTCACGTGCCCGGGGAGTTCGCGGCGCAGCACGTCCGACAGGCCGAGCAGGGCGTGTTTCGACGCCGTGTAGACGCCACCGCCGATGTGGGGGACGCCGAGGGCGTGCTCCGAAGCGGTGTTCACCACGCGGCTCGGGCGGCCCGCCGCGACGAATCTCGGCACGAACGCCCGAATCCCGTTCATCGCGCCGCGCACGTTCACGGCGAAGACCCAGTCGAAGTCGGCGGCGTTGCATTCGTGCAGGGGCGACGGTGCATGCATGACGCCGGCGTTGCTGACGAGGATCTCCACGCTTCCGAAGGCGCTCCACGACGCCTCGGCGAGGGCCGCGACGCTGGCTTCGTCCGTGACGTCCACCGCCAGCCCCCGGCTCTGGACGCCGTGCGAGGCCGCTTCCTCCGCCACCGAACGCGCGGCATCGGCCTCGATGTCCGCGACGGCCACGTTGACGCCCCGCTCCGCGAACGCAAGGCACAACGCCCTGCCGATGCCGTTGCCGCCCCCGGTGACGACGGCGGACTTCCCGCGCAGGTCCATCGGGGCACCCTCCGAAACGCTCGCTGCCGACATCTACTCCGTAGCCTCCGGCTGACCGGCCACCAAGTCACAGTCTACCTCCGGCAGCCCTGCGGCGGACAGGCGGCGGACAGGCGGCGGGCAGGATGGCATCGGCTGTCTGCCGAAAGGTCGCGGTGGCCCTCCCGCGCCGCTACCACCGCCACCGGAACCTGACGTACGACTCGCGGCCCTTGATGTCGTGCACGAAACCGTCGAAGCCGGGCCGAAGGTTGTAGCGCTGCGGTCCGTCCCGGCCGCTGGGCAGGGGCGGCGGGTCCTCGTCGGTCGCGTTGTTGGCGCCGACGGAGACGGTCGCCTCGCCGCCGAAGACATCCGGGAAGCTGTAGGCGTAGCTTACGTCCACGGTGGTCCAGGGGTCGATCTCGGGCAATGACGCCACTTCGTCGTTCAGGTAGGCGTCGATGTGGCGCAGCGTCAAGCTCGCGCCGTGGCGGCCGCGGATCCAGGAGATGCCGAGGTTGAAGCGCAGCTCCGGCGTGGGGCCGAAGCCGTTGGTGTCGTTGCGCGTGCCGAGCTTGTCCTCGAATCCGCCGCCGGCCGCGTCGACGGCGAACTTCGTCAGCAGCGTGGCATCGGCGCGCAGCCGCAGGTCCCCGAACGGCGCCTCGACGTCGTAGTGGGCGTTCAGGTCCAGGCCCTCCGTGCGCACGCGCGCGATGTTCTCGTAGTCGGTGGTCACCACGCTGAGCTGTCCGGAGGAGTCGCGTTGCACCCGGGGGTCGTTGGGGCGGCCGTCGTCGCGGCAGTCGTCGTCGAGAATGGCCTGGAAACTCCGCCGCTGCGCGATGACGTCGCGGTAGTGCATGGTCCAGTAGTCGAGGCTGACCCCGAGGTCCGGGGCGGGCTGCAGCAGCAGGCCGAAGTTCGCGAGGCGGGCGGACTGGGGTCGGAGCGTCGCGCCGCGCAACACCGCGCTCATGGCGAAGTTGTCGCCCCGCTCGACGATCTCCCCGGTGGGCGCGACGGTGCACTGGCCGCGGCCCTGGCCGTCGAAACGAAAGGGATCGCTGAGCGTCCTCACGGCCCGGTTGCCGGCCGTCTGGAAGACGCTCGGCGCCTGGAAGGACGTACCCCAGGAACTGCGCAGGGAGAGCCAGTCCGTGACGAACGCCTGCGCGGCGACCTTCGGGTCCGTAGTCGCGCCGGCGCGGTCGTAGTGCTCGTGGCGCAGGGCGAGCTGCACCTCGGCGAGTTTGCCGAACGTCGTGAGGTGCTCGGCGAACAGCGCCCAGACCTCCTGGTCGGTCCGGGCCGGAAACTCGCGGATCGCCCGCGGGCCGCCGCCGGCGGCGTTCAGCGGATCCGGCACGAGTCCGTAGTCGAGGGCCCGGTGCTGGGCGCCGAGGGCCAGCGCCATGCCGTGCCCGCGCCACTCCGGCAGGTCGCCGGAGAGGACCGCCTCCGCGACGCGCTGCACCGTTTCGGCGCTCTCGACCCGGGTGCTGCTGAAGCGCGCCAGCGTCGCGGCGTCGTTCGCCGCACGCCTGCCGAGCAGGTGGGCGGGCACGCCGTCGTCCGCCGCGTTCTTGGGGGTTACGAGATCGGGCGCGGTCAGGCGTGTACCGAAGGGGTTCCACAGACCTTCGAGCAGGACGCGGGCGAACTCCGCCGCCACCCAGTGGCGGTCCGCCGCGACGCTCAGCTTCGACTGCGCGCGCGTGTAGTGCGCGGTTCCCGTCCAGGTCTCGGAGAGGCGCGCCGTGACCCCCACCAGCGCGCGCAGGTTCTCGTACTCGCGCCGCTCGTGGCCCGCGTTGTCCCCGTTGGCCTCGGCGCCCAGGGGCCGGCCGAAGAAGCCGAGGTCGACGGCCTCGTGGACGGCCGGCCGCCACTCCTGCGGCGGCACGTAGGTCAGGACGCCGTCGCCGTCCGGGTCCGTCCAGAAGTTGAACGGGTGGTGGGCGGGCACGAAGAACTCGTTGGTGCGCTCCACGTTGCCGTTGAACAGCAGCATGTTGCCGACGCGGTCGGTCACCCGGTTGTCGGAATGACCGAGCTCCGCGAACAGGGAAAGCCGGTCGCTCGCGTCGAACTCGGCCTCCGCGAAGAGTTGCGTGCGCTGCTCGGCGGCGATGCTGGTGCGCTGGTCCGAGAAGTCCATGCGGCACAGCGAACCGCTGGGGTAGCCGCCCGCCGCCCGGCAGTCCGCGTCGGGGAAGCGCGGCGCGTCGAGGCCGTGCACCTGGAACGGCGAGAACGTGCCGTCGGCGTTCGCCACGGCGCGGCGCAGGCTGCCGGGCGCCCCGCGCCCCGAATCGAAGGACCCTTCGACGATGTCCCCGTCGCCGTCGGGGTCGACGGCGCGGGAGACCAGCCAGTCGAAGTCGGTGCGGAAGTTCTCGTCCTGTCTGTATTGGGCGCCGTAGACATTGACGTGCCCCCGGGGAATGGCGAAGCCGGAGGCGAAACCCAGGTCGTACGCCCGGTTGCTGGCGTCCCGGTAGCCGGCGGAGATTTCGAAGCCCTCGAAGCCCGTGCGCGTCACCACGTTGGCGACGCCGGCCACGGCCTGGGACCCGTACGTCGTCGAGGCGCCGTCGCGGAGGATCTCGATCCTCTCGATCATCGCGAGGGGCAGTGTGTTGATGTCGAAGAAGCTGTGGCCCACGTCGTTGGACACGGGGGCGACGCCGGCGCGCCGGCCGTTGACGAGGGTCAGGGTCGAGGACAGGCCGAGTCCGCGCAGGCTGAACTGCGACGTGCCCTGGAGGTAGTTCTGTTCGGTGGCGAGCGTCGAGCCCGTGTTGGCCGTGAGGTTCTTCAGCACGTCCACGGGCCGCGCCGCGCCGGTGGCCTCGAAGAGTTCCGCATCCAGCGTCTGCACGGGCGCCCTGCCGTCGTAGACCGTGCGCCGCTTGATGAGCGAGCCGATCACCACGATCTCCTCGATGACGCCCTCGCCGTAGTGCTCCCCTGCGGCTTCCGACGCCGCGACCGGGGGGCCGACGGCGGCGAGCACCGCGAGGAGGCAATGGGCGTGGACGCGGCGAACCGCTGGCGGCGGGAACGCGGTCGAGGACGACGCCCGTCGACTCCCGGCGCGTTCGCCGCGAAGTGATCTCAGCATCGGCAAAGCGTACTGCAACGCGTCTTGTTGCAGTGGGGAGTGTTGCAGTGGGGAGAAGCGCGTAGGGCGCGCCTCAGGTAAAGTCACGGGGTCCAGAAGGTCAAGGTCCCGGTGGTAGCCGGGGCTCTGGGTTCAGGTCCTGCGAGATTGGATCTTGGGCCCGCCGACGCCGATCAGCAGGGCGGTACGTTACGCTCCGCTGCCCGGCACGGCAGTTCAAACCTCCCTTCTCCGCTGCGAGAGGAGACGCGGAATGATTTCGACGCGCGTCGGCATGGCGACGTTGGGGCTCCTCGTCCTGGGGATCGCCGTCCTCCGTTGGGACACCGCGCGGGAGCCGAATGGCGGTATGGCGGCATCGGGCGATGCGGCATCGGCCCCGGAACCGGCGGAGAGCATGTCCCACCGGACCGCCGCGAACGGCGTTCGAACAGCCCCCTCCGATCGCGTGGTGGAGCCCCCGCCGGATCGTCGGGTTGCGCCCGACGGCTACTCGTTGGCGCGGCACCACGGCCGGATGGCGGTGGGCGGCGCGATCATGCCAACCGCCGCCACCGGTTCCGGGCCGCACTGGCTGCGGTCGCCGGACGCGGTCGATGTCCTTGCCGCACGGGCGGCCGGGATGGGGCGGGACTGGACGTTCGGCTACGTGGAACTCGCGCCGGGAGCGTCGCGGGAAGTCCTGGAGCGGTCGCTTGCCTCGCTGGGCGGTAGAGTCGTCGGTGCTTCCGGCCGTCTGATCCGGGCGCGGCTGCCCGGGAACCGCGCGGCGCTGGAGGGGGTCGCAGCGCTGGACGAGGTCTCCGGGCTCGGCGCGGTGCCGCGGGAGGTCAAGCTCGCCGGCTTCGGCGGGAATCCGGAGGCCGGGCAGCCGAGCGCCGATGTGCGGGTGTTCGTGACGCTCATGGAGGACGACGCCGGCGGAGCGTGGGGGCGGGAGCTCGAAGCGGCGGGTGCCGCGCTCGCCGCCTGGGACGCGGACACGCGCGCCTGGACGGCCACCGCGCTGCCGGAGGTCGTCCGCGAGCTCGCCGGGCTCGACTTCGTGGCGGCCGTCGAACCGGTAGGCGAGGTGAGGGCGATGAACGACACCGCCGTCCCCGCGATGGGCGCCGACGCGCTGTACGCCCTGGCCGGATCGGCAGGCGTGTTTTCCGGCAAGGCAGGTGCTTCCGTGCCGGTCGGCGTAATGGACACAGGACTCAATCTGAACCACCCCGACATCCGGGAGAACCGCGACAGCATCTGCGGAGCGTACTTCACCTTTGCCCAGGACGAGGAGGATGCCCGCGTCGAGGAAGAGGATCTCTGGATCGACGAGCGCAACCACGGCACGCATGTCACGGGGACGATCCTGGGAGGCGGCGTGGACGAGCCGCGGTTCGCGGGCATGGCCCCCGGAGTGAGGCACATACGGTTCGCGAAGGTGCTGCATAGCACCGGTTTCGGGAGCAACGAAATGACCCGGCGCGGCATGGACTGGCTCGCCCTCGATTCGGAGTGCGGCGGGCCGGCCGCCAGGCCGCTGGTCGTGAACATGAGCCTGAGCACCAGCGGTCCTTACTGGGAAGGCCGTAGCGTCGATGAGCGCAAGTTGGACTCCACCGTCTGGAAGCACGGCCAGCTGTACGTGGTGGCGCAGAGCAACGCAGGCGAGACCGGCTTTTCCAACTACGGGTCGGCGAAGAACTCACTGGCCGTGGGCGCCGTTCACGACACCGGCGGTCACGCGACCTTCACCAGCCTCGGTCCGACGCGGGACGGGCGCTTGGCGCCCCAGGTGTCGGGCACGGGCGTGCACGTGCACTCGGCGCGGGGCGGCGGTAGTCCGGGTGGCTACGAGCGTTTCAACGGTACGTCCATGGCGGCGCCTTCCGTGGCGGGCGTCGCCGCGCTGCTCATGGACGCCCTGCCGGCACACCAGGGCAATCCCGCCCTGACCCGCGCCCGGCTCATGGCCAGCGCGATCCGTCCGGACGCGTGGCTCAAGGACCCCGGCGCGTTCCCGCTCGACAACAGCGGCGGTCCGGGAACGCTGCAGTACGTCTACGGTCTCGGCAAGGCGTCCGCCCGCACGGCGGCTCTGGACAGGGATGCCGCGGACGGCTGGCGGAGCGGCAGCGCGGTCGCCGAGCCGGTGGACGGCGAGTACGCCTACGTGGACATCGACGTTCCCGCCGGGGCGAGCCGGCTCGATCTCGTGATGACCTGGGACGAGCCGCCGGCGGACACGATCTCGACCGCGGTGCTGAACGACCTCGACCTCTGGCTCGACCGCGACGCCGACTGCGGCGGGGCCGAGTGCGGCGAGCATTCTTCGACGTCCCGTATCGACAACGTCGAGTGGATCGTCGTCCGCAACCCGACGCCAGGGACGTACCGCGCGAAGGTGGCGGCGCGCGCGGTCTACACGGCGGCTCCGCGGGCGGCGCTCGCCTGGACCGTCATCCGCGGCCCGTCGACGCCGCAACTCCGCGTCGACGCGAAGCCGCGGGCGCTGGACGCCGACGCGGTTCGCGACCTCCGGGTCTCGGTTTCGGTCGACGGCTACGTTGCGGCGGGTACGCGACTGGCCATCGACTGCCGCGGGGAAGAGCGTTCGATCATGTGCGACGGCGTGGAGATCGAGTCGGCCGCGGTCGCGCTGGACGACGGAAGCTGGCGCGAACTGGAGATTCCCGAACCGTTGGACGGCCGCGCCAACGAGTCGCTTTTCTTCGGGGTCTGGTTCTCTCTCGGCGAACTCGCGGCTGGGGAGACCACGGACGTTCGGCTGCGTGTACGGACGACCGGCGCGGAGCCCGCACAACTGCGCCTTGCGGCCGACGCATGGAACGCGGCCGCGGCGGTGGCGCTGGTCGACCTCGGCGCGGGTGTCGCGCGGACGCCGGCGAGTGCCAACGACGACTTCGGCGAGGCGGAGGAGATCGAAGGCTCCGAGGGTTCCGTGGAACTCGACCTGTTCGCGGCGACCGCCGAGACGGGAGAGCCGGGGCTGGCGAGTCACCCGTTCGTGCGTCGTCCGGCGTCCTCCGTCTGGTACCGGTGGACCGCGCCGTCGTCGGAGATCGTCCATTTCGGCATCGGCCGTCCCGGCGGCGCGGCGTCGGAACACGCCCGCGTGGCCGCGTTCGAGGGCGATCTTCCGGCTTCGCTGGCGGAGGTCGCGGACGACCGGTTCAACGTCTCGTTCCAGGCCGAAGCGGGACGGTCGTACCGGGTCCGGGTCGCGAGCTTCGAGCGGTCCGAGGATCTGGAACTGCACTGGTCGACGGGGCGTCCGGCGAACGACGACTTCGCCGCGGCGGCGCAGCTCGAAGGCGTCTCCGGCGAGATCGAGACCAGGACCGCGGGTGCCACGCTGGAACGCGGCGAGTCCTGGGCGTCGCTGGCCGGAACGGTCTGGTACCGGTGGACCGCGCCCGAGGACGGCGACTACTCCTTCCAGACCGTAGTACGTCACGAGGACGGTGGCGTCGTTTTTGGACCGGGATACATCCCGAGCCTCATGGTTTTCCGCGGGAACGACATAGGGAAGTTGAGGCTCGCCGCCACCTTCCCACGTCATGGGGACCGCAACTTCACCGCGCGTGCCGGGGAGGAGTTCAGGATTGCGGCGGCGCATGGGAGCGAGAGGTCCTCCGCGCCCTTCATGCTGGAGTGGAATCGAACCAGCTTGAAGCCGGTGGACAACGACACGTTCGCGGAGGCGGACGCGCTGACCGGGACGATGTCTGCTGAGATCCGTGTGGACAGCGATTCCACCGTGGAGCCCGGAGAGCCCGACGAGACCGGGGTCCGCACACGGTGGTGGAAGTGGGAGGCCCCGGAGAACGGACGCTACACCTGGCGGCTTGAGCACCGCCTGAGGGGCAACGACGGACATCAGCTTCAGGTTCGAGCCTTCGCGGGGAACTCGTTGGAGGAACTGAACCTCGTGGGTGCAGCGGGACCCCTCGCGCCGCGCGAGTTCGCCGTGGACGTCGCTGCCGGCGAGACGCTGCATCTCGCGTCCGGCTTCCCGGCGGAAGGCCCGGACGCATTCGTCGTTGGCCGTGCCCTTGGCGAACTGGAATGGGGTCCGACGCCCGTCAACGACGGCAGGGCGCGCACGGCGGTGCTCGACTCCGCGTACGGCGCGCTGTCGGGCTCGAACCGGTTCGCGACCACGGACGCGGGCGTCCGCACGGAAGTCGTCGGACGGTCGGCGGTGTGGTGGACGTTCGAGGCCCCGGAGGACGGCTGGTACCGTTTCTCCGCCGGCGGCGACGGCGGACCGTGGGCGCTGACGGTGTTCGACGGCGACGGCGTGGACATGAAGGCGTCCAGCCGCTGGCAGAGAGCCGAAGGAGACGGCGCGGCAGTTCTGTTCTACGCCGAGGCCGGATCGCGCCACGCGGTCTCGCTTGGCACCGTCGGCGGCGGCACGGGCGGCGGGTTCACGCTGCGCTGGGACACGGCGGATCCGCCGCTGTGGCTGCGATATGCCGGACGGCTGGCGGACGGATACAGGGACGGCAGAGACCAGCCCGTCGAGATCCGGATGCCCGGCGAACTGGTCTTCGGCGGCGAAGCGCTCTACCTGGCGTCGGGACTGGGGCTCTCGGTGTTCGAGCGTGATCGGGAGATGGGCGGACTGTCCTTCGTCCAGCTTGTCGATGACGATCTGGAACACGCATCGCTGGCCTGGGACGGCGACCGCTCGCGACTGCTCGCCCACGACTGCGGTACGTGGCGGTCGTTCGAGATCGAGGACGGCGGACCAGCAGTTGCGGCTCCGGTGGATCTCTCGGTTGCCGACGATCCGGCCCGGTGCGGACGCCTGCTCGTACACCCCGAGGGCACGTTCGCGTATCGGATCGGCGAGTTCCGCGTGGACGCGTTCGCTATCGAGGATGACGATGGCCTGCGGTTCACGACGGATTATCACGTCGGCGTTGCGACCGGCGCAGCGTTGTCCGCGGACGGACTGCTCTACGTGGCGGCCGTGGGCAGATTGATCACTCTCCAGACGGACGCGGAATCGGGGAATCTGCTGGCGATCGACGCCGACGCGCCCCTTCGCGATCCTTCGTGGCAGCCCAAACCGCTTGTCGCCGTGGGCGGAGACGGGACGCTCCTGTTCGTGGCCGACGGCGAGGCGACCCACGCGTTCTCGCTGGAGAAGCCGCTCGACCCGGAGCGGCTCGCCACGCTGCCGCGGACTTTTGCGAGTGACCGGTGGGGCCGCGCCATTCGGACGTCGTGCGTCCTTGCCGCTGCGCGGGGAGCTTCTGCGCTGGACGTGTTCTGCGCAGGCGGGGGCTACGTCGCCGAGTGGCGGTCCGGCGAGCGGACGCTTGTGGAAGCGGAGCGGGTCGAAGCGGGAACGTCCGACCGTTTCAACGACTTGGTGCCGGAGTTCGGTAGACCGCTCGGATTGGCGGCGAGTCCCGACGGGCGTCACGTCTACGTGAGCACGCGGCAAGGGATTCTGGTGTTCGAACGGGTCGCGACTCCGGCAAATGCGGAGCGGCTGGCGCTGCCGGACGGCCCCGACCTGGTCGTGGTTCGGGCTACCGTGGACGACCCGGCTCCACTTCACGGCCGGCTGTTCCGCTTCGACGCGACAGTGCGCAATCGCGGCAGCGCCCGGTCCGACTCGTCGATCCTGCGCTTCTATCGGTCGTCGGACGCCACGGTCGATGCGGGCGACGACGAAGTCGCCACGCGACATGTGACCAGGCTGGCCCCCGGTGACGACGCCGACATCTCCGCCCCGATCACCGCGCCGTCGAGTGCTGGAGCCTACTACTATGGCGTGTGCGTCGATGCGGTCGACGAAGAGTCGCATACCGCGAACAACTGCTCGCGCGGGGTGGAGATCCGGGTGGCGGCGCCCGACCTCGTGGTCGAGGCGCCCGCGGTGGACGACGCCACGCCCGAAGCGGGTGCGTCGTTCACCCTCAGCGTCACGGTCCGCAACAGTGGGGATGGCCGGTCGGTCGGCGCGCGGACGGTGCGGTACTACCGATCTGGCGATGCCTCGGTCTCGTCGGACGACACGCAAGTCGGCACTGACGTCGTCGGCAGCCTGCAGCCGGGCGCCGAGAGCGACGAGTCCATACGATTGACCGCGCCGTCGAGGGCCGGGAGGTACTACTACGGCGCCTGCGTGGAGGCGGTCGGCGGCGAGTCCGACACGAGGAACAACTGCTCGACCGGTGTGGCAGTGGAAGTGGAAGCGTCGGATGACGGCGGCGGGGGCGGCGGGAGTGCCGACGACCACGGCGACACGTTCGCTTCGGCGAGTGTGGTGGCGGTGCCGTCCACGACCGACGGCGCGCTCGAAGAGGGCGGGGATCGGGACTATTTCCGGGTCGAGATCACGCAAGGCGGCACGTACAGCGCGGAGACCACGGGCAGCACCGATACTTACGGAACCGTGTTCGACGGAGACGGTTTGGAGCTGGAGACCGACGATAACGGCGGTTCGGGAGCGAACTTCAGGATCGAGGAGGATCTGGATCCGGGGACGTACTACGTGGAAGTCCGGGGCTTCAGCCCGTCGACGACGGGAACCTACGAACTGGTTCTTGGCGCCTCGGGCGGTGGCGGCGGGGGCGGAGGTGACTCGTACTGCCGTCCAGACGATGTGGTGCAGCCCGGAGGGGAATGCGAAATCTACCGTACCACCTTCACCTTCGATGTCGACGCAAACGGTCGGGGCTGCCTTCGCGCCGGTGGATTCCTCAGCTGTAGCGGGAGCCGCCTCTCGATCAGGAACACCACGATCAACGGAGTGCGGATCACCTTCGTGGCGGATCGAAACAGCGACAGCAGCTGGATGATCGACGAATGTCGATCCGAAGCCCTGACTCGCAGGATGCAGGCTGCCGTTGGCCACCGACTCCGCGTGCCGCACGCGGGTGACCCGACACTGGAACGCGGAAACGCTGACCGCGCTCAGAAGAAGTACCTGAGGTCGACGGCGACGGCCCAGTAGTCCAGGTCACGCGTGGCAAAGGCGTTGACGACCTGCCTGCCGCCCAGGCGCGACCGTGGGGGCGTGGCCGCGCAGAAGGTCCGGCGGCGCTCGGTCCCTGAACTCGTCGAGCAGGGCGACGCGACGCACCTTCGCGCCAAGCGTGAGGTGCTTCCCGAGCGGCCGGTCCACACCGACGAGAATCTGGTAGGCGGGTATCCGGTCCGCGAGGGTCGCGTCCTGGGCGGACAGCGTACCGGCGGCGGCCGCATGCCTGCCCAGCGCCAGGAGGAGCCGGGCGTCGGGATTGCGGCGGTACGCCGCGCCGTAGTCCGCGCGCGCTTCGACGAGGCCCACTCCCGCGCCGACGAACGGCGTGAAGCCGGCGGGCGCGAAGGGGAGTTCGTAGTAGACGTTGGCGAACATTGCCTGCGCCTTGATATCGTCGAGCCGCTCTGCGGTCTCCACGAACTCTGCCTCCTTGTCTCCCACCACGGTGCTGGCGGACCGGTCTCCGCCGTGGTGGCGGCGGGTGTACGCGGCCTCGAATCGAAAAGCGCGCCATGCGTAGCCGGCCTGAAGGCCGACCGACGCCCCGCGTTCCGTGTCGAAACGGCTGGTCCAGCTCTCCGCGCCCGGGGCGCACTCGGGGTGGTCCAGGGGCAGCGGCAGCGTCCGGCCGTCGACCTCGAGGGGCGGGAAGTGTCCGTCGCAGTTCGTTGGGACGTCGTCGCTCGTGCCCCGGATGCCGATGTCCGCGGGTGCGGCGATGCCCAGTTCCACTCCGACGTACCACCCCGCGGGTCGATCCTGGCCGTGGGCATCGGCGGTTGCGAGGAGCGCCGCGCTGGCGAGGACGGCGCACGACAGCCCTTTGACGGCGCGCCGGCGTTGGCGCGGAGGGGCAAGCGGCGACGGCACGCCGGCGGTCACCGGGTTTCGGTGCTGCGACGACTCGCCGCGATCGGATGCCGCTTCGGATCTGGCGCGTCGGGCCGCGCCCTGTTCTTGCCGCGTCCCGACGGACCACAACTGCCCGACCGCCGCCGGGTTACGCACGGATGGACACGGACGTTTCACCGCTGGTTGCCTTCCGCATCCGTGGTGCCGACGCGCCGACCGTCCGTGTCCACGACGATGACGGGGCCATACCAGATGTCGTCGACGCCTTCGCCGCCGGGCGCTTCCGAGCGCATGCCCCAGTCCGCATCCGGCTGTTGGGTAGCGGGGGAAGCGTGCGGGTTCGGCGGCGCGGGGGTGCCCGGTGGCCTGGGCGTGATGCGGAAGTAGTCGGCGCGACCCGGGTCCACCTGGTAGCCGATGTCCGCCATCGACTGGACCGTGATTTCGCTCAGGACGCGCGCGAACTCGGTGACACCACGCGAGTCTACCCAGCTTGGTTCAAGAACGCCGCCCATGAGTTCATCGTAGACGACATCCCCCTCGCGGTATGCGGCCCAGGTATTGCGCCAGTGGCCGTAAGCGAGGCGCGATACAGGCACCTTCGGGCCGATGTAATCCGTTCCCCCGGCGCGGTCGAACGCTTCGACTGCCAGGGGCCCGCGGAAGTGCGGGTCGGTGTTGCCGTCAGGGTTGCGGACGCGGAGAGGACCGCTCCACAGAGTGCCGAACCCCAGTGCGTGCGCGAACTCATGCGTCGCGGTACTCCGCCACCGGTCATCCTGCTTTTCGGTTGCCCCCGCGTCGGCTCGCGTCCGAAGCCAGACACAGCCGGTGGCCGGGAGCCCCGAACTCGTGCGAACCCGACTCGGGCCGGCGCGGGGTTGCTGGGGCGCGAGATGCACGAACACCCGTATGTCGTCCAGGATTCCGCCGAAGATGGGACCGTCGAAACCGCACCCCGGCGTGATGGGCGAGGATGAGAAGTTGATGTCCTCGATGTCCCCCACGATTATTTCGGTCCACCGCTCGGCAGCCTCGGCGACCAGGGCGGCCTGGTGGTCCGTTACGGTACTCACGAAGACCATGGCAATGTCGAAGCGGCTGTGGTCCGGGCGCGGCTCCACGGAGACCGCGATCTCGTGCAGGCCGAAGAGTCCGCCGGGGTCGGTAGCGGTCAGGGCAACTACCGCGTCCCCGGCCCCGACGGGATCGAGGGTCAGCATCGTCCCGTCGACATCGGCCGTCACGACGTCCACGCGGTTGGACTGCGCTTCGTAGTTCAGGGATTCTGCGGACTCGTCGTCGAAGTAGCTCGTCACGTCCGCGATCTCGCAGCATTCGGGGTCCTTCCGATGCAGCGCCAGCGGGACACCCGCCGTGAGCGTGTGTGGCGTGATTCGGCCGATCGCCCTTGGCAGGCGATTCGATTCCGGGGAGAAGAGCACGACGGGTTCGGCCACGGCGCTGCTCAGGCCGCTGAAACCGGCAGCATCGATCCGGCGGGGCACCAGGCCATGCACGTAGGTGCCTTCCCTAGGGGTTCCCTGGGTCACCGTCATGCGGCCTCCGGCGCGCTGTCCTGCCGGGATCGTCGTCGTGCTGGCGGAAAGCGTGCCGCGCTGCACGCGCACGTCCGTCGTCACGTCGAAGGGCAGGGACGCGAACAGGGCGTCGGGGCCGAACCGGACCGTGACCTCCGCCGGCCCCGGTGCGAGCGGGTCGCGGCTGTCGGTGCGCTCGATCTCCAGCGCGATCATGAACGGCGCACCCGGATTCCCGTCCACGTAAAGCTCCGCGAGGTTGTTCAGCCCTTGGAACGCGCGCGGGGGCAGATTGGTGAGCCGGTTGTTCTTCAGGTCCAGGAACCGCAGCTCGGCGAGATCCGCGAATCCTTCGGGACGCACTTCGCTTAGCTGATTGTTCGCGAGTTCCAGGTGGCGCAGGTTGGTCAGGCTGAACACGCTGTCGGGGATGCTCGACAGGCCGTTGTCGTCCACCCGCAAGTCTTCCAGGGAGTGCAGCCCCGCGAAGATCTCGTCCGGAAGCTCAGTGAACCCGTTTCTGTCGAGAGAGAGCTCTCTGAGGCTCGACAAGCCGACGAACGTATCGGCGTCGAGCCCCGGCAGCGCACGGCAGCACAACGACAAACTCTCCAGTCGGGTCAGTTCGCGGAAGAGGCCGGAGGGCAGCCTCTGTCCGAAACCTGTGTAGGGCAGCCAAAGCGACCGTAGGTTGCCGACGGCATCGAACTGTCCGTCCGAGAAACGCAACCGCGGGCTGCCCGGGATGGCGAGCCACTGCAGGTTCCAGAGGTCGCGGAAGATGTCGGCCGGCAACTCGAGGAGTGTCGACCCTCCAAGGTACATCTGCCGAAGGTTGTGGAGCCCTGCGAACAGGTCTGCGTCGAGCGTTACCTCCCGGTTTTTCTCGATGTCGAGAAACTCGAGATCCACAAGGCCATCGAAGATCCCCGGGGGAAACTCTGCGATGGCGTTCCGCGAAAGCCGAAGACTCCTCAATCCCGTGAGGCCGGCCAAGTCCCCGAGCTTGACCGACGTTAACCCGGTTCCTGCAACGGACAAGTAGGTCATCCGGCGGAGTTGGGTTCGCGTGACGCGCTCGCAGTCGGCCTCGCCGACCCTGGCGAGGATGGCGTCACGGATCGCAGCCGTGCGGCGGCATACCGAGACGAACGCTGCGACGTGGCTCCTCGGCAGCGAGCCCGCAGGGATCCAGGCCAGATCGGTCGTCATGTCGGGATACCGACTCTCGAGCGCCTCGGGGCCTGCCAAGTCGTAGTGGACCCACTCGCCGCGTGTGTGTCGTAACGTCACGGATGACGCTCCGTCCCCGTTGAAGTCTCCGGCGGCGACGAAGCGGTAGCCCGCGGATTGGTTCACGCCGGAGAGGCGGCGGAGTGTCACGCGGGCGCCGTCCATCTCGTAGTAGACCCACTCCCCGGTCCGCCTGTTCCGCAGCAGGATGTCGTCGCGTCCGTCGCCGGTGAAGTCTCCCGTGCTCTGGAACACGAATTCCGGGTTGCGCGTCACGCCGAGGCGGTGGAGCGTCGCCCGTGGCGCATGCATCTGGTAGGCGATCCACGTGCGGCGCTCGGCGTGCCGCAGCAGGATGTCGTCCCTGCCGTCGCCGTTGAAGTCACCCGTCCCGACGACCTCGAACAGGAGATTCCGCGTGAGGCCGAAGTGACGGTGGAGCACGGGGCGCTCGCCGCCCATCCGGTAGTAGAGCGCGGCACCGAACGCGCTGTTCTTGCGGACGAGGATGTCGTCCGAGCCATCGCCGTTGAAGTCGCCGATGCCGGCGAAGTCGTAGTCGGGATTCGTCGTCAGCGCAGGCACGTCACGACGCCGCAGTCCGCCGGCGTCTACCTCCAGGATCAGCCAGGCCAGGGTCTCCGAGTGACGCAACAACACGTCGGCTTGGCCGTCCCCGTTGAAGTCGCCGATGCCCGCGAACTCGTAACCGTCGGCGACCGGCGTCTCGAGGGTCTGCAGGACCGCTCCGGTGTCCTCGACATCGTAGTAGCCGAAGCCTCCGTCCGTCTCGTCGCGCAGCAGGATTTCGTCCCGCCCGTCCGCGTCGAAGTCGCCCGTGCCCCGCGAGCCCGCTGTCGCGAGGGCGGCGGTAAGGAGTGCCACGGCGGCCAATGTCACCGTGCCACGGGCAGCCGCCGCGGGTGGTGGAGATGGACCTCGGACGAATCGTCTCGGCGGCACCGGAGTTCGAGCTTGCCCCTGTTCAGCTTCGTGACGGTACCATGCGAGGCCTACCCAGACATCCACCAAACGCAATCTGGAAGTGACGGAGCAGATATGACCGTTCGGAAACTCGGCGGATCGCTGTCGACCGCGGGATTGGGATGTGCTCTCGTCTTGCGCCAGGCGAAGCTTGGTGAAGGGGGAAGTCATGCTGTGACGTGACGGAAACCTTCTTTGCGACCCAGCGGGTGAGAGACCCGACCGGCCAAGGTGGACCGACCAGCCGGAACCGAGTGTTGCGTGGGCAGTGGCGACGCTGTCTGCGAAGCGTACACAGGGAGCCTTGCAGGCCGCGTGATTGAGCCACGAAATCCTTCACATTGCGGAAGCCGACGCTGTGACGAGAGTGGAAGGCAGTGCTTATGGTTGCAAATCGTCCTTCTGGTGGACGATTTTCATGAAAGTCATCCGAGGGATGATTGCAGAAGAGATGCCTGCGGCCTTGCGGCGCCAGGCGGTCGTAGCCCTCCTCGGATCCCGTCAGGCGGGCAACACCCCGCTCGCGCACGCCGTCGGAGAAACGCTCGATGCCGTGTACCTGGACCTCGAGGACGAGGACGAGCGCGCCCGGCTCGCGGAGCCCGCCCTCTTCCTGGAGGGTCTCGAGGACAGGCTCTTCATCAGGCGGTGCTCGACATGGACCCGGACGAGTTTGTGGCGCGATACCCTTATCGTGGTACAGATCGGTAAAGGTCTGCGCGCATGAGGCCGGACGACGTGCTGTTGGTGTCAGTTGTCGCCCTTTTGGCCGCTTGCGTAGGTTGCTCGCTGGTGATCCCCAAGTGTGCGGAGATCGAGGCCGCGGAGGGCTTCTTGGTCAGCGCCGCCCATGCAGTCGAGGTGGGGCTGTTCGACGACATGACGGCTGCGGAGCGGCGGGCCGTTGACGATGCCTACCGCGACCTGTCGGCTAGGCGGGAGAAGTTGGTGCGGATTGATCGGTCCTGCGGCACCAATGCGACGGCCGCCCTTCGGCGCTTCGATCAGGTCTATCAGCGAGAGCGGTGGCAGAGGAGGCCGTGAGCCTTTGATAACAGGCGGGCGTGCTCAGCGGAGGCGCTTCGCGTAGTACACGGCGGCCGATCCGCGACGCGGCGCAGGTGGATCGCGTGCGGGCGGTCGCAGAATGGGTCGCGATGCCGTTCACCGACATGGTGGAGACCGCAGCCGGGCGGCAGCGGATCGAAGGGGCCGGTATTGATCGGCAGCGCGGTGCGCCGAGTGAGTCCTCTGGCAGGATGCGCAACGCTACACCGGCTGCACCGGCATCGGGATGTGGCCGCCCAATGGTTCGGATCGGGGTGACGCGCCCGAATCGGGTGTAGCGGCGGCGGGGCCCGGGCCGGCACGCCGTGGCGTGGAACTTCAGGCACGTCTCCAACGCGGCGATTCGGGTGCGGATCGAACGCGCGTGCCGGGACGCGGGCTGCGAGCCGCCGGTGATCTGCACGCCCAATGAACTGATGGAGACCGACCACGGCGATGACGGAGCGCCCAGTCCTTGAAGCTGGAGCGGAAGCCATGCGCCGTCGCGTTGACGCCGAGCCGCGCCACGAGACGCCGCAGGGCGTTGTCCGACAGCATCCTGCCGCCGCCCGGGGCGGGGAACACGTTGCTGAGGCCCCACGGAGTTTGCGCGCGCGCTGCGGCACGTCCGTTCCGCCGGACGGCCGCGTGATAGCATCGCGCGGCCTTTCGGGGGGTGCCGCATGAGCGACAACGACCATCGGGTGGCCATCGTGACGGGCGCCGGCAGCGGCGTCGGCAAGGCCTCGGCCCTCGCCCTGCTCGAAGACGGCTACGCGGTGGCGTTCGCCGGCCGGCGCGAGGAGCGGCTGCGCGCGGCCGTGGAGGAATCGGGCGCGGGCGAACGGGCGCTCGTCGTGCCGACCGATGTCAGCGACGACGCCTCGATCGCGCACCTCTTCGCGGCGACGAAGGAGCGGTTCGGGCGGCTCGACGTGCTATTCAACAACGCCGGCCGCGGCGCCGCGCCGGTGCCCCTCGAAGAGCTGGACGTCGACAAGTGGCGCCAGGTCATGGAAGTCAACCTGACGGGCGCCTTCGTCTGCACGCAGCACGCCTTCCGGACGATGAAGGCGCAGGATCCGGCGGGGGGCCGTATCATCAACAACGGATCCATCTCGGCGCACACGCCGCGCCCCAACTCCGCGCCCTACACGGCGACCAAGCACGGCATGACGGGCCTGACCAAGGCGACGGCCCTCGACGGGCGCCCGCATCACATCGCGTGCGGTCAGATCGACATCGGCAACGCCTACACGGACATGACGGCGCGCATGGGCGAGGGCGTGATGCAGCCGGACGGATCCGTGCGCCCCGAGGCGACGATGGACGTCGACAACGTGGCGCGCGCGGTCGTGTACATGGCCAACCTGCCCCTGGATGCCAACGTGCTCTTCATGACGGTGATGGCGACGCAGATGCCGTTCGTGGGACGGGGGTAGCGCCCCGCAACCGTCGCCTCCGGCTCCGCTCGCGGCCCGGCCCCACCGACCTACGCGCCCGCGCCGTCCTACGGCGCGGCCTCCTACGAGGCGACCGAGGCCCTCAGGTCAGATACCCCTCGTCCTCTCCCTTCCTGACCTCCCCTTCCGACATCCCGAGCCAGTCCTGCAGCACCGACGCGTTGTCCTCGCCGATCTCCCTGGCGCGTTCGTAGACGTCGCAGGGGGTGCGCTCGAAGTACATGGGGAGCCGGTCGGCGTAGGTGGCGCCGGCAGTGGGGTGGTCGTCTTCGATCTTCCGGAGGAACCCGGAGCGCGCGAGCTGCGGGTCGCGCTCGACGAGGTCGACACCGGTCTGGACGACTCCGGCCGGCACGCCGGCCGCCTGGCACCGCTCCATGACCTCCGTCGCCTGCAACCCGGAGGTCCAGGCGGAGATACCTTTCTCCAGGTCGGGCTCCGCGGCGAGCCGTCCGGCCGCGGTCGCGAATGCCGGGTCCCGCGACCACTCGGGGTCTCGCATGACCGCCCGCAGCCGTTCCCACTGGTCGTCCGTCATGCATGCGATGGCTACCCAGCGCTCGTCGGCAGGGTGTTCGGATATGGCGCCAGCGCAGGGGAAACACCCGTGCGGGGCCGCCGCGTCATACGGCAGGCGGTTGCCGGCGGGACGGGCGGCGCGGCCGTTGCCGAGGTAGTCGAGCAGGGCCGGTCCGGCGAAGTTCACGCCGACCTCGAACTGCGACAGGTCCACCCGCTGTCCCTTCCCGGTCGCGCGGCGCGACTCGAGGGCCGCGAGTATCGCGAAGGCGCCGTGCAGTCCGGCCTGGTGGTCGTTGTAGGAGAACCCGATGCCGATGTCCTCGCGTCCCGGAACGCCCGTCAGGTGGGTGAGCCCGGCGAGCGCGTGGATGGTCGGCGCATACGTCACGAATCCCGACCACGGACCCTCGCTCCCCATCCCGGACATCTGCACGTAGACGACGCCGGGGTTGTCTTCGCGCACCATGTCGTAGCCGACGCCCCAGCGGTCGAGCACGCCGACCGAGAAGTTGTCGATGACGACGTCGGCCTGCCCGCACAGCCGGCGGCAGATCGCCCGCGCTTCGTCGCGCGACATGTCGAGGGCCAGCGCGCGCTTGTTGCGGTTCCACATCAGGTAGTACGGCGAACCCGGGGCGTTGGCGGCCACGTGGGCAGCGGAGTTGACCTTCACCACGTCGGCGCCCATGTCGCCGAGCACGCGGGTCGCGAACGGCCCGGCGAGGACATGGGTGAAGTCCAGGACGCGGACGCCGTCGAGCGGTCTCACGCCCCGTCCTCCCAGCCGATCTCGTCGAGGATCGACTCGGTGTCGCAACCAGGCGGGCCATGGGAGGCGATCTTCCAGGGCGTCTCGCTGAACCGGTAGGGCGCCCCGGGGCCCTGGACGCTGCGCTCCGCCGTGAGGGGGTATGCCTGCCACCAGTCGCGGGCCGCCAGGTGGGGGTTCCGGGCGACTTCCTCAATGCGCTTCACGTGTCCATACGGCAGGTGACGCGACTGTGCTTCGAGGAACAGGGCTTCGGCGTCCTCGGATGCCACCCAACTCCTGAGCGCGTCCATCAGGCGGTCGAGGAACTCGCGGCGGTGCTCGGGAAGCTGCAGGCGCGGGTCCAGCAGGTCCTCTCCGAGACCGTGCTCGATCAGCCAGACGAGCTGTCCGTCGAGATTCGGGATCGGGGTGACCATGACGGCGCCGGCGCCGCCGTGCATCACTTGGTAGGCATTGGTCCAGTGCAGGCTGCCGCGGCGCTCGAGCACGGGCTTCTCGGCCACGCCGATGTGGTCCTGGTACCAGTGCCACATGAAGACGTGCTCAAGGGCCGACGCGATGCACTCGTGCACGGGGACGTGGATGCGCTGGCCGATGTCGGTGCGCCGGGCACAGTGCAGGCCGGCGAGGGCCGCGATGCCGGCGTAGACGCCGGACAGCATGAAGTTGAGCTCGCCGAAGGCCTTGAGCGGCGGCGTGTCCACGTCGCCCGTGGTGGCGACCGATCCGCCGAGGGCGCCGGCGACGAGGTCGGGCGCGAGGTAGTCCGCCCAGGGACCCTCCTGGCCGAACGAGGACACGTCCACGACGACGAGTTCCGGGCGGCGCGCGAGGGCGTCGGAGAGTCGCGCCTCCTCGACGGCGAACGCGCCGCTGTTCGCGAGCACGATGTCCGCGCGGTCGACCAGGCGTTCGAGCTGTTCGTGCCCTGCCTCCGTGGCCGGATCGAGCGCGAAGAACCGCCGCGAGGACGCGAAGAACGCGTGCCACAGCGATCCCGTCCCGGCGGGTGCGGCTTTCTCTGCGGGGCCGCCGGCGCCTTCGGCGGGGACGTGGGGGCCGCGCTCGCGCAGCGGATCCCCCTCGGGGGGTTCCGGACGCACCACGTCGGCGCCGAGGTCCGCCAGCAGCTTGGCGCCGTAGATGGCGCGCTCGTCCGTCAGGTCGAGGACGCGAACGCCTTCCAGCGCGCCGCGGGTCACGGGTCGGTCAGCGTGCTTCAGGAGACGGCGACGGCGCCGCCGTCACAGGTGATCGTCTCTCCCACCGTATACGCTCCGGCGCGGGAACTGAGGAAGATCGCGAGTCCCGCGATGTCCTCCGGGGTGCCGACGCGGCCCCTGGGGTTCTGCGCGCCGACGGCTTCCCAGTCCGCGCCTTCGCCTTCGACTTCGCCCCCGAAGCCGACGCCGAGGCTCAGCATCCAGGTGGGAAACGGGCCCGGCGCGATCGCGTTGACGAGGATGTTCTCCTTGACCAGGTGCGCCGCCAGCACGCGCGTCAGGTGGTGCAGGGCGGCCTTGGAGGGACCGTACGGGAAGTTGTCGAACACCGGGGTCTTGATCCCGTCCACGGAGCCGACGTTGATGACGCGCGCCGGATGCTCGTGCGTGGCCGCCTTGCGCAGCAGGGGCAGCAGTTTCTGCGTGAGAAAGAACACCCCCTTCACGTTGGTGTCCATCACCTTGTCCCAGCCGCTCTCCGGGAACTCGTCGAGGGGCGCGCCCCAGGCGGCGCCGGCGTTGTTGACGAGAATGTCGAGCCGCTCTTCGCGGCGTGCCAGTTCGGCGGCGACGCCCTCGATGCCGGGCAGACCGGAAAGGTCCCCCGGCAATGCGGCGCATGTGCCGCCATGGGCCTGCATGAGCCGCTCGCACGCGGCGGCGCAGGCATCGGCCTTGCGCGAGCTGATGTAGACCCGGGCGCCGTGCGCCAGGAAGCCGGCCGCGATCATCTCGCCGATGCCGCGCGAGCCGCCGGTCACCAGGGCGACCTTGCCCTCGATGGAAAAAAGATCCTGCATGGAGTCCCCCTGATCTGCAGTGCCCGTGGACCCGGAAGCCGCCGGTCGCTTACGCTGAAAGAGTCGCTTGCGCGGGCAAGCGGCCGATTCTACAGGACGGATGAGGAGGTCGAATGCGGGTGGGCGTTTCGCTCCCGGTGCGGGAGCTCGGCAACGACATGGGCGCGATCCGGGAATTCGCGCAGGCGGCGGACGAGATCGGCTACGCGCACCTGCGCGTGCCGGACCAGGTGCTGCGCCCGGGCAGCGGGACACTGCACGAGCCGATGATGCTGCTCGCCTGGGTCGCCGCGGTCACCGAGCGCATCGAACTCGTGCCTTCCGTGATCGTGACGCCGGCGCGGCAGACGGTGCTCCTCGCGAAGCAGGCGGCGGAGCTCGACATCCTGACCGCGGGCCGCGTACGGCTCGGGATCGGCGTGGGCGGCAACGCGGACGAGTACGCGGCGCTGAACCAGGATTTCGGGACGCGCGGCGCGCGCGTCGAGGAACAGCTCGACCTGATGCGGGCGTTGTGGACCCAGGAGCAGGTCGACTTCGAGGGTCGATGGGACACCGTGCGCGGCGCGGGACTGTCGCCCCTGCCGGTGCAGCGGCCCATCCCGGTCTGGATCGGCGCGAGCGGCGTGCCGGTGGCCCGCATTCGCCGACGCATCGGGCGCCAGGCGGACGGCTGGTTCGTGCTCTGCTCGCCGGAGGACTTCCCGGGCATCAAGTCGGACATCGACGCGGCGGCGCGCGGAGCGAACCGCGATCCCGCGGAGATCGGTGCGGAGGCCGGCGTGGCCGTGGTCGGCCCGCGCGCCCCGGAGTGGAAGGACCGCTTGCGCGGCTGGCGGGAGAAGGGGCTGACGCACCTCTGCCTGCGGACGCTGGGCGGCGGACTCGCGCCGGGGGAGCATCTTGGGAAGATGCGGGAGGCGTGGGGGGAGCTTGGGGAGATCTGACGGGGCTTTGACCACGGTGTCCGTGTGCGGCGAGCCCGTCATGCGGCGGTGGACACGGACTCGTGCTACGGAGTGAGCACAGGAATGTGCGAAGTTGCAGGGTGGCCGGCGCTTTGACACGATGATCGCATGGCCAAGGCCACCGCAACCTCACAGCAGGCAGCCGATGCCATCCTGCTCGCGGCACGTCCTCCGCAGGGTCGCTGGAGCGAGCACGACTACCTCTGGCTCACGGATCGTTGCAGCCGCCTGGTCGAATTCGCGGACGGTTGCATCGAGGAGCTTCCCGGGCCGACCGACTCGCACCAGTCCGTTCTCCTGTTTCTCTTCCGCCTGTTCGATCAGCGCGTCCGAACGGAAGGTGGAGTGGCGCTGGTTGCGCCGTTGCGCCTTCGCATTCGCGAGGGTCGCTTCCGTGAGCCTGACCTCATGCTCCTGCGGGACGCCTCCGATCCCCGTCGTCGGGATCGGTACTGGCTCGGCGCCGACCTCGTCGCCGAGGTCGTCAGCCCGGACGACCCCGACCGCGACTACCGCGAGAAACGCGCGGACTACGCCGAAGCAGGCATCTCGGAGTACTGGATCGTCGACCCGCGCCGTCCCGAGATTACGGTGCTGACGCTCGGCCGGGATCGGTACATCGATAGCGATCCGTTCGCGCCAGGAGAGGTCGCCACGTCGTTCGTGCTGGACGGGCTCTCTGTCGCTGTATCCGAGGTCTTCGAGACTCGCGCACTCACCTGAAGCGTCGGGTGTCAGTACCGCCCGATCGCCTCGAAGTCGAGTTCCACGACGGGGTCCGGCTGACCGCGCACGAACTTGATGAAGCCCATCTCGCCAAGCCGCACGAGTTCCCGAAAGAACGTGCGTGCGGTGACATCCCGATGCACGGCCGCGATGTAGGGCGATTGGCGCAGCTCGGCGTATCCGATCTTTCGTGAGGGCTCGTCCGCGAACGGGTCGGTGGGCTCGGTTTCCGTCAGCAGGAAGTCGAGGAGCTGGTACTCGCGCTGGTTGAGAACGCGCCGGCGCGCGCCGACGCGCTGGCTTCGGGCCCGCACCAGCGTGTCCCGGTAGATCACGCGGTTCAGCTTCGCCTTGATGAAGTTGTTGATGCCCTTCAGCTCTTCGGCGAATCCCCGCAGGCCGAACGCGACGAAGGCGTTGAGGTCGAACGGCTGCGTGCGTCGGCTCTGCTGGAGGAGCAATCGGTACTCGTCGGCGTGCCGGTAGAAGAAGTTCGAGAGGCCGTAGAAGCCGTGCACGTTGTAGCCCTCCTCATAGAGCATGCCCGCTTCGACCAACCGGGATACTCGTCCGTTTCCGTCGCCGAACGGATGGATCGTCACGAGAAAGAAATGCGCCACGAGCGCCTGGATGACAGGGTGACGCGCGGCGAGACCTCGAGAGTTGACGAAGCGCACGAACTCTTCCAGGAGCCGCGGCAGCTCCTCGTGCGGCGCACCGCGATGCACGCCGCCGAGTTCCGGGGTCCCGACGACGACGGAGTGCCGCCGCAGTTTCCCGGGGAGATTGTCGGTCTCGTCCGACCCCTCGGTCACGAGTTGGTGGAACCTCAGGATGTCGCCCCGGGCCAGCGGCGCCCTGCCGGGGGCGAACCTCGTCTTGATCCAGTCCTGGGCGTGACCCGCGTTTCGCACTTGCCGCTGATCCCGGGAAGGACTCTCGGGTCGCGCCGGCGACTCCCGCATCAGTTCCATCTGTTGTTCCACCTCGGCCTCGGAGAGGGGGTTGCCCTCCAGGGCCGTGGTTCCGTGCACCGCCCGAATGCGGTTGAGGCGATCGAGCTGGTCGCTCCAGTGCGGCGGCAGGACGAGGTTGCCGGCAGCCTCCCTGTAGCCTTCCAGGCGCGTCAGGTCGTCGCGGCCGCGCTCGTCCAGCGTGACTCGATACTCGAAGCGGAACCTGTGCCAGTCCATCCGCTATTCGACACCTTGTTTGACACCATTTTAGGCGCAATAAGGGGTTGAAAAAAAGGATGTTTCAGAGATTACATGCGCTTACTTGACGCGCTATTTGACACGTTCTCCGGCAGTTCTCCGGCGCTAGCAGACTGTCGGACTTGTACCGTCGATATTTTATGATTGTCGGCGGCGCACGAAGGAAGGGCACCGGATGCCGAAGTTTGTGAACGCGGACCAGTCGCAACTGTATCTGCTGCCGCCGGATCTCCGGGAGTGG